>NZ_JBNJRY010000002.1:0-628010 GCF_050435325.1 Paenarthrobacter sp. TE4293
GGGCGTGGCGCGGGCGGGGGGTGGGGGGGCCCGTCCCCCCTTGGGGCCCCCCACACACCCAACCCCCGCCGGGTGTGGTGGTGTTTTTCACGACAAAAAAACCCCCCACAACTGCGGGCTGCGTGGGCGTATGCTGCGGGACTTAACCCTCGACGCCGAGCTTCTCCAGGATGAGTTCACGGACACGACCGGCGTCGGCCTGGCCACGGGTGGCCTTCATGACACCGCCAACGATCGCGCCGATGGCCTGGACCTTGCCGCCACGGATCTTCTCAGCGACATCCGGCTGTGCTGCCAGTGCTGCGTCGATGGCTTCCAGGAGGGGTCCGTCGTCGGAGACAACGGCGAGTCCGCGCTTTTCGACGATCTCCGCGGGGGTGCCTTCGCCGGCGAGCACGCCGTCCAGTACCTGGGTGGCCATCTTGTTGTTGATCTTGCCGTCTTCGACGAGCTTGTTGAGTTCGACGATGACCTGGGGCGTGACACCGAGCTCGGAAGGATCGACATCCGCAACCTTGGCGCGGCCCACGATCTCACCCATCCACCACTTGCGGGCGACATCGGCGGACGCACCGGCGGCGATGGTTTCCTCAATGGAATCCATGACGCCGGCGTTGACCACATCGCGGAACTCCAGATCCGAGTAGCCCCAGGCTTCCTTGAGGCGCTTGCGGCGCTCGGCCGGCGGCTCGGGAAGGGTGGCGCGGAGCTCTTCCACCCACTCACGGGAGGCGACGACGGGTACCAGGTCAGGCTCCGGGAAGTAGCGGTAATCGTCAGCGTCGGACTTGGGCCGGCCCGACGTCGTCGAACGCGTGTCCTCGTGCCAGTGGCGCGTCTCCTGGATGACCGGCTCGCCGGATTCCAGGACGGCAGCATGGCGCTGGATTTCGTAACGGACGGCGTGTTCGACGGCGCGCAGCGAGTTCACGTTCTTGGTTTCCGAACGGATGCCGAACCGCTCCCGGCCGTGCGGGCGCAGGGAGACGTTGGCGTCGCAGCGGACGTTGCCGCGCTCCATCTTGGCATCGGACACGCCGAGGTTCTTCACGATCTCGCGAACAGCCGCAACGTAGGCCTTGGCCAATTCAGGCGCACGGCTGCCGGCACCCTCAATGGGCTTGGTGACGATTTCCACCAGCGGCACACCGGACCGGTTGTAGTCCACCAGCGAGTAGTCGGCACCCTGGATCCGGCCCGCAGCGCCACCCATGTGGGTCAGCTTGCCGGCGTCCTCTTCCATGTGGGCGCGCTCGATCTCCACGCGGAAGACCGCGCCGTCCTCCAACTCGATGTCGAGGTAACCGTCGTAGGCGATCGGCTCGTCGTACTGGGAGGTCTGGAAGTTCTTGGGAGTGTCCGGGTAGAAGTAGTTCTTCCGGGCGAAGCGGCAGGACTCGGCGATCTTGCAGTTCAGGGCAAGGCCGATCTTGATGGAGGACTCCACAGCCGTCTTGTTCACCACGGGCAGGACGCCGGGCATGCCCAGGTCAACCTCGTTGACGTTGGTGTTCGGCTCGTCACCGAAAACGTTCGGCGCGGAGGAGAACATCTTGGTCTTGGTGTTGAGCTCCACGTGGACCTCGAATCCCAGGACGGGATCGTACTTCTCCATCGCCTCTTCGAAGCTCAGGGTTGCGTCGACGGACATTAGTTGGAACCTCCGGCGGTGTTGGATGCTGCGCCAAGGACAGCATTTTTCAGATCCGGCGCCTGCGCAAGCATCGGGCCGCCCCACTTCTCTTCGAGCATGGATTCGAGGACCGCACCCACGCGGTACAAGCGGGCATCCTGGCGTGCAGGGGCCAGCAACTGGATACCGACGGGCAGGCCGTCTTCGTCAGCCAGGCCACCCGGCAGGGACAGGCCCGGGATCCCCGCAAGGTTGGCGGGGATGGTGGCGACGTCATTCAGGTACATCGCCAGCGGATCGTCCAGCTTCTCCCCCAGCTTGAACGCCGTGGTGGGAGCCGTAGGCGAAATGAGGACATCGGCCTTGGCGAACGCGGCGTCGAAGTCGCGCTGGATCAGCGTACGGACCTTCTGTGCCGAGCCGTAGTAGGCGTCGTAGTAGCCGGCACTCAGTGCGTACGTGCCCAGGATGATGCGGCGCTTCACTTCGTCGCCGAAGCCGGCGGCACGGGTAGCACCCATGACGCGTTCGATGGTCATGGGACCGTCCTTGGGCAGGACGCGCATGCCGAAGCGGACGCCGTCGAACTTGGCCAGGTTGCTGGACACCTCGGACGGCATGATCAGGTAGTAGGCACCCAAGGCGTACTTCAGGTTGGGGCAGGACACCTCGACGATTTCCGCACCGGCATCCTTCAGAAGCTGAAGCGACTCGTTGAAACGGTTCTCGACGCCGGCTTGGTAGCCCTCGCCGTGAAGTTCCTTGACGATGCCGATCTTCATGCCGGCGACGTTGCCCACCCGGGCGGCGGCCACAAGGTCGTTGAACGGATCCGTCAGGGACGTGGAGTCAAAGGGGTCATGGCCGCCGATGACTTCCTGCAGCAATGCCGAGTCCAAAACCGTACGTGAAACGGGGCCGATCTGGTCCAGGGACGACGCCATGGCAATGGCACCGTAACGGGACACTGCGCCGTATGTCGGCTTCACGCCAACGGTTCCGGTGACGGCACCAGGCTGGCGGATGGAGCCGCCGGTGTCCGTGCCGAGCGCCAGCGGCGCTTCGAAAGCGGCGACGGCGGCAGCGGAGCCACCGCCCGAACCGCCGGGAATCCGGTCCAGGTCCCACGGGTTGCGGGTGGGGCCGTACGCCGAGTGCTCCGTGGAGGAACCCATGGCAAATTCATCCAGGTTGGTCTTACCCAGGATTGGCATCTTCGCCGCGCGCAGCTTCTTTACCACGGTGGCGTCATACGGGCTGTGCCAGCCCTCAAGGATCTTCGAACCAGCCGTCGTCGGCTGGCCAATCGTGACGATGAGGTCCTTGACCGCGATCGGCACACCGGCGAGGGCGTGCAACTCCCCGGCAGCGGCACCGCCGGCGGCACGGGCGGCGTCAACTTCAGCCGCGACAGCCAAAGCCTCTTCGCTGTTCACGTGCAAAAATGCGTGGATACCGTCGGCGCCGCCATCAACAAGGGCAATGCGGTCAAGGTGCGCCTGGGTCACCTCGACGGCTGTAACCTCGCGGGCGGCCAGCTTCGCAGCGAGATCGGCAGCGGAGTGGCGGATGAGCTCGTTCTTCGATTCAGTCATAGTGATTAGTCCTCATCCAGGATTGCCGGGACCTTGAAACGGTTCTCATAAGCATCCGGAGCGCCGGACAACGCCTGCTCAGCCGTGAACGTGTGGCCCACAACGTCCTCACGGAACACGTTGGTCAACGGAATCGGGTGCGACGTCGCCGGGACATCCTCCCCCGCAGCTTCGCTCACGCTCTTCACCGAATCCACGATGACAGCAAGCTCAACAGCCATCCTGTCCAGTTCTTCGGCACTCATTTCAATGTGAGCCAGACGCGCAAGATGCGCGACGTCCTCACGGTTGATCGCAGCCATGGATCTCCCCTGCAAAGTTTAAATGGTTTTCCGAACCAGTCTACTTGTCCGGGCGGGACGGTACCGACGCCGAATGGGTGGGCTGCAGCGGCTTTGGCGCCTTTCGGCGCCAGACGCGACGCTCCCTCGGCTGCTCGCTCGTTCCTCGCTTGGACGCAGCCTACGGGAGGTCCCGACTACCGCCGATGTGCCTCACCCCCTAACGCGGAACCCACCCGGCGCTTAGCCAACCCCCACAACAAGCGAGACAGCAGAGCGGACCATGTCGGACTTGGGTGCTTCGGCGGGTTAGCCGATGCCAATGGCTCCGGTCAGGACACCGACAGCGAGCATCACCAGGGAGATCACTGCCGTGCGCCAGAGGACCTTCTTGTGGTGGTCGCCCAGGTCCACTTTGGCCAGGGAGACCAGCAGGAGGATGGCCGGGACCAGGGGGCTCTGGAGGTGGAAGGGCTGGCCGGTGATGGAGGCACGTGCCATGTCCACTGCATCCACGCCGTAGTGGGCTGCGGTTTCGCTGAGCACCGGAAGGACGCCGAAGTAGAAGGCGTCGTTGCTCATGAAGAACGTCATCGGGATGCTCAGGATGCCGGTGATGATTGCCATGAAAGGGCCCATGTCGGCGGGGATGATCTGGACGAGCCACTCGGACATGGCCTTGACCATGCCGGTGCCGTTGAGGACGCCGGTGAGGACCGCGGCGGCCATGACCATGCTGACCACGGCCACGATGGACGGTGCGTGGGCGATCAGTTGTGCGCCCTGGTCCTTGACCTTGGGGAAGTTGACCAGCAGGGCGATCGCGGAGCCCACCATGAACACGAAGGGAAGAGGGACGATGTTGGCTACCAGGACCACCATGACAGCGACGGTCAGGCCCAGGTTGAACCAGAACAGCTTGGGTCGCAGGGTGGAACGGTTGGGGTCCAGTGCGGTGTCCGCCATGGCGGTGTCGTGATCGTCAACCAGCGTGGCGGGGTCGTTGAGAACCGCGACGCCGGAACCTCCGCCGGTGCCCGGCTTGCCTGCAGCGCGGGTTGAACCGCGTTTCCCTGAACCCAGGCCGGAGGCGACAGAGCCGCCGCGACCCGTGCCGCCGTCGAACGTATCTGTTGCATCGGCGGCGTCGCCCCAAATCCCGGGAGCGGTGGCACGGAGGCGGTTGCGTTCCTGCAGGCCGAGGAGCCAGGCGAAGACCAGCACGACGATCAGGCCAACGATGAGTGAGGGGACCATGGGCACGAAGACGTCGTTGACGTCCAGGTGAAGCGCTGTGGCTGCACGGGCTGTGGGGCCGCCCCACGGGAGGATGTTCATGGTGCCGTTGGCGAGGCCGGCCACGCAGGTGAGGACCACCGGGCTCATCTTGAGCCGCAGGTACACCGGAAGCATCGCGGCCGTGGTGAGGATGAAGGTAGTGGAGCCGTCGCCGTCCAAAGAAACTGCTGCTGCCAGGATGGCGGTGCCGAGGACCACCTTGGCCGGGTCGTTGCCCAGCTTGCGCAGGATGAACTTCACCAGGGGGTCAAAGAGTCCGACGTCGATCATCAGACCGAAGTAGATGATGGCAAACATGAGGAGCGCGGCCGTGGACGTCATGGACTTCATGGAGTCCATCACCATGTCGCCGATGCCTAGGCCTGCACCGGCGAAAAGGCCGAAGACGGTGGGGACGATGATCAGCGCCAGCACTGGCGTCAATTTTTTGGTCATGATCAGGACCATGAATACCGCAATCATTGCGAATCCAAGCAAAACCAGCACGGCCGGCTCCTTACTACTGTGAATGGCACCACGTCAGTGTGATGCGCACTACAGACGATAGGGTGGCGCCCGTCACGGGCAGGGGTTTCGGGGAATTGTTGGGAATACTGCTCGTTGCGAACGTTTTGCGCATTGTGCTCAGTGCTTCAATGGAGCATGCGTTTTTCCACCCAGACCCTGCTCCTCCAACTCGGAGTAGTGCTGCTGGTGGTCCTGCTCAGCGGCGCAGTCCACGCCTGGCTGGTGTACGAACGGATCGGCGACGAAGCCGAAAACCAAGCGCTCACCCTGGCCCGGACGGTGGCCGCGGATCCGGATATCAGAACCAATGTGCAGCTCATCAGCAGGGAAGAGGGAACGCCTCCCCAGGCGATCCTCGCCGCCGGACCTCTTCAGGCCTCGGCCGAAGCCGTGCGGGTCCGGACTGGTGCGTTGTTCGTCGTCATCACGGACGAAACCGGCCTGCGCCTCGCCCACCCCGAGACCGCCCGGCTGGGTGAACGCGTCAGCACCGATCCGTCGGTAGCGCTCAGCGGGCAGGAAATCACCACCCGTAACACCGGAACGCTTGGTCCTTCCGCCGGCGCGAAGGTCCCGGTGTACGCGCCGGACACGTCCGGCGCGATCGTGGGCGAGGTCAGCGTGGGCTACTCCGTGGAGTCACTCACCAACAGCCTGGCCCGCGACATCGTGCCCATTGCCCTCACCGCAGGTGGAGCACTGCTGGCCGGCGTCCTGGCATCGTTCCTGCTCCGGCGCAGGTTGCAGCGGCTCACTCTCGGCCTGGAGCCGGAAGAAATCAGCACCCTCGTCCACGACCAAGTGGCGGTACTCCAAGGCGTGGACGACGGCGTGATCGGCATCGCCGCGGACGGGCGCATCTCGGTCTTCAATGCCGCCGCTGCCAGACTTCTGGACATGCCCGATGCGACCGGGCAGGACTGGGCTTCCGCGCCGGTCCCGGATCAGCTGAAGCAGCTCACGCAGCCGGCGGCACGGGACGCCGAGGCTGTGGAAATCGTGGCCGGCGGAAGGGTCCTGGTGGTCAGCGCCCGAAAAGCCTGGCACCGCAAGGAGGACCTCGGCTGGGTGGTCATGCTGCGTGACCGCACCGAACTGCAGCAGCTCACACGCCAGCTCGACGCCGTGGGAACCATGTCCACGGCCCTCCGCGCCCAGCGCCACGAGTTCGCCAATCAGCTTCACACGATCGCCGGATTCCTCAGCATCGGCCAGCACGACTCCGCCAAGGAATACTTGGCCCGCATCTCGGCCACCGGCCCGTTGAAATTCCCCGTGGAACAGGCCGAGCTCCTGCAGGACACGTACCTGCAAGCGTTTATCGGCGCCAAGGGCGTGGAGGCATCGGAACGCGGTGTGGCCCTCCGCATCGGTCCCGAAACGCTGGTCCGGGGCCACGTGGCCGATCCGCAGGACGTGACCACAGTTCTCGGCAACCTGATCGACAACGCGGTCAGTGCCGCCGTCGCCGGTTCGGCTGGGGAGCGCTGGGTGGAGGTCGAACTGTTGGATGATGCCACCCACGACGACGGTACCCTCCACATCGTGGTGGGAGACTCGGGCGACGGTTTGGGAAGCCTGGCGGCCGAAGAGGTTTTCGCGGAAGGATTTACGACGTCGGAACAACCGGTACGCTCGGGGGCTGGACAAGGTTTGGGGCTGGCTTTAGTGCGGCAGCTGGCCCGGCGGCGGGGCGGAGACGTCCGGATCCTGGAGCCAGGCAGTACAGGCGGCCCGGGGGCAGTGTTCATGGCGGCCATCCCCGGCGTCATGGACTTTTCCGGCACAGTGGATGCAGGTGCCGACTCTACCTTGAGGGAGGACAGCAGTGGCTGAGGATTTGAGGGTGCTGATCGTGGATGACGACTTCCACGTGGCAAGGCTCCACGCTGCCTATGTGGATTCCGTGGCCGGCTTCATGGCGTTGGCCCCCGCAGGGTCGGTCTCCCAGGCCCTGCAAGCGATCCACAGCTTGCGCCCGGACCTGGTGTTGCTGGATGTCTACCTCCCGGACGGTTCCGGCCTGGACCTCCTGGGCCAGCTGGACGTCGATGCCGTGATGCTCACTGCTGCCTCGGACGCTCAATCCATCAGGGTGGCGCTGCGGCGGGGCGCCCTGGGTTACATGCTCAAGCCCTTCACCGCAGAGTCCCTCTCCCAGCAGCTGCGCTCCTACGCCAGGTACCGCAGGATTCTGGGGCAGCAGACCGCCGTGGACCAGACCACCATTGAACGCGCCAAGCGCTCCCTGATTCCCGGTGACGTCACCCCGGCCGCAAAACCCCGCTCGGCAACCGAGGCGGCCGTCCTGGAATCGTTGCTTCCCGGCGAGCAGTATTCTGCTGCCGAGGTGGCAGAACGGGTTGGCGTTTCCCGGGCGACAGCGCAACGGTACCTGTCCTCGCTCGCGGACGATGGCGCCGTCGAAATCCAGCTGCGCTACGGAACCACAGGCCGGCCGGAACACCGTTACGGCGTCCCGGCCTGACCCGAGCAAGTAACAGCAAACGCTGCAGTCAATGCCCGCTGGAGCATCTGCTGTTACCCAATTGGGTGTAGCTAGGCGGACTTCTGCGCCACGAGTTCGATCTCCACCAGCATTTCCGGGTCAAGGAATGGCAAGACGTGAACCAGGGCAAGCGTGGGACGGATCTCGCCGAACACCTCACCGTGCGCGCGGCCGGCGTCTTCCCATTTGCTGATGTCCGTCAGGTACAGCTTGGACTGCACCACGTCCTCGTAGGAGAAGCCCGCATCGTCAAGGACGGCACCGAGTTTCTCGAGAATGTACTTGGTCTGCGAGTAGAAGTCATCGCCCACGATCCCGTCAGGCCCGGAAGCAGCCGTGGCCGAAATGAAGAGCGTGTTGTCCACCTGGACAGCGCGGGAGTATCCAAGGGTCTGCTCCCAGACCGAACCCGTGCCGAATGTCTTGCGCATGCCGCGCCTTCCTGTCGCTTCGCACGGTCCGGTGACCGGCGTTTACGAAGGAAACTTTATGACTACGGAAGGTCCAGTCGGTAAACGAACAGCTTTATGTCGGTACCGGGAACGAACCAGTCGCGGTGCGGCGCGCGGTCAAAGCCGGTGCGTGCGTACAGGGCGTTGGCGCTTTCCCACGTGGCGCCGGTGGTCAGTGATACGGCCTTGATGCCGTCCATGGCCTTGGCTTGGTCGATGACGGCCTGCACTAAAGCCCGGCCCGCACCGGAGCGCTGCACCGCAGGGTCGACCACGAGGGTCCGCAGTTCCAGCTCATCCTCCAGGCCGATGTCTGAGAAGCCGCCGCCGGCAGGAGCCGCGGTCACCGAACCGATGACCTCGCCGTTGCGCTCTGCCACCAGGATGTCTGCGTGCTCTGCACGGCCGGCCACGTCCTGGAGCTTCTGCAGGTACGGGTGGTCGGCGTCGCCGTAATACCCCGCGGTGACGTAGGAGTCCTGCGTAATGCGGGCAACGGCGTCGTAGTCTTCGGGCAGGGCGGGACGGACGGTAATCGGCGAAAGCACCTACCAATGGTAGTCGTGCCGGTCGCACCGAAGACGCCAAAAGGGCCTTTCCGTGATGGAACTATCAGTCACGAACGGAACGCACGACGACGGCGGCCCGTGCTTTTGTTGACCAGGTGGACACCCGCTGGGCTGCTTTTGTGTTGCTTCCCGTGGCGTCCGATGGAGTTCCGTGGCGTGCGGTGAACCCTGGTTTCGTGCTGTTGCGGGGACATGTCGAAACGCTGGCGCAGGGCCACGCGGGCATGCTTGAGTTGCCACACGGCGAACACCAGGCCGTGAAACTTCGTAGAGACAGGCAGGAGGAACCGATGCCCACGAGCGACCACCATGCACGCGTCACGCAGGCTCACTCCTGCTGTCCGACCCGCCTTCAGACCTAAGCGATCTACATCGCTGCCCCGTCGATGCCCCTGGCTCCGGGCCGCCAGCGAACACCCCCGCACCTGAAAGGCTTCCATGTTCTCCGCGTCCTCCCGCGCCCAAAAACTCCCCACCAACCACCTCCACCGCCGCCATGTCCTCTGCGCCCTGCTCGCCATCCCTGCCCTTGGCCTTCTCACGGCCTGCGGCGGAGCAGCAACAGCCGGCGGCGAAACTACACAGGCGGCCCAGGTCACTGCGCCGTTGGCAACCACCGTTCCGTCAGGTACCACCCTGGTTGTCGGCGATCCCTCTGTGCAGGCCGCCCTCGAGCTCTCCGGGCTGGACAAAAAGCTCACCTTCCCGGTGAAATTCGCCAATATCTCCGGCGGTCCGGCCACCACCGAAGCGTTCCGGGCCAACGCCCTGGACGTGGGCTCAGTGGCCGACATCCCTCCGATTCACGCAACGTGGACCGGGTTGGATGTCCGCATCATCGCCAGTGTGTACCGCCAGGATGCCGTCAACCACCCCTTGTATGAACTGGGCATAGCGCCCGGCGCCGGCATCACGGACCTTCAAGGCCTCCGCGGCAAGAAGATCGCGTACAGCCCAGGCCAGGCGCAAGGTGCCCTGGTGCTGCGCATCATTGAGAAAGCCGGGCTCCAGCAAAGTGACGTGAAGCTGGTGGAACTGCCAAGTACCGGCGACACCTACTCCACGGCACTCTCCAGCAAGCAGGTCGATGCCGCCCCTCTCGGTGGCGTCCAGATCAAGAGGTACCTGGCCAAATACGGCGCCGACGGCGGAACCACGGTGCGGCACGGGCTCCGGGACGATCCAGGCCACCTCTACGCTCCGGCCAAAGTGTTGGATGATCCGGCCAAGGCTGCGGCGCTCGCCGAATACGTCGGTTTGTGGGGACAAGCCCAGCGCTGGATCCAGGACCACCCCAAGGAATGGCTCGAGGGCTACTACGTCAAGAACCAAGGGCTCTCCGCCGAGGACGGCCAGTACCTGATTGATGGCGCCGGCGAGCGCGACCTGCCGACGTCCTGGACCGACGCGATTGCCCGGCACCAACAAACCATCGACCTCCTGTCAGGCGAACAGAAAAAGCCGAAGCTGGACGCCGCCAAGCTGTACGACCTTCGGTTCGAGGCCATCGGCGGCACGGCCTACGCCGCCGCAGGAAAGGGGGCGTAGCCATGACCACAACTGCTGCGCGGCGGTCGCCCACGGCTACCGCTCCCCCGCGGACAGGCGACGTCGGCACTCAGCCGGGCGCCGCCGTCGAACCCCACCTTGACCCGGCTTTGACGGGCCGCCCCGACGTCCGGCCGACGAGCCGTCGCCTGGGTCCCGGGCCGCGCCGGCGCTTTGCCGGCCTGGTGGGTCCCGCCGCACTGATCCTGTTGTGGGTGGTTGCCTCGGCGACCGGGCTGTTGGACCCCCGCATCCTCTCCGAACCATGGACCGTGGTGTCGACGGCCGGCGAGCTGATCTCCGATGGCCGGCTCCAGGAAAACCTGGCTGTGTCTGCGCAACGGGCAGGCCTGGGACTGTTCTTCGGGATCGTGGTGGGTGCCGTGCTTGCGGTGCTGTCAGGGTTGAGCCGTGTAGGGGAATCCCTGATCGATGGTCCGGTGCACATCAAGCGCGCCATTCCCGGGCTGGCCTTGATTCCCCTGCTGATCCTGTGGTTCGGCATCGACGAAACCATGAAGGTCCTCACCATCACCCTGGGCGTATTCGTCCCGATCTACCTCCAAACCCATGCCGGGTTGCGCGGCATCGACCTCCGCTACGTCGAACTGGCACAAACCGTGGGCCTGAGCCGCGCCGGGTTCATCCGCCGGGTGGTGCTGCCCGGGGCCTTGCCCGGCTTCTTCCTGGGACTTCGGTTCGCTGTCACCGGCGCCTGGGTCTCCCTGGTGGTGGTGGAGCAGATCAACTCCACCAGCGGCATCGGCTACATGATGGAGCTCGCCCGCACCTACGGCCAGACCAACATTATCGTCCTCGGACTGGCCCTCTACGGCATCCTTGGCCTGCTCTCCGACGCAGCCATCCGGCTTTTGGAACGAAAGGCACTGTCATGGCAACGCACTCTGGCGGGCTGACCCCGGCGCCGACCTACGAGGTCTCCGTCAGGAACCTGATTCGCAGCTTCGGCCCGAAAGGTGTCCTCAACGGCGTCAACCTCGATATCGCTCCGGGTGAGTTCGTCGCCCTCCTGGGTCCAAGTGGCTGCGGCAAAAGCACCTTGCTCCGCGCCCTCGCCGGGCTGGACCGCGACGTCCGCGGCAGTGGTGTCGTGAAAGTCCCGGACCAGGTTTCGGTGGTATTCCAGGACTCCCGGCTGCTGCCGTGGGACACCGTACTGGGCAACGTCACCTTGGGACTCACGGACCACGACGCCGATGCCCGCGGTCGCCGCGCACTCGCCGAGGTGGGACTCGCCGGCCGCGAAAAGGCGTGGCCGCACGAACTGTCCGGCGGCGAGCAGCAACGCGTCGCCCTGGCCAGGTCGCTGGTCCGGGAGCCCCGGCTGCTCCTGGCCGACGAACCCTTCGGCGCCCTCGACGCCCTTACCCGCCTGAAAATGCACGCGCTCCTGAAGGACCTCGTGGCCGCGCACCGGCCGGCCGTCCTGCTCGTCACCCACGACGTCGACGAGGCCATCACCCTTGCCGACCGCGTCATCGTCCTCCAAGACGGTCGTGTCGCCCTTGAACGCAAGGCCGGAACCGCCGTCGACCATTCCTCGCTGAGGGGCGAACTTCTTGAAGCCCTCGGCGTCCACGCAGCCGCCTGACCCCTCGTACTCAAACAAAGGAGAAACCCATGTCTGAACCCCAGCGCCACCTCCACCTCAACGCCTTCCTCATGAGCACTGGACACCACGAAGCTTCGTGGCGCCTGCCCGAAAGCGATCCCCTGTCCTCCACCAAGGTTGAGCACTACCAGCACCTTGCCCGGACAGCCGAACGCGGAAAGCTGGACTCCATCTTCTTCGCGGACTCCCCTGTCCTGTTCGGGGAAGTAGGCCGCCGTCCTGCCGGGAAACTGGAACCTACCGTGCTGCTGACCGCCATCGCCGCTGTCACGCAGAACATCGGGCTGATCGCTACCGCCTCCACCACCTACAACGACCCCTTCAACCTCGCCCGCCGCTTCGCTTCGGTGGACTGGGTCAGCGGCGGCCGCGCCGGTTGGAACGTCGTGACGACGGCGGGACCGGACGCCGCCCGCAACTTCGGCGTGGATGACCAGCCGGCCCACGCCGTTCGCTACGAACGGGCAGCGGAGTTCATCGAGGTGGCCCGGAAGTTGTGGGACAGCTGGGAGGACGACGCCATCCTGGCGGACAAGGCGGAGGGCGTGTGGGGCGATGACAACAAGATCCGCGCCATTGAGCACGAGGGCAAGCACTTCCGCGTGAGGGGACCGCTCAACGTCCCCCGTTCACCGCAAGGCCACCCGCTGATCGTCCAGGCCGGATCCTCCGAGGATGGCAAGAAGCTGGCCGCGCAGTACGCAGAAGCCGTCTTCACCGCACACCAGACGCTGGCCGACGCCCAGGCCTTCTACGCGGACCTGAAGGCACGTACCGCCGCCGTGGGCCGGGACCCCGAAGGCATCAAGATCCTGCCGGGCATCGTCCCGGTGATTGGCTCCACGGAAGCCGAAGCGCTCAAGCTTGAGCGGGAACTCGACGAATTGATCAAGCCGGAGTATGCCAGGGAACAGCTTGCCAAGACCCTGCGGTTGAAGCCCGAAGACCTCCCCCTGGACCGGCAGTTGCCGGCGGACCTGCCCTCCGAGGATGAGATCGAGGGTGCCAAGAGCCGCTACACACTGATCGTGGAACTGGCACGGCGCGAGCAGCTCACGGTGCGTCAGTTGATCGGCCGCCTGGGCGGCGGGCGTGGCCACCGTACATTCTCCGGAACGCCGGAGCAGGTTGCCGACGCCATCCAGGACTGGTTCTTCGCCGGCGCGGCTGACGGTTTCAACATCATGCCGCCGGTCCTGCCCTCAGGACTGGAGGTTTTCGTGGACCACGTAGTGCCGATCCTCCAGCAGCGCGGGCTGTTCCGCACGGAGTACACCGAGTCGACGCTCCGTGGACACTACGGCCTGGCACGCCCTGGAAACCGTTTCGCTGGTTCCGCGGCACAGCAGCTCACGTCCATCGGATCAGCCTTCTAGGACCCGATACCGGACCTTGACTGGAGCTTGACCGGGCAGGCGCCGGGGCTGCCACCTTCAGGGTGGGCCGCCCTCACGTGGGCGGCCGTCAGCGTTTGGGCCAGCTCCACAACGGCCCTTCGAGAGCACCGAGGCCTTTGATCTTGGTCTCACCGAGGTCCTTGTAAAGCTCATGCTCGTGCGCCGCCCCGCTCTCACGCAGCGCCTTGAGCAACGCTTCCGAGTGAGTCACCACGATCATCTGGCTGTTGGCACTGGCTTGGACGATGAGCCCAGCCAGTGCCGGCATCAGATCCATGTGGAGGCTCGTCTCGGGTTCGTTGAGCACCATGAGCTCCGGTGGACGCGGCGTCAGCAATGCCGCCGTAAGCAG
This sequence comes from Paenarthrobacter sp. TE4293, assembly GCF_050435325.1. Lineage (NCBI taxonomy): Bacteria > Bacillati > Actinomycetota > Actinomycetes > Micrococcales > Micrococcaceae > Paenarthrobacter > Paenarthrobacter sp. TE4293. Next base: position 13,776 of record NZ_JBNJRY010000002.1, read on the forward strand.
GAGGAACCGCAGGGTCCCGTCCGAGAGCTCGGCAGCTTTCATGGGCCGGAGCATGCCCGGCTGCCGCAGCTCTACGCTGAACCGGCCGTCGCTGACGGCAATCCCAAGGCGGCTTCCGGGAAAGGCATGGTCGACGGCGGCATCCAGCTGCCGCTCGAACCCCACCTCGCGCAGCGTCTGAAGAGCCGCAGCGAGGTCCTTGCCGCTGTGGTGCAGCACAGGGGTGCGTGTCCCGAGTTGCGCTTGGCGCGCAGGAGCCTCGGGATCAGTACGGAAATGGTCATAGAAACGCCAGGATCGTACCGAGTCCCGGACCCGCAGCACCTCAGGAGCCCGATCCTGGTCCGACACCTCGGTGAGCATGCTTTGGTACGTGTCCAGCCGGCGGGAGAGCTCGGTCCATTCACCGTCGGCACCGCGCAGCTTGGCCAGGCTTCCCTTGCGATCCACGAGCAGCGAACCCGGCCTCGCCAAGGGGCCGGAGAAGATCTGTTCCCGCTTGATCTCAGGGTCCAGGCTGAACGCGGAGGGGCGGGACCGTCCGGTGTCAGGGTCAAACCCCGCACCACTGGATGCGGGCATGCCCAGGTCCACCAAGTATCCGAAGTCGTCGCCGGAGTAACCCAATTTCAGGTTCACCGACTCGCGCCGGACCGTTCCCTGGACCGACACGTCACCACGTCGCATGGCCTCGCTGATGGACTCCGGGCCGGCCCACAGGGTTGATGCCAGACCCCCATCCCGCGCCAGCGAGCCCACTACGTTCCCGGAGTCGCCCCCGGCACACTCGGCCAGCAGCCGGAGGGCGCGGTACAGCGAAGACTTTCCACTGCCGTTTGCGCCGGTCACGACGTCCAGGCCATGCAGCTCCATGGCGAGCTCCCGGATGGACCGGTAGTTGGCGATGGCGAGAGTCGTGATCACTGGCGGATCGCTACAACGGGAATTTGCCGGACAGTTCCAAGGCGCCGGCACACATCCACGCCGCCAGGCGGTCCTCGGTCCTGGGCCCACCGTTCAACGGGCTTTCCAACCGAGGCCTGCGCACCCAGCAACCAGCTTCTTCCGCGATGAGGGCGCCCGCCGAAAAGTCGTGCTCGTTCAAGCCACGCTCGCCATAGGCGTCAAACGTTCCGTCGGCCACCAGGCACAGGTCCAGGGCCGCCGAGCCCAGGCGTCGAACGTCGGCAAACCCTTCCATGAGCTCAGCCAGGCCGGCCGCTTGGCTGGCGCGGGTCTCGGGATCGTAGCTGAAACCCGTGGCCAGGATGAGTCCAGTCCGTCCCGGGACGGGGCCTGCCAGCCGGGCGGTTTCCCCTCCGACCTCCAGCCAGGCGCCGTGCCCGCGGGCGGCCGAGTAGACGCGTCCCAGGGCAGGTGCGTGGACGACGCCGGCCAGCCACACGCCGTCGGCATCAGCTACCGCCACTGACGTGGCGTAATAGGCGATGTTGCGGATGAAGTTGGTAGTCCCGTCCAGGGGGTCAATCGACCAGCGGAACCCGGAAGGCTGATGGGGTCTCGTCGTGCCGTGTTCCTCCCCCGTGATGGTGTCGTGGGGCCGCTCGGCGAGGATGGCTTCGCGGACTGCGTTCTCTGCTGCGACGTCAAAGGCCGTGACCCAGTCACCTGCCTCGCCCTTGTTGGTGGTTTCGAGTCCGTCACCACCAGTGCCGCTGACAGACCTCTCCGCCAGCACGGCGGCTCCGGCGGCAGCGGCACGTTTGGCTACCGCCAACAGCTCATTGACGTCCGTCATTCGGAGACTGCTTCCGTGGCGTCGTCCTGCGCCGTTTCGTTGTCCGCAGGCTCGTCGTCTGCCGCAGCCGCGGGCCCGTTGGCAAGCAGCTCACGGAAACCATCTTCGTCCAGCACGGGAACACCGAGTTGCTCCGCCTTATCCAGCTTGGTGCCTGCGCTTTCGCCGGCGACCAGGTAGCTGGTCTTCTTGGAAACGGAGCCTGAGGCCTTGCCACCACGGATGATGATGGCTTCCTTGGCTTCGTCGCGGCTGAAATTGGGCAACGTACCGGTGACAACGATGGTGAGGCCCTCAAGGGTCCGCGGCATGGAGGTGTCGCGCTCATCCTCCATCCGCACACCGGCAGCAGCCCAGCTGTCCACGATCTCGTTGTGCCAGTCGACGGCGAACCATTCCTGAAGTGCCACGGCAATGGTGGGACCTACGCCATCGACGTGGGCCATCTGCTCTTCCGTGGCATTGCGGATGGCATCCATGCTGCCGAAGGCGGTGGCCAAGGCCCGGGACGCTGTGGGTCCAACGTGCCTGATGGACAGCGCAACCAGCACCCGCCACAGCGGTTGCTTCTTGGCTTTTTCCAACTCCACGAACAATTTCTCCGTGGTTGCCGTTGGCTTGGACGGAGACTTGGCCGTGCCCTTGGTGTAGAAGTACGGCACGAGTTCATACTCGCCGGTGCCCACGCCCTTGGAGCGCTTCTCCCTGCGAATCAGGACGTTGGCCAGGTCCTCGGGGGTCAGGCTGAACAGGCCCGCCTCACTGGTCAACGGCGGGATCTCCGGCTCCGCGGGCTGCGTGAGCGCTATGGCCGCTTCCCACCCCAACGCTTCAATATCGAACGCACCACGGCCCGCGAGGTGGAACACGCGCTCACGCAGCTGCGACGGGCACGACTTGGCGTTAGGGCAGCGGATGTCCACATCGCTTTCCTTGGCCGGTGCCAGCGGAGTGCCGCAGGAAGGACATTCGGTGGGCATCACGAATTCCCGGACCGGCGGGTCCTGCTTGTCACGCAGGGCCAGCACCGGGCCGACGATTTCGGGGATGACGTCGCCGGCCTTCCGGAGGATCACGATGTCGCCGATCATGACGCCCTTGGCTTTGACCACGTCCTGGTTGTGCAGCGTGGCCATACCCACCGTGGACCCGGCCACCTTCACGGGTTCCATCAAACCGAAAGGAGTTACCCGGCCGGTGCGGCCAACGTTGACGGCGATGTCCAGGAGCTTGGTGTGGACCTCTTCCGGAGGGTACTTGTAGGCAGCAGCCCACCTGGGAACGCGGGAGGTGTACCCGAGGGCGCGTTGGGTGGCGAAATCATCGATCTTGACCACGATGCCGTCGATCTCATGCGTGAGGTCGTGCCTGTGCTCTCCGTAGTGCGCGATGAATTCCAGAACGTCCTCGAACGAGTCCAGGACCTTGAGGTACGGGCTGGTCGGCAGCCCCCATGCCTCCAGGAGTTTGTACGTCTCGGACTGGCTCTTGGCGTCCAGCCCTTCGCGGGCGCCGATGCCGTGGACGTACATACTCAGGGGCCGTTTGGCGGTTTCTGCCGGGTCCTTTTGGCGCAGGGAACCGGCGGCTGCGTTGCGGGGGTTGGCGAGCGGGGCTTTGCCGGCAGCCACGAGGGTCTCGTTGAACTCGACAAATGCCTTGGACGGGATGAACACTTCACCCCGGATTTCCACTTCCGAGGGATATCCGGAACCTTTGAGTTCCCGCGGGATTTCCTTGATGGTCAGGACGTTGTGGGTGATGTCCTCACCGGTGGTGCCATCGCCGCGCGTCGCCGCTCGGACCAGTTTTCCGTCCCTGTAGAGCAGGTTCACGGCGAGGCCATCGATCTTCAACTCAGTCAGCCAGGCGATGGGCGGGACGGAGTCGCCCAGCTTTGCGACGGACGCTTCTGCCTTCCGCACCCATGCTTCGAGCTCGTCCAGGGAAAAGACGTCGTCCAGGCTGTACATGCGTTGCAGATGCTCCACGGCAGCGAAGGCCGAGGAGACTTCACCGCCCACTTCCTGCGTGGGGGAATCGTTGGAGACGAGCTCCGGGTGAAGGGCTTCCAGCTCTTCCAGACGCCGATAAAGTTCATCGAATTCGGCGTCGGATACCGTGGGCGAGTCCTCCTGGTAATAGGCATACCGGTACTTTCGGACCAGGTCTGCCAGTTGCTCATACTCGTCCCGCAAGGACTCCGAAGGCGGGGTGCCTTCTGCCTCCACGACGGCGGCCGCCGCGTCGTCACCTGTGGTTTCTACCGGATTCGCAGTTTCTGGTGTGCTCACAGGTCTATCTTGCCGCAAGCCACAGACATTCTTCCGCTGCTAGTGGGAGGAAAGCCGGTTCTTGCTCCACAACGCGAACGCCAACCCGCCCAGGCCCACCAGCAAGACCGCGCCCAGAATGCCGAACAGGCCCAGCATGTTGGGACCGGAGAAGGAGCTTGTCGCCAACACGGCGGCCTGCGTCTCCTTGCCTTTGTCCACCGGGGTGTTCCAGTTGGAGGACTTGGAGGGACTCGGGCTCGCGGGGCTCGGACTCGCCGACGGAGAAGCCGACGGAGTTGCCGGGGCCACGGTCTCGTCAACGGTCGGCACGTGTTCGGAGGAGCTCGACGCCGGATTGCCCGGCTGGGGTGCGACCGTCACCGGCGCGTGGGTCGCGACGGGCCGTGGTGGCTCCATCGTGGGTTCCGGTGCAGCCGGTGCCGGCGCTACCTGGGTTTCCCGCACCCGGGTGGGCTCCGGCTTGGGCGTTGGTTTCTTGTCGGTTTCCGGAGCGAGCGAAGGCTGCGTCGGCAAGGGGTCCTGGACTCCCTCACTGGGAGCGCAGGAAAACTTCCCCTCGCACGGAGCAGCGTGTGCGGCAGCAGCGGGTGCCAGCAGCAAACCGGCAGCCAATAGAACGGCAGGGACAACGGAGTGTCGCATGAAAGTAACCTCAGCCGGGGCGTTGGGGGCGTCCCCGGTAATCAGGAAGTTCGGGTGTTTCGAGAAATCCTCCTACATCCCCCGCGCAGCTGCAAATCCTAGCTTCGGTTTTCCGGTGGCATCGCGATCTGCAGTTTGCGTACCTTTCCACGTCCCACGATGTACCCACGGCCTGGAATGAAGTCCGTGCTGATCCGGCCCAGGGAGGTGTTGAGGAGGCTGTCGCCTTCCACGTCTCCCGGGTTGAGCAGCAGCCCACGGCGCCCGGATTTGAACGGCTGCGCCAAGGACCAGGCCTGGGACCAGGTGGACGTTTCGGACTCCCCCACCACCCACTGATCTGCCTTGATGGCTGCCGTGACCAGGCGCCCAACCCCGGATTCTGCCAGCGTGTCCGTGAACTCGGTCAAGCCCTCGATGAAAATGGCCATGCTGCCCGGGTTGTCCGAGGCCTTGTCGATCAGGTCGTCCACGACGTCGGACACTTCATCCGGACCCACCAGCGAGCGGCTCCAGATGTTCAGCGACGCAACAGCCGAGCGGCGCGAGCCGATGTAGATCAGGTCAGTCCGAGGGTTGGAGCGGCGCAAGGCATAGGCCAAGGTCACCAGGGCAACCGTCCGCCCGGCCCCCGGAGGGCCTGCAAGGAGGAGCGAACCCTTGGCGGCAATGGCCGCCGAACCCAACGTCTCGTCGTCGACACCAATAACGGGGTTGTCCGGAGCGCCGGTCGGCAGGATGTCCAGGTCCACCAACTCCGGGAGGCGCTGGATCTGCGGGGCCTGCTCGAGTCCCTGGCGGACCATGGCCTGGCTGAGCTTGGCCACTTCGCGTGCTTGCAGAGCCAGGTTCGAGTTGCCACCCAGTACGGCGAGCTGGACTTCGAGTCCGTCCAGCAGTCCACGCCCCGGAGGTGAGGCGGCATTGAGGACGTCCTTGGGGACGTCGAGGGTCATGTAGTCGTCTTCTGAGCTAAGACGAAGGACCAACCGCTTCTGGATGGAAGCAAGAAGCGACGCCGGAACAGAGTTGGTGCGGTCACCGCTGACGACCAGGTGGATCCCCAGGGGACGACCGTCGGTGGCCAGGGTCAGGAAGATGTCCCACAGCGTGGACAGCTTGCTGTACTCATACCCTTCCCGGAAGGCGGACATGCCATCCACCAGGATGAAGATGCGCTTTTCGTCCGGCCGGTTGGCCAACTGCCGGTATTCGACAATGGTGGAGGCCCTGACTTCGGCGAACCGGGCTGCCCTGTCGTCGGCTACTTCCTTGAGCCAGCGCAGCAACCGGCCAACGCGTTCCACGTCATCGCCGTTGATGATTTCACCGACGTGAGGGAGACCGTCCAGCATCTTCAGGCCCGAAGAACCACAGTCGATGCCATAGACATGCACCGGACCACCGCGGGGCGTAACGGCCGCGGCGATGGCGATGCTGCGCAACGCTGCCGACTTTCCGGATCCGCCCGTGCCGTAGACGGCCATGTTGCCGTCCTTGTCCGGTTCATAGAACACGGTGGGCTGGTCCTGGTGCGCAGGATCATCTGCGACGCCCAACAGGAGCCGCTCATCCGTCCGTGGGTTCGGAAGCTTGGAGAAGTCGTAGGTGGTTGCCAGTTCGTTGAGCCATGGCTTTCGGGGAGGCTCGATGGAGAGGACGTCGGCGGCGCGGATGATGTTTCCGGTCATCCGCGCAATGTCGTTCGGTCCGGCCGGTTCTTCCTCCGCTTGGGTGACCAACGGCGGTTCCCAGGTGGGACCTGAACCGAAGGCCATCTCCACGATGTCGATGCGGGGACGCTGCGGCTTGTCGGTGGTCCAGCCGCCGGCATATCCGGTCTGGAAACCCTGGATACGCCCGGGGCCGGTCTTCGCGGCGCCACGGCCCGGAATGGCGGGATCGAAATAGGCGGCAGTAGGTACGCCCAGGATATCCACGGCGTCCACCTCATCGGCCATGCGGAGTGCCACGCGGAGGTTGGTGTTCGCGCGCAGGTTGTCCTTGATGACGCCGGCAGGCCGCTGGGTGGCCAGGATCAGGTGCAGGCCCAACGAACGGCCACGGGCAGCAACATCCACCACTCCGTCAACGAACTCGGGTACTTCGGTAGCCAGGGCCGCGAATTCGTCCACGATGATGATCAGGTACGGCGGCGCTTCAGGATCAGCTTCGCGTTGCAGCGCAAGCAAGTCCTTGGCCTTCTTACGGTTCAGGAGGCGTTCACGATAGTGCAGTTCCGCGCGAAGGGACGTCAGTGCCCGGCGGACCAGGTGCGGGGACAAGTCCGTCACCAACCCCACGGTGTGGGGCAAATGCAGGCAGTCCGCGAACGCAGCGCCACCTTTGTAGTCCACGAACAGGAAGCTGACACGGTCCGGGCTGTACGCCGCGGCCATGCCCATCACCCAGGACTGGAGGAATTCGGACTTGCCCGCACCCGTGGTTCCGCCCACCAGAGCGTGGGGTCCTTCATTTTTCAGGTCGAGGTAGAACGGCTCAACGCCCTTGGACCCAACCAGGGCACGGAGGCTGCCGTTGTCCTTGCGGTTGGGCACCGCGGTGGCGTGGACAGAGTTGTTCTCCTGCCACCTCTCCGCCACGGCCTGCGGGTTGTCCATCAACTCCTTGCCGATCAGCGTGGCGTAGGAGACTGCGCGCGGGAGGTCGGAGTCGTCCTCGAGGGGGTTCCCAACGTCCACCAAGGGCGACATCATGCGTGCCAACTGGGTGGCGAGATCCGCATCGAGGCTTTCGCAGCTCACGGGATAGGTGTGGCGGCCCAGCCGGACCTGGCCCGTGGTGGTTCCGTGGTCGCCGTCGACCGAGAGGAAGTCGCGGCACGCCGCGGGGAGGGACTGCACATTGGCGGCCACCCACATGACGTGGACGCCGTAGTCGGGGCCGCGTTCCACCAAGCGGGTGAGGCGTCCCCGATCCACGGGAGCATCGTCCTCGACGATCACCAGGACAGCGGGCACCACGGGACCGGGAAGTTCCTCGTGCTCGTCCTTGAGCCCGGGCCGCAACTGCGGGCCCGGCTCCTTGGCCATGGATTCGCGTTCTTCCACCAGGTTCTCAAGCCGTGACAACAGCGCGGCACCGGCGCCAGGGCCCGCTGCGAGGTGGTCTCCGGACAGCGGGCTGTGGCCCGAGCCGACATGAGGGAGCCACTGCAGCCAGTCCCAGCGTTCACGGGACCGTGCCGAGGTCAGCGAGGTCAGGACCACTTCTGCCGGTGAGTGCAGGCCCACCAGTTGGAGCACCATGCCCCGGGCTACGTCATCCACCACGCTGCGGTCCCCCGCCACGCCGAACGAACCGGAGGTACGCAGCTGCGAGACGATGGGGACGCCTTCGATCACCCGGACCTGTTGTAGGCATTCCTGGATTTCCCGCATGTACTGGGGTTCGGTCTCGTTGGCGCCCGGCTCGTCAAACGGGATGCGCGACGGCGCGGACCCCAGACCAAAGCGGACGCCCAGGAAGTGCTGGTGTTCGGGTCGGTTGGTCCACAGGAGGGGGCCAAGCTTGTAGATCGCGTCCACGGTATCGCTGACGGACGGCGCTTCCTGGAGCCGGACGGCGCGCTCAATGTTCTGCTGCCGATCAATGTCCTCGCGGAACGCCAGCATCGCGGCCTTGAACTGCTTGTGGCCTTCCTTGGCCTGGCGTTTGCCCTGCATCTTGTGGTCCACGTAGTGCCCCACGATGAACAGCGGCATCATGGCCATGAAAAGCACAGACAGCAGGTTTTGGGTGACAGCGAAGAGCACCCCGCCCATCAACAGCGGGGCCACCAACATGATGTAGGGGAACGGCTGGTGTTCGGGGCGTTTCGGACCCGCAGGAGGCACCCGCTTGGGAGAGTCGAACCTCGGCAGCACCCGCGGCGACCGGTTGAAGTCCACCAACGGCGACGACGGGCCGCCGCCGTGGTTCCGCGACAAAGCAACCACGCCAACGGTGGTGTCACCCAAAGTGACGGTGTCCGAGGATTGCAGCGTTGCCCGCGTGACCGGCAGCCCGTCCATGAGGAGGCCGTTGGCGGAGTTCGTATCCACGATCTCCACCGTCTCGCCCACCGTAATGCGCGCATGGCGCTTGGACGTCAGCGGGTCGGAAAGCCGGATGTCCGCGTCCCGGTCCCGTCCGATGTAGCTGGTGCCGAAAGGCAGCGAAAATTCGCGTCCGACGTCGGGCCCCGACATGACGCGCAACGTCGCCGCCGCCGGTCCCCTGTTGGTGCCGGCGGCATGGCCGTTCGAGGCGAACTGCTCACTCACCTGCGCCAGCGACACCTTGGAACCCGGCCGCAACCCGGACTCCAGCAGGTTGTCGGTGGGCCTGAGGACATGGCCGGACAGCCCTCCGCCAACAAAGGCTTCGTCAACGCTGATGGACAGGTTCGACGGCGGTTCGGTCCCCTTGCGTACTGGGTCGGCAGCCCAGAGCTCCGTGGCGATGTCCCCCACGGTTGCACGACCATCCACCGTGACGGCGAGATCCTTGGCGTCCGCGGGATCGCGCCGCAAGGTCAGGCGAAACTTCATCCTTCGTCGACTCCAGTCATTTTTTCAAGAAGGTGCAGGTCGGCCGGGGTCACCAGATGCGAGGTCACGGCATGTTCGACCAAACGGGCCCGCCGGTTGGTGGCGAGTTTCCCTGCGCCGCCGCGCAGGCCGACCACTCCCACGCGGTCCAGTTTGTCGCATACGTTATCCAGCTTGCGGTTGAAGCGCGTCAACGCCCACCCGAGCCGCTTCGCAGCCTCCGCGGAGGACGGAATGGCGCTGAACCCCGTGCCTTCGCGTCGAAGCATGGGCTCTGCCAAGGCAACGATGAGGGCCTTCTGTGAGTCGGTGAAGACCACGGGTCCGATGGTGGTGTCCCCGGCTTGGTCCTCGTCGCGGGCCTCGTGGCGGAACGACGGGGTCTTCAAATGGACGGCGAACTCATACGTCGTGGGTCCGGCTGTGAAAATAACGTTCGTGTGGCTGAAGACCAGCGGGATCCGGGCACCGGGTGCAAGCCAGGCCTGCATGCCGCCCGAGCCGTCGGCAATGGTCGCGGACAACATGCTGCCCACATTGCTGAGCCACCACATACCGTCGTAACGGGCGATCTGCAGGAAGCGCCGGTGCAGGTACGGGTTGTCATCGACCTCCAGGTCGCCTTCGCGACCGATATCAAAGACGTCCTCGTCGGATGGTTCGTACCATTCCCCACAGAAATCTATTGCTAGATCCCCCATGATCTGTGCCTCCTCAGTCGGCAGTAAGTAAGTCTCATGTCCAGCTACCCGTCCAGGCAGGCAATGGAACCCGCTTCGCCCGGCGAGGCACTGCCGTCCGAGCGGACAATGATCACCTGGACACAAATGGGCGGCTCGCCAAATCCGGAAACGAATGCCTTTTCGGTCCGCGTCGTTTCAAAGGCGCCGTCCGCTTTGGCCGACTTGGTGCGCCACTTGTAGGCATCGCCGTCTTTTGGCTGCGGGTTCTTCCACGAGAAGACGATGATGTTCGGATCCTTGGTGTCCCGCGTTGCGGAGAGCCCCTCGACGTCGGGAACGCTGCCGCTGTCCAGCGCGTCGGCCGGCGGCTTGCTCGCCGATTCGGTCGGAGCCACTTTGGGCTGTGCCGATGAGCCAAGGACCATGCCAACCACGACGGCGACCACCAGGACCGCTGCTCCGGCGGCAGCCAGCCACAAATTGCGTTTGCTATGGTCGACCGGCGGGGCGTCAACGTCTTCAAGCGTCGACGCCGGCGACGCACCGGAACGGCTGACGGTTGCGTCAACATCCGCTGAAGCTGCCGGGGCCTGCCAGCCGCGCAGGACGGTGGACTCGGCGACCTCCGAATCAGCCAGGACCTGGCTGTCGTCCCGGGTGGGCGCCTGGAAGAGCGGCGGGGTTTGTCGGGCGTGGGCCTGGCCTGGGGCCGCGTTGGGCTGGGCTGGGTCCGACAGGGCAGAGTTTTGCTGGGCAGAGTTTTGCTGGGCAGAGTTTTGCTGGGCAGGGTCCGCCGGGGTGGGACGAACCTGGCCCGGCTGGTACGTTTGCGGCGGACTTGCAGGCAGCCCGGGAGCCCGGGTTGCCCCGGGAACTGTCGACGGGAAAGTCCGCGCCGGGAACGTGGGCGCCGAGCCGGTAGTGGCTGTTCCCGAAGCATCCGGATCGATGGACGCGATGCTCCGGACCCGGGTTTCCTCGAAGGTGTCATCGGGGTGCTGCTCATCGCCGTGCCCCGGCTCTTCAAGCACTTCGAAGGGCGTCACGGACAGGTTCAGTTCAGTCTGGATCCGCTGGAGTGCCAAGGCAAAGGCATGCGCCGACGAATAGCGGGATCCCGGCGACTTGGCCATGGCCGTCGCCAGGACGAGTTCCAGCGACTCGGGGACATCGGCGCGGCCAAGCCTGGGAAGCGGCGAGTTGGTGATGCGCGAAATCAGTTCGCGTTGCGAGTTGTCCTGCCCGGGCAGAACAAAGGGCGACCTGCCCGCCAGAAGTGTGTAGAGGGTGGCACCCAGGGCCCAGATATCGACGGGAACACCATCAACGGCGCCACCCCGGAACTGCTCGGGCGGTGACCACGGAATGGACATGCCGGCGTCGTCCTCGGTGTCGGCACCGATCGTGCCGGAAATTCCAAAGTCCGTCAGGGCGGGACGGTTGTAGTCGGTGACCAGGATATTTGCCGGTTTGATGTCACGGTGGACGATGCCGGCCCGGTGTGCGGTCTCGACGGCGGACGCCACCTGGATGCCGACGGCCAGGACCTCGTCCACGCTGAAGCGCTGGCGTCGGTACCGGACATCAAGGCTTGGCCGGGAGCAGTACTCCATGGCGAGGTAGGAGTGGCCGGTCTCCGTAATCTCGGCCTCGAAAATCGTCACGATGTACGGATGCGACGACAGTTGCGCCATCAGGTTCGCCTCGGACTCGAAGCGACGGCGTGCGCCTTCGGTCTTCAGGTCCGACAACAGCACTTTGACGGCTACTTTGCGGCGTGGCCTGTCTTGCTCATACAAGTACACGTCCGAGAATCCACCGGAGCCGAGCAGGCTGACATAGTGGAAACCCGGAATGGGTGGAGGCGGCGCAGGGGGCCTCTTGGAACTCAAAGAATCTCCTCGAAACGCAATGAAATGTCGTCACCCAACTCGGCGATGTCGCCATCCAGCAGGATGGCCATTTCGTTTTGGGCCAACCGGCGGGGTGCTTGGCCTTCCCTGATCAGCACCGTTCCGTTGGTTGCCTTCAAGTCGCACAGCATGACGTGCCAACCTTCCAACCTGACCTCGACGTGGGAACGGGAAATGTCCCCTCCGGGACTTTCCACCTGCACCAGCTTGGGCATGGTGCCGCCTTGGACCCGGGAAACGGAGGGTTGACGGCCGATGATCAGCGACTGGTCAAGGTCTATGACTTCGCCCGTGGAAAGGCGCATACGGCCAAGACGTGGGCGCGGGACCTGCTCGGCGTCGCCGGCCAAGTCCGTCCCGCAGACAGAACACTGCGGGTACGTGGGCGGGTTCGCATGCCCTTGGGGGCACACCCTTGCCAGGACGCTTGGCCCGTTGGCCACGGCGCCTTCCGGTGCCGCCGTTGACCGTTTGTCCGCGTTCCCGTGGTCGGCGGCGAGGCTGCTCTTCATGATGGTCTGGCCGTCATGGTCCGAATCTTCGTCCACCGGCGCCGGGGACGGTGGGGGCCAGCCGCCAGGGAGCTGCGGAGCAGGGCTGCTTCCAAGTCCGGCCGGAATCGAGGATACGGACGGGGCCGCAGATGGGGCGGCGCCTGTCCGGGGCACGCTGGAACTGTTGCGCAACCAAGGAACGGAGTCGATCAGCCCGGTGCCCTCATTGGCTGCCGGGGACTGTGCCGTTGGGGACTGGGCTGCCGGGGGCAGTGAGCCTGCGTGCGGTGCTGCCGGGAGCTGATCTCCTGGCCCGGGTACCGGTGGTTCAGGGAGCGGTCGTTCAGATTTCAGTGGTTCGGAGTTCGGTGGTTCAGAGTTCAGTGGTTCCGGAGTGTGAGGTTCCTGTGCAGGTTCAGCTGTCCCTGGTGTACCAGGGGACTTGGACACGGGAGCGTCGTCGTCGGAGGCGTCGTCCACCCGGACGGCGGCGTCCTCGATATTGCGCATCACCGTCTTGTCCCAGAGGTGATCGTAGTTGGTGGTGTTTTCCAGCGAGGGCACCAAGGGATCGGTGGTGCTGGTGTGGACGGCAGCCCCGGATTCTCCATGGGCCTCCTCAACGGCCGGTACTTCGTCCGCGGCTGGTTCCGTGGCTGGTTCTTCCGCGGAGGAGACTTCTCCTGCTGATCCGCCGGCATCCGGGTGTGTCGTCGAATCCGGGGTGGCGGGTGCGTAACCCTCGGATTCACCGGTGGCAGGCTCCTGGCTGGCCACCCCACCAGCCGCAGATTCGTCGGGGGCCGCAGATTCAGCTGAGGATGTGGGGGCATCGGAGGCCGCGGGCTCATCGGAGGGTGAGGATTCCGTCCCAAGGCCCGAGTGTCCTGGTGCGATGGTCAGGCCGAGATCCGCCTCGGTGTAGCCGATCATGGTTTCGTCAGAGACCCTGTCCGGGACGGCATGCCGGTCGTCCTGCCTGGGGGCAGGCTCCGCCACCGCCACGGTTGCTGCCTCGGTAGCAGTCACGGCGTCGGTAGCAGTCACGGCGTCGGTAGCAGTCACGGCGTCGGTAGCAGTCGCCGCGTCGGTCGCAGGCACGGCTTCGCGGGGCGCAACGTCCAGTACTGACAGCAGCACCACCCCCTCCGTCAAAGGAAGGCTGTTCAACGGAGAAGCACTCAACGGCACGGCGGAGTCGGCACCGCCTCCGACACGGAGACTGTAGGACGCAGCGTCGGCGAGCCTGCGCTCGGTCCAGGTGGTCACGTCACGTCCGGTGATCTGTTCTTGACCGGAAGCCATGTGGACCAGCAGTTCGAGATCGCCGCGGAGGAACACGCGGAGTGCGTCCTTGGAGTCGATGATCCCGAATGGCGGAATGCGGCTGAGGGAAACACCAAAGGCGTCTGTCACCTCGTGCAGGACCTCGTGGGCCTCAGGCGCGGATGCCAGCAACTCCCAGACCGTGTCAATCAGGGCGAGCGGTGTGTCAGGTCCCAAAAGCACCACGGTTCCGTTGCGGACAACACCAAACCATTCGCCCTGCTGGTACCGGACGGGCGAAAGGCGGTCACTGCTTGCCATCTACGCCTTCCTCCTGACTGTTGGGCTGATCCGTGCCAGGCCCGTCGGTGCCGTTAACCCAGGCCCGCGGCAGGGTGTCTTCTTCGACGTCGGTCTCTGCCTCCGGGCGGGGCGCGGTGGTGGCGATACCGGCGTCGTTCAGGACGTTTTTTGCGTCAACCACAATCACGGTGACGTTATCGCGGCCGCCGCTCCGCAGTGCAGCCTGGATCAGCGCGTCCACGGCATCCTGGGGATGGGCCACCGTACTGAGGATGCGGAACATGTGGTCATCACCCAGTTCACCGTTGAGGCCATCCGAGCAAATCATGATCCGGTCACCTTCCTGGATGGGAAGCAACCAGAAATCGGCCTCGGTTTCGTCACCGGTCCCCAAAGCGCGGGTAACCACGTGACGGCGGGGGTGGACCGTTGCCTGCTCTGCAGTGATATCCCCGGAATCCACCAGTTCCTGCACTTCGGAGTGGTCCACACTGACCTGGGTGAATTCGCCCTGGCTGAGACGGTACGTGCGGGAGTCGCCGATGTTCATCACCAGCCAGTACGGCAGGCCCATCTGTTCCACCACCACAACACCGGACAGCGTGGTTCCTGCCCGGGCCCCCGTGGCGTTGCGGATGGCTGCGTCGGCCCTTAACAGGCATGCCTGCAAGTCCGCTGCGGACGCGCTGCGCACACCCGCCGCGAGTTCGGGGGCACTGCCCAAGGCCCGGACACACATGCCGCTGGCAATTTCGCCCGCTTCATGTCCGCCCATACCGTCCGCCACTGCAAAGACGGGGTCCGAGGCGATAAAGGAATCCTCGTTCAACTCCCGGCGCAGGCCGCGGTCCGTCCCGTACCCGTAGCTCAGGCCAAAGGGCGACCCACCCGCGGGGGCACCGGCTTCGGCATTGGCAGGGATGGCCGGCTGTGAATTCATGCTTGTCCTAGGTGGAAGGAACGGTCCCCGAAGTGAACGGTGGAACCAGGGCGGACCAAGACTGCCTGGCCCGGCTGGAGCCGGGTCTGGAGACCGTCGGGCGTGGTGACGGCGCTGCCGTTGGTTGAGTTGCGGTCGGTGACCCACACACCATCACCGTCCACCCGCAGATGCAGATGGGTTTTGGAGATGGACCTGCCGGGATCGGCAACGGGCAAAAGTTGTTCCACGGCCTCCCCGGCCTGTGGTGCCGGGTTGCGTCCGAGAAGGACAGAACCGCCGAGTTGGACGTCCTGGCCGTCATCGATCCGGATTCGCAGGACGGCCTGTGCCCGGGCAGTACCCGGACGCATCTGGGTGCGTTCCACGTCGTCGTCGGGATGTCCCGGGGCCGGGGCAGCCGGTGGCGGAACTACGGCAGGCTGCAGAGCGGCAGGAACCGGCTGTGGTGCGGCCATTGGAGGCCGGGGGGCCGCTGGCGGGCGCCACTGGTTGGGATCATGCGAGGGCTGCGGCTGCGGAGCGGCAACCGCGGGAGCCACCTGCGCAGGCAACGCCCCGGACGGCGTGGCCGCAGACGGTGCGGCAACGGAAGGGGTGACAGCAGACGGCGTCCCCGAAGGAACCGGCGATGCCACCGGTTGCACCGGCGGGAGGTTCATTGGCGCAAAACTGTACGGTCCTTGGATGCCGCCGGTCGCCACGGGGTTGCGTCCCGCATTGACGTCGAAGACCAGGGACTTCGCCGCTTTGTCCTGCCAGCCCCGCAGTTTGCCGTCCTTATCCCAGGCATTCGAGACCACCACAAGGATGGCCCACACAGCGCCCAGGACCATCAGGGGAAGTCCGATCCACAAAACCAGCGGGATCAATCCGAGGGCGGAAAGAATGACGGAGACAATCCCGCCGAGGAGCAGCACACCGCCGGTAACAATGCCACGCACAAAAACGGCGCCGGCCCCGGGGGCATAGCCTTCAGCATCCGAACTGCGGATGCCCATGAGCTGGTTTCCGATGGTATTCCCGGACTTTGCCTCAAGGGCAAGGAGAACAAAGATGTACACCACCGTCACGCCCAAGCCAATGCTGCCCAAGAGGACCAGCAGGCCCGTGTCGTAGACGATGAAGCCGTTCCTGCGGGTCTGTGTGATGCCGGCAATGCCGATAGCGAAGGTGGTTGCCAGGACTGCGATGGGACCCAGCCAGTCCAGCACGGCGGCCCCAAGCCTCTTCCCGGCAGACGCGGGCACCAGTTCGAGCTTGGTGGTCATCATGGTCCCTCCCCCTGGCCCAGTCTTACGGTCCGGCGCGGTGCTTCCCGGAGAGACCGGGTGCATCGGCGACGCCGGCGCCGACACTACCGAGATACTACCGGGATCGGGCAGGCCTTGCCGGGTCGCGAACTCCAGGGCCGCCTTACGGGCGTGGTTGATGTTCCCTTCCTTGCGGGCTCCACGGTTGTTCAGCGGGGATCCGCATTGCGTGCAGAATGCCGCCCCGGGACGTACCGCATGCCGGCAGGCCGGACAAAGTTCCGCCTCAATGTTCATCCGTGGTGTCCTTCGTGAACGGCAACCTCAAGCGGCGCCTTTTTGTAGCAGCCGGCGCCTGGTCCCTGCGTCGCAGGGCAGCCCGCCCATCGGACAACAAGGAGCGCGGCGAGAACCGGGCCTGCTGCCGCTTCCAGAAGCCAACGCTTCCCGTGATATCGGTGAGGGACGAATCTACGATCTCCCAATAATCCTTGACCTCGTCCTCGCTCGGCTGACCGGCACCGAATACTGCGGCGTCAGCCCGGTGGGCCAGCATCGTGGTGGTGCTGCCGGCTGTCGGGAACGCGTCCGCAATGACCGTTGCCGATTCCCGGCGGGTGGACTTGGTGTCGATCGATGCGCCCATGTCGGTGGCAAGGCTGATCACCTCGTTCCAACCACCGCCGACCCGCTGGGCGGGGTGGCCGTCACGGAAACGGGCCTTCCGGCGTCGTGCCTTCAACAAAAGGATCAGCAACAGCGGCAAGGCGAGGATCCCCAACGGAATCAGTGCCACACCGATGGCCGCCAACAGCGGACCCCAGAACAGCCAGGGGTTGTTCTTCTTCTCGTCGGCGTCCAACGCGTCCGGCGTGGAATCCGGCGGAAGGTCCGCGGGCTCCTGCGGCGGGGGCGGCGGCTGCAGGACCTGCGGCTTGGGCTTGGACTTGTTCTCCGGGTCCGGCGGGATGGGCACGTTGTCCTTGGGCGGAGTGGGATCGAACGCAACCCAACCGACGCGGTCAAAGGCCACCTCAACCCAGGCGTGGACATCCTTGCCGGTGATCTTGATGTCGCCGGCACCGTTTTCAGGGCTCTTGGGATCCGGGTAGAAGCCCATCACCACGCGTGACGGGATGCCAAGGTGTCGGAGCATGAGCGACATGGAGACGGCGTACTGCTCGTCGTCCCCCAGCATCTGCTTGGCCGAGAGCATGTTTCGTACACGCGCAGCGCTGTGGCCGGGAAGGCTCGGAAGCTGTCCTTCCGTCACCAAGCCGTTGCTGAAGGCACCGCTCTTCTGGAAGTGCGCTTCGATCTGGCGCACGCGGTCGATGGCCGTCGGCGCATCCGCGGAAAGCTCGTTGGCTTGGGACGCAACGATCGGCGGCACTTCCTGGGCCTCGGGCAGGGTGAGCTTGGCGAAGTCGTACTGGGTCAGCTGGCCGTGTTCCAAGGTGCCGGGATCGGAGACCTGGACGGTGTAGTTGTCGCCCTTGGCCATGCCCTTGGTGGTCACTGCGGTGTCCGTTCCGGCGTTGAAGTACAGACCCGATGCCGCGCCCGAGGTGTCCGCGAAACTCATGCCCGTAGTGTGCCGGCCGCCCGGGACGAAGTACCCTTGGTAGTCCTCGATGGTGATGTCCAGCGTGTAGTTGGTGCCCTTCACCGGGCTCCCCGTGTCAGCCAGGGTATTGAGCGACCGGGCGTCGCCTACCTTGCTGAAGTTGCCGGAGCTGTTGGGATCCATGGTGTAGTTCAAGCCGTTGAAGGCATCCAGCGCGGCGAGGCGCACACGGGCATCCTTGGGCAGCCCCTTGACCGTGAACAACGTGGTGTCCTTCTCATCCTTGACGAAGTTCCGGAAACTGGCCAGGGGCGTGATGTAGTCGCGGGGATCGAACGGCGGGACGATCGTGTTGCGCAGCACCTTCCGGTCGTCGCTGGCCGTGACGATCGGCGACGCGATGGCGGTGACGCCTACCGCGACGGCGATCACGGCTGCAGCAGTCCCCAACCGGCGGAGCTGGCCGCGGCGCGCTGCACCGGCGTCGGAATCCGGCCTGTTGGCCGAAACGGTCTTGGTGCTCCGCTGCCGAAGGACATCACGACGGAACGTTGCCCAGACGATCGAGACAATGGTCAGGGAGATGCCGCGCTCCACGTTGAGGAAGCCGGCGCTGGTGCTGAAGGCGATACCCGTGACGAAGAGGACCAGCACAGGAAGCAGCGGCCAATACGGGCTCTTCAGCCGCCACGTGAGCAGGCCTGCAGCCAGCGCGGTGAGCAGCGAACTGAGGAACGGCACAATGAGCATGCCGTTGGCCGTCCCCACGGGAACGCCAACGGTCAGCATGTCCTTCCACGAAAAGACGACACCCAGCAGCAGGGTCCTCAGCGAATCAAGGCTGGGCAGGACACCGAAGACCGCTGAATCGGGAACGGCCAGCGCGGAGCCGAACAGCATGTACGCGCCAAAGGCCACCGCGGCAGTAATCAGCAGCCCCAGTCGAAGGTGCGCGTTCAGCACCGCGATACCCAGTCCAAGCAGCACACCGCCCAGGCCGGCCATCAGATAGTGCGGGTCTCCCCCGAAGCTCAGGCTGAAGCCAAGGACGCCAAGGAACAGCAGCACCACCAACGCGCCGCAGTCGACGGCGAAGTGCCACAACGGGCGGCCGTCCGAAAAGA
Source organism: Paenarthrobacter sp. TE4293 (assembly GCF_050435325.1). NCBI lineage: Bacteria > Bacillati > Actinomycetota > Actinomycetes > Micrococcales > Micrococcaceae > Paenarthrobacter > Paenarthrobacter sp. TE4293. Next base: position 32,570 of record NZ_JBNJRY010000002.1, read on the forward strand.
GTGATCCTCCGGCGGCCCGGTTGGCGCGTCCTGTTGGGTTGGAGCCCTTGGCAGCGCGGGGACGCACACGGAGGTTCGGCGCGGTGCTCATGCTGCCGCCTTTCGGAGAACAATGGCCAGATCGTCCAGGTCGCCGACAGTGAGGACCGTCAGGTCCGCGATGTTGGCCCTCGACGGCGCCGCGCCGGGTTGGACACGGACCGCCAGGCTGCGGACGCCGGGCGGGACGGACGCGGCCGCCGAGCGCAACTGCGTGGCCGTTACGTGGCTTCCCACCACAAAGAAGACCACCGACGCGTTGGGGACCGTGTCGGACAGGGTCCGGGCGAGGTCGACGGCGGTCTTCCGCATGGGTGCCCCGACAATCCTTGTGGTGTCGTCCAGCAGGTTGCGGCCGGTTTCGCAGCGGAGGGGTCCCTTTTGGGTCAGGACGTCCAGCTCGCGCTGTTCACGGATGGCCTGACGGCCGATGGACGCGGCAACAGAGATGGCCATTTCGAATTCCGGCTCGGAATCGTACTCGTCCGTATTGATGGACAACGAGACGGCAAGGTGCGCGCGGCGGGTTTCCTCGAACTGGCGGACCATCAGCTTGTTGGTGCGGGCTGTGGTCTTCCAGTGGATGTGGCGGCGATCGTCCCCGGGAACATAGTCACGCAAGGCATGGAAGGAAACGTCGGCGCTGGACAGCTCGGTGGTGGGCATGCCTTCCAGGTCCCGGATGAAACCTGCGGCGGAGCTGCCCAGCGACACCGTGCGGGGGTGGACGTACAAGTCCACCGGTTCAGTCCACATCACGCGACGGCGGAGAAGGTGGAGCGGATCAGCCCGGACTGAGCGGACGGGGCCCACCACGATCACGGCACGCCGGGCGGTGGGAATGGTGAAAAGGTCCTCGTGCACCTGCGCCGGCTTCATGCGGGGCAGGTGGAAGACAGCCGTATTGGCACCGACCGGCAACTCCAGCGACGCGGGCAACAAGGGCCTCGTGGAAGTGTTGGACACCGCGATGCTGCCCACCGCGTCATCCCCCACAGCCACTCGAGTGCGGGCCAGGTCAAGGACCACGCCATACGCCGAGCGGCCCACGATGAACCCAATGGCCAGCACAAACAGCAGGAAGGCGACCATTGCCGCGGCCTTGGCTTCCTGCCAACCCCACGCCTGCCCTGCCCACCAGAGCCCGATCGCAGCCGCCAGGACAACCCAGCCCAGCAAGCTCACCACGGACAGCACCGGCCATACGAAGGTCAACCACAGGGCGCGGACCTTCTTCCACGCCGGAGTGAGGAATTCGCCGGCTGTTCGAGCGGCCTCGGCCCACACTGCAGCGGGGTGGAGGGAGCTGGCCTTGCCGGATTTAGCGGTGCGGCCAGGGCGGTTGCCCGGTTCGTTGCCGGAGGTGCGGGCACCGCGAATCTTGCCGCTCACTGCGGCCGTAGCGCGCTTGAACGAGTCAGCAGCCCTGGTCAGGGGTGTGCTGGAGGACATGTGGGGACCTTTGTTTGAGCTGGGGCTGGTGGGTGCCGCGGGACGCCGGCGATGACCGCAGGCTTGAACCTACGCGCTGGCGCGTTGCTGGGGGGCAGCGACGTCGGCCAGGACGCGGGTGAGCACGACCTCGGGTGTAGCACCGGAGAATTCGGCTTCCGGGTCCATCACCAAACGGTGCGTCCACACCACGGGTGCAAGTTCCTTGATGTCATCCGGGAGCACGAAGTTCCGGCCCTGGCCCGCTGCCCACACTTTGGCGGCGCGAACCATGGCCAGTGCGCCACGAACCGAAACACCGAGTCGCGTCTCGGACGCGTTGCGGGTCTCCTCACAGAGCCGCGAAATGTACTCAAGAACTGCCGTATCCACGTGCGTCGTGGCCGCGAGGTCCGCCATGTCGGCCACGGCCTGGGTGGTGATGAGCGGGGTGAGCTCCTTGGAACGGTCCTTCAAATTGGCTCCGCCCAGCAGGCGCACGGTGGAAGCGTGGTCCGGGTAACCGATGGATGTCTTGATCAAGAAGCGATCCAACTGTGCTTCGGGGAGGCGGTACGTTCCTGCCTGCTCGATAGGGTTCTGGGTGGCGAGCACCATGAACGGCCGCCCGGCCTCGTAGGTAGTGCCATCCACGGTCACGCGGGATTCTTCCATGACCTCCAGCAGCGCGGACTGAGTCTTCGGCGAAGCACGGTTGATTTCGTCAGCCAGGACAATGTTGTTGAACACCGGACCCTTATGGAACTCAAACTTCTGGGTCTTCTGGTCGTAGATGGTCACACCAGTCACATCCGACGGCAGGAGGTCAGGGGTGAACTGGATGCGGTTATGCGAACCCTGCACCGTTGCGGCCAGGGCGCGGGCCAATGAGGTCTTACCTGTGCCCGGTGCGTCCTCAAAAAGGACGTGCCCTTCGGCAAGCATCGCTGTGAACGTCAGCCGGATGACGTGCTCCTTGCCGAGCACAGCCTTGCCCACGTTGGCAACGAGCTTCTCGAACGTCTCTGCAAACCACGCGGCCTGCTCGTTTGTCATGGTCATGGGTTGATCCTGTTCCTTGTGTATCGGTAGGGGTTTGACGTTGGTGTCGATGCTCGCCGGAAGGGACTAGCAACCGCCGGGCTTGGTTCCGCGAAGATCCACAGTGGTGGACTTCACGTACCAGCCCGGGTGGCTGCCCTCAGTGACGCGGTACCAGGGCGTGCCGTTGTTGTAGATGTCCTTGGTGCAGTTAATGTTCAACCACCCTTCATTCCTGGAGACCCAGCCAGCGCCGCAGGACGGACCGCTTGGGTTATAGGTATCGGTCCTTCCCGGCTGGCCGGGGCATGTGTTGTTGTGGGCTATGACCTCGCCCTTGGGAGGGTCCGGAGGCGGAGGCGCAGACCCACTGCGGGATGTATCGCTTCCGATGTTGCCCGCTTGGCCACCACTGATGGCGCGGACCCTCAACGTTTTCGTCTCGCTGAAGCCCACGGTCGTAGAGAAACTTCTCTGCGTTGTGTCAGTCCATCCGCCGCCGTCAAAGCTGTACTGGTAGCCGGTGACCGGCCTGCCGTTGCCGCTGGGCTGGTTCCACGTCCAGGACACCGTCTTATCTCCGACGCCGCTGCTCTTGCTGCCGGTAACGTTCGGCGCAGCCGCAAGCCCATAGGGGTTCACGGTGTTCGATGCGGGACTCCTGTCGCCAGGTGTGCTGGCACGTGAGGAGACTGCCCACACCACGACGGCTGTGTCTTGGCCATTCGGAGCCGCTACCACACCGCCGCCGGCGGGGATGGCTCCGCTGCCGGCTCCCGAAGTCAGGGCATAGCGATAACTGATCTCATTGGCGTTGGCTCCGTTGCGTTCGGTCTGAGACAGCGGGTTGAAGGCAACGCGGATTTTGCCACCGGCCCCGTTGGTCTCCAGCAGGGCCGCAGTCGGGGCAGCCACCATGGCTGGCTTGCCTGCTGCGCGCACCGCCGCCGACTGCTGGCTGACACCGCTGACGCCGGCCTTGTTTGTTGCCGAAACCGTGAAACTGTAGTCGGTTTCATTGTTGACCACGGTGACGTTCTGGGAGGTTCCGGCTACCGACTGGGTAGTCACGACGGCTCCGCCCCGGTACGTGGTCAAGGTGTACGCAGACACGGCGTCGCCATTGTTGTTGGGCGCAGCCCAGGTGACCTGGAGTTGGCTCGTGCTGCCAAGGGGTTTGGCGCCGACTACGGATGGCGCGGCAGGGGTTGCCGGTACGCCGGCCGGCGTTTCCGCCGCCGAGTAAGGGCTCCACTCGGACGGTTCCTTGGCGTCATTCCGGGCCAGGACGCGGACCTTGTAGGCCACGCCGTTGGTCAGTCCGGACCAGACGTGGCTGTTGCCCGTGAGGTTTTGGATCTGCGGGTTCTGGCCGGCAGGGGCAGGCGAGATCTCAAGATCGTAGGACTTGATGGGCGAGCCCTTGCTGGCAGGGGGAACCCAGGCCACAGAGAGCTGCTTGTCACCGAACTTCAGTGTGGGAGCAACCGGAGTATCAGGCTTGACGTCGGGACGGACCTCGGCGGATACCGGTGACCGTTCGGACTCGCCGATGGCGTTGGTGGCCGTCACCGCAAAGTGGTACTTCACGTTGTTGGTCAGGCCTGTCAAGGTACAGGTGTTGGCTGGGCAGTCCTGCTTGAATCCCTCGCCATACACGGTGTACTTGGTGATGGGCGAGCCACGGTCAGCCGAGGCGTTCCACGTCAGCAGCGCGGTCTGGTCCCCGACGCTTTGGGCAAGCGGAGTAGTCGGTGCTGCGGGCTTGTCCTTGACAGTAAGGCGGATACGGGCCGTGGCGTAACGGGAGGTTTCACCCGTCTTGTCCCCCACCACGTAGGCAACAACCATGGTTCCCGTGAACCCGTCGGAGGGGGTAACGGTGACGTTGCTGCCGCCGGCTTCGGCCGTTCCCTGGCCTGTTTCCGTCACCGCTGAGATGATCTTCAGGGGCGTGTCAGGGAACGGGTTGGAGTCATTGGCCAGGACGTTGACCGTTACTGGCTTGCCTGACTGCGCATCCTGCTCCGCGTCGTCATTGGCCACCGGCTTGGGTCGGTTCGAGGCTGAGAGGGAGAGCTTGTAGGTCGCAACCGCTTCAAGTCCACGCGGGTCCTTGGCCTTCACCTGGACGGTTCCGCCTTGGCCGATTTGAACCGAATCGTCGGCGGAAGCCTTGAGGGTCCTGCCATCGACGTTCACCCTGAACCCGCCGGGTGCAGCGCCAACCAGTTCGTACTTCATGTTCTGGACGTCGTCGGCGTCGGGGTCTGACGTAAGTTTGCCCAAGTCCAGGCTGGCCGAGTCGCCCTTGGGCACCTCCAAGTCACTGCCAAGCAGCACCGGGGGGTTGTTCTTGTTCGGGTCAGGAAGCACTTTGGTGCGGATGCTCAGCGTCGATTTCAGGCCGTTGGGATCATCCGGACCTGAACCGTCCGTTACTTCAAAGCTGATGGAACCAGGACCAACGTACTCAGCACCAGCCGTGTACTTGATGGCCGTTCCATCGCCCGCTACGGGGTCGCTGCCGTCAGCACCGATGAGTTTGATGCGGTCGGCTTGGGTCAGGCGGGGCGACTTTCCGTCGCGGACCTTCACCCATTCACGGAGGTCCACAGTGACGGACTGGCCCGAGACCAGTTCCACGACGTCGTCCTTGGCGAGCGTCGGAACCTGCTGCCCGATGCCCGGAACCCAGATGATGGCTGTGGACTTCTGGCCGTCCACATCTTCCACGGTATAGGGCACCAACTGGGGCTGCTCGGTGAGGTCCACCACCACGTTGCCCTCGGAGCCCGGACGGGCTGTCTCCAGGCCCGTCGTGACCTTGAGGTTCTCCCCCACGCCGTCCGGATCCTCATCGTTCTTGAGGACTGGTACGTCCACGGCGGTCTTGCCCAGGGTTTGGGCAGACGTGACGCGGTCATCGCGGGCGATCGGGGCCTTGAGCGGAATGTCGTTCTTGACGATCACCCTGATGCTGGCATTACCCACGGCATCCCGGTCATCGGCCACAGAGTACCGGACGTTGACGGTCCCCTCGGCGGCAGGAGCGGTCACCAGGATCCGGCCGCTGGTCTTGCTGACCTGGGCTTCAAGTCCGGAGTCGGCTTCGATGCTGTCCGTCAGGATGCGGATGATGTCGCCGTCGGGGTCGGTGTCGTTGGCGGTGGCATCCACAGCGATCTGGCGGCCGGGGCGGACCTGGACTTCGTCGTCGACGGGAGCGGGTTTCTGGTTGTTCTCTCCACGGGGCGCGACGCCGACAGTCACCGTACCGGTGTTGACAGCACCTTGGCGGTCAATCACCTTGTATCGGAACGTGTCGGTTCCAGCGCCGTCACCGGCGGCGACGAAGTCGATGAAGCTGCTGCCCGCCGTCGCGGTTCCCATGGTGGGTGTGCTGTCAATGCCGGTCAGCTGGACCGAGTCGCCATCGGGGTCAATGCCGTCCAGCGGCACGGGGATCCGGACACTGCCGCCGGCCACCACGCGTGCAGTGAGGTTCCGGGGCTGCGGACGCGAATTCTGGGCGCCCTCCAGCGGCAGGATGTGGATGGTGACGGAGGCAGCGCTCTTCTGTCCCTGCGGGTCCACGGCGTTGTAGATGGCACGCACGGTCTTCGGGGTAGGGCCGGCGATGAAGCGAAGTGTCTTCTCGGAGATAAACGCCTTGCCGTCTGCCTCAGGAATGCCCTGGGCCAGCACAGGATCGACGGACAGCTCTTCACCCTGCGGATGGGTGTCGTTGTCCAGGACCGGAATGGTCACGACGTCGTTCACGCGGACGTTGACTTCGTCGGGTTTCGGCTGCGGGGCCTCGACGACGGCGGGGGCCGGCACCGGGACGACGCCTACGGTTCCGGTGGCCGAGCCGCGGCCGTTGGACATCGTGTAGCTGAAGACGAAGGGTTCCTTGGCGCCCAGGACGTCCGTGACGCGCAGGACACTGTGGTCGATCACGCTGACTGACGCGGACGAGCCATCGGGGACGGTGACAGATTGCAGGACCAGCACGCCACCTGACGGGTCGGAGTCGTTGGCCAGCGGGTCGACCAGGACGCTGCCACCAACCGGGAGCAGCGCGACGTCGTGCACAGCTACCGGGGCCCCGGAATCCTTGCCGGACTCCACATCGACGCGGATCAACCCTTGGCTGCTCTGGGGTCCGTTGCTGGCGATGTACGTCAAGTAGATCGGACCTGGCGTGGTGCTGCGGAAGGTAAAGGTACCGCCGTCGGTCACTGCACCCAACTCCGCCGGTCCGGCGGCCTCGACGTGGGCTACACGCAGGGCACCGCCGTTGGGATCGACGTCATTCTTGAGAGGTGCGATGACCAGGTCCTGGCCAACTACAGCCGTGACGTGGTCGGCGTTGACCACGGGCGCCAAGGCGCCCGGGGGCTGAACGTTGACGACGACGCGGCCCGTGGTGGTTGCCCTGCCGTCCCACACAGTGATGGTGACGTTCTTCTTGCCCGGTGCCGCACCCGAGTCCTGATAGGTCAGCAGGCCATCGCGGCGAACCTTAACCTGGTCCTGGTCGTTGTCGGTCTTGGCGTCCAGGAGGACCAGGTCGTCACCGTCCGGGTCCATCCAGTCGGTCAGGATGTTCTGGCTGACGGACTTGCCCTGTTCCACCAGCATGGTGGTGGGCTCACCGCGCTTGAAGAACGGAGGCTTGTTCTCCTCAGGAGCCACGACCCGCAGGGTGACCTTGCCTCCGGCGGACAGGCTTCGCCCGTCCGCGGCGTTGTAATCGAAGACCTCCGTGCCCGGCTTTGCGTCAGCCGGAACCTTGATCTGGAACGCAGAGCCGCCGTAAATGTTCTCCAGTGCTCCTGCTTTGGGCCCGTTAGGGCCTACAGCAGCGGTGAGGACATCGCCGTCGGGGTCTGAGTCATTGTCCAGGACGCTGAGGATGGACGTCCGTCCGGGACGGACACCAAACTCGTCAGGCTTGGTTTCCGGCGGACGGTTGGGCTTGGTGCGGTCCGGGAGGACGTTGATGGTGTTGTTGTCCGCGGACTCCTGGTCCTGGTCATCGGACTGGTTCTTGGGAGGGACAACGTCGTCCCAGTTGTTGACGAGTTGCATGTTCTGGTTGACCAGCCACACACTGCCCGAGTTCACATCGTTGAGAACTACGAGGTCGCGGTTGACGCGGAAGACGTAGCTGGGTGAAGCACTGGCTTTAGGGACGTCGTTCTTCTTGTCGTTGGCGTCGTTGTCGCAGTCACGGACGTACTTATTGGCTCCGGACCAGGCAGCATGAACACATTTGCTGACCTGCACGGGTGCTGCGGGGACCCCTTCACCGTCGGCGTTGACGGTGGCTGCGGTAGACCCGTCCAGTGGCTGCTTCAGGAGGGCCTTCCGGGTGGCGATGGCAACGAAGCCGCTGTCCTCGCCGCTCTGCTGAAGCTTGGCTTCGCGGGCATCCTGCAGTTGGAGCTTGCGGCCGCCGGGCAGGAACAGGTTTCCTGAGCCGGCATCGAGGACTACGGGCTTATCACCGACGACGGCAATCTGAAGGTCGCCGGCTCCCTTGAGCTCGTCGACTTTGGTGACCTGCGAGTCTGTCCGCTCCCCGTTGGCGTCAACCGTGGTGACCGTGATTTCGCCCTTGCCCGGATCCGCTGTGTAAATGCGGTTGTCCCGGCCAACGGCTGACACGATTCCCTGGTCGCCCGTGAGAACCGGCTCAGTGCCTTCTTCATCAAAGCCGTTGACTGTGGAGGGCGACAATGCCCATACCTTGCCGCGGGCGGGATCTGTGACCGAAAGGACTGTGGAGCCGTAGCTGACCTGTGACGACGACGGCAGTTGTTTATCGCCGCCAAGCTTCAGGTTTGCGGCCGACACTTGGTTGATGGTTGAGCCTGATTCGTCGTCGACAAAGACGTTGCCATCGTGCTGCAGGACGTCAAATGTAGTGCTGGCCGGCGTCACGGCACCGTCAAGCACACGTGACGGGTAGTTCAACCGTCCCACGGCGTTCTTGGTTTTGCTCACGACCCACACGCCGCCATCGTTCAAGTCCACCTCGGTGGTCTTGAAGCCCGGGTACAGCACAGCCCCAGTGATCAACAACGCGCCCGCCGCTGTGGCAGCAGTTCCCGCTATGAACTTTTTGTTGTGACGCTTTTTCAGCCCCAGCTTGCCGAAGAAATTCCTCACAGCCCCAAAATTCCCTTGATGTACAGCCGCCCACCAGCGACGTCCGGGCCAACCGACATGTGCCGGCAGCCGTGCATTCCGCAGTACCCCCATACGGCGGCGGAATTTTCAGTCCCTAAGACTATCCCACGCACCACACGGCCAACCAAGGAAACCCGAGACCGGGCTATCCATTGGCTTTGACAGACTACGGCCTTAACCACTGGGCGCGCGATGGGGAGATCTGCCCCGCGCCCGGGCCCCGTAACACTCAGCATGGTGGCGCTCCAATGCCTGCGGGATCCCCCAAGTGGGTGTGACCTGCAACGATGTACCGGCCCACGTTGCGGTAGGACCCTGATTCGATACGCCACCAGCGGTGCATACCGGTCCAGTTATCTGATTGGTCGATGTAACAACGCACCACAATGGCGCTTTGATCGGCCGATGCCATCCAGGGGGGCGTGTTGTTGCTCTGGCCGTCACACGTGAACTTCTTGGGATCATAGTTGGCCCCGCCCAGAGTAAAGCTGCAGGACCTCACCACCGCCCCCGGGTTCATGGTGGTGGTCCACTCCCCTTGACGCCCGGACTTGGCACTGGCCGAAGCCGCGGGGCCTCCGGTTCCCAGCGAGTTGAAGGTCTGCACGGTGATGCTGTACGTCTCTTCCCAGCCAGCTGTATTGATGGTGCGTTTGCCGGACCCGTCAGGCAGAGCCATCCCACCATCCCCCACAATTCAGCAGCATGAAGCAGCCGGCGCCGACCCCCACGGCGAAACACGACACGAACACCCCATAGCCTACCGGGTTACTCCATCGATTAGCTAAGCCGTGACAGGCATCATCTAAGTACGCCCCGCTTTAGTACCCCGGTTTCCCGTCCGGCTTATTCCCCACTCTCCCCGACCCCCTCTCACCAAACGCCCCCACAACAGGCACGCTCTCCCACTTTTCTGAAGAAAGTGAGAGAGCGTCGGGCAGAACATGACCGGAGGTGAGAGAGCGTCGGGCTCGGGACGCGGTCCGTCAACAGGCTCTTAGTCCAACACCAGGCCCTTGCCTCGGCCACGGGCCAGCATCACGGGATGTATTTCGCCGAAGCCACGGACATTCTCTGATTTCTGGGGAACCAGGACGAACCGGTCATCCTGCCCCAGTGCAGCGGCCGTCATAGCGTCCACCAGGACAGTCCCGGGCTGAGCCAGTGTGGTGAGCCGGGCAGCGAGGTTGACGGTAGGTCCGTAAATATCGCCCAGCCTGGACAAGATACGGCCCCAAACCATGGAGACGCGGCACTGCGGCAGGATTTCGTCCTCCGTGAAGGCCTGCGCCAACGCCAGGGAAATCTCGGCCCCGGCTGCCGGCGTCTCGGCGATGTAGAGAACTTCGTCCCCCACGGTCTTGACCAGGCGTCCGCCGCCCACGGAAATGATTTCGGCACACTTGTTCTCAAAGCGCTGCACCAGCTGCGCGAGCGTCTTTTCGTTCATCCGACGCGAAAGGCTGGTGTAGGAGACGAGGTCGGCGAAACCCACGGCACGTGCCAGGGGCAACGGCGAATCGTCTTCGTCGCCTTCGCGGCCTTCCTCGCTGGCTTGCAGGCCGGCCTCTGCCCGCACCGCAAGGCGCTGCACGCCCGCGTTGAGCTGACGGCGGTAGGAGTACACGAGGATCTCCTCGAGCGAGTCCACCAACGCGGGCAACTGGCCCACCAGTTGTTTGCGGGCCACCGCATCCGGGATGCCCTGCTCGGACACCATGTCTTCCACCAAGGCTTCGATCTGCCAGACCACCATGCGGTCCGTCATTTGCCCAATGGAACGGGTGACCGAAATGGCAGCTTCCTCAGTCAGGATCCCTGCCCGGACCAGGTCCAGGATGGTCGATAGTGCTGCTTGGTCCCGCTCCGTAAAGGCAACGTCTTCGTCGCCGAAGTTCGGGAACCCAAGTGCGCGCCAAATTTTCCGGGCGGACAGAATGGAAACGCCCGCGCCGGCAGCAACTTCACGACGGCGGAGCTTGCGTTCGCCACCCAGCAGTTTTGACTCCAGCGCCTTAATGGCCAGGCGCTCCGCGGACATGACGCCGGTGGGCGGACCGGTCTGCGCCACAACCGGAGCAGGCCCTGCCTCCGTGTCCTCATCTACAGAAGGTTCGGGGACGGCGTCGAACTCCTCGTCCAAGTCCTCGCCGGACTGCTGATCCTCAACGCTCATCTCTTCCACCTTCTCTCAGCTCCCATGGCAACTGGTCATAGTCCGTCAATACCTGGCCCTCAAAAACTTCACCCTGCGGGAGTTCGTCCATGGCGTCAAGAATGAATCCCCGAAATTTCCCGACGTCGGGAACATCCCTCAGGATGGCCGTGCCGGAGTGCCCGGTATCCAAGGATATATTCCCGGAGTGCAATGCCCGTTGAAGCATGCTCTGGTGGACACCCACATTGCGTACGGCCACCAGCGAGACCTGCCAGTCGCGGCGTCGAAACATTCCGTATTTGGCAAGTATCCGCCTGCTGGTCAGGATGTACCGGATGGAATGCCAGCGCATCACCCGACGAATGCTGTAACCAATCAACAGCCAGGCTGCGAGTCCCACAATGACACCCATCAGCCACGGCGTCCATTCCACTGTAATGAACGGCGCAAGGCGCTGGGCATTGCCTTTGACAATCCAAGCGCAGGCATAACCCGTCAGGGCCGGAGCGATGAGGAATGCCAGCACCGGGAAGAAGAGGGATCGGGCCTGTTGACGCGTGATGGTGATGACCTGCTCCCCCGGAAGCAACTCTTTACGCATAACCACTTTCCGTGGCGCGCAAGTGCACCACGTCACCAGCTGTCACCACGTGTTCCCTGCCCCCATGGTCCACCACCAGCAACGAGCCGTGTTCATCCAGGCGCGAAGCGTGGCCCACCAGTTCGTGATCACCGGGCAAGTGCGCCCGGACTTCGCGGCCCAGGGTCACCATGGCGGACTCAACCCGCTTGTGCAGGGAAGGTCCTCCCGCCAATCCTGCGGCCGGGTCTCCCTCGGAATTGCAGAAACTGCGGTAGAGCCGGGCGAAGCGCGAAAGGTAGCTCTTCAGCAGCGCGGTGCGGTCCGTCGTCGTGGCCCCTTCCAGGGCCAGCGACGTGGCTGTTTGAACCGGCAGTTCTTCCTCGGCCAGCGTGACGTTGAGGCCCACGCCGAGGATGACGGCGGGAACAGAGCCATCGCCCACGGCTGTCATCTGGGCCAGGATCCCAGCGATTTTGCGCCCGTTGACCAAGACGTCATTGGGCCACTTGATGTCTGCTGTCACCCCTGCGGTTTCCTGCAATGCCTCCCGCAGGGCAACGGCAGCAAGCAGGGACAGCCAGGAATAGCTCTGCGTTGGTACCGGCATGCCCTCTGCCGTGACGGGACGAAGCACTATGGACACGGAGACAGCCGATCGCTCGGGCGATTCCCAGTGCCGGTCCAACCGACCACGCGCAGCCGTCTGGTGCTCAGCTGTCAGAACGGCGAGGTCGGCCCACTTTTTGGGCTCAACGGTGACAGCCCGCACCAAGTCCTGGTTGGTGGACCCTGTGGATTCGACGATGGTCAGTTGCGAAATGCCCGTGGCTGAAAGGAAGTCCGGCTGCAGCAAGGCTTCACGATCCAAGGCGGCCCGCTCCGGCCCGCTGGTCGGGACGTGGGGTTCGCTGCTCTCTGGCTGTTCGACATCCATAGCTGAATCCTATCCAGTTGCGGCGTCCCGGGACGGCCCGTGAACAGGAAAGCGGCTGGGAATCCGCCTAGAGAAAGATGTCCGGAACCAGGCGCTCTTCGGGGGCACCCAAGCTGTAGGGCGAAAAGTCGGACACGCCGGCCGCACGCAGGACTTCCTCGTCGGTGAAGAAGTTGCCGGTGGCACCTGTACCCGTCAGAATGGCGTGCGCCGCATCCGCCATGATTTCCGGGCCGCGTGCAGCCTGGACAATCTGCTGCCCACCAGGCATGTTCCGGATGGCGGCGGTATCGATCAAGGCGCACGGCCAGAGCGAGTTGACCGAAATGCCGTCGTCCTTCAGCTCTTCAGCCAGCCCCAGGGTGGTGAGGCTCATTCCGTACTTGGCCATGGTGTAGGCCAAGTGCATGCCGGCCCATTTGGGGTCGAGGTTCAGCGGCGGCGACAGCGTGAGGATGTGGCCATGGCTGGACTCCCTCAAGGCCGGCAGCGACAGTTTGGAGAGCAGGAACGTTCCACGAACGTTGATGTCCTGCATGAGGTCATAACGCTTCATGTCAACGGCATCGGTGCGGGACAGGTCGATTGCCGATGCGTTGTTGACCACGACGTCGATCCCTCCAAAACGCTCGACGGCGGCGGCTACTGCTGCGGCGACGTCGTCATCATTGCGGACGTCCCCGACCAGCGGCAGCGCCTGGCCGCCTGCGGCGACCAGTTGTTCAGCGGCGGTGAAGACCGTTCCCTCGAGTTTGGGATGGGGATCACCGGTCTTGGCCATGAGCACGATGTTGGCGCCATCGCGGGCTGCGCGGGTAGCTATGGCCAGCCCGATGCCACGACTGCCGCCTGACATCAGGATGGTCCGGTCCTTGAGCGAACCGGTGGCGACGTAGGGAGTTTGCGCCGGCGCAAGTGCGCGGGAAGCGTCGTTGCTTGAAGTCATGGGGACACTCTAACGCAACTATGTTACTGACGGGTAACATAGCGATGGCTTTGGCTTGGACGCGGAAAATTGTAGGGTTTCTACAGCGGTTCGCGGCAAAGGCGTCACTAGACTGGCCTGCGGGGCCTGTTCTTTGTACGGAAGCTACTTAAGCTTTGCGAGCAACACCGAACTGCGCCGACGAAAATCAGCTACAGAGCCGGAGACACTTGATGAGCCACGATCTGACAACGACAGCGGGAAAGATTGCCGACTTCCGCGACCGCCAGGCCCGTGCAGAGCAGCCTTCCGGCCCGGAAGCCATTGAAAAGCAGCACGCACGCGGAAAGAACACTGCCCGCGAACGCATCGACCTCCTGGTCGACCCGGGATCGTTTGTCGAGTTCGACGCTCTCGCAGTCCACCGTTCCACGGCGTTCGGCATGGAGAAGAAGAAGCCACTCGGCGACGGCGTAGTCTCCGGATACGGCACCGTGGATGGCCGCCTCATCGCCATCTACAGCCAGGACTTCAGCGTCTACGGCGGCTCACTAAGCCAGGTCAACGGCGAGAAGATCGTGAAGGTCCAGGAATTCGCCCTCCGTAACGGCTGCCCGGTGGTCGGCATCAACGACGGCGGCGGCGCGCGCATCCAGGAAGGCGTCGCTTCCCTGGCCATGTTCGCGGACATCTTCCGCAACAACGTCCACGCTTCCGGCGTGGTCCCCCAGATTTCCCTCATCATGGGCCCGTGCGCCGGCGGCGCCGCGTACTCCCCCGCGCTGACCGACTACGTGGTCATGGTGGACAAAACATCCCACATGTTCATCACCGGACCCGACGTCATCAAGACCGTCACGGGTGAGGACGTAGACATGGAAACCCTCGGCGGCGCGCGGCAGCACAACGCCACCACCGGCACCTCCACTTATCTCGCTTCCGACGAAGCAGACGCCATTGAGTTCGTCCGCGAACTCCTTGACTTCCTGCCGTCCAACAACCTGTCCGAGGCCCCGGTTGTGGAGCACGACCAGGAACTGGAACTCAACGACGACGACCTCGCCTTGGACGGGCTGATTCCCGATTCCGCCAACCAGCCGTACGACATGCGCAAGGTCATTGAGCAGATCGTGGACGACGCGCACTTCCTGGAAATGCAGTCCCTGTACGCCCCCAACGTGATGATCGGCTACGGCCGCGTCGAGGGACACACCGTGGGCATCGTGGCCAACCAGCCCATGCAGTTCGCGGGAACGCTGGACATCTCAGCCTCGGAAAAGGCTGCCCGCTTTGTCCGCCATTGCGACGCTTTCAACATCCCGATCATCACTCTGGTCGACGTGCCCGGCTTCCTGCCCGGCAAGGACCAGGAGTTCCAAGGCATCATCCGCCGCGGCGCCAAGCTCCTTTACGCCTACGCCGAGGCAACTGTTCCCAAGCTCACCGTCATCACCCGCAAGGCCTATGGTGGCGCGTACATCGTGATGGGCTCCAAGAAGCTCGGCGCAGACCTGAACCTCGCCTGGCCCACCGCCCAGATCGGCGTCATGGGCGCACAGGGTGCGGTGAACATTCTGTACCGTCGCGATCTTGCTGCTGTTGCCGAAGCCGGCGGTGATGTCGAGGCCAAGCGGGCCGAGATCATCCAGGGCTACGAGGAAGAACTCCTCAACCCCTACCAGGCTGCCCAACTGGGCTACGTGGACGCTGTCATCGCTCCGTCCGACACGCGCCTCCAGATCATCCGCGGCCTCCGGGCGCTCCGCGACAAGCGCGCGAGCCTGCCCACCAAGAAGCACGGAAACATCCCGCTGTGAGCACGCCGAAGCACCGGGCTGATTCCGCGCCTGATCAGGTACCCGCTGAAGCAGCCGCTGCGCCGCTGTTTTCGGTGGTCAAGGGCGAACCGACGGCCGAAGAGCTCGCGGCGATTGCCGCCGTCGTGGTTTCACTCGGGACAACGCAGGAAGTTGCTGCATCGAAGCCGAACGTCCGGCATTGGGTGCGTCGCCAGCAGTTGCGGCTGGACCCCACCCCGGGTCCCGGCGCGTGGAAGCGCAGCCGCGGCTAGTTTTCGCTCACGTAGAAAAGTTCAACAACCCTTTCACGTAGGCGGCGTCGCGGCTAGGCTCTGTGGGTGACTACTGCAAACACTCCTGTACGCCCGAAGTCCGCCATCGATGCCGTCGCTGACGCGTACACAGAAAAGTTGATCGAACTCAATCCCAGTTTCGCCACCACGCTGGGCTTGCCGGGACATGAAACCGAATACCAGGACTACTCCCCTGCCGGTGCCGAGGCTCATGCGGAGGCCACAAAGTTGGCCTTGGATGCCCTGGCTGGCCTTGAGCCGTCCGATGATGTGGACGCTGTCACCCTCGACGCCATGCGCGAGCGGCTCGGCCTGGAACTGGAGATTCACGAGTCCGGCTGGGATGCGGCAGACCTCAATAACATCGCCTCACCCGCCCAGGACATTCGTGCGATTTTCGACCTCATGCCCACGGACACGGTGGAACAGTGGGAGCATATTGCCGGCCGTGCAGCTAATGTCCCCGGGGCGATTGAGGGGTACATCGTTTCCCTCCGGACCGCCGCTGACGCCGGAAAAGTAGCCTCCGCCCGCCAAGTCCGGATTGTCATCGAGCAGACCAACCGATACGCCGCAGAGGACGGCTTCTTCGCCAAGATGTCCGCCAACGCTGCGCTTGATGGCTCGCCCCTGCCCGCCGAGGTTCAGTCAAAGCTCGACGCCGGGACTGCGGCCGCGCGTTCCGCGTACAGAGCCTTGGGTGCTTTCCTCCGGGACGAATTGTTGCCCGCTGCCCCCGAAAAGGACGCCGTGGGCCGCGAACGTTATGCGCTGGCCTCCCGTTCATTTGTTGGTGCCGAAGTCGATCTGGAAGAGACGTACGCCTGGGGCGTTCAGGAGCTCGAGAGGCTCATCGGCGAGCAGGAGAAAGTGGCCGGGCAGATCAAGGCCGGCGCTTCGATTGAGGAAGCCAAGAGCATCCTCAACAACGATCCCGCGCGTCAGATCAAGGGCACCGACGCCTTGAAAGCGTGGATGCAAGAACTCTCAGACCGTGCCGTTTCTGAACTCGCAGATGTCCACTTCGACATTCCGGACGTCATGAAGACCCTCGAGTGCATGATCGCCCCTACCGACGAGGGTGGCATCTACTACACCGGCCCTTCGGACGACTTCTCCCGGCCCGGTCGCATGTGGTGGTCCGTGCCCGCCGGCGAAGACACGTTCACCACCTGGTCCGAAACCACCACCGTGTTCCACGAAGGCGTGCCCGGCCACCACCTCCAGGTCGCCACGGCAACCTACCGTCGGGAACTCCTGAACAACTGGCGCCGTAACGTCTGCTGGGTCTCCGGCCATGGTGAAGGCTGGGCGCTCTACGCCGAGCAGCTCATGCTGGAACTTGGCTACCTCAAGGACCCGGGTGACCACATGGGCATGTTGGATGGCCAGCGAATGCGGGCAGCCCGCGTAGTGTTCGACATCGGCGTCCACCTGGAGCTCCCCGTCCCCGAACGCTGGGGCACCGGCGCTTGGACACCGGAGAAGGGCTTCGACTTCCTCAAGGCCAACCTCGACATCAGCGAAGGCCAGCTCCAGTTCGAATTCACCCGCTACCTGGGCTGGCCGGGACAGGCGCCGTCCTACAAGGTGGGGCAGCGTCTGTGGGAGCAAATCCGTGCCGAACTGGAGTCCCGTGAAGGCTTCGATCTCAAGTCCTTCCACAGCAGAGCGTTGAACATCGGCTCTGTGGGCTTGGACGTGTTGCGCAGGGCGCTGCTGGGCTGATTCTTTCGAGTGGCTCCAGCCGGACCTGCAGGCAAAAGGAATCAGGTTCCAGCCAGGGAAAGCCTCGTCCGCGTGTTTCATTCGCTGCGCCTGCTGGGCTCCTCGTAGAAGTTCCCAAGGTTCCAGATCCACCATGCTCGCTCGATCGTGCGGTCATAGAGAACTGGCAATGCAACATTCTGCGCCGTCGTCGACAGCTAAAAGAAACCAGCCTTCCTCATAGCAGTCGAAAAGATCGATGGGTTCTTTTTCCTGCAGTTCCACGGACCGCCCCATCAGTGGTGTATGGGAACTGAAAGATCACTACGGTCCCCCCTGAAGCTACGCCGCCTTCAGCACCAGTGACCACACACTCAATTGCAACCCTGGGGTCTCGTCATAGACATCCGAACCGGCGGCACAACAAACACGAGTACGGGCATATCGACAACCCGCACCGTCACGCTGAAAAATAACTGGATGCAGGTACCAAAGCAGCAACGACTCCTTCGTGGGTGCCGAATAGCAACTATTGGAGCTCAAAAAGCTCATACAAACCGAAACCGGCAACATAAAGCAACCCTTTCCCCACAGAGAGCGTGGCCATTAAAACCACCCCACTGAAGATCAGGGAGCCCCGCCAAGAATTCCGCCGCTCTTTAGTCATGACGGCTTCGCGGCTTGCTGTGCTGCTTGGATTTCATTGCCAATCACACCGAGGCCCAGACTTATCGTTGTTCACCAGCAGTTAGAGTCAGCCCAATCATGAAGCCGAGACCACAGCCCGCCCATAGCGATCCATACGATGTCGCAATGACCGGAAGTACGTTGGACAGAGCCGCTATGGCTAGACTGCCTAGGACAATTGTGCCAACCAAAGTATTTACTGAGGCAAAATTTGAACTGACATAAGTCACAAACCCCATGCCGGCAATACATATAAACAAGATAATAAAGTTTGTTAGCCAAGCAGATAAGCCAAACTCGTCAAATCTATTTACGCAGGTTAAAATCGCTATAAGACCGGGAATTGTCACGCTCAGCCATTGGTACCAGTGGGGCATCGCTCTTTCACGAAGGGTGCGGTCCCCGGCAGTCTCTTTAGTCATCATTATTTCCATGCTTCATCGATCATTCCATTCGTTCCGAGTCCAATGAGTGAATTAGTTAAGTCTGTAGTCATATTGGACTTCGTAAAATACTCAATAGGAGAAGAGGTGCTTGTTCCAATGAGATCAGCGTAACCCTGCGATGAGTTTCCCCGCGAAGTAGAAACACCCGTAGAGAACACTCCGGACGTAGTAGAAGAAACCAGAGACTTGATCGGATCAAATGCTTCGCCATTCACACCACTCTTGAGCATGTCCCCCGCGAACCCGGCGCCTGTGTTGACGCTCGCACTCAGGAGAAACTGGGCGCCTTTGCCCGTAACGTGGCCGGCTGCTGGACTCAGTGCCCCGCTGATGACACCCGTGGAGGCACCTCCAGTTGCGCTACCCAGCAGTCCTTGGGCTGTCCAGGGGCCTCCCTTCTGAACGCGATCACGGACGTAATCGGCGGTTCCCGTGACACCACCTGCTGCCCCGCTACCCACCATGTCCTTCAACAAATTTGCACCGAACCTCCGTGCAATGACCGCGGCATTGCCTGTCGCACGAGTCAACGTCGAAGTCGCGACATTTGAAGCCATACTTCGCGCAGCCTGGCCCGCCACCACTCTTCCAACAACCAGTGAAGCAGATTTAGTAACGATCATTCCCACGCCACCGCCGGCTACACCCATAACACCGCTCCCAATGGCCTGGCCCCAGTTGACTTGGCCGGTAGTTGCCTTTTGGATGACGACGTCGGCGCCGAAGCTCATCAATCCCATGCCCGCAACTTGTCCGCCGGGGACGAACATCAACACGGCCCCACCCACCACAGCGGCGCCGCCGACGACGTATTCCCAGTTGTCTCCGAGCCAGTCCCCGGTGGCTGCGAGGGCGCCGCGGGTGGAGCCGTCATACGCTTTCAGGTCAGCGTCGGTGATGGGTTTCAGGCCCGTGGGGTCGGTGGTGTTGAGGGGGTTGTTTCCGGCGTAGGAGTAGGGGTTCCCGTCCCAGCCCGCGCCGAGGACGGGGGCGAGGGGGTCGGTGGAGAGGAACCCGCGGGTGGCCGGGTCGTACGCCCGTTGGCCGAGCCATTCAAGCCCGGCGATGTCGACACCGCCACCAGCGGTCAGGGCGATCCCGGCGGGCAACACACCACCCACACCCACCCCGGCACCAGCTCCTGCACCGTTTGTTGTGGTGGTGCCGGGGGCGGGGGTGGTGGGGGTGCCGAGGACGGCCCAGGGGTCGTGCTGGTCGGTGGGGCGGGCGGCCCGCCACCCGGGCGCGGTGAAAGCGTCGCCGATGCCGGAGACTCCGCCGGGCAGGGACAACACCTGGGTCGTCTCTATACCAGCGAGGGTCGGGACGGGTGCGGCGGTGTCCCACCACAACGCGGTGCCGTCCACGGTGGCGAGTTCACCGAGCGCATCCACGTGGAGCCGGTGCCGGTTGCGTTCGGCCCCGTCCCGGTCCCGCTCGACCGTCCCGGTGAGGTAGCCGGTAGGTCCCCAGACGTATTCGGTCCAGGACCCGTCCGCCCCGATCACCCGCACCCGACGCCCCAACCCGTCATACACAAACTCGGTGACCGAACCATCAGGTTCCGTGACGGACTGTAGCTGGCCCGCGGCGTCGTAGCTGTAGGTGCGCGCCTCGGCCGTGGTGGTTTCGCGGAGCAGCCGCCCACCGGCGTCGTACACCCACTCCGACACCGCAGCGGTGGTTCCTGTTTCTGTGGTGGTGGCGGAGGTCATTTGTCCGGCAGTGTCGTACCCGTACCGGGTCACGGCCCCGTTCCGGGACAGGCCGGTAATCCGCCCACCGTCCTCGCGGCGGATGAGAGTCACATCAGCTGTGCCCGGGTCATCGGCATGGACGCGGGTGTGCTCTGCAAGGGCCCCGTCCCGGTACGCCCATTCCTGAGTGTATTGGCCGGCGGTCGCGGAGGTAATCCGTCCGGAGGGGTCGTGGGTGAAGGCCGCGTCCCCGAGCAACGGGTTCGAAACCTTCACAACCCGGCCCGCGGCGTCCCTTGTGTAGCGGGTGGTGGTGCCGGTGGGGTCGGTGAACCCGGTCCGGTTCCCGTCACCGTCATACTCCCACCCCAGCGTCCCGGTCCCGTTCCCGTTCCCGTTGGACTTTCGGGTGAGGAGGCCGCGGCGGTCAAAGCACAGTTCGTGCTCCACCGCGTACCCGGGCCCGCCGGTGTGGTCGGTGATGACCACCCGGCGGCCGGCCACGTCACGTTCGATCGCGGCGATCAGTGTCCCGTCCACCGAGGTGGTGGCTTCCCGTCCGGCGGTGTCGTAACTCCAGGTGGTCGTGCACCCGTCCGGGTCCGTTTGGGAGAGCTGCCGGCCCGCCGGATCATACGTCGCGGTCGTAACCCTCCCGAGCGGGTCAGTCACACTATCGACCTGGTCCGTGGCCGTGTAGGTGCGGGTGGTCACCCCACCCAAAGGGTCGGTGATGCGGGTGAGGCGGCCGCGGGTGTCGTACTCGAACCGGGTCCTGCCCCCCACCCCGTTGATGGTCCCGGTCAGTTCCCCGGCGAGGTTGTATTCAAAGCGGCGGGTCCCGTACCAGGAATCCTGCGCGAAGGTCAGCCGCCCGACCTTGTCGTACCCGTACCGGGCCGTGCCCTCCCCGGGCGTGTGCTTCGCGGTCAACCTGCCACAGGCGTCGTAGGCGAAGGTTTCGACTTCCCCGGTGGGCAGTCTCCTTGAGGTGAGGCGCTGGTCGACGTCGTAGGACAGTTCCGTGACCGCCCCGACCGGGTCAATACTCTTCCATGGGCGGCCGCAGTGGTCGTACTCGAACCGGGTCACCGCCCCGGTCGGGGAGGTGATCGAGGTGATCTTCCCCGCGGCGTCGCGGCCCAGGACCGTCAACCCGCCCTCACCATCGATCAACTCGACCGGGTTCCCCGCCGCGTCATAAGAGACCAGCTCCGCGGACCCGTCGACAGATTCGACTTTCGTGGGGCGGCCGTACTCATCAAAACTGTACGTGTTCGTGGCGAAGGCGTCGGTCAGGGTCGCGGTGCCGTTGGTCCGGTCGGTGACCGCGCCGGTCAGGACACCGGTCGGGTCCACGACGGCGGTGAGGGCACCGACCGTGTCGTACTCCCGCACCCAATCATGCCCAGCAGGATCCGTGATGCCGACCAGCCGGGAGAGGTTGTCGTGGGTGAACCCCCACTTCGCCCCGTCGGGCAGCACCGCGGCGGTGAGGTTCCCGAGCTCGTCAACAACCCGCTCGATACTGCGGCCGAGCGGGTCGGTGGTGCGGGCCAGTTCACCGTTGGGGGCGTACTCGAACACGGTCCGGCCCCCATCAGGGGCGATCATTGCGGTGGTCCGGCCCGCGGTATCGTGCTCAAAAGCCCACACCGCCCCGTCCGGATCCACCCGGCGCACCAGCACACCGGCGTCGTCATAGGCGAACCGGGTCGCGGCCCCCGACGGGGTGTACGCGGTCACCGGCCTGCCCGCCTGGTCCCGCACGATCCTCGCGGTGTCACCGGCCGCGTTACGGGTTCCGATGAGGTCCCCGAACGTGTCGTGCTCAAAACCGATCGTGACCCCCACCGGGTCCGTCACCCGTTCCAGGAGCCCGTCCCGCCACTGAAGCTCGGTCCGGCCGCCCAGCGGGTCCACCACCACGGACGGGTCCCGGGAGATCTCGTCGGCGTACTCGTAGGTCACGGTGGCACCGGATGCGGTGACCAGGGTGGTGATGCGGTCCTGCTCGTCCCACCCATACGTCAGGTCCGCGCCCTCCGGGGTCACCGTGCGGATCTTCCGTCCCCGGGCGTCATAACCATGGACAGTGACCGCGCCGTCACGCTCGGTCAACGACACCAGATTCGAGTGCGCGTCATAGGACATGGACTGGCGCCGGTCCTCCGCGTCCAACACCCCCACCAGGCGGCCCTTGCCATCAGCGACCCAGGAGTTCGACCGGGACCCGTCCTCATCGGAGACCACCGTGACCCGGCCCGGTAAATACGCGAACCTCGTCCGCCGCCCATGCTGTGTGACCTGCAAGACCACCCGGCCGGCCTCGTCATACGTGTTCTCCGCCTCCACCACCCCCGCAGCCGAAACCACCGAGCCGATCAGGCCCTGGTCGTTCCACCGATACGTGCGGGTGCCGGTCTCCGTACCCACACTGGTCAGCCGGCCCGTGCCGTCGTACCCGTATTCGACCCGGCGCCCATCCGAGGAACGAACCACGCCCACCAGCCCGTCGACGTAATCAATCTCCACGAACCGGCCCCGCACATGCATTAACCGGTCAACCGCCCCCGGCACACCGCCATCGACCGCTTCAGCGCGGCCCGCGGAAGAATCCGATGGTGTGTGGCGGTGGGCGGAGATGGTCCGGCCGGGCCCTGCCCCGGTCCCGAGCCACACCCCGGCAGTGGTGTAAGCCCACCAACCGCCCTGGTTATCGGCCACCACCAACACCTCGGAGACACCCTCCGGGACGGAGGTCAACTCCGCCAAGAACGGTGTGCTGGCATCTTCGCGGGTGAGCCAGCAATTCTCTCCGACGGCGCGGGCCCAGCCTGCACCCTCACGGGGGAAGTCCACCGCCCGGCCGTCAGCCAGCACCCACCGGCAACCCTCATCCGAGAAGGCCAGGTGCTGATCCAACACCGACGCCCACCCCGGACCAAACACCCCAACAGTCTCCAAGCCCGAACCGAGGGAGTTATACATCCGGGTGACCGCCAGGTCAGCGGCCGCCCCGGCGAACCCCAGATCGGTTTCGGGTTCAATGAAGTTCCCCGTGGCCGTGTTCACCGGATCGTTCGCATACCCGGACGAGGGCATCGCCCCAGCCGCCGTGGGCGGATCAATCACAAGCCCGGTCCGGGTCCCCGACACCCCCGCCGCGGCCAACGCCTCGTTCACCGCCGCGTCCGACAGGGTCGAAACCGCCCCCTCGCTGCCGGCGGCAGCAAACGCGTCCGCGACCACCACCGCCCACGCCGCGTCCGCCTCATTCAACTGCAAATACTGCCGGAACGCGGTCACCACACCAGCGGCGTCAATCCGGCCCCACCCGCACCGGTCCGCGAACGAAGACAACTCCGACTCCAAGGACCCCGGCACCGATGCGATCCCCTCATCCAGGCCACGGGAACCAGCAGCGAAACTCCGCAACGACTCCGGACGGGCCGAGGAGACCCCGCCCCCATACCCGCCACCCGGGCCCGGGGTCTCCCGCGCCCCCGAACCCGGGGACTCCGAAGGGAACGACGGCGCTGACCCGGGCTCCATATTCGGCCGGGCCTCCTCACCCCAAAGGTTGTCACCGAACTGCTCAAGCCAGTTCCGGTTGTTATGCCGCCTCACCCACTCATTGTTCTGCCGGCGCCGGTCATCCTCGTCCCGCGCCTCGGAAATCATGGTCCCCACATACCCGGCCACCGTCCGCAACGCCGACGCCAGGGACTCCGCGTCCCGGGACGCCGTGGCCGCGTTCGCGGCGAACACCTCCGAAAAATGCCCCCGGAAATCCTCCCCCGCCGCGGTCACCAACGGGCCCCGCGACCCCGAATGCTCCTGGACCCGCGACGCTGCGGACTCAAAAGCACCCTTCACCGACTCAGCGACCCCATACACAAACCGGCCACCATGAGCAGAACCGGAATCCGGCAACAACGGCATCTCAACGAACTCGGTCACAACCACAGCCCCCCACAGAACAAGAACGCGAACAAAACCAACAAACCCACACCACAAACAGAGCGCACCAAAAGACAGCGGAACGGCCGGGCAACCACACCACGCATCAACGTGGCACGATCACCCGGCCCTCACACCCGAATCAAGAAAGGGGAATCAGGCCCCGCCACCAGCAGAGAAAATATCCTGCGAAATCTTCTGCAATTGACCCCGCAACTGCTCCAACTCTTCCTTGGCCTTGTCCAACGCAGCCTTCGTCTCCGGCCACGTCGAACCACGGAACTCAGCAGCCAACGGACCATCCCACACATTCGGATCCGACAAAACCCGGCCCTGGGCATCCAACGCCGAAATCTGATCCGTAAACCCACCAGTAATAATCGACTGCACCTGACCGATAGCAGCCTTGGCCTGCTCAGTAGACAACACACGCGACATAGAACTTTCCTCCCAATAAGAACAATCGCAACACCCAAGCCAAAAAACCCAGGCAACCAAACACCCACAAACTACCAACACCCCCGAATAAATCCAACAAACAGACAAACCGCGCGGGGGTAACGCCAGCGGACGTTCCGCGCTCCACTGCAACAGTCGCCACCATGCGAGTCCCTTTTTAGCGACCATGACCGCAAAGACGGGATCCACGGCCTCGCAATCCGGGCCGAACGCTCTCGCTGAGATCAACGTCACAAAACCGCGGGAATAACTTTTGCGCACGTAACATTTCTCAACGTCCGTTCGCTATGTTATTGGCACTGCACCTAACGTGTTCCGGTGAGCACCTCAACCAACACTTCCCCAGCAGCTGACAAGAGCGGCTTCCGGCTCCCCAAGTGGGCCGGTTCCTTCGGCGTCCAGATCATCGCAGCCCTCATTGTGGGCCTCATCCTTGGCCTCATCGCAAAGTACACGGGCAGCACCAAGTCCGCCCCCAATGCCCTGGGGGCTACTCTCCAGACGATCGGCTCCAGCTACGTCTCCTTGCTGCAGACCGCCGTCGTTCCTTTGATTTTCACCGCTGTGGTGAGCTCCATCGCCAACCTGCGCCAGGTGTCCAACGCCGCCCGATTGGCATGGAACACACTGCTCTGGTTCGCGATCACCTCACTGGTCTCGGTGCTGATCGGTATCGGCCTGGGCGTGCTCCTGCAGCCTGGCGCAGCCACGGGCATCACTGAGGAAGCCAAGTACGCCGGCAAGACCGGCGACTGGTGGGCGTTCCTGATCGGCCTGTTCCCCAAGAACTTCCTGGGCCTCGGCGCCAGCTCCACTGTGACTGAAAGCGCCAACGCTGCAACGACCGTCAGCACCGCGGTCAACTTCAACGTGCTCCAGATCCTGGTGATCGCAATCGCAATCGGTGTTGCCGCCCTCAAGGTGGGCAAGCAGGCCGAAGCCTTCCTTACGTTCAACGCTTCCGCACTGGCCGTCATCCAAAAGGTCTTGTGGTGGATCATCCGCCTCGCTCCGCTGGGCACAGTAGGACTGATCGGTAACGCTGTGGCCATCTACGGCTGGGACACTATCGGTTCTTTGGGCAAGTTCACTGCGGCCATCTACATCGGCCTGGCCTTGGTGCTCTTCGTCCTCTACCCCATCCTGGTGCGCATTCACGGGCTCTCCATCAAGCAGTACTTCTCCGGAGTGTGGCCGGCCGTGCAGCTGGCGTTCGTTTCCCGCTCGTCCATTGGCACGCTGCCGCTCACGCAGCGCGTCACTGAACGGAACCTCGGCGTCCCCTCCGGCTACGCTTCCTTCGCCGTGCCGCTGGGCGCCACCACCAAGATGGACGGCTGCGCAGCGATCTACCCGGCGATCGCAGCCATCTTCGTGGCGCAGTTCTTCGGCATCAACCTTGACTTCAGCCAGTACCTGCTGATCGTTCTGGTCTCCGTCCTCGGTTCCGCGGCTACGGCAGGTACCACCGGCGCCGTCGTCATGCTCACGCTGACCCTGTCCACGCTGGGACTGCCGCTGGCCGGCGTCGGCCTCCTGCTGGCCATCGACCCCATCCTGGACATGGGCCGGACCGCCGTCAACGTGGCGGGCCAGGCACTTGTCCCGGCCATCGTGGCCAAGCGCCAGGGCATCCTGGATGAAACGCTGTACAACGCACCCCGCAACGGTGCCGCCTTTGCCGACGAGTACGCCGCCGACCAAGCAGCAGCCGAAGCGGACCACCGCGAATTGGCCGACTCGAAGGCCTAATTTCAGTCCCTTTGAAACGGCGGAAATCCCCCGGGGAGTTCTCCCCGGGGGATTTCCCCGTTAAAGGGGCCAACTCTGGATAGGCTCGGACCATGTTGATCGTCACTTCCAATGAAATCCCGGGCCACCGGATCGACGCCGTCTTCGGCGAAGTCATGGGCCTCACCGTCCGCTCACGGGACATCGGCTCGCAAATGCTCGCCGGCTTCCGCTCCCTCGGCGGCGGCGAACTGCCCGAAATGACCAAGGCACTCTATGAAAGCCGCCAGGAAGTTATGGCACGCATGGTCAACGAAGCGCAGCAACGTGGCGCCAATGCCATCGTCGCCATGCGGTTCGACACCTCTGAAATGGGCACCAACTGGACCGAAGTCTGCGCGTACGGCACCGCCGTGTACGTCCTGCCGTTGGGTGAAGGCGAACCCGGAGCTACGGGACAGTCGGTCTATCTGACCAAGACGGCCACGCAACAGACCGCTCAGCCGACACAGCCGCAGCAGTCAGCCCAGCAGCCCGCCCAGCCGCAGCAATCTACCCCGCAGACTCCCCCGGCCCAGCCTCACCGGTTCTAGTCGGATCAGCCCAAAGGTCCCGCCCTCCTTCATCCCCTCGCCGCCCAGCGGTGAGCTGAGCGAACGAGGGCGGGACTTTTCGTATCAGGGGCACGGGCACGCTCAAATTGCGCAGAGTGCAAACTTGCACTTAGTGTAAGTAAGTGACCCAAACCAGCACCCATGATGCCGCTGCGGAGGCGTCCCCTTCCGAGCCGGCCGCCCCTTCCAGGCGAGAACTCAACAAGGCGGCCACCCGCAGCTCCATCGCTTCCGCGGCCCTGGATCTGTTGCGAAGCAACGGTTCCGGCAATTTCACCGTCGAGGACATCGCAGCCAGCGCAGGGGTTTCCCGGCGGACCTTCTTCAACTACTTCCCCAGCCTCGAGGCCGCCTTGGCATCCGTTGCCGACGGCTTCATGGACCACGCCTTGGAGCAGTTCCGACTGCGTCCGGCAGATGAGTCAATCCTCGAATCCGCCCGGGCAGCCCTCATGGCGCTGGCCGATCCCATGTCCGTGGCGCCCATGGCCGAACTGTTCAGCCTGACCCAGGACAACCGCCAGCTGGCCCGCTCCGAGCTTGAGGCCTGGGAACATTGCACCGAGCAGATCATTGACGCCGCCCGCAGCAGGCTCGGCGCCGGCATCAGTGAGCTCTATCTCCACGCACTGGCCGGTTCAGTGATCTCCTGCGGCAAAGCCGCAATGACCGTCTGGTTCGCTGACCGCGGCCCGGATCTCTCGGCGGAGTCCCTCGCGGTTCTTCGCCAGCACCTCATCGACGCGATGGGCCTCCTCGGTGCCGGCTTCGCGCCGCCGTCGGACGCGTCTGTCCACGCTTCAGCAGCCTTCCCCTCCGTTCCAACCACCACAGATCGGTTCTGACATGGCCTCGTTCCTCTACCGTCTCGGCAAGTTTTCGTATCGGCGCCGCTGGCTGGTCATCTCCATATGGCTGGCAGTCATGGTGGCAGTGGGCGGCTCGGCCGCAGCCTTCCACGGCACCATGTCCAACAACTTCACCATCCCGGGCACCGAAACCCAGCAGATGGCCGACAAACTCAAGGAAGCGCTCCCTGATTCTTCGGGAGGCTCCGCCAGCGTGGTCTTCGATGCCGGGGACGGCGGATTCGACCAAGCCAAGAAGGACGCAGTGGCCGCTGCGTTGACCAAACTTGAGGCCATGCCTGACGTGCAGGGGACGGTGAACCCGTTCACCACGCAGGAGCAGCTGGACAAGTCCGCCGGCGAAATCGCAGCCGGTGAAGCCAAGGCCTCTGAGGGTAAGGCACAGCTAGACGCTTCCCGTGCGCAGATTGAAGCGAGTGAGGCCCAACTGGCCGGGGCCGAACAGCAACTGGCCGCATCAGGCCTGACACCCGCGCAGATTGAGGCGCAAATGGCTCCGCAGCGCGCGGAACTTGCTGCCGGTAAGGAAAAGCTCGACGCCGGAGCCAAGGAAGCTGCCGACGGCGCCGCCACGCTGGCTCTTGGCAAGCGTCAGCTCGAAGCCTCTGAAGGCCTCCGCTTTGTATCCAGCGACAACAAAGCAGCGGTAGCCCAGGTCCAGTTCAAGACTTCCATCAACGCCGTTGACCCCGCCGTCCGCGAAGAGGTCCAGGAGATCGTCCACGGAGTCTCCTCCGCCGGCGTGACGGCCTACGCCAGCAAGGAAATCACCGAGGACGTCTCGGAAATCTTTGGCATTGCTGAAATTGTGGGCGTCGCTGTTGCAGCTCTGGTCCTGATCCTGATGCTCGGAACGTTGATCGCTGCCGGCCTGCCGCTGGTGATGGCTTTGATCGGTGTCGCCGTGGGTGTAGGCGGTACGTTCGCCCTGACCAGCGTGATCGACATGAGCTCCATCTCGCCGATGCTTGCACTAATGCTCGGCCTCGCGGTGGGCATCGACTACTCGCTCTTCATCGTCAATCGCCACCGCACCCAGCTCCTGGCTGGCATGGATGCCGAGGAATCCGCGGCGCTGGCCACAGGTACCTCCGGTAACGCTGTGTTGTTCGCCGGGCTCACCGTCATCATCGCCTTGGCAGCACTCGTGGTCCCGGGGCTGCCCTTCCTCGCTGTGATGGGTGTTGCTGCCGCAGCGACAGTTGCAGTCGCCGTCGTCGTGGCTTTGACCTTGACGCCCGCCGTCCTGGCGCTGATCGGCCGCAGGCTGATCTCCAAGCGCGCCTGGGCCAAGGCCGCGAAGCACAATGCGGAGCCCGGCCACGAAGCAGCCGATCGCGAACTCGAAGAGAAGCGCAGCAGCGGGGGCTGGGGTGGCATGGTGACGCGTCACCCCTGGGTTGCTTTGATCCTCAGCGTCGTCCTGCTTGGAGCCGTAGCATTGCCGGCCTCCCAGCTGCGGCTGGCACTGCCCGACGGCGGCTCCGAGCCCGTGGATTCGCAAGCCTTCAAGGCCTACGACCTCACGCGCAGCAGCTTCGGTGAAGGCGTGACGGGGCCGATCGTCGTCGTCGGCGAATTCCCCGAAGGCCTCAGCGAGAATGACGCCAAGAACAAGCAGTTCGACGTCGCGGATCAGCTCCGCAGCGTAGAAAACGTCATCGCCGCGGTGCCCATTGCCCTGAGCGAAGACCGCCGCACGGCCGTCTTCCAGGTCATCCCCAAGGAAGGGCCCGCCAGCGCAGGCACAGTCCAGGTGGTTTCCGATCTCCGCGCCAAGGGCTCAACGATTCACGACGATCTGGACGTCACCATTGGCCTGACAGGGCAAACCGCAGGCAACATCGACGTCTCCAACAAGCTGGGCGCCGCGTTGCCGCCCTACTTGGCGATCGTGGTGGGGCTCTCCCTGCTGTTGTTGCTTCTGGTGTTCCGCTCCATCGTTGTTCCACTGTTGGCTACAGGTGGCTTCCTTCTCTCGCTGGCCGCCGCCTTCGGCGCCGTGGTTGCCGTGTACCAGTGGGGCTGGCTGGGTGGGATCTTCGACGTCGCCAACCCCGGCGCGGTGCTGAGCTTCCTGCCCATTATCCTGATCGGCGTACTCTTCGGTCTTGCCATGGACTATCAGGTGTTCATCACCTCCGGCATGCGGGAGTCGTACATGCACGGTGAGTCCGCCAAGCACGCTGTCCGTTCCGGGTTCAGCCACGCCGCTGCCGTGGTCACCGCGGCCGCGATCATCATGGTCAGCGTGTTCTCCGGCTTTATTTTCAGCCACTTGACCATGGTCCGGCCGCTTGGCTTCGCGATGGCGTTCGGTGTGCTCATTGACGCCTTCGTCGTCCGCATGACCATCGTTCCGGCTGTGATGTACCTGCTCGGAGAGAAGGCATGGTGGCTGCCCAAGTGGCTGGCACGTATCCTGCCGGATGTGGATGTGGAGGGCGCCAAGCTCACGCGAAGTGACCGTTCCCAGGCAAACTCGGAGGAACTGGTCCACTGACGCTCTATCAGATAACCGCCTGAATTCCCGGACGCTCGCTGACTTGCTTGAAACAAGTGAGCGAGCGTTCGGTTTAAACACGTGAGAGGTGAGAGGGGATCAGCGGGGAACAGGCTGGAGGTGAGAGGGGATCGTATTAGGCTGGGGACCGTGACCCGATTGATCCTCGCCTCCCAGTCCCCCGCCCGCACCAAGCTGCTCACGGAAGCCGGGATCCGGCATGACGTCCTGGTTTCAGACGTTGACGAGGACGCGGTGCAGGCCAAGTACGGCGTAACAGACGCACACGATACAGCGCTGCTGCTGGCTCGTGCCAAAGCCGAGGCCGTAGCCGCCCTCCCCGACTCCGAAGGTGCCCTGGTCATCGGCTGCGACTCGGTGTTCGAGTTCGACGGCGAATCCCACGGCAAGCCGTACACCGCGGAGGTCGCGCGGGAACGGATGTTGCGTATGAGTGGCTCGCAAGGTGTGCTGCACACCGGCCATTGGCTGGTGGACTGCCGGGACACGGCCGCTGATGCCGACGAGGAAGATGCAACTGGAAATGAAGCCCCGGAAGGCACAGGCGCCACCGTCGGCGCAGTGTCAAGCGCCGAGGTCCACTTTGCCCGGATGAGCGCACGGGAGATCGACGCCTACATCGCCACGGGAGAACCCCTCCACTGCGCGGGTTCCTTCACCATCGACGGCCTGGGCGGGGCCTTCATCCGTAAGGTGGACGGCGACCCGCACGCCGTCGTCGGGCTTTCCATCTCCACTCTCAGGGACTTGCTGGTCCACGCCAACGTGGGTATCACCGAACTGTGGGACATGGACGAGCAGTAGAAGCTATTTGTAGCAACCCTACAAAGGAACATCGCCTCACACACGGAATCCCCCATCAATATGGGCGGAACCCTCACAATCGCGCTAGGCTCCTCAAGGACAGAAGGAGTCAACAACTTGTCAGCTAACCCGGCGCAGCCCATTTCCAGCCCTCTCACCAAGGTCTTGATTGCCAACCGCGGCGAAATCGCGGTCCGCATCATCCGAGCCGCCCGGGACGAAGGCATTGCCTCCGTAGCGGTTTACGCCGACCCTGACCGTGACGCACTCCATGCCCGACTGGCCGACGAAGCCTACGCTTTGGGCGGCAACACCGCCGCTGAGTCGTACCTGGTGATGGACAAGATCATCGATGTCGCCAAGCAGTCCGGCGCGGACGCAATCCACCCCGGCTATGGCTTCCTCGCTGAGAATGCCGGGTTCGCCGCCAAAGTCATTGATGCCGGCATCACCTGGATCGGCCCCTCCCCTGAGGCCATCTCAGCCCTGGGCGACAAAGTCCAGGCACGCCACATCGCAGAAAAGGTGGGCGCACCCCTGGTTCCCGGTACGGCCGATCCTGTGGAATCCGCAGACGAAATTCTGAAGTTCGCCGAAGAATTCGGGCTTCCGGTGGCCATCAAGGCTGCCTTTGGCGGCGGCGGGCGCGGCATCAAGGTCGCCCGCACCATGGACGAAATCCCCGAGCTCTACGAATCCGCCGTCCGCGAAGCCGTTGCAGCTTTCGGCCGCGGCGAATGCTTCATCGAGCGCTTCCTTGACGCTCCCCGCCACGTCGAGACCCAGTGCCTTGCCGACTCCTTCGGCAATGTGGTGGTCGTCTCCACCCGCGACTGCTCACTGCAGCGCCGCAACCAGAAGCTGGTTGAGGAAGCCCCTGCCCCGTACCTGAGCGATGAACAGGTCAAACGTCTCTACGAGTCCTCCAAGGCCATCTTGAAGGAAGCCAACTACCTGGGCGCCGGAACCTGCGAATTCCTTGTGGGCCAGGATGGCACCATCTCCTTCCTTGAGGTCAACACCCGCCTCCAGGTGGAGCACTGCGTGTCCGAGGAAGTCACGGGCATCGACCTGGTCCGCGAGCAGTTCCGCATCGCCCGCGGTGAAGCACTCGGCTACGACGACCCCGAGGTGCGCGGCCACTCCTTCGAGTTCCGCATCACCGGTGAGGATCCGGGCCGCAACTTCATGCCTGCCCCGGGCACCATCAGCACCTTGAAGAACCCCACCGGCCCCGGCATCCGGATCGACTCCGGTGTGGAGCAGGGTGACGTCATCAGCGGCAACTTCGACTCCATGCTCTCCAAGCTGATCGTCACCGGCGCTTCCCGTGAGCAAGCCCTTCAGCGTTCACGCCGTGCCCTGGAAGAGATGGTGGTTGAGGGCATTCCCACCGTCATCCCATTCGACCTCGCCGTGGTCACGGACCCCGATTTCGCCCCTGCGGAAGGACCGTTCAAGGTTCACACCCGCTGGATCGAAACCGAGTTCGTCAACAGCATTCCGGCGTGGTCGGCCGGCACTGCCGGGACAGAAACTGCCGACGCCGGTGAGCGCCAGCGCGTCGTCGTCGAGGTTGGCGGCAAGCGTCTTGAGGTCGTCCTGCCGTCCGGTCTGGGTGCCGGCGTCGCCGCCGTTTCCAGCGGCTCAGGTGCCAAGTCCGGCAAGTCCAAGAAGCGCTCCCGCTCGGCCGGTGCCACCGCTGCTGCTGCGGGCGGCAACGCACTCACCTCCCCCATGCAGGGCACCATCGTCAAGGTGGCAGCCGCCGAGGGCGATGTTGTGGCCGAGGGCGACCTGATCGTGGTGCTGGAAGCCATGAAGATGGAACAACCCCTCACCGCCCACAAGTCCGGCACCGTTCGGGGCCTTGCCGCCACCGCCGGGGAGACTGTCGCGGCGGGCGCAGTCATCGCCACCATCGAGGACTAACCGCAAAAAAGCTCTTAACGACGGCGGCCCCGCACCATTGGTGCGGGGCCGCCGTCGTAGGTGGACTGCTTAGGACACGTTGTTCTCGTAGTCCATGTCCTTGGTTTCGCGCGTCAGCCAGAGGGCGATAAAGGTCACCACCGCTGCGGCAGCCATGTAGGCCCCAACCAGCCAGGTGCTGCCGTTGGCTGCGGACCAGAGTGCGATGGCCACGAACGAAGCAGGAGCCGCGCCAATCATGGACGACAGGTTGTACGCCACCGCGGATCCGGTGTAGCGGACGTTGGCCGGGAACAGCTCCGGAAGAATGGCCGCCATGGGACCGAAGGTCAGGCCCATAAGGGTGAAGCCGACAATGAGGCCCACCATGGCCGCTGCCTGGCCGGGGCCAAACATGGTGAACCAGAGCGCACCGAACACGAAGATGCCGGCAGTGACGCCCAGCAGGAATTTGCGACGACCCCACTTCTCCGCGAGCGGACCGGAAACGACGGTGAAAATACCGAAGAAGACGACGCCGATGATCAGCATCCAGAGGAAGTCGGACCGGGTGATGCCCAAACCGGGGACAAACGCTGCGATCTGGTCAGCCGTCATGGGCTTGCCGGCCTTTTCAGCTGCTGCCTGGGCACCGGCCAAGGTGGGCTTGGTGCCGTAGGACAGGGTGAAGGTGGTCATGATGTAGAACAGCACGTACGTGGCAAACATGATGAACGTACCGGCCACCACCGGGCGCCAGTGGCTCTTGAGCGTGGCGGCGAGGGGAAGTTTCTGGACCTTCTCCTGCTCGATCACCTTGGTAAAGGACACGCTTTCCACCAGCTTCAGGCGGACGTACAGACCCACGATGACCAGGACTGCGCTCAGGATGAACGGAACGCGCCAGCCCCAGGCAAGGAACTCTTCGGCGCTCAGCGCAACGTTCATCCAGATGAAGATCACGTTGGCGATGATGAAGCCGATGGGTGCACCCAACTGCGGGAACGTTCCGTAGATGGCACGCTTGCCCTCGGGCGCATTCTCCGTTGCCAGCAGCGCGGCACCGGACCATTCGCCGCCCAGTGCCAGGCCCTGGAAGAAGCGCAGGATCACAAGCATGATCGGAGCGAGGATTGCCCAGCCCGGCATGGAGGCCGTAGGCAGGAGTCCGATGAGGAACGTTGCAATACCCATGGTCAGCAGCGAAGCAACCAAGGTGCCCTTACGGCCGATCTTGTCACCAAAGTGCCCGAAGACGACGGCGCCGATGGGACGCGCGAAGAAGGCGACACCGAAGATGGCGAACGCGCTGAGCAGCGCATTAATGTCAGTAGCGTCGGGGAAGAACAGCTTCGGGAAGACGAGTACCGACGCGGTGGCATAGGCATAGAAGTCGTAGAACTCGATCGTCGTGCCGATCAGGCTCGCGAAGATCACCTTGCCCCGCGAGTTCACCGGCTTGGTGGACTCGCCTTCCTTGGATGGTGCAGTGGAAGACATGTATTTGCAGCTTTCTTTCACGCCGGCCGATGCCTCAGGAGCCTACCCGGCGAAGGATTATTCGAGAGTTCAATAATAGTTCCCGCTGTCCATTGAATGGACAACTAAGTCCACCATGCGGACGATCGTAAAAGTCCCACACTGTGGTCCGCGCCACAATACCTCACCACGGCCTCACGCGCCGGTGACCCCGCCGATAGGGAAATGTCACAGGGCGTTTACAAACGGCGACCGTCCGCGAAATGCGCCAAACCTACCTTGGAAGAACAACGTCCCCCACCAAGGAGGCATTCCGTGACTGTTGACCGCACCGCAGATGCACTGGCTCCCGTCCAGTCCACTGCCACCGCCACTTCCACCCTTGAGCACCGCCCCGGCCGCTGGATCGCCAACTGGGATGCCGAAGACAAGGGCCAATGGGAGTCCGAAGGCCGGTCCATCGCCAAGCGCAATCTCTACTGGTCCATTTTTGCCGAATTCCTCGGCTTCGTCGTATGGCAGTTGTGGTCCATCGTGGTGGTCCAACTGCCCGCAGCCGGATTCACTTTCGATACCAACCAGATCTTCTGGCTCATCTCCATCCCCAGCCTCGTAGGCGCTACGCTCCGTATCCCCTACACGTTCATGGTTCCCAAGTTCGGTGGCCGGAACTGGACCATCGTCTCGGCGCTGCTCCTGCTGATCCCCACCACGGGCCTGGCCATCTGCGTTTCCAACCCGGAAACACCGTTCGGCGTCATGCTGCTCATGGCAGCCCTCGCCGGTTTCGGTGGCGGCAACTTCGCCAGCTCCATGGCCAACATCACCTTCTTCTACCCGGCCCGTGAAAAGGGTTGGGCGCTGGGACTGAACGCAGCCGGTGGAAACCTGGGTGCCGCCGTCGCGCAGCTTGTTGTCCCGATCGCCATCACAGTGCTGGCTGCCGGAACCGTCAACCTGCCCATGGCAGGCATCATCTGGATTCCACTGATCCTCATTGCCGCTTTCGGTGCCTTCAAATACATGAACAACCTCACCAGCGCCAAGGGCGATGTGGCCGGCTCACTCGCCGCCGTCAAGGAACCGCATCTGTGGGTAATGGCGTTCCTTTACATCGGTACGTTCGGATCCTTCATCGGCTTCGCAGGGGTCTTCCCCAAGCTGATCAAGGACTACTTCCCGGACTTCTCCTCCATCCATGTCGGCGCAGTGGCACTCTCCCTGGCCTTCCTCGGCCCGCTGGTTGGGTCGCTCGCCCGCCCTTACGGTGGCCGCATGGCCGACCGCATGGGTGGCGCCCGCATGACCATTACCTCGTTCGCTTCCATGGCCGTCATCACCCTGACCATGATCTGGACGCTCCCACTGAAGAACTTCTGGCTCTTCCTCACCCTCTTCCTGCTGCTCTTCCTGGCCAGCGGCTTCGGAAACGGTGCGACCTACCGGATGATTCCCGTCATCTTCGCAACGTCCAGCCGGGCAGCACGCTCGGGGGCATCCAGCGCCACCACAGCCCGCCTCGCCTCTTCCTCGCTCGGCCTGATCTCCGCGATCGGCGCCTACGGCGGCTTCGTGATCCCCCAGGTACTCAATGCCTCCAACACGGCCAGCGGCTCCTACACCCCCGCGTTCTACGGATTCGTTGGAGCCTACGTCCTGATGCTCACCGTCTGCTGGGTCTGCTACATCCGCCCCGCCCGGAAGCGCAACATGATCGGACACATCTAGATGCCCAACGGCGCCGATACCCACTGCCCCTACTGCGCGCTCCAGTGCGCGATGACGCTGACCCCGGCTGCACCTGCAGTTCTAGAGGCGGCGGCAGCGCCGGAGACAGCACCGGCTGCGCCCTTGGAGGTTTCCGGGCGCGACTTCCCCACCAACCGGGGCGGGCTGTGCCGCAAAGGCTGGACATCGGCGTCGTTGTTGCGTCATAACGGCCGCGTCACCGAACCGATGCTCAAAGGCTCAGACGGCGTCCACCAGCCAATCTCCTGGGACCAGGCGCTCATGCTGATCACCGCAGCCGTGAAGGACACCCAGCAGCAGTACGGGAACGACGCCGTGGGTGTTTTCGGAGGAGGCGGCCTCACCAACGAGAAGGCGTACATGTTGGGCAAATTCGCCCGCCTTGCGCTGCGCACGTCGCGCATCGACTACAACGGCCGCTTCTGCATGTCCTCCGCTGCCGCCGCCGGGAACCGCGCCTTCGGCGTGGACCGGGGCCTTCCCTTCCCCGTCACGGACCTCGACACCGCGTCCGTAATCCTCATGCTCGGATCCAACGTTGCCGAGACGATGCCGCCGTTCGTCCAGCACCTGCAGGGCGCGCGGGACGCCGGCGGCCTGATTGTGGTGGACCCCCGCCGCTCGGCGACCGCAGCGTTCACGTCCGACGGCGGCGGCCTCCACTTGCAGCCGACGCCCGGTACTGATTTGGCCCTCCTTTTGGGCATCAGCCACGTAGTGGTCCACGAGGGGCTGGCCGACTCCGCGTACATCGAGGCCAACACCAGCGGCTACGCTGCGGTGGTTCGGAGCCTCAACGCGTTCTGGCCCGAGCGCGTCCAATCCATCACCGGCGTTCCCGCCACGCTGATCCGCGAAACCGCCCGCCGCCTGGCGCAAGGAGCCCGCGACGGCGGCAGCTACATTCTCAGCGGCCGCGGCGTGGAGCAGCACGTCGACGGCACGGACACCGCCACCGCCGCCATCAACCTCAGCCTGCTCCTTGGCCTGCCCGGGTCAGCCCGCAGCGGCTACGGCACCCTCACCGGCCAAGGCAACGGCCAGGGCGGCCGCGAACACGGCCAGAAGGCCGACCAACTCCCGGGCTACCGCAAGATCACCGATCCCGCCGCACGCGCCCATGTGGCCGGCGTGTGGGGCATCGATGAGTCCCTCATCCCCGGTCCCGGCCTGCCCGCCGTCGAACTCCTTAAATCGCTCGGAAGGCCCGACGGCGTCCGGTGCCTTTTCGTCCACGGCGCCAATGTGGTGGTGTCCGCACCCGATACCAACGCCGTGCTCCAAGGACTTCGCAGCCTGGACTTCCTGGTGGTATGTGACTTCTTCATGTCAGAAACCGCTGCCGAAGCCGACCTGGTGTTGCCCGTGACGCAGTGGGCCGAGGAAGAAGGCACCCTCACCAACCTCGAGGGCCGCGTGATCCGTCGCCGTCGCGCATTGAGTCCTCCCCCGGGCGTCCGCAGCGAGTTGTGGCTCATGGCCCGGCTGGCAGAACTGCTTGAGGCCCCTTCAACGTTCAGCGATGATCCCGAGACTGTTTTTGAAGAACTTCGCTTGGCGTCTGCCGGGGGCCTGGCCGACTACTCCGGGATTGACTACGCCATGTTGGACAACGGCGAAGCCGCCTACTGGCCCTACCCTGTGGGTAGCACCGGGACTCCGCGACTTTTCGCCGACGGGTTTGCCCACGCCGATGGCCGGGCCGTCATGGTTCCGGTGACCCCGTCCAAGCGGGCCGTCCGTTCGTTTGCGGATGATTCGCTGGCCCTGGCTACCGGCAGGCTCCTGGAGCATTATCAGTCCGGCGCCCAGACCCGCCGCGTCCAGGAACTGATGGCCTCGCAGCCGCAGGCCCGGCTCCTCATCCACCCGGGTACGGCCGCTGCCCGCGGTATTGCCGATGGCGACTACGCCACCGTGACCAACGAGCGCGGTGAAGTGCTCTGCCGCGCCGAGCTCAGCACTGCTGTCCGCCCGGACACTGTATTCCTGCCGTTCCACTTCCCTGGCCAGGAAAACGCCAACCGCCTCACCGAAGCGGCAACAGATCCCCTTTCCGGCATGCCGGAATTCAAGACCAGCCGTGTATGGGTCCGGCGGGCAGTCACCACCCAGGACCCGTACACAGTTCCGGCCGGTGCGCGACTGCCACTGCGCGTCAAGGAGGCCTCATGAGCGAGCGCATTGTTGTTGTTGGATTCGGACCGGTCGCAGCACGGCTCGTCGATGAGCTGCTTCCCGCCGTCCGCACGGGGCTGGTGCAGCTTCTCGTAGTGGGCCAGGAGGCAGAAGCTGCCTACAACCGGGTCATGGTTGCTGAGCTTGGCGTCGGCCGCACAACGGCCGGGGCTCTGGCCATGGCCGATGCGTCCGAGTTGGAGTCCGACGGCGTTGACGTTCGGCTGGGCACCAAAGTCAAGAGGATCGACCGGGCGCGTCAGCAGGTAGTCCTTTCCGATGGCACGTCCGAACACTACGACCGCCTGGTGTTCGCCACCGGTTCGCGTCCGGTCATACCGAACCTCACCGGACTGAACCCCGACCCAGCCCGGCCGGTACTGCCCTCCGGAGTGACTGCCTTGCGCGACTTGCGGGACGCGGCTGTGCTTCGTGCCGCGGTTTCCAACGGCAAGCGCGTAGTGGTCCTGGGCGGCGGTGTCCTGGGTTTGGAAACTGCCTTGGCTGCTGCCGAGGAGGGCGCTCACACAACTGTGGTCCACAACGGGCCCTTCCCGCTCGGCCGCAGCATTGACCGCGGCAGTGGCTCCGTACTGACCAACAGCCTGCGTGCCGGCGGAGTCCGGATGGCCGGCAACGCCCGCTCCACCGGGATCGAAACATCCGGCCCTGACGGCAGCTTCTCGGCGCTGTTGCTGGACGACGGCTCAGCGATCGACGGCGACCTGCTGGTCTTGTCATGTGGTGTCCGCCCCCGGATCGAACTTGCCGAGGGCTGTGGACTTCCTACCGGCGCCGGCATCCTGGTGGACCACCATCTCCGGACCTATCACGAGCCCCACATGTTCGCGATCGGCGATTGCGCCGAAGTACGCTGCCCGGATGCATCCTGCATCGACTGCCGAACTGCGGGTGGGCCCTCCGGTTTAGTGGGTCCGGGCTGGCGCCAGGCAGAATGGCTGGCCGGGTACCTGGTAGTCCTGGCCCGTGATGGACAGGAGGCCGCGGATGGACTTGAAGCACTACCCAAGGAAAAGTCTGGCGTGGTGGTCCTGAAGGCACGCGGTATCAACCTCGCGGTGGCCGGCGACAACCAAGCTGATCCATGGGATGAGGAGTTGCTGGAAGCCGGCGCAGCGTCAGGGCGTCCCCGCCGCCAGATTTCCCAGTGGGCCGATCCCGAACATGGCCGCTACGTAAAGATGACCACCCGCGGCGGGGTGCTTGAAGGCCTTGTTGCCGTGGGCATGCCCAGAACGGCTGCCGAGCTGGTGGTGCTGTTCGAACGTTCCTCGGAGCTGCCCGCGGACCGATCGCTCCTGCTTCGACTGGATGGGCCCGACCAGCTGGACGCCGGCGCTACCAGCAACGATCCCCAGCGGACCGTGTGCCGTTGCGCCGGAGTGAGCGCGTCCACCATCTCGGACTCCGTGCTGGAGGGCTGCAGCACAGTTGGCGAGGTCTCCAAGACCACCCGCGCCGGCACAGGGTGCGGAGGCTGCCATGGGGACATCAAAGGAATCATCGAGAAACACTTCCAAACGGCTGCCGCCTGAGACCACGGGGGCCCCGCAGCTGGCGCCGGCCCCGACCTCGCTGGAACGCTGCGGGATCGCCGGTCCGGACCGGCGATCCCGCAGCATTCCAGCGTTCTCGCGTCACCAGATCAAGGAACAGGCCTAGAATTCCGGAGTGAAGGTATCCGAACCCGCCCCTGGCGTCCATTTTGTTGAGGGACCTGCGTCAAACTGGGTCCTCGTCCGTGATTCCTCAGGCTTCATGATGATCGACGGCGGCTACCCTGCCGACCGCGACCTCGTCCTGGAATCGATCCGGGGACTGGGATTGGCCCCGGCCGATGCAAAGGCCATGCTGATCACGCACGGCCATGTGGACCACACGGGATCCGCGGCCTACTTCTCGCGCACTTTCGGAACACCCATCCTGTGCTCCCCCGCTGAACTCCCCCACGTGCAGGGCAAAGAGAAACACCAGGTGACGTTCGGCCAGGTCCTGGTCCGAGCCTGGCGTCCGCGTGTTTTCCGGTGGCTGCTCCACGTCATCAAGGCCAAGGCCCTGCAGGCCGAGCCCGCGACTGATGCCCGGGCCTGGACCGAGGAAAAGCTCCGGAGCCTGCCCGGCCAGCCGCGGGCAATACCGCTGTCCGGACACACTCCGGGCAACAGCGCCCTGCTTCTGCCCGGGGCCGGTGCGATCGCCGTGGGTGACACTTTCGTCAGCGGTCACCCGATCAGCCCGGCATCCGGACCCCAGATGCTGCACAGGATGTACCACTCCGATGCGGCGGCAGCACTGGCCTCTGCCCGGCAGTTGGAGAGTGTCCAGGCCAACGTGATCCTGCCAGGACACGGCGCGGCCCTGCACATGCCGCTGGCTCAGGCTGTGCAGACACTCCGCCACTAGAAGCAGAAACGCCCGTTTCGATGGCTCGCTGCGCATGGTGCCGTGCGAACGGCATGGTGTGCAGCGAAGCCCCGAAACGGGCGCTCGGGCTCTGACTGTGGGAGCTACATGTGGACGTGCAAGCGCCGTGCGGCCTCCGAGATGGAACCAGTCAGGGACGGGTACACCGTGAAAGCGCTGGCGACGTCGTCCACGTGGAGTTTCTGGGTCACGGCCACGGAGATGGGGAAAATGAGCTCGGATGCGTTCGGGCCAACCACCACGCCACCGATCACCGTGCCCGAACCCTTTCGGGCGATGATCTTGACGAACCCGTCCTTGGTGTTGCGCATCTTGGCGCGGGCGTTGCTGAGCAAGGACAGCATCACCACGTCGCCCTGGTACTTACCGGATGCAAGATCGGCCTCGGAAACACCCACGGACGCTATCTCCGGAGAGGTGAAAATGTTGGACGCCACCTGGTTGAGCTTGAGCGGTTTCACGCCGTCGCCCATGAAGTGCGCGATCGCAATGCGACCCTGCATGGCTGCCACGGATGCCAGCGCGAACACGCCTGTGCAGTCACCGGCCGCGTAGATGTTGGGGGCCGTGGTGCGGGAGACGCCGTCGACTTTGATGTGGCCGGACTCAGTGAGGGTTACCCCGGCTTCTTCCAGGCCAATCCCGGCCGTGTTCGGGATGGAACCAACGCACACAAGGCAGTGCGAACCGGTGACGACCGATCCGTCGCCCAAGGTGACCTTCACGCCGTCGTCCGTCCGCTCGACGGCGTTCGCGCGGGACTTTGACAACACGCGCACGCCGCGACGCTCAAAGACGCCTTCCAGCAGCTTGGCCGCGTCAGTATCCTCGCCGGGGAGGACCTGGTCGCGGCTGGAGATGAGGGTGACCTTGGAGCCCAGACCGTTGTACGCGGACGCGAATTCGGCGCCGGTGACACCGGATCCCACCACGATCAGTTCGTCGGGAAGTTCGTCCAGGTTGTAGATCT
Source organism: Paenarthrobacter sp. TE4293 (assembly GCF_050435325.1). Taxonomy (NCBI): domain Bacteria; kingdom Bacillati; phylum Actinomycetota; class Actinomycetes; order Micrococcales; family Micrococcaceae; genus Paenarthrobacter; species Paenarthrobacter sp. TE4293. Next base: position 74,207 of record NZ_JBNJRY010000002.1, read on the forward strand.
GGGCCCAGTTGAGGATGCGTTCGCCGTCGGGCTTGGCCGTGGGGAGTTCGCGCGGGTGGGCGCCGACAGCCAGCAAAATGGCGTCCGCGTCAATGGTGCGGGTGCCGTCGATGGTCAGGACCTCGATGGTGTTGTTGTCCAGCAGCTTGCCGGAACCAATGACGATCTCCACACCCAGGCGCTCCAGGCCTGCACGGATGTCCTCAGACTGTCCATGGGCCAAATTCAGCACGCGGTCGTTGATGTGCTTGAGGTCTGCGCGGGGTTTGGAGGCGGTACCGTCGCCGTCGAACTTCACTCCCAGCTCGTCCGCCTCACCGACGCGGGTCATGAGGTCAGCGGTGGCAATAAGGGTTTTGGACGGCACGACGTCGGTCAGCACGGCTGAGCCGCCGAGGCCTGCCCGCTCAACGATGGTGACGTGGGCGCCGAGTGAGGCGGCCACCATGGCAGCTTCATATCCGCCGGGACCACCTCCCAGGATCGCGATACGGGGGGCACTGAAGTCAACTTGGGTGGTCACAGTCCTCAATTCTCTCTCATTGCCACGCCGGCTGCCACTCAGCCCACCCTCACCACGCCCGAGGGTCCCTACCAAAGTCCTGCGGCCGCAAGGTAGCTTGTACCAGTGAGTAACACTGAGCTGATGAACACAGACCCTTTCGAAGCCGCACAGGCCGCAGCAGACTTCATTGCCGCGGAGACCGGCATCGAATCCCACGACGTAGCCCTGGTGCTCGGATCCGGCTGGGCGGAGGCCGCCGACCTCATCGGCGAAACCACCGCCACACTGAATGCTTCGGAAGTTCCCGGCTTCCACAAACCAGCGGTGGTGGGCCACGTAGGCACCATCCGCTCCGTCCTCACCAAGGAGGGCAAGCGCGCGCTGGTCCTCGGTGCCAGGACGCACTATTACGAAGGCCGCGGCGTGCGCTCCGTTGTCCACGGCGTGCGCACTGCGGCAGCAGCGGGCTGCAAGACCCTGGTCCTGACCAACGGCTGCGGCGGGCTCAACGAAGACTGGACCCCGGGCACCCCTGTACTCATCAGTGACCACATCAACCTCACGGCGACCTCGCCGCTTGAGGGCGCCACCTTCGTCGACCTCACCGACCTTTACTCGTCGCGCATCCGCGACCTCGCCCGGGAAGTCGACGCCTCCCTGCAGGAAGGCGTGTATGCGCAGTTCACCGGGCCGCACTACGAAACGCCGGCAGAGGTCCAGTACGCAAAGCGGATCGGAGCAGACTTGGTGGGCATGTCCACTGCGCTGGAAGCCATCGCCGGCCGCCACGCCGGCATGGAGGTTTTCGGCATCTCCCTGGTGACCAACCTCGCAGCCGGCATCAGCCCCGTTCCTTTGAGCCATGCCGAGGTCCTCGAGGCCGGCCAGGCTGCGGGCAAGCGCATTTCGAAGCTCTTGGCAGACATCATCGCGAAGCTCTAACCATCCCGACGACAAGAACGGGGCCACACGTTTCGGCGGTGGGCCCCGTTCTGCGTTAAAGCGCGCCCGCCCGCGGTTCCGAGCGGGAAGTAAACGCACAGTGAATTCACAGAAAATATCTGATCTGTGACGAAACATTTGATTCTCACCTGCCCTGCGTGCCACGCGCGCCTGTTGGCAATGTAAGCGCTTGCGCATGTACTCACGAGTAGCAAAACAGCCACAGGAAATGCCCTTTGATTTGCGACCTAACACGTGTCTAGCGTGGAGAGCGTTCCGGTAAGTCGACGTACTGGACCACACAGCGGCGAGTGCCTCACGAGGGCTCGCCGCCACCTCGAAACGATGGCGTCCCTCGATGACGCCTCCAGCGGATCGACGGACGCCTGAGTAGAAAACCCCCACCCGGGGTCAGGGCATGCGCCCCATTCCACGAAGTCCAACACTCCGCGAGAAGAGCAAGCATGAACACGCACTCAAACCCTCACCGGCCACGCCGCCGGCTGCGACAGGCAGCAGCCCTCGCGGCTGCAGCCGCCGTGGCCGGCAGCATCCTGCTGGTGACGCCGGCCGCGCAGGCGAACCTGCCGGCGGATCCGCCGTCGAGCACTATGCCGGCACCCACACCCGGCTTCCCGCTGCCGACCAAGCACACGCAACAGGCCTACGATCCGGCGGCGGACTTCACGTCCAAATGGACGCGCGCCGACGCCAAGCAGATCATGGCCCAAAGCAACCCCAACGTTGCACCCGGCCAGAACTCGATGAGCCCCAACGTCACCATGCCGGAAATCCCCAAGGACTTCCCGGCCATGAACGACGACGTATGGGTCTGGGACACCTGGTCCCTGACGGACGAGAAAGCCAACCAGATCAGTTACAAGGGCTGGGATGTCATCTTCTCCCTGGTTGCTGACCGGCATGCAGGCTATGGCTTCGACCAACGCCACTGGAACGCCCGGATCGGCTACTTCTTCCGGAAGACCAACGCCGATCCCGCCAAGGACAAATGGAACTACGGCGGACACCTGTTCCTGGACAACACGTCCATCGGCAACACGGAATGGTCCGGCTCCGCGCGTCTCATGCAGGGCAACAAGATCAACGTCTTCTACACGGCCACCACGTTCTACGACGTGGCCGAGCGGAACGCGGGCGGCGGCGGGATTGCTCCCGATGCCGTGATCGCCAAGGCCCTGGGCAACATCCACGCCAACCAGAACGGCGTCACGTTCGACGGCTTCCAGCACACCAAACTGCTGGAACCGGACGGAAAGCTGTACCAGAACAAGGCCCAGAACCCGGGCTTCGCCTTCCGCGACCCCTACACGTTCGCGGACCCCGCACACCCCGGCAAGACCTTCATGGTCTTCGAAGGCAACACCGGTGGCACGCGTGGCTCGTACAAGTGCAAGCAGGAAGACCTCGGTTACCGCCCGGGTGATCCCCATGCGGAGACCGTAAGCCAGGTCAACAGCACGGGGGCGTGGTACCAGACGGCAAACGTGGGCCTTGCGGTGGCTGACAACAAGGACCTCAGCAAGTGGAGCTTCCTCCCGCCCGTCCTGTCCGCCAACTGCGTCAATGACCAGACTGAGCGTCCGCAGATCTACATCCAGAACGAGAACGGCAAGAACAAGTACTACCTGTTCACCATCAGCCACCAGTTCACCTACGCAGACGGCATGCGCGGCCCCGACGGCGTCTACGGATTCGTCGGGGACGGCGTCCGGTCCGACTACCAGCCGGTCAACAACAGCGGCCTGGCCCTGGGTTCGCCCACCGACCTCAACATGCCGGCAAACGCGCCCGAAGGTCCGGACCCGCGCCAGAACGGCCGCCAGTTCCAGGCATATTCGCACTACGTGCAGCCCGGCGGGCTCGTCCAGTCGTTCATCGACAACGTGGACGGGGTCCGGGGCGGCTCCTTGTCACCTACCGTCAAGATGAACTTCCAAGGCGGAGTGACACAGGTTGACCGCAGCTTAGGCCAGGACGGCCTGGGCCCGTTCGGCTACCTGCCCACCAACGTCCGCGTCGGCGGCGAAGGCCACTACAAGTAGGCCGATACACCCCCGGCCGTGAGGCCACGGCAGGGGTGGCGGCTCCGGAAGAGCCGGCACCCCTGCCACCCCGACCCCTTCAGGAATTCTCCTCATGACTTACCCCAGCCCCCACCTGTCCCGCCGCCAGTTGCTGGCCGCAAGTGCCGCCGTCGTCGTCGCCTTCTCCGCGGCTTCCTGCACGCAGCAGGAGAGTCCGACGCCGGGCCCCACCGCGGGCGGCCACCGGCCTGCCGCCTCGGATCCATGGCGTCCCGTCGCGCACCTCACGGCCGGCAAGAACTGGCTCAACGATCCCAACGGCCTCGTCTACCACGACGGCACTTACCATGCCTTCTACCAGTACAACCCCCGCGGAAACTCCTGGGGCAACATGTCCTGGGGCCATTCCACCAGCAAGGACCTGGTCAACTGGGAAGAGCAACCGGTGGCCATGGAAGCCAGTGACGACGAGGAAATCTTCTCGGGCTGCATCGTGATGGATTCGCATAATGCATCAGGCCTCGGGTCCGCATCGAACCCGCCCATGGTGGCCCTCTACACCAGCGCCTACGGCAAGAACGGCGCACTCCCCCAAGGAGCGCAGGCCCAATCGGTTGCGTTCAGCCTGGACGGTGGTGCCACGTGGCAGAAGTACCACGGCAACCCGGTGCTGAACCTCGCCCCCACCAACAACAATTTCCGCGACCCTAAGGTCACCTGGTACGAGCCCGGCCGCTACTGGGTGATGACCACCGTGGTGGCGGACGCGCAGGTGGTGAAACTGTTCAAGTCCACGGACCTCCTCCGATGGGAATTCCTGAGCGATTTCTCCGGCGCCGGCGCCCAGGGCGGCCTCTGGGAAGTACCGGAGCTGGTCCAGATGGACGTGGAGGACTCCACCGCGAAGAAGTGGGTCATGATCCTGAGCATCAACCCCGGTGGCATTGCGGGCGGATCGGGCATGCAGTACTTTGTGGGCGAATTCGACGGAACCCGCTTTACGGCCGAAAACGCGGCCGCCCCCGATGCGCCGCTCAATGAATCGCAATGGCTGGACCATGGCGCCGACTATTACGCAGCCAATTCCATCTCCGGCGCGCCCGGGGACAAGCCCGTGCTGCTGGGGTGGATGGGCAACTGGGACTACGCCCAGGACGTGCCCACCACGCCGTGGCGCGGTTCCATGGCGATCCCGCGCGAGCTCACCCTGGTCCGGGGACAGAAACGCCTCGAGTTGCGCTCTGCGATAGCCGCTGCGGCACGCGACACGCTGGAGGGCTCCGGTGAAGTGAAGAGGAAAGACCTCACCCTTGGATCCTCACTCCAGGATCTCGGTGGTGACTTCACCGCCCGTTCGCAACTGATTGAACTCACCATGGACCTCACGTCAGCGCGCGAAGCAGGACTCGTCCTCCGCCGATCCTCCGACGGGAAAGCCGGCCTGCGGGTCTCCTTCACCAAGGAAACCAACACCGTCCGGGTGGACCGTTCCGAGGCAGGGACCAGCAACTTCTCCGCCAAGTTCAGCCCCTATCACGAGGCGGTCCTGCCGTCGTCCGCCAACGACGGCACAGTCCAGCTCACGATTCTCCTGGACGCATCCTCGGTGGAAGTCTTTGCTGCCGGTGGCGCGGCGGTTATTACGGAGACGTTCTTCCCGGAATGGGACAACACTGGATCCTCGGCGTTCAGCGTGGAGGGCGACACCGGCTTCACCGTCACTTCCCGCACGCTGTAACGGCCGCCGGGGGCGGGATCCCACCCTTTACGACCCCACATGGTGCCGGATTCCCACCCCTCGTTGCCCCTTCGGGGCTCATTGAGGATAGTTTTGACCCTATGACATCCAGCGATGCCGCATTTGAACAACTGCTCACCGACGCCCGCGAGTGGGCCTCCCAGGATCCAGACCCGGCGACCTCGGCTGCCTTGGTGGAGCTCGCCGACCTCGCCAGCGGCGGGGATGCGGGAGCAACGCAGGAATTGGGCGACAGCTTCAACGGCACGCTGCAATTCGGTACGGCGGGCCTGCGCGCAGCCCTTGGCCCGGGTCCCAACCGGATGAACCGTGTCGTCGTCCGCCGGGCCGCGGCCGGCTTGGCTGCCTTCCTCAGCGAGACGGTAGCTGCCGCTGCGCCGGGAACCCAGCCGCGCGCCGTCGTCGGCTTCGATGCCCGGTACAACTCGGACATTTTTGCGGAAGAGACAGCGGCGATCTTCACTGCGTCAGGCATCGAGACGTTCCTGATGCCGGCTGCTCTGCCGACGCCGTTGCTCGCCTACGCCGTCCGGAACCTCGATTGCGACGGCGGTGTCATGGTCACTGCCAGCCACAACCCTCCGCAGGACAACGGTTACAAGGTGTACCTGGGGCGACACGCCGTGTCTGAAAGCGGCCGAGGTTCCCAGATCGTCGCTCCGTACGACGCAGAGATTGCCGCCAAAATCGAGGCTGTGGGTGCCTTGGACTCCATTGAGCTGGCGGAAGGCGGCTGGACCGTCCTGCCGACCTCCATCGCCGCGGACTATGAATCCGCGATGGCAGGCCTGGTGGATCCTGACCACTTCCCCGCCCGGGACCTCAAGATCGTCCTGACTCCGATGCACGGCGTGGGCGGAGAAACAGCTGTTTCTGTCCTGCACGCCGCCGGCTTCACTGACGTCACGCTCGTCGCTGAACAGGCCGAGCCTGACCCGGACTTCCCCACTGTCGCGTTCCCCAACCCCGAAGAGCCCGGCGCGCTGGACCTGGCCCTCGCGGCTGCCGCGGACTCGGGCGCGGACATCGTCCTGGCCAACGACCCCGACGCCGATCGCGCCGCCGTGGCCGCTCTGGACCCCGCCACGGGATCCTGGCGGATGCTCAGGGGCGACGAAGTGGGAGCCCTGCTGGGCGCACACGTGGTTGCGCGCAGGGCTGCGGCTGCCGGAGACGAACCGCAGACCGGCGTCTTCGCCAACTCGATCGTGTCCTCGCGATTGCTTTCACGCATCGCCGCAGCGGCAGGGTACGCCCACGAGGAAACGCTCACGGGCTTCAAGTGGATTTCACGGGTCCCCGGCCTCACCTACGGGTACGAGGAAGCGCTGGGTTACTGTGTTGCGCCCGATTTGGTGCGCGACAAGGACGGCATTTCCGCCGCTGTCTTGATCGCCGAACTGGCAGCAGCTGCCAAGGCTGACGGAAAGACGATCTTCGACACCCTGGACGACCTTTACCTGGTGCACGGCCTGCATGCCAGCGACCAGCTGAGCATCCGTGTGGCTGACCTGGGGCTTCTCGATGCCATGATGAACCGCCTGCGGGTCAACCCGCCCGAGGCGTTCGGGGGCTCCGCCGTCGAAGTTTCCACGGATCTTGCCGAAGGAAGTGAAGCCCTGCCGCCCACGGACGGGCTTCTCTACCTGACCAGGGACCACAGCCGGGTGATCATCAGACCCAGTGGCACGGAACCCAAGCTCAAGTGTTACTTGGAAGTCATCCAAGCGGTGGAGTCCGCAGCCGAGCTTCCCGCTGCACGCCTGGCAGCACGGACATCCCTGGACGACGTCCTCAGGGATGTCCGCGAGGCACTCGGCCTGTAAGAGGAGGCCTAGAGCTCAACCTCAATGAAGCCGTCCACCAACCGGGTGGCAAAAGCCTGGAGCGTCAGTTCGGGGTTGGTGAAGCACTCCCCGGTTTCGAGGTCGTAGACCTCTTTGTGGAGCGGCGATGCGATGGTGGGCCGGCTTCCCCGGGATCCGATGATGCCGCGGGCCATGACATTGGCCAGGGTTGCCGGGTCCTGCTGTGCGACAGCGAAGACCTCGGTGGGCGCGGTACGGAACAGGGCAACCTGGCGGCCCGCGATCAGCGCCGCTTCGCCCCAGGCGGGTTCGAGCTCATCCAACGGGCAAACGCGGTGCCACTCACCGGTGGTGGCCAGGTCCTCGGCACGGTCCAGAATTACGGTCATTTCAGCCCCTCTCACTGTGTCCGGGTGCTGGCATTTTCCGCCCTCAATCCCCCGGACCGGGCCACGCTTGCGGCCACTCTTCCAAGCTAGGACGCCGGTGTTTCATCAGGTGTCAGGGTTTGTGTCCAACGCGTAAAAGAGACCTCACACGCCTCGAAATGCGTTCGTGATGCAGAAGTTAAGCTCACGAAACAAAAGGGAAACTGAAGCGAAACTGCCCGTCCCTAGGCTGGAACCACAAGTTGCGACAGATCCGTCTGCAACATCTGCGAAAGGCCCACCAGTGACCGGACACACTTCAAGTACAGAGAACCCGCGCCGCATCGTCGTCGTCGGCGGCGGCCCCGCTGCCCACCGTTTCACCGACGCCATGGTCAATCGCGGTCTTGAAGGCTGGCAGGTTACGGTCCTGACGGAAGAGGCCCACCTCCCCTACGACCGCGTGGCGTTGAGCAAGGCCCTCACCGAAACCGACGTGGATCTCACCCTGGGCGACGCTTCCATGTGGGATCACGAGGCCGTGACCCTCAAGACCGGCGAGCGCGCCGTCAAGATCGACCCTGCAGCCAAGAGTGTCCTCACCGCCGCAGGCAACAAGTACGAATACGACCACCTGGTAGTCGCATCGGGTTCCGACGCTGCACGCCTCCCCATTCCCGGTGCCGAGCACACTCACGTGTACCGCACGCTCGACGACGTCTGGGCCATCAACAAGGCCATCGCCGGGCTGCGCGGGAAATTGGGCCGCAAGGTCAACGCGGTCACCATCGGCGGCGGCCTCCTCGGGCTCGAATCTGCTGCCGGCACCGAGCAACTGGGCGCCACCCCGATCGTCATCAACGGCGCACCGTGGCTGATGAATACCCAACTGGACGAGGGCGCCGGCCAGTCGCTTGGCCGTCTGATCGAGGCCAAGGGCTTCGAAGTCCATGGCGGGGTGTTCCCCTCCGAGGTTGTCACGGACGCCGACGGCCAGGTCACCGGTGTCCTCATGGCTGACGGACGCACCATCGACGCCGACCTCGTCATCGTTGCCATCGGCGTCAGGCCCCGCGACGACCTCTTCCGCGCCGCAGAAGGCGAAGAACAGCTCTTCAGCCTCGGCCAGCGTGGCGGCGTGGTGATCAACGACTTCTGTGCCACCGAAGTGGAGGGCATCTGGGCCATCGGCGAAGTGGCCAACTATGGCGGCATGTGCCTCGGCCTCGTAGCTCCGGCCAACACCATGGCGGAGATCGTGGCCGACCGCCTGCACGGTGGCCAGGCAACGTTCCCGGGCTTCGACACTGCGACCAAGCTCAAGTTGTCCGGTGTTGACGTTGCCAGCTTCGGCGACGCGTTCGCCCGGACCGAGCACTCCCTTGAAATCGTGTACGCCGACCCCGCACGCGGCGTGTACCAAAAGATTGTCACCACTGACGACGCCAAGACCCTCCTGGGCGGCATTTTCGTGGGTGACGCTTCCCCGTACATGAGCCTCCGCCCGCTGTTGGGCCGCGAACTTGCCGCGGAACCCGGCGCCTACTTGAGCGCTGCCGGCGGTGGTGAAGCTCCAGAGACCGAGCTGCCCGATGATGCCATCCTTTGCTCCTGCAACAACGTGGCGGCTGGAACCATTCGAGACACCATCAACGGATGCGGAGCCTGCGAGGGCAATGCACCCGTCCGGGAACTCGGTGAGCTGAAGGGCTGCACGCGGGCCGGCACCCAGTGCGGCTCCTGCGTCCCGATGCTGAAGAAGCTCCTCGAAGGCGAACTGACGAAGTCCGGCATCGAAGTCTCCAAGGCCCTCTGCGAGCACATCAGCCTCTCGCGCCAGGAACTCTTTGACGCCATCCGCGTCCTGGAACTCACGTCCTTCGAAGAGATCATGGCAAAGTACGGCACCGGTGCGGGCTGCGATATCTGCAAACCGACCATCGCTTCGATCCTGGCCAGCCAGCACTCCGCCTACGTGCTTGATGCCGGCCGCGGCTCCCTGCAGGACACGAATGACCGCGCATTGGCCAATATGCAGAAGGATGGCACCTACTCGGTGGTCCCCCGCATCGCCGGTGGGGAGATCACGCCCAAGGGCCTCGGTGTCATCGCGGCCGTCGCTGAGAAGTACAACCTGTACACCAAGATCACCGGTGGCCAGCGCATCGACATGTTCGGTGCCCGCCTGGAGCAGCTCCCGGACATCTGGAAGGAATTGGTGGACGCCGGTTTCGAATCGGGGCAGGCCTACGGCAAGAGCCTCCGTACGGTAAAGTCCTGCGTTGGTTCCACGTGGTGCCGTTTCGGTGTCCAGGATTCCGTGGCGATGGCCATCGCCTTGGAGCTTCGCTACCGTGGCCTGCGCAGCCCGCACAAGCTGAAGATGGGTGTTTCCGGTTGCGCCCGCGAATGTGCTGAAGCCCGCGGCAAGGACGTCGGCGTCATCGCCACCGCCGATGGGTGGAACCTGTACGTCGGTGGCAACGGGGGTGCCACTCCGGCCCACGCCCAGCTCCTCGCCAAGGACCTGGACGACGAAACCCTGCTTAAGTACATCGACCGCTACCTCATGTACTACATCCGCACCGCTGACCGCCTCCAGCGCACCGCCCGCTGGCAGGAAGAGCTCGATGGGGGCATCAAGCACGTCGAGGAAGTGGTGGTGAACGACTCCCTGGGTATCGCCGAGGAGCTCGAAGCTGCGATGGCCAAGCACATCGACACCTATGAGGACGAGTGGGCCGAGACCCTGAAGGACCCTGAGCGTCTCCGCCGATTCCGTTCCTTCGTGAACGCCCCCAACCAGAAGGACGAGTCCATCTCCTTCGTTCCGGAGCGGGGCCAGATCCGCCCCGCCACCAACGAAGAAAAGGGTGGAGTGCTTATCGCCTCCACCATCCCGGTCCGCAGCGAAACCGTCGGCGCAGAAAACTAGGGGTTCACCATGCAGCTCACCATCGATCTCACCGGCCGCGACGTCCTTGTCACGGGCTCGGAAAAGTCTGCCCGCCAAGCCATTCGCCGCTACCAGGCCGCCGGCGCCACCGTGTTCCGGCTGAGCACCCCTGAGGGTACGCTTGCGGACGGTCAACTCCCGGAGCGCCCGTTCCTGGTGGCAGTAGTGGACGACGGCGGGGCCGGCTGGCTTCCGCTGGTGGAACGCTGCCGCGACGCCGGCATCCCTGTGGCGTTTGAGCCTGCTCCAGGGGCCGAAGGGCAGGTAACCCTGGTGGGGGGAGGTCCTGGTGCGTTGGATCTGCTCACGGTGGGTGCCGTGGACGCCCTGCGGGATGCCGACGTCGTGTTCTACGACCGTTTGGCCCCGTACCAGGAGTTGGCGGACCTGACATCTGCTGAACTGGTGGATGTCGGAAAACAACCGGGCCTCCACAAGGTGACGCAGCGTGACATCGAGAAGCTCATGGTCGAAGCTGCACTGTTGGGCAGGAACGTGGTCCGGCTCAAGGGCGGCGATCCGTACGTCTTCGGTCGCGGCGGCGAGGAAGTGGCCGCCTGTGTTGCCGCCGGAGTCCCGGTGCGGGTTATCTCCGGTGTCACCAGTGCCATTTCTGTTCCCGCAGCAGCCGGGATTCCGGTGACGCACCGCGAAGTGAGCCACATGTTCACCGTTGTGTCCGGCCATGCACCCTTGACCGAGAAGGAACACACCCACCTTGCCGGTCTGGGGGGAACGATTGTGGTCCTGATGGGCATCGGAACCCTTCCCCAACTTGCGGCAGGCCTGCGCCGGGCGGGCATGGATCCGGACATGCCCATGGCCGTGGTGGAACGTGGTTACCGACCGGGTCAGCGCACCACGATCGCCGATCTGGGTACGATCGAAACAGCAGCCACCGGTTGCAGCAACCCGGCTGTGCTGGTCATCGGCGAGGTGGTCCGTGTGGCTGAAGCCAACCGAAATCATGCTGAAGCATCCGCTGAACTGAGCCGCCTGGCGGCTTCGCTTCTTGAAGCCTGAAGGTAAGAACACATGACTGTTGCACGTGCCATCGAAGTCCACGACGCTGCTGCCGCTCCGGAAGTTGCCGAAGCCGCCGACGCGCCGCTGGATGGATTCCGCATCGGCGTCACCTCGCACCGCCGTTCCCGTGACCTCATTGAGGCATTGGAACGCCGCGGCGCAAGTGTGTTGCACGCCCCCGCCCTGAAGATCGCCCCGGTCCAGGAAGACATGGTCCTCATTGAGGACACCCGCACCATCATTGCTGCCAAGCCGGACATCTGCATCGCCACCACGGCCTACGGCATGCGGCGCTGGTGCGAGGCCGCTGACTCTTTCGGCATCGGTGAACAACTCCTGGAAGCCTTGTCTGCCTGCCGCATGTTCGTCCGTGGGCCCAAAGCCCGCGGCGCCGTGCGCGCTGCAGGTCTTGCCGACGTCGGCATCAGCAGTGACGAAACCACCGCCACCTTGGTGGACATGCTCCTGGCCGAAGGCGTGCGCGGCAAGACCGTGGCCGTGCAGCTGCATGGCTACACGGATGTCCGCCAGCTGGAACGGCTCCGCATGTCCGGCGCCACCGTGCTGACGGTGACCCCCTACCGCTGGGTGAAGCCCGACGGTGAAGACAAGCTGCCCCGCCTGATCGAGGCAGTGGTGGGCGGCAACCTGGATGTACTGACATTCACCAGCGCACCTGCCGTAGACGCGATGTGGAGCACGGCTCACGAAATGGGCCTCTACCGGCCGCTCATCGAGGCCCTCAAGGGCCCCGTGACGGTTGCCGCTGTTGGGCCGGTCACCGCACAACCATTGGTCGACGCCGGTCTGGCGCCGCTGATCCCGGACCGTTACCGCATGGGCGCGCTGATCCGCCTGGTGACCGAGCACCTGTCCCTGAACCACGTGCGCCGGTTGGAAACCAGGAGCGCCACCATCGAACTGCGCGGGCGCTGCCTGCGGATCAACGGTGAAGTGGTGGACCTTGCACCGGCTCCCCTCTTGCTGCTGCGGGCGCTGCTTGGTGCGGGTGGAGCTGTCCTGTCCCGTGAAGCGCTCTCCGATCTGTTGGACCTGCGTGGTTCCGTGCATGCCCTGGACATGACAGTGAGCCGGCTCAGGTCCTCCCTCCCGGACGGCAAGCTGGTGGAAACCGTGGTGAAGCGCGGTTACCGGCTCCGCGCCTAGCTTTCGAGCCAACCGGCCTCGGGTCACCCCGCTAAGCCGCCTTCACCAAGGGAAGCTCGTCCCAATGGGTGGTGTACCGGGGGCTGAGCATGTCACGTTTCATGGACCAATCCGGTCCACCCTTGATGCCCGCGTGGCCCAACCCGATGGAACCGCGGCCGTACCGCTTGCTGACTTGCTCCAGTAGCGGGCCGATTCCGCGCTCCTCATGGCGGTTCTCGAAGATCTCCAAGGGCTTCTGGTTTCCGCTGGGGCGAAGGTCTGTGACCATGATCCCGGCTTTGGCGTATTTCACGCCTTCCTGGATTTTGGGAACCAACGCATGTGCGGCCTTCGTCAGCAGCACGGGATCCGACGTGGGCATGGGCAGTCTGACGGTAACACTGGGGAACGATTTGTCGTTCGGGTTATAGAAGGAAGTGGCAGCGAAGGCAGTCAGTAACGTGGCTTGGAGGTCATGCTTGGCCAGCCTGGCACTGGCCATCTGGCCATAGACGCTCAGCACCTGCCGCAGCTGGGCCGTCCTCGTGATGGGCGTAGAAAAGGAGCGGGAGAAGATCAACTGGTCCCTCCCGATCCTTTCCTCTTCCATGGGGATGCACGGGGTACCCTGCAGTTCCAGGACCGTGCGCATCATGACGATGGAGAACTTGTCCCGCAACGCCACGGGATCGGCCCGGACCAAGTCCAGGATGGAGAAAATACCCATGGCGTTGAGGCGTTTGGTGAGCCTGGTGGCAACGCCCCAGATTTCAATCACGGAGAGCCGCGCCATCAGCGCTTCGCGTTGGGCCTCAGGGATCGAATCCCAGCGGCACACTCCCTTGAAAGCCGGGTTGTGTTTGGCCCATTTATTGGCCAGCTTCGCCAGGGTCTTGGTGCGCGCGATTCCCACGCACACGGGCACGCCGACATGACGTTGGCACGCAGCTTTGATGGTACGTCCCAGTTCCACCAGGTCCTCCGGGCGGCCCTTCACGCCGAGAAATGCTTCATCGATGGAGTAGACCTCCTGCCACGCCGAGTAGCGGGCCAGAAGTTCCATGACACGCGAACTGATGTCGCCATACAGTTCGTAGTTGCTTGAGAGAGCAATAAGGCCCCACTCCTTGGCCCGCGGAGCAAGTTTGAACCATGGCTCCCCCAACCCAATCCCCAGCTTTTTGGCCTCCGGCGACCTGGTGACGGCACAGCCGTCGTTGTTGGACAGCACGATCAGCGGCTTGCCTTCCAACGCCGGGTTGAATGCACGCTCCGCCGACGCATAGAAGCAGTTGATATCCACGTGGGCGATCTCCTGCATCCGATGCATCAGTGCTGGCTTGGACATTCCCCTCCTTGACTGGCTGTAGCACGCCCGCCCACATTCGTACGCAGGACACGCCATGCATTCGAAGATATATTCGAATACTCTCACTGTATCGCCGCCCACCGACAAAAACACACCTGCCCCCTGCATCCAGGAGCTCCACCAGGGCATGAAGCAGCGCGGACGGGATCCCCCACATCTCCCGCCGCAAGGAAGCGGAAGATGTGCCCCAAAGTCCGCCAAGTGCGGCACGGCGAGGGCTATGAGTGATCCAAAAAAAATCAACAAGCATATGACTTTGACGGTCAATAAATGTGTGTTAGCTTCCTTACGGAGCACAGCAGCAGGCTGTACTCATTTATTGATTGGGGAAATCAGTGCAGCTCAAGATCGAAAAGCCCAAGGAACAGAAGATCGATTTCGCGGTCCTTTACGGCGGCAAAGCAACACTCTAGTTCCCGCTTCAGGGGTGTCGGTTCAGAGCCGGCACCCCTGCCTTTTCATATCTAAGGACCTTTCTTGTTCTGCGTCAGCGCATCACACAATTCCCCTATTTCATTTGGCATCGTCAAGGCCATACTCCGGAATTTCGGATTGACTCCTTCCGCGCACCCGGACGAACTCTCACAGAGTCTTCGCCTCCTCTACCCGCTGAACACCACCTTGTCGGCAAAGGTCAGGGCTGGATCAGCCAGCCTGACGGACGCGGCAACATCGAGTGAGCAGATCCGCTTCTTTCAGCAGCAGAGAGCCCAGCGGAGTTACATAAAGATTGCCCAGTACATCGAGCGGACGCATGGGCCAGTGGAAATCGTGGTGGTGGACGCCCTTGAGATGGACCAAGCGAGCCGGGACTTCCTTGATGTCGCAGTCCGGGTTTGCGGCTGGTCCGTCCAGATGAAAGTTGACACCCTGAACCGGGCAGCTGTTGTCCCGGTCGAGGAAGAAGAGCGAGCATTGCTCGCCCTGCTTGGAGAGCCGTCCCTGACCGAAAACGCCGCCCGCCTGGCATCCCTGGCGTTTGACTACGTCAACTCGGGTGATGCCTGGACTGCCCTGGCTCTGGGGCAAAGGCTGCAAGAGGTTGATCAGTCACCACGCGTGTGGAACCTTTTGGCCCTGGCCAGCGCCATGATGGATGCAACCATCCAGGCCGAGTTCTACTACGACCGCTGGAGCGATGCCGGGGAACCGCTCGACGCCGTGCGAGCTCTCTATGGGAAAGCCATGTTGTACGCCCGGCACCACCCGGCCGGGTTGAGGAGCCTTGAGCGGAGTGAAGCGCTGCTGAATCAGGCCTACGCCATCATTCAAGATCTGATGCCGGACAACCGGGAAGATGACAACGTCGTTTTCGATGAGGTGTTCAACCGGAACGGGCTCGCGCTCATCCTTTTTCGTCAAGGCAACGTGGATGAAGCAGTCCGGCTCCTTCGCTGGGGAATCGACAAGCTGACACTGACCGGCGAGAAAGTGGCGATTCACAGGTCGGTCCTGATCTACAACCTCGCGCAGTGCCACAAGCAATCCGGAGATCTGGCCGCCGCGATATCAACGTACGCTGAGCTTCTGGACGTTGACCCCCACATGCCTGAGTACCATTTGGAAGCTGCGAAATGCCTTGCTGCGGCGGGCGATTTCGCCAAGGCACTGGATGCATGCAGAACCGCTCTCGAGCTCGATCAGACCCTGGCATCCGCGTGGGGGCTGACCGGAGTATACGAAGGGGAACTCGGCAGGCACAACGAGGCCGCGGCCGCGCATGCACGGGCCGCTTCCCTGGCCCCCCGAACTCATGCCCACACCACAGATCTGGTCTACAGCCTCGTGCTGGCCGGACGTGTGGACGAAGCAGCCCAGCACAGTGATGGCTGGATCGGCGGCGATCTGGCCCAAAGCGAGGCTGAACGCCGCGCCTCCCTCGCCGCAGAGATCCTGATCCGTCAGGGTCGTTTCGCTGATGCACTGGAGCCGCTGGAAACAGGATTGGCTCTTTTCCCGGAATCTGAAGTGCTGACAGCCAACCGCGAAGCAATCTTGAGCTATTCGGCATGAGGGTGGGACTACGCGGTCAACTCGGGCTGTTTACGGTTCTTTTCGCCGGCGGCATGTGGATGTCCAAGATTGCCCAGCCTCTTTATTTTGAACAACTCGGTGCGCTCGTCGCCTTCGGCATCGGATACGCCGTCATGGCAGTCGTCGGAGGATTCTCTTTTGCTTGGGGCGCATTCGCGGATCGATTTGGGGGGCTTAATTCTGTTCGGCTGGGCACGCTGATTTACGGGATCGGAATTGCCGGCCGAGTTATGACGGACGTTATTCCTGTCGTTGTCTTCTCGGCAATCGCCGGCGCAGGAGCCTCGCTGGTCCTCGTCGCCATCCGGCCCTGGGTTCGAGCCAACGCAAGTGATGAGGAAATTCCGAAGATCGTTGGAGCCAGAAACCTGGGTCATCAGGCCGGCATCCTTCTGGGGACCGTAGGCGCCGCCTCGGTCTTCGCACTGGCGGCAACCCAGGGAGATGGAGCAAGGACTGCCTTGTTGATCGCTCCCGCCTTGGTCGCCGCCGCTTTTGTCTGGGTGCTCTTTTCCCCCCAACCGCCTGCGCGTCCTCGCATGGAAGCACAGCCACAACAGGCTGACCTGGGCCTTGGACGCCGGCGATATGCGGCAATTGCAGCCAAGTTGGCTGCCATAGGAGTGCTCTCCGGCTTCTATGTCAGCCTGGTCGCCCCCTACCTGCCACTGATTCTGACCAACGGTGGTGCCACAGCGGCGCAGGCAGCACTCATCATGGCGTTCATGAGCCTCGCCCAAATCGGTGCTACATGGCTCTTTTCCCGCCACAGCAAGGGGACCAAACCCTTCGGGTTGTTCACCATCACCGAAGTTCTCACTGGAATCATGACGGCGGCAGCGGCCCTTGCCCTGGGGCTGGGAGTGGCGTGGATTGCCATTATTTTTATTCTGCGCGCCGCATTCGTCTCCATTGCCGTCGCGGCAGAAGAAACCATCCAGTACGCCGTGATCCCTGCGAAAGCCACGGGATTCATCTTCGGGATCTCGCAGACCGCCTTCCTGGTCGGTGATGCGCTCGGTGGCGTGTTGGGTGCACCGCTCTGGATGGGCCTCGGCCCGGAAGGATTACTCCTTACTGCCGGCATCATCACCGTGGTCAATGCCGGACTGCTCCCGCTCTTACTAAGAGGGGTACGAACAGAACCGCTGGTGAAGGTGGCGTAATGGCTAGCGTCGAAACTGTCTTTGAGGAGGACCATTTGGTCCCCCTCGCCCTGGCAAACGACACCCTGTTTGCCTTCAGCAGGCTGGATGGAAACCTCTACAAGACGTCAGTGCGTGGGCGTGGCAAAGTTGGTGAATACCAAGCTCTGCCGATGTCCGACCTGTTGGCACCCTTCTGCGTACCCGGGCGCCCCTTCATCTATGACCTCATCCACGGCGACAACATGGTGACTGTGAGGGAGTTCGCCCTCTTGGAGTCAGGGTTGGGCGCACCGTCCGTGCGATCCTTCGAAGCTCCGGCGGACAGCACGCACCGGCTGATCAGCCTGGTGCCTGACGCGGCAGAAGCTACACTCTGCGCAGTCTTTGAGCCCCTTTTCGCGGGTGGGACATGGTTTCTCCTAAATATCCACGCCGGGAACGTGCGGCCATGTGAAGTTGTGTCCGGCGGCCCGAAATGCATTCTCGCCGATGGAACCCTGGTAGCCGAGTCTGATACCGGGTGGAGCACTGCCCTGCACGGGATCCCGGTCCGGAATGGACCGGGATCTGTCATTTCGGTGACCTCCGACTTTGCCGTGGTCAGGCGGTCGGACAAGACAGGAAGCTTGTTTTCGCTGGTGAGCGGCACAGACGTCCAAGATATCGCAGCCCCTGCGGGCTGGAACATCATTTCCCTCGCCGCATCCGATACGCGGATCACGGCATATGCCATCCATTCCGCCTTGGGACAACGCCTTCTCCACATGGCTCCCAAGGATGGATTCTTCACGTTTGACGGTACCGAAGCCGCAACGTCGCAGGTATTTGCCATGGGAGCGGACGTTGATCCCGTGATCCGATCCACCGGCCTTGTGCAGGGTTCCTCCTGGCGCACCAGCCGCGGGGTGTTTGCCGGGATCGCCTCGGAACGGGTCGATCTGCGGGCTGTTCACCTCACCTTGGCGGGCCTGCCGTGCGTTTACGTTCAAGGTCGGCAACCTGGCGCCGGGGAACTCCTGGTCTGCCTGCACGGAGGTCCTGACAGTCACGAGCTCGATGATCTGAGATTTGGCGGCACGTATCGCAAACTCCTTGATGCGGGTTTTGACCTACTGATGGTGAATTACCCTGGCTCCGCAGGGTTCGGCGTCGCCTTTCAAGAGCAGGCCTGGCATAACTGGGACGGAGCCGTTCAGTCTTCTGCTGATGCGGTTGCCGGGCTCTTGAAGAGTAGCCCCACCTCTGCCGTATCCATCCTCGGCGTTAGTTTTGGTGCCTGGATCGGGCTTCAACTCGCGGCGCACCTCCAAGCGAGGCGGGTGGTTGCCCTGTCCCCCATCATTGACCTGCACCAGCATCTTCTGCTGCACGGGGACGACCCGGAGTTCCGCACGTGGGCGGAGGCCCGCTTTGCTTTTCCTGCATTGGCTCCACACGGTGGCGAACCGGACGCACCCACCTTCGCAGGCCCCGTCATTGTCATTGCCCCGGACAGTGATGAAGTGGTCCTGCCGGCGTCCACACAAAAGTCAGTGCTCACAGCACAAAAATCCGGGCGCGCGTGGACCTCAGTGACGGTTCCGGGCAACCACTACCCCCAGGTATCCGCTGACGCAGAAAGACGCTGGGCTGCACTGGTTGCCGCCCTGACGAGGAGCCGGACGCCCTGACCCGCAACGCGGGCATTCGATCTTCAAGTGCGCCTTTCACCTGCTCCGGAACCGAAGGAGCGCTCCAGGGCAGCCATCAACACATGGGGCGCCAGGCGGTCCAGTTGGTCCACCGGCCTGCTGTCCCGCAGGGCGGGACACACGGTGACCATCCAGGCCGCAAAGTAGTTGTGGGCAATCCCCAAGGACATCGCCCGTTCAAACAGGCGCAGCACCACGGGGTGCAATGACAGGTCTTCGCGGAACTGGAAGCCCGGACAGTACGTGCCATCCGCCGAGAAGACGCGCACCAACCGCTGCATCACCGGCTCTGGATCCTCGTGCAGCTGCGACAGCCGTCCGCGGACTGCCTCCAGGCCCGGCAGGCCAAATTCAGCACCGAGTTGCTGCCAGAGCGCATCGGGAATCGGCCCGCGCAGATGTGCACTGGTCAGATGTGATGCAGGCACGTGGTGGCAACTCCCCAGATGGTGAGCTCGGAAAGGGCCGGCACACGGATATCCGGGTACCGTGGATTGTCCGCTTGGAGGATCACCCCGGATGGCGTGATGCGAAGCCTTTTGATGGTCAGCTCACCATCGAGGACAGCTACGACGACGGACCCGTCCTTGGGCTCCAGCGCTCGGTTGACGATCAACTCATCACCGTCGCTGATCCCGGCCCCCTCCATGGATTGCCCCGTCACCCTCACCACAAAAGTGCTGGTCACGTCCTTGATCAGGTGCTCGTTCAGGTCGATCCGGCCATCAAAATAGTCTTGTGCAGGCGATGGATACCCGGCTGCCACCGGGATGGGTGCCAGCAGTACTGACATCAGGGAAAAGCCCGCATCTATCACGCGGGGGCCGACGATCACGCCCACAACACACCTTTATTCGAATATATGTTCGATACTCGAGTGTACAGCGGATGACGGACATTGTGGCCACCCACCGAGCCGATGCCCGGGACACGGGTGGTGTTGCTCAGGCCTCCAAGCGAAAGGCGAGTACTTTTGGGGAAGGCCAAGGGAATACCTTCCTGGCTGGTACCCAAGGTAACTACAGTCGCTGGATCCGGCGCCCACTGCTGCCGCGACAGGTCCGTGCATCGCGTATTGGAGAACCATGACCCCCAGGGGCAAAGATGTGGCTGACGCGCTCAGCGCGGACATTACACGCGTTTTCAGAGAACGCTATCCGGAAGAACTGGCCCGCGCGCAGGCTGTACACGCACGGTCCGGGAAGGTGGTTCTCGCGTACATGTTTTCCTCCATCGCGCTGTGGTTCCTCGGTGCCGCCCTCTTCCTGGCCGGCATCATCAGCCCGGTCTTCGCCATCCTGGTGCCTGGACTGGTGACCTGCGCCTTCCTCACGGTCGTGCTCGTCGCCATTGTCCGGAACAGGGCTGCTTCGCGACCGATCGTCGAGTACGCGGAGCAGCTGGGTCATAAAGTCACCAGTGTCACCAAGAACCGCATTACAGTTGCCGCCCCGAAAGGCGCGATCACGGTGCCGGGGGAGTTCCGCGAGACGCGGAGGGTCACGCGCCGGCCATAATGCCCCGACGACGCCGGGATGTCAGTGCCCCACCCGATACCGTACGTGGGTGACGAGGCCGGTCCCGCGCACGTCGATCGGTTCAAGCTTCAGCTCGCCCATGTCCTCGAGCAATCGCTCGCCACCGCCCAGGATCACGGGCGAGATGTGAAGCCGCAACTCGTCCATCAGGCCGGCCGAGAGATATTGACGGGCAGTGTGGGCTCCACCGGCAATCGCCACATTCCTGTCCCCGGCGGCTTCCCGGGCCTGTGCCAACGCCGATTCGATGCCATCGGTGACGAAGTGGAAAGTGGTGCCACCCTCCATCTCCAGCGGTTCGTGGCTGTGGTGGGTGAGGACGAACACGGGTGCGTGGTACGGCGGCTCCTCGCCCCACCAACCCCGCCAGTCCTCAGACCACACATCGGCCCCCGGCCCGGCAAACATGTTCCGGCCCATGATGTAGGCCCCGGCTTCCAGAATGCCGGCGATCTCAGCGGCGTTGGCCTCCCGCTCCTCGAACTGCCAGCGGTGCAGGCTCTCGCCACGCTTCCCCAGCGGCTCTTCCGGGCTCTGGTGGGGTCCGGCAACAAATCCGTCAAGGGAAACAGTGAGATCACAGGTGACTCGACTCATGCGCCCATCCTGCCACCGTCCGCCCGGGGCGCCTAGCTTCCACCCCGGGCACCACCCCGCGCCGGCCACGACAGCAAAGTCACCCTCCGACCCCAGGCGGCGGACCTGTACGGCGGAACGGACGAGTCTTACCCTGAAGCTGTCTACCGGCGCGAAGATGCGAAAGAGAGTAAGGCCATGGCGCGCGATCCAAAACCCACGTTGGAGCAACTGAACATCCTGGTCGGCGAGTGGGACACGACAGTCCCCGGCAAAGAAGTTTCCGGCCGGACGACGTTCGAATGGCTGGAGGACGGGGGCTTCCTCATCCAGCGCTCCACTGTCCAGCGGCCCGAGTATCCCAACGCGGTCAGCATCATTGGCGCCACGGGCTCGGATGGAGCATTCCAGCAGCACTATTTCGACTCGCGGGGCGTTGCCCGGATCTTCGACATGACGCTCAAGGATAATGTTTGGACCCTTTTTCGGGACGGTCCGGACTGGCCCCAGCGCTTTGTTGGCCGTTTCAGCGAGGACGGCACCACCATCACTGCCCGTTTGGAACGCGGAACCTACCCCGG
This sequence comes from Paenarthrobacter sp. TE4293, assembly GCF_050435325.1. NCBI lineage: Bacteria > Bacillati > Actinomycetota > Actinomycetes > Micrococcales > Micrococcaceae > Paenarthrobacter > Paenarthrobacter sp. TE4293. The sequence continues at coordinate 95,702 of NZ_JBNJRY010000002.1, forward strand.
CGGCCCGTTGGAGCACGACTTCGACATGATCTACGCCCGCATTGCCTAACGCCTCCTGAATCCGGTTACTCCACCTCATTTACAGATGCCCTGCCCGGTGGGAACATAAGCCCCATAGTCCGCGGAGGCATCGCCCGGCCACGCCCGGCACCGTCACCTGCAGCTATGTAGTCAGCTCTCCTCTGAGAGGAACGGCCATGGGTCGTCTGGGGACCGGGAACAGTGGGGATGCGGGGTCTGAGCCCGCTTCTGATCCGCCACGCCACCGGGGCAATGGGATCGAAAAAGTCGACGTCGTGGTGGTGGGTTCCGGTTTCGGCGGCTCGGTGGCTGCTCTTCGGCTGGCCGAAGCCGGGCAATCCGTGGTGCTCATGGAGCGCGGCAAACCGTACCCGCCGGGCAGCTTCGCCCGCTCTCCCTCCGAGATGGGCCGGAACTTCTGGGACCCGGACCGCGGCTTGTACGGGCTCTTCGATGCGTGGACGTTCCGTGGCACCGAGGGTCTGGTGTCCAGCGGCTTGGGCGGCGGTTCGCTGATTTACGCCAATGTGCTGCTGCGCAAGGACGAGAAGTGGTTCGTCAACGAATCTCCCATCCCCGGAGGCGGCTACGAGAACTGGCCCTTCACCCGGGCAGACCTCGATCCGTACTATGACGCTGCCGAAGCCATGCTCCAGCCTGTCCCCTACCCCTACAAGGACACGGCCAAGACCCTGGCCATGGAGCAGTCCGCGGCGAGCCTGGGCCTCTCCATCAGCCGCCCGCCCCTTGCCATTACGTTCTCCCCCGCACCGGACACGGAGCCACGGACCAACCACGCGCTGCCGCTGCCCGGCTACGGCAGCATCCATGGCCCCGCCACGGTGCGGACTACGTGCACTCTCAGCGGCGAATGCGACATCGGGTGCAATGCCGGCGCCAAGAACACGCTGGACCACAACTACGTTTCAGCGGCAGCCTCCAAGGGCGCCGACGTCCGTACGTTCCATGACGTCCGCGGAATCCGGCCGCTGAATGCCGGAACGCAGGCCGGAGGCTACGAAGTCCGGTACGTGGTCCACCGTCCGGATCGCCAGGGCGAACTCCTCACCGAACGCATCATCCATTGCCGCCGGCTCATCCTGGGTGCGGGCACGTTCGGCACCAATTTCCTGCTGCTGCGCAACCGCGCCTCGCTTCCCGGCCTCAGCGACGCCCTGGGCACCCGTTTCAGTGGCAACGGCGACCTCCTGACATTCATCATGGGTGCAAAGACTCCCCCCACCAACGGCTCGCGGCCGGGCGTGCGAACGCTCACCGGAAGCAAGGGGCCGGTGATCACCACCGCGATCAGGGTTCCGGATGCCCACGACGACGACGGCGATGGCCGCGGCTTCTATGTGGAGGACGCCGGGTATCCGGCTTTCATGAACTGGCTCATCGAGACAGCCCAACTGCGAACCACCGTCAAGCGGACGGCGAAGGTTGCGGGGCAACTGCTCAAAGACAGGCTGTTCGACGCCGGCCGGTCCAACGTGTCCGCCGACCTCGCCGCCGCGTTGGGTGACGGCCGGCTGTCGTCCAGTTCGGTGCCGATGCTGGGGATGGGCAGGGACATTCCCGACGGCGTCATGACCCTTCGCGACGGAAGGCTCGCCATAGCGTGGACCATGGCCACGTCCAAGGAGTACTTCGGCCGTGTCCGCGAAACGATGGAGTCGATTTCCCAGGACCTGGACGGGGACTTCATTGACAACCCCCTCTGGTGGGCCAAGCGGGTCATTACGGTCCACCCGATCGGAGGTGCTCCCTCCGGCCGGCACCCAGGTGAGGCCGTCTGCGATTCCTACGGCGAGGTGTTCGGGTATCCGGGATTGTTCGTCGTGGATGGGGCCGCGATGCCCGGGCCGGTGGGTGCGAACCCGTCGCTGACCATTGCCGCGTTCGCTGAGCGTACCTGTGCGCACATCATCGGGGACGCAGACAAGGCGGCCCACCGGGGCATCAGCCCCGCAGACGCGGCCGGCTCCGGGGGTGACAGCGGAACGGTTGCCGCCCAGCGGGAGGCGGCCGGCGCCGTCGTCGACGTCGGCGCTTCCGCTCCGCGCGCTTTGGCGCCGGACGCCACCAAGGGTAAGGGCGCACCCGAGGAACAGCCTGCGAGCGCCGTGTCTGAGGTGCCCGCGGCGCGGAGCCGGGGCTTGGGAATGCCCGGCGCGCCCGGTAAGGAAGCGACCTCCGTGCGGTTCACCGAACAGATGCACGGGTGGTTCAGTCCCGGAACCACCGATCCGGAGAAGGGTCGCAGCTTGGGACGGGACCGGAGCCGGAAGATCATGTTTGAGCTGACCATCACCGCAGAGGACATCGACGCGTTCGCGGCAGATCCGAACCACCTGGCCAAGGCTGAGGGCTACGTGCTGGCGGACTACTTCGGCGGACGGATGCCGGTGGAGCGTGGTTGGTTCAATCTGTTTGTCCAGGACGCCTCCGCCGACGGCGCACCGGCCAGGCGCATGCTGTACCGGTTGTGGCTCCGGGATCCGGGCGGCACGCCGTTCACGTTCACCGGATACAAACTCATTCACAACGAGGCAGGTTTCGACCTTTGGCCGGACACCACCACCCTTTACGCCACCATCCTCCGAGGCCATGTTCCGCCGGATACCGCGCCGCCGGATACCGGCTCCCCGGACACACTGGGCACGGGCGGCACCGGGCACACGGGCCGCCCCGGGCACACAGGCGGCGCAGCGCATGAAGGCAGTGTCGGCGCCGGTATCCTCCATATCCGGCCCCTGGACTTCGCGAAGCAACTCACCACGTTCCGTGCCGAGGGGCCCGCCCCCGCGGCGGGCCTCATGACCTTCGGGAAGCTGTTCGGCGGCGAGCTTTGGCAGGTCTACGGGCGGGGACTCAAGCGCGTCCCGTTCCCGTTCAAGCCACAGCGATGAAAAGCCGGGAGCTCGCGAAACACCAGGCTGTTCTGGGCTTCACACCCCAGACGGCCGTTCGTTGGCTCTCTCCCATGTCTCTTGCCCGGACTGCGTTGAAGGTCGCGGCCGCCACCGTGTTTGCCGACTTTGGCGACAAGCGCGAACTTGAGGGCAGCTTCCCTGCCGATTTCCTGCGCCTCGACAAGCTCCCGGCCGCCGGCCAGCCCGCGCAGCCCCCTGTCAGCAGCCGCGGCCTTCCCTCGCCTGCCGACCTCCAGGAGGAGCGCGCCGCCGGACCGGGAACGTCGGCGATGTGGATCGACTTCGCTGCGGACCTCGGCGATGGTTTCGACGCCACCTACACGGTGGCGTCCTTACTGGCCCAGGACAAGCTGGCCGTGGACGGTCATGAACTCCCCCGGGGCCGGGTGCTGGTCCTGGGCGGGGACGAGGTCTACCCGGTAGCTTCCCCGGCAGCCTACGAGAACCGGATGGCGGGCCCTTACCGGACGGCATTCCCCGCCCGGGGTCACCTGAATCCCGTGCCCGTCATGCTCGCGCTCCCCGGAAACCACGACTGGTACGACGGCCTCACCTCGTTCATCCGGACGTTCACCAGACAACGGAGCATCGGTGGCTGGCGGACCATTCAAACCCGAAGCTACTTCGCCGTCCGGCTCACCGGCGGCCCGCCCGGACCGGGCAGGGACGGTACACCCGGATGGTGGTTACTCGGCCTCGACAGCCAATTGGGCCAGTACATTGATGAGCCGCAACTGGACTACTTCTACCGGAACGTCACCTTGCAACTGCAGCCCGGCGACGCGATCATCCTCTGCGTCGCCGCTCCGTTCTGGGTTGACGCCGTTGAACCTGGCCGGGGTGAATTCCGACAGGTGAACTTCTTCGAGCAGGACTACCTGCGCCGCCGCTTCGACCCCTCAACCGGCCTGTTCGAAGCCACAGGTGCCAGCGTCCGGCTGTGGCTCACCGGCGACCTCCACCATTACTCCCGCTACGAAGACTCCCACTCCCAGGAAAACTCCCGCACCCAGAACCAGGCGCCGGATCCCGGCAGCACCCACATGATCACGTGCGGGCTCGGAGGCGCCTACCTTTCGGATACGCACGGACTGCCTGGGAGAATCACCCTCCCGGCCCCGGCTGCGGCGGGTGAATCGTCCAGCACCCACTACGCTGTCGCCACAGGCGCAGGACACACAGGCGCAGGACACACGGGCGAAGCCCGCACTTTCACCCGGATGCCCACCACCTTCCCCGGCCAAGGAGACTCCCGCCTGCTCGGCCCGCAACTGGCCAACCCTTTTTCACAGTTCTGGCTACCCCTCCGAAACCCCGGCTTCGGGCTGACGCTCGGCATCGTGCACGTGGTAGCTGCCCTGACTGTGTGGACGGTCTTCAGCGCTTTCCGTGGGGAGTCGTTCGTCGACAGCCTGCGCAGCCTGACCCGCGTGAACACCATCGTGCTGGTGACCATCATGGTCCTGGCCATCCCGCTGCTCCTGGCTATCGGCTCCCTGCTCACGCGTTGGTGGGGCGTGGCCACGGCGGGCATCGTCGTTTTTACCCGCGGCGCTCTGTACCAGCTGGCCGCGCTCGCGGTGAGTGCCGCCGTCGTGATCCTGGTTCCCTGGCCGGAGAGCTGGCCGGACCTTCTCATCCTGCTGCTGGCACTGGCCCTGGTACACGTGGCCGGGTGGGCGGTGGGCAGCGAGGCCTTTGCGTTGTACATCCTGGCGACACCCAGCGGCGAGGTTTCCTCGTGGAAGATGTCCGGCCAGGCCATCGAAGACCACAAAGGTTTCCTCCGCATCCACCTGGCACCCGACGGGACCCTCACCGTCTACCCGCTGATGGTGGACACCATCTGCCGCGACTGGCAGCTGGCAACAAACGACGACGGCGCGCGGCTGGTTCCTGCTTCCGGTCTACCTGCCGTGCGGCTGCTTGAAGAACCCATCACCATCGCACGGAAGGGAAGCACCCCATGATCATCACCCGTGCCGAGCACAGGACCGAGGTCATCCCGATCCGTGCCCGGGACAACACACCCTTGAGCCTGGTCCATGTCACCTCGCCGGTCGAAGCCGGCAAGGGGCCAGTGATGCTGGTCCACGGCTCCGGCGTCCGGGCCGAACTGTTCAGGCCGCCGGTCCGGACCACCATCGTCGATGTCCTCCTTGAGGACGGCTGGGATGTATGGATGCTGAACTGGCGGGCGTCCATCGACCTTGATCCGCTGTCCTGGACGCTCGCGGACGCCGCCGTGTACGACCATCCCGCCGCCGTCGAGCATGTCCTGAACGCTACCGGCGCGGAAACCATGAAAGCCGTCATCCACTGCCAAGGGTCCACATCGTTCACGATGTCTGCGGTGGCCGGGCTGCTGCCACAGGTGGACACCATCGTGTCCAACGCCGTGTCCCTGCACCCGGTGGTACCGGCATTCTCCCGGCTGAAAATCGACTACCTCACCCCAGTGGTCAAGGCCTTCACGCCGTACCTGTCACCGGCGTGGGGCTACAAGTCGCAGGGCTACTTCACCCGGGCCATCCGGGGCCTGGTCAAAGCCACGCACCATGAATGCGACAACACGGTCTGCAAGATGGTCAGCTTCACCTACGGCAGCGGCCGTCCCGCCCTCTGGTCCCATGAAAACCTCGACGACGCCACCCACCAATGGCTCACAGGCGAGTTCGCCGAGGTGCCCGTGACGTTCTTCGAGGAAATGGGCCGCAGCATCAAGGCCGGGCACATGGTCGCTGCCGGCCACCACCCCGAGCTCCCGGAGAACCTGGTGGCCGAAGCGCCGCAGACCGATGCGAGGTTCGCCTTCATCGCCGGCCTGGACAACCTGTGCTTCCTGCCCGAAAGCCAGCAGCGCACGTACGCCTTCTTCCAAAAGCACCGCCCCGGCAAGGACTCCCTCCACCTCATTCCCGGCTACGGCCACCTGGATGTCTTCTTCGGCGAGCACGCCTGGCAGGACACCTTTCCCGTGATCGTCGACGAGTTGAACGGACACCCGAACAACAGCACAGCCCAGGAGCCGCAACCATGAAAAACCTCACCGAACTGGCCACACCGTTGCTCAAGCTCCTGCCGTCACCGATCCCCAGGCGGCAGGAACGGCTTCGCGGGCAGCATGCCTTCGCAGACGGGATCAGGTACGTCATGCCGGTCAATTCCGACGACTCACCCGTGCTGATGGCGGCCTTCCCCATCAACAAGCGGGCAGCCGCCGCGGCACTGCCCGGTTCCGAGATGCGGCCGTTCATCCTCGGCGGCAAAGGGCTGCTGGTGGTGACGGTGGTCAACTACAAATCCACCGACATCGGCAAGTACATCGAATACTCCCTGGCCATCGCCATCACCCACGGCAGCAGGCCAGCACCGCCCATTCTTCCGCTGCTCTTCCAGAAGACCTTCAAGCTGGGCCAGTTCGTAGTGGACCTGCCCGTGAGTTCCGAGGTGTCCGTGAAGGGCGGCAAGGGAATCTGGGGCATGCCCAAACACCAGGCCAACCTGGACTTCGTGGTCACCGACACCACCGTGTCAGCCCAGTACGACAAGGACGGTCATTTGGGTTGCTACATCGAAATCGAACGCCCGGTAGCACCAAGTCCACTAGCGGTCCCCCTCAAACTGGCCGCCTCCAACTACTGCGTCTTCCGGAACATGCTCTGGAAATCGGACATCTACTTCGAGGCCACCGGGGATATCGCCCTCGGCGCCCAAGCCAAGGCGCGGCTCATCCTCGGTGACGCTCCCGGCGTCGAGCCTTTGAAGAACCTGCAAGTGGAGCCCAAACCGGTATTCACCGCCTGGCTGCCCCAAGCCCACGGTGTCCTGGACGACCACTACGAAGCCTGGTTCCTCACCGCCCCCACCCAGCTCGAAGCAGTGGCCCTGCGCGGCGGGGACATGATGGACAGCGTCGTCGACCTGGGCCAAGGGCAGGAATGGCTGGCGCCGCCGGACCGGAGCCGGATCCCCGGCGCTGCCGCCCCAAGCCCCGAGCCCACAGGCGGTGCCCAATGAACTGGCTCCTCCTGCTCAATGCCCTCTACTTCCTCTTCGGCGCCACCATGTACGTGGGCACCATGTGGGTCCTCAAGTTCTTCCTCTACCCCACATGGGAATCGTTGGCCCGCGACAACGTCGACATGCATTTCGGTATCCCGACTCGCGCTGCCACCAAGTTCTTCACCATCGTGGTACCCATCATGTTCATCTCCGGCGGCATCCTTGTCTGGTCCGAGTGGGGCACCGTCAGGGTCATCCCCGCCGTCATCTGCCTGGTGGGAATCATCGTCCTGACCTGGGTGGGCCAAGGCATCATCATCCCCATCAACATCCGGATCCGCGGCGGCGACTTCGCAGACGACACTGAGCTCCGGTCGCTGCTCAAACGGTGGATGATGCTCAACGACATCCGCTTCTACGTCTCCACCCTGACGTGGGCCGCCATGGTGTGGCTGCTGGTGGACCGTGGCCGGCTGCTGGAGTCGTTCGCATGACCGCCCACCAGCCCACACAGCCCTCGCACCCGGGGCACCCGTCCCGCTCCCGAAAAGACCACCCTCCCGGCACCGTCGCCTGGGCCCTCGCCGATCCCCTCCGCGCAGTGCTCGCCGTGATCGCCATCATCACGGTCCTGACCGGAGCCGTCCAGGTTCCCTTCGGCGGTCAGGTCCTGCAGCTGATCGGCGCGGAATCCACCCCGGAAACCCGCCAACTCTTCGGCACCGTGGGCATGTTCATGGTGATCGTCGGCGGACTGCTGCTCCACACCCTGCTGAACACCGCGCCATCCCCCGACGTGGTGCTGTGGTCCGGAATCCAGAAAACAGGGGCCTTCGGGGCAGTAGACATCGGCGTCCTCAACGGCGTCTTCTCACCCCTCGCGCTGGCAGTCGCCGTCTTCGACCTCGCGACGGCGGTACTCCTCTTCATCTATTGGCGCCGCATCACCGCCGCACCACCCACGGCAGGGCCGGCAGGATGACACACCCCGCGAAACGCTCCCTGGTCCTCGCCGGCGGCGGCATGAGGGTGGCATGGCAGGCAGGAGTAGTGAAGGCGCTCGCCGAGGAGGGCCTGGAGTTTCAGCACGTGGACGGCACCTCCGGCGGAATCCTCACGGCCGGCATGCTGCTCTCCGGGGTGTCACCTGAGGAGATGTGCGCCCGCTGGCCCGGCGTGGACGTCAAGGATTTCGGCTCCGCGTTGCCCGTCGGTGACTACCTGAAAGGCCCGTGGTCCCTTCCGGCCCTGGGCGACGCCGATGGAATCCTCGGCAAGGTCTTCCCCGCCCTGGGAATCAACGACGCCACCATCCGTGCCCGTGCCGCTGAACCGGACGCCGTCGAAGGTTCCTTCAACGTCGTGGAGTTCACCGGGAAGCGCTGCCACGCGATCGACGCAACCGCCATTGACGCCGAGCTCATGGCGGCGGGCATGTCGCTCCCCCTTTTCCTGACTCCCCTGCGCCGTGACGGAAAGATCTGGACTGATGCCGTCTGGGTCAGGGACGCCAACGTGGCTGAAGCACTTAGGCGCGGTGCAGACGAGGTGTGGCTGGTCTGGTGCATCGGCAACACGCCGTACTGGGGCGACGGACCGCTGGAACAGTACGTGCACATGATCGAGATGAGTGCCATGGGTGCGCTGCTGGCCGATTTCGAGGCCGCCGCGGCTGCCCGGCGCGAATTTGTGCTGCACGTGGTCCGGCCCCGGCATCCGCTTCCGTTGGATCCGGAGTTCTACCTTGGGAGGATCGACGCCGGGACCCTGATCGGCATGGGCTACCGGGACGCCCGCGCCTACCTTGACACGATGACGCCAACCGGGCTTGCCAAGGACGCGAACTGCACCGCGATGACAGAACCGGCACCGGGGGTCCGTTTCCATGACACCCTGCGGGGCGAACTGGACGGTTCACCCGTGACATTCAAAGCCACGGTGGTTCTTCCCTCCGATCCCGGTGACGAAGCACCACACGTCAGCGGCTATCTGGAACACCCCCGGTTCGGGCGGGCGTACCTGGCAGGCGGGCGGGTGGAAGCGACAGGGGACGAGGTCGCGTATCACGCCCGGATAAGGTTCGACGACGGGTGGCACGGTGTTGCCGTCAAGCGCACCTTGCACGACGACCCCGGTCCGGACGCCTGGGCGGATTCGCGGCGTGCCCGGCTGGAAGTGGGTGGGCTGGTTGCCGACCTGACCATGGGCCTGGCTGAAACTGCGGCGCTCCTTGCCTCCGTTGAGCCCGTGGGTGCCCACGGATTCGTGGACCGGGCCGGGGCCGTTGCGGCGTTCGCGGGCAACGGTTTCCGGGAGGTGCTCCGCCGTTACCGGGGCCCGGCCGCGAGCCAAGTGTGACCCACGTTATTACCGGCCGGTAAACACCACGCTACGGATGCGCCAAAGATGGCAACAGCGGGGAAACACCCACGAAAAACCGGCCCCCTAGGCTGATGGTCAACAGCAGGTCATCTGAGCGAAAGGGCCAAACATGTCCGCCACCCCGTCCGCATCTTCCCTTCACATCGTCATTGCCGGCGCCGGCCCCGCGGCCCAGGCTCTGGTGCGGCGGCTTGCCGGAAGCTCAGACTCCCGGCAACGCGCTTTCGACGGGACCATCACCGTGCTCAGCAACCGTGATGAGTGCCCGGACGCGCTGTTGGAACTTGCCGGGCTGCCCCAGGTTTCAGTCCGCTTCGGCCAAGCGGCCAGCTTCATCGACGCCAACGCCAAAATCGTCACCACCGTGGACGGACTGGACTTCTCCTATGACCAACTGGTCATCGCAACCGGCTCAGCCCCTGCCCTCCCGCCCGTTGCCGGTGCCGAATCAAGCCTGAGCTACTCCACCATTGACGACGCCGCCACCATCGGCGAGGCCGTCAAGGACGTCACCCGGATCGTGGGGCGCCGCCCCCTGGGCATCCTGGTGGGCAACGGACCCGCAGCGGGCCAGGCAGAAGCCGTCCTGCGGGCCCGCGGAGTCCGCCCCGTCCGCACCACCCTTCGCCCGACCGCCGTCGTAGCGTCCACCGCTGCCACCGCAACCGTTGCTTCCGCGGCCGGTGAACCGGGCTCCACACCGCAGGCCACCGGCATTCTTTTTGAGGATGGCAGCAGCATGAACGGCGACCTTGTGGTGCTTGCCGAGGAACGCACCGCCCGCAACGACCTCGCCGCGAGCGCCGGGCTGAGGGTAGCGCCCGACGGCGGCATAGCAGTTGGGCGTGACCTCGCCACGTCGGTCCCGGGCATCTGGGCGATCGGCGACGCCGCTTCCTGCGACGGCCTCCGTCTTGGCCTGCTTCTCTCGGCCGAATCCTCCGCGATGCTGTGCGCATCCGGAATGCTCCTGGGCACCATGGGCCTGGTGGATCAGGAGGTTCCGCTGGCCGCCTAGCCGGTCCGGCGCGCCCGCCTTCCACGGCGCCCAACGCCTCCCTGCGGTCTGCGAGCCATGTGGCAAGATGGTCCTTTGACGGGCAGTGACAACCCTGCGGCCACCGGGCCGGCCACGCCCTGCACGGAAGGATCCCATGAGCAACCAAGCCGTCGCCCCTGCGAACATTGCCTCCTACATCGACCACACCCTGTTGAAGCCGGAGGCAAGCGAAGCCGACGTCCTCAAGGTGTGTGCCGAGGCCATCGAGTACCGGTTCAAGTCAGTGTGCGTGAACCCGGTATGGGTCAAGACCGTCACCAAGGCCCTCAAGGGTTCCGGCGTGCTCACGTGCTCGGTGATCGGTTTCCCCCTGGGTGCCACACCCAGCGACGTGAAGTCCTTCGAAGCCCGTGGAGCTGTGCTGGACGGTGCAGACGAAATCGACATGGTAATCAACATGGCATCCGCACGTGCCAACGACAAGGGTGCCTTGGTTGACGACATCAAGGCCGTCGCCGAGACGGTCCACGCCGGTGAAGCGATCCTGAAGGTCATCATCGAGACATCCATGTTGACCGATGAGCAAAAGGTCATCGCCTGCCAGGCAGCCGTGGAAGCCGGAGCGGACTTCGTTAAGACCTCCACCGGATTCAACGGCGGCGGCGCCACGGTCGAAGACGTTGCCTTGATGCGCAAGACGGTTGGACCGGATCTGGGAGTCAAGGCCTCCGGTGGAGTGCGTTCCCTCGCCGATGCACAGGCTATGATTGCTGCTGGTGCAACACGTATCGGAGCGAGTTCCGGAATTGCCATTGTCAAGGGTGAACAAGGTTCATCCGCCTACTGAGGCTTCCGCAACCGCCAGAGATTTTTGAGCCCCGCGGGGCCGAGGAGGAACGAATGACCAAGAACGCAACAAGCGCCCCCATTGAACGCGAGAACAACCTGGGCACAAGCATTGTGCTGTTCGTGGTCATGATCGTGCTCTTTCTGGGTGCCATCTACTCGCTGTCCTTCCTGAGCCTGGAGAACCCGTGGCCGATGGCCGTTTGCCTGGGCCTGTTCGCCTTGGCCTTCTGGATTCCGCAGACCATTCTTGGCCGCTCTGATTCAGCCGGCGAGAGCTAAGCCCCGATATGTCGGGCAATGGCCCAGGCTTTGGCCTGGGCCATTTCCTTTTAACCAGCTGCTTTAACCAGATGGAAACCCGTGGAAGATAGGGTGTTGCCATGAAATCGGCGGTCCCGAAGGTTGCGTTGGTAGTGGTTGCCTTGGCCGCGGCCGGCCTCGGGATTGCCGTTGTCGCGCCCAAACCCGGGCCCGCGGGGCCGGCGTCGGGATTCTGCAGTTCCCCCGGCAGCCAAGCCACCCAGGTCAGGGAGTTCACCGTCAACGGCTACCTGGATCCGGAAGACACGTCCAAGGCCTTGCAGCAGCTCATCGACAACGCCTCCAAGGACGGCGGCGGGATTGTCCAGCTCCCCCAGGGAACGTTCACCGTGGGGAAGCCTTTGGTCCTCAAAAGCAACGTTGCCCTCACCGGAACCGGGCCGGCCACGGTGCTGAAGGCCGGGCCGGGCTTCCTGGACAGCAAGGGTCCGTTTGGCGGGCATCCGCTGATCACCACCAACGGAGCGCAGAACGTCACCATCTCCCACCTCACCGCGGACCACAGCGGCAACGAGGTGGACGGCAACGCCTCCGGGCGCCTGAATGAATACCTGGTGGACGTCCGCCACACTACCAATGCCTTGGTGGAAGATGTCCGCACAAGGAATCCATTCACGTACTCGATCGCCGTGGTAGCCAGCAGCAACTTCTGCATCCGCAACAACGACACGCTGGTGACCAGCAGCGGCAAGTATGACCAACTGGACGGCATCCACATCACCGACTCGCACGGCGGCTTGGTGGAGGGCAACACCGTTGATCAGCGCCAAGGCGACGATGGCGACGACGGCCTGGTGGCCCAGACCATTGGCGCTCCGGTTTACGACGTCACCTATCGGAACAACAAAGTCCGTGGCGGTTCACACGGATCCGGACTGCAGTTGGCGGTGGGAAAGCACGAGATCCATGACATCACCGTGGAAAACAACCGCTTCTGGGAATCCCCCAACGGCATCAAGATCGGATACTACGACGGCAATGCTGCTGTGCACGACATCGTGGTGAAGAACAACTCCGTCGTCGATACGCCGGGACCGTGGCTCGATTTCCAAGGAGACTTGAGGAACATTACGGTGACGGACAATGTCTCCTGCCAGAGCGGAGCCATGAAGCTGGGCGAGGCTCCGGGCAATGTTGTGTCCAATAACCGGGAAGGCTGCTGACCGGAGTCCTTCGGCAGGCAGCTCAAAAGGCCGGGACGAAGTAGGTCTCGGGCTTCACAGGAATTTCGCCGCTCGGAAACAGTGCATCTGCCTGGGTCGCGTACTGCCTGATTCTGGGGGGTTTGGCAGCGAGGCCCTGGTCCCAGCTCCATGGCACGTAACCCCACTGGGCCAACCGCGTTCCATCAGGTTCCGCGGTGAGGTCGTAGGGGAAATCCGAGTAAAGGACCAGACTGTCCCGCTGCGACATGCCCGCTTCCCTGGTGATGAGGTGGTCCACATGCCTGCCCACTCCCACAGGGCAGAACAGCAGTTCGGCTCCGGTCAGTCCCATGAGGGCGGCAACGTCGGTGCGAAGTTGCGTGATCAATGGCCGGTCACCGCCGGCGATCCGTCCCAGCGCGATGTCGAACCTGTAGGTGGGATAACGGTGGGTGATTTCCGGGAGAAGCCTGTCCCAGGCACCGCTGCCGAACTTGGGCACCTTCCGCTGGCGGAACAGCGCATCAACGGCGCCGAGATGGATCGATCGGATGCCCATGTCCGCCAGCACTGACATGTCCTCGGCTTTGCGGGCGTCAAACAACTCTCCGGCATCCTTAACCGCGCATTGGCCCAGGAAAGACCGGGCGGCCCGTGTGTGCGGTCCCGGCGACGCTTCGGTGAACAGGGTTGCCACGATCACTTCACGGCCCCGCGCCTGGGCCTCCATCAGCGCCCCGCAGGACAGCACGGCGTCATCCAGGTGGGGCGAGAGGAACAGCCACGGCGCATCACCAGAGAGGGACCGGTCGATTCGGGAATGGGGAGACACTGTCAAACCTTCCCCAGCAACGACGCGCGGTGGGACAGGTCCGTCGGTTCCGGGCGGGTGGGACCGGGAACCGCGGCCCGGTAGGCCACTCCCTGCAGAGCCGCCAGCCGGTCCCAGTCGTAGCCTGCGGCAAAGGCACGGCCGCGCGCGCCGACGTCGTCCAGCCCTGGTTGGGAGTACCGGTCCCCGAGCTCTTTGGCGAGGGCATCGACGTCGAACGCGTCCACCAGCCAGCCGGCACCCTCCGGAACGATCTCCCGCAGGCACGGAATGTCGAACGCGATAACCGGCGTCCCGGTGGCCAGTGCCTCAAGGGCGACCAGCCCGAAGGTTTCCTGCCGGGAGGGGCACACCACCAAGCGGGCATCGCTCATGGCTTCAAACTTGGCCTCCCCGGAAAGCCAACCGAGGAGCACAACACGGTCCGAGAGGCCGGCGGCCTCAATGGCTGCGCGCAGGGTTGCCTCATCAGGCCCGGTTCCTGCAATGAGCAGTTTCCCTTCGATTCGGCCGGAGCATTGGGCCCAGGCCGCCAACAAGAGGTCAAGGCCCTTGCCGGTGAACTCCAGCCGTCCAAGGCAAAGGATGTCCCGGCCAACTTTGGGCTCAGGTTTCCAGGCTGCCGGATCCACGCCGTTTCCGATCACGTCCACGTGGAGGTCCGGGTTCAGGGCAGTCAGACGGTCCGAAATTCCTTGCGAGACGGCGATGGCCCGCCCATGACTCCGGACGCCGAAGCGTTCCACCCAGTGCAGCGGGAGCTTGTACTGGCGTGCCTTATCCCGCGCATGGAGCCACTGCACCACGCCAATGGTCGGCCGTTTGGTCCACAGCGGCGCAGCCATGCTGGAGAAAGGAGCGAAAAAGTCCTCCACCACGAGGTCGGCGTCGGCACGGCGCTTCCGGACTTCAAACGGCAGTCGAACCACGTATCCCAGCAAACGGGCCATGCGGGTGCTTGCCTGGCCGAAACCGATCGGAACGTAATGCACGCCGTCCTGCACCCGTTCCTGCCATCCCGGATACCGGGTGGTCAGCACCGTGATCCGGAAGCCACTGGCCGCGAGGCGGCGGGCGGTCTCATGGGTCCGCACCGATCCACCGCCCGCGCCAGGCATACGGGGGTCCTCAAAGCCCAAGTGCAGGATTCTCATGGCCCTACCGTTCTGTCTCGTACGTTTTGGAGGGCGTGCCCGTGCCGTCGGCAGCTCCTGCGCTGAGATCGGCCGGTGCCACAAACCACAAAGTGGTGGAGCCGTTGGTGGGTCCCTCGGCGCTGAAGACCGGTGTTGCGTGCTGTTGGAGCCAGGTGAGCATCGCAGGGTTGGCGTAGCCGTAGCCTTGGCTGGTGGGGTGCGACTGCGTCAGGATGTAGTTGGCCCCGGCATCCTGCATCAGGGGTGCCGACGGCCACACCCCGAACCTCGGGTCATCGGCAAATGCGAACTCCCCGGTGCTGTTGGTGACGCTCACCCGTGCTTCCTTGGGCAAGTTGGTTTTCACCCAGTCCTTGACCTGGACAAAGCCGTTGTCCACCGTCAGGGCCGTCCGGGCACCGAGCACCACGGTCAACACCACGAAGCACAGGCCTGCCACGGCCAGGAACGTCCGGCCCCTGGCATGGCGTTCCCTGAGCTCGACCACCGCAAGCACCGAGCACAACACCCCGGCAATCATGACCCCGTAGCCATATTGTTCTTCGAAGGTTCCAAAGGCGGCACTGTACGCCCCTGCAGCGCCCAGGGCGAGACCAACCAGCCCGATCAGCCGGCGGTCCGCGCGGCGGCTGAAGCACAACAGCGCCCCGGCCACAGGACACAGCGCCAGCAACAGATAGCTGGTGCCGAAGTGCCCGCTCTGTTCGATCAGCCGGGTCACGATGTTCGGTGAACCTTCTGCGGTGAAGCCCGTGCTCTTTTCCAGTCCCGAGGCGCGCAGCAAGCCGCTGGTCTTCGCCTCGATCCAGTCCGGAAGGTGCGCCTGCGACGCCGCGATGGCCAGGTACGTCGCATACGGCACGGCAGCGCAAAGAAGTACGACGACGGCCTGCCGCCATGGCAGGGTCCGTTTCCAGATCACGGCGACGGCAACCGGACCGACCGTGCAGATGATGAAGAAGTCCTTGCACAGGACGGCATATCCCAGAAGCAGTCCGGCCCCGACAAACGGCAGCATGGTGGGCAGCTTTCCGGCCGTCCGCCGGGCGCCGTCCGAGTGGCTCGTAGCCGTCCTGGTGTGGTTCACCGTCATGGCGAGGAAACCCGCCAGGACGAAGGCCATCGCTGAGGTCTCCAGGAACGCGTGGCTGTTATTGCGCAGGATGAACGGCTCAAAGGCCAGGACCACGGCGGTGAGCCATGCCGTCGTCGGGGTGGCCAGGCGTCTGACCAGCAGGAAGCCGAGGCCGACGGTGACGGCT
Organism: Paenarthrobacter sp. TE4293; assembly: GCF_050435325.1. Taxonomy (NCBI): domain Bacteria; kingdom Bacillati; phylum Actinomycetota; class Actinomycetes; order Micrococcales; family Micrococcaceae; genus Paenarthrobacter; species Paenarthrobacter sp. TE4293. Next base: position 111,612 of record NZ_JBNJRY010000002.1, read on the forward strand.
CCCAGGGCGGCATTGAGCCAGCGGAGCTGCAGGACCACGTCCACGATGTCGCCGGAGATGCCGAAGAGCTTGATGGCCCCGGCCTCCAACAGGAAGAAGCCCGGCGGGTGCAGGAAGAACGGGCCGTCCGGCAGGGTGGGGACCTGGCCCGTGGTGAGCGACTCCCCCAGGCGGACGTAGAGCACCTCATCCACCCACACTTCAAAGCCGCGCTCCAAGCCGAAAGCCCGGACTCCAAAAGCGGCAACTGACACAGCGGCGAACGCTGACGCAGGGCTGCCCATCACACGGAGTAAAGCTTCCTTGAGCCGGGACAGGACGGGCTCCTGGTCTTTCGAGCGCCGCCCGGCAGCCCGGGAGGGTGACCCGGACCGTCGTCGAACGGTCCCCCAGCCCGGCGTTGGCGGCAACAGGCCACGCTGGTGGGCCAGGACCGCGAGCCCGCTGACGGTCGCCAGGACCAGCCATACCGTGGGCTGCAGCTGGCCGGCAACCGCCAGGACCAGGAGGAGCATCCCGGCACCGGCCACCAGACGTCCAACGCCTCTGACGGGGCCAAGGGCCGAAAGGACCGGCCACGAAATGAGTGTCAGCACCACCGCGGCAAGGACGGCGCCGATGGCCGAGCCCATGGCCAGGCCACCGACGGCCGCCACGTGCCACCCTGCCCACAGTCCGGCCACCACCAGAAGGCACGCGTACGCCAGGCCGATTTGGCAGCGGCGGTAGGCCCGCAACGCCAGGAGGATGGTGGCCAGGACGGTCAGCACGGCGTAACCCAATCCGGCGGCAGCCAGCCAGGGCAAAAGTTCCAAGGAACCGTGATACTTCTCCGGAATGATCACGCCGGCAAAAACCGGGGGCGCCGTGGCAATAATGGCGAAGGCCACCACGGCAAGTTGGCTGAAGGAAGCGAAAGCGGAGCCAAGCACGTGCCGGGCGTTGATTCCGGGGGTGCGGAGCAGGGGGAACGCCACCAAAGCGGTACCCGCCGCCACGTAAACCGGGCCCTTGGCGATGGTGGCCAGGGCCTGGAATCCTGCAGCAGCGGACCCTTCGTCCAGGAATGCCATCACCACCACATCAATGCCCACCAGCACCGAGGCCACGCACAGTACAGAAGCGATATCGGCTGTCTCGGCCCACCGCCACTTGTGCCGGAGCACTCCCGGGCGCCATTGCAGGTCCCGGTAGAAGGGCCAGGGAACAACCACCAGGGCGAGAGCTCCCAGGGCGAATCCGAGGATAGCTCCCACAGCCCCCCAGGCAAGGGCGACCACCAGGAGGCTGAATCCCAAGCGAAGCAGCACCTCACCAATGGTTGTCAGCGCGTACCACCTGAAGCGCAGTTCACCCTGCAACCAGCCCGACGGCGCCGCCATCACAAAGACTGCCAGCGAACCAAGCGCTACCGCAGCGGCGAGTGCCGGCGTCGCAAAGGCCAACGTCAGGGCACCGGTGATCACGGCGGCGCAGATGCCGGCGAGGCAGGAGACAAAGACCGAAAAAGCCAAGCCTTCCCGGCGACCCTCAGAGCCTGCAGGGTGGACGGCGACAACGTGGGACAGGGGCAGGGGAACCAGAGCGGAAGCGACGATGCCCGCGACCCCCAGAAGCATCGCGCCGGCTGCGAACTGAGTGTAGTCCGCAGTTCCCAGCATGGTGGCCATCAACAGTGTGCAGGCGTAGCTGAGGACGCCCACCACGCCGGCAGACAGCGACAGGATGCCGCTGTTTTCGGCGACCTTGGCACCGGTATCACCAGCAGGTGCCCCGGGTGGTTCCGTGCCGGGTGGTTCCGTGCCGGGTCCCGCGGGGCGTTTCGCCGCCGCTTCCGGACGCTCCAGTGCAAGGACAGCATCCTTCTGCCCGATGTCACGCATGGTTTCAGTCATGGTTCCCCCTCAAATCGCCTACGGGCAGGTGCTACATACCTTCAACGGCGTCGGCGGCCGTGAAGGTGCTGCCAGGACCGGCCAGGAGCGCGCTGCGGCCGACGGCGCGGAGCTCGGCCGACACAACTCCGATGCGCCGCATGACCGCGAAGGCCTCGAATTCATCCTTGCCCTTCATCAACACAGAAACGCGCCCTTCGCTGTGGGCCACCTCGTCGGTGGGCCGAAGGATGGTCTCCAGGTTGGCACCGGCAGGCAGGTCGAAATGCACCAGCGTGGACATGTCCGACGACGTCGCACCGGCCCCTGCCCCTTCGCGGCGCTGGGCTTCCTCTTCCAGGAGAACTCCGGCGAGCAAGGCGGCGCTGCGGTCCCAGGTGAAGCAGCGCGCCCATTCCTGGCATCGTGCCGACATGTCACCGGCGGCTCGCTGTTCAGACAGGGTTGTGAGGGCGTCCACCAGCGCGGGCCCAAACCCGGCTGCGGTGTCCACCAACCAGCCAGTCCTGCCATCGACCACCGAGTCCCTGATCCCGGGAACACGCAACGCCAGGCACGGAACACCCCATGCGGCTGCCTCAATCACCGAGCAACCCCAGCCTTCCGAAGCGGAGGTGGATACGGTCAGCCATGCCCGGTTCAGCATGCTGTCGCGGACGTGGTTGGGCTGGTAGCCGTGGAACGTCACGGTGTCGTCGAGGCCCAGGTCCATGGCCAGTTGCTGCAAGCGCGGCCGCTCGGGACCATCGCCCACGATTTCCAGGCGAAGCTTGGGTATGCTGGCCGCGGCAAGGGCCAATTGGCCCAGCAGCAGGTCCAGCCGCTTGTGCGGAACCAGGCGGCTGACCACGACGACGGTCGGTTCAGGATCGCGCGGGCCTACAGTCTTGGGTACGTCGATGGTCCCGTTCGGCACCACGTGGATTGCCCCGGCGAACCCCAGCTTGCGCAGTTCCAGCCGGGTGGACGGCGATACCGCCGCTATGGCCCTCCGTCCATACACGGCCTTGGCCCCTGTGCTTTCGAGCAAACGGCCGACGGCAGCCATCGGAGCCGAAAAGCGGGTACGGAATTGGTCCTGGTGTACATGGTGGATCAACTGGACAATGGGCATTTCCCGGGGCAGGAACAGCGGGGAAAAGAACGGGATGCCGTTCTGGCAATCCACCACGGCATCGAATCCGCTCCGTGTGCGCAGCATCCTGAGGGCGGCTTTTCCGTAAAGGGACAAAGGACCACCGGACCGTACCATCCGGATTCCATCAATGACGTCCTCGGCTGGCTGATGCGCCTCCCGGCTCGTGAACCAGGTAACCTCGGCACCGGAGCGAACCCAGCGATGCGAGATTTCATGCATGTATTGTTCGGCACCGCCGGCTTGTGAATGCCTGATGTCCCGCCAGTTCAGAACGAGTATTCGTTTTCCTGCCAACTGTTCTGAGAGGTTTGAACTACCCGGGGATTCGTTCACGGCATCGCCTTTTGTAGTTGGAGAACTGAAGCAAAGCTGGAAATTCCATCTTTGAACGGCCGGAAAGTAGACGCCGCCACGTCCGTCCAGGCAACGGGCAATTCAACGATGCGGGCTCCCTGGTGCTGAAGCCGGAGGAGGAGCTCCACATCAAAGGCAAAACCCGTGGTGCGGCACTGAACCATGGCAGCCGTCAGGGCAGAGCGTTCGAAGAACTTAAAGCCGCACTGCGTATCCCAAATGCCTTTGACCTTTGATTTGGTCAAGACACGGAATGCGGTTCCGCCCACACGGCGTCCCAGCTGTTGGGGTTGAACGAAGGTGGAACCGGGAGCGTGGCGGGAGGCGATGACAGCCGAGGCTCCCTGTTCCAAATGGGCCATGGTCGGGATCAGGGTTTCAAGGGGCGTCGCCAAGTCGGCGTCGAAGAAGCCCGTGTAACGCGATGTTCCGCTGAGCAAGCCCCTGCTGACTGCCGCCCCTTTACCCCGGCGAGAACACCCCACCACGGAAACAGGAACACCGCCTGCTTTATCGCGGGATATTCTGCGGACAATGGCCCCCGTTTCATCAACGCTTCCGTTATCCACTACCACAATGCGGGAAGACCACGGCTGGCCGGCCAGGAAATCCACTGCCTGTACCAGCGTGCCGGGAATTCGGGCGGCCTCGTTGTAGGCAGGAATCACCACTTCAAGATCAACCTGTGAACGACGGAGGGAATCGGTCCCGCGCCGCGGCTGATAACTCCCCTTGCTGCCTGAATGGATACTGTGCGAGTGGAGCAGATCCATCTGAACCTCCAATTAGTCAAACAATTTGACGTCGAGGTCCAAGCTATTAGGGGTTTCCCGCGGGTGGCACGAGTAGTCACTACTCGAAAAATAAACGGGCAGCTCTTGGTCGGGCTGGTGACTACGCAGTTTATGAAACGACCGACTACTTGTATCCGGTCATTCGGAATATTCCAGCGACGTTACATAACCCTCACGGCAGGTGTGGTAATACTAGGCTTCGGCCGACCCTATGGCAAGGGAATAAACCCACCCAATGCAGCAAGAAATCCGGGCCAATGCTGATGGGCCAGGGACAGAGCGGAAACACCCATGCCCACCATGGCATATCCGCTCACGGGAATAAGGACCAGCCATTCACGCCGGGAGCCGGCCCGTCCCAGCAACGGAATGGAGAAGGCTCCGTTAGCCCGCCATATCCCGCTGATGAGTGATTTTCGCAGGAATTTGGGGGGCTTGATGACAATTGGCCACAAAAGAGGCACTCCGCCCACAGTGATCATGTCGCCCACAATGTGCACCACGACACCGGTGAGCATTGACAGCGGCAACCAGCCCCACTGATCAGGCGCAAACCAGGTCACCAGGCCGGCCATCACCACAGCGAAAACCCAGTTGGTGATCCAGCCGGATTTGGGAAAGAGGTTCAGTGCTTTGGCGGCCAGGTTGATCATGAACATGCACAGCAGCCCTGCACCCACGGACAGCTTTCCCACCGGGGTGACCATCTGGAACTGCGAAGCCATTGCGGCCAGCACCACGAAGGCCGAGGCTCCCAGCAGGGAATGTGTTCCCTGCCGGTGCCCACCGCTTGCCTTCTCAATTCCGACGGCTATGACATTGGATAACGGCGGCAGCGAATTGGCGATGGTGCTGTGCCGGTGGTCCCAGTCGCAGACCAAGGCCGTTCCCGCCGTCGCCATGGCTCCGATCAGGATGCCGGTGGAATCCAAGGGGTACCAGCCCAGGGCGTACGGTCCGGTCGAGGCAATAGCTATCCACGCCGCGGCTCCTGACGCGGCGTGATGTCCTCCCATCATTCAGTTAGCCAGCCTTCACGGGTACATCGGTAAAGATCGCTTCGATAACGTTGTTGGCCCACTGCAGGATTTCTGCGTCCTGAAGGTCGCGCCCACCGATCCGTGCCGTCTTGGGCTTCGGAATGAGCACGGCATCCAAGGCTGGTTTCACCTGGGACCCCGGGTACATGCGGTTCAGGCGCATGGTCTTGGACTCAGGCAGCTGCGCCGGTGAGAAGCGGATGAAGTTGCCCTGGAGCGCGACGTCGGACAAGCCGGCCTCGCGGGCACCCACCCGGAACTGCGCCACCGCAATAAGGTTTTGGGCAGGCAGCGGTGGCTCGCCGTAACGGTCAACGAGTTCGGCGAGGACTTCGTCGATGGCTTCATAAGTGATGGCCGAGGCCAGTTTCCGGTACGCCTCCAAGCGCAGCCGTTCGCCGGGGACGTAGTCGTGCGGCAGGTGTGCGTTGACGGGCAGCTCGATCTTCATCTCGGCGGCCTTCTCTTCGGCCTCCCCACGGTATTCGGCCACAGCCTCGCCCACCAGACGGATGTAGAGGTCAAATCCCACACCCTGGATGTGGCCGGACTGCTCACCGCCCAGCAGGTTGCCGGCGCCACGGATTTCGAGGTCCTTCATGGCCAACTGCATGCCGGCGCCCAGCTCGTTGTGGGCTGCCACTGCCTTGAGGCGTTCCAGCGCCACCTCGCCCAGTGGCTTCTCCGATGGGTAGAGGAAGTAGGCGTAGGCGCGCTCACGGCCACGGCCAACACGTCCACGGAGCTGGTGCAGCTGGGAGAGACCGTACTTGTCCGCCCCATCCACAATCAGGGTGTTGGCATTGGAGATATCCAGGCCGGTCTCAATGATGGTGGTGCAGACCAGGACATCGAAGCGTTTCTCCCAGAAATCCACAATGATCTTCTCAAGGCGGCTCTCGGACATCTGCCCGTGCGCCACTTCCACCCGGGCCTCGGGGACGAGCTCGCGGATCTGTGCCGCAATGCGCTCAATGGAAGAAACCCTGTTGTGGACAAAGAACACCTGGCCCTCGCGCATGAGTTCGCGCCGGATGGCTGCGGAGGTCTGCTTGTTCGTGTACGGCCCCACGTAGGTCAGGACCGGGTGGCGTTCCTCCGGCGGCGTAGCCAGCGTGGACGTTTCCCGGATTCCGGTGAGCGACATTTCAAGGGTTCGGGGAATCGGCGTGGCACTCATCGCCAGCACGTCCACGTTGGTGCGCATTTTCTTGAGCGCTTCCTTGTGCTCCACCCCGAAGCGCTGTTCTTCATCCACGATCACCAGGCCAAGGTCCTTGAACTGGAAGTCCTTGGACAGGAGCCGGTGAGTACCGATCACCACGTCAACGGCACCGCTCTTGACGCCCTCGGCCGTTTCCTTGGCTTCCTTGCTGCTCTGGAAACGGGACAGCGGCTTCACCCGCAGGGGGAAACCGGAAAAACGCTCGGTGAATGTTTCGTAGTGCTGTTGCGCCAACAACGTGGTGGGCACCAACACTGCAACTTGCTTGCCGTCCTGAACCGCCTTGAATGCGGCCCTGACCGCGATCTCGGTCTTGCCGTAGCCCACGTCTCCGGACACCAGGCGGTCCATCGGGATTTCCCGTTCCATGTCCGCCTTGACCTCGTTGATGGTGGTCAACTGGTCCGGTGTCTCCACATACGGGAAGGCTTCTTCAAGTTCGCGCTGCCACGGGGTGTCGGGGGCGAAGGCGTGGCCGCGCGATGCCATCCGGGCGGAGTAGAGCCGGATCAGCTCACCGGCGATTTCCTTGACGGCCTTCCGCGCCTTGGACTTGGTGCTCGCCCAGTCGGCGCCACCCATCTTGCTCAGGGCAGGAGTATCTCCGCCGACGTAGCGGGTCACCTGGTCCAGCTGGTCGGTCGGAACAAACAGCCGGTCGCCCGGTGCGCCGCGTTTGGACGGTGCGTACTCCAGGACCAAGTACTCGCGCAGCCCGGCTTCCGAGGCCGAGGTACCGGTCACCTTGCGCTGGATCAGCTCCACGAACCGGCCAATGCCGTGCTGTTCATGGACCACAAAATCACCGGCATGCAGCTGCAGCGGGTCCACGGCGTTGCGACGCTTGGACGGCATGCGGCGCATGTCCTTGGTGGAGCTGGCCGAGGCCCTTCCCAGCAGGTCGGCTTCGGTCAGAAGGCCCAGTTTGAGGCCGTCCAGGACAAAACCACGTCCGACGGCGGCAGTGGTCACCTCGATGATGCCCGGCTGGGGCTCGGTATCCAGCGACTCGACGCGGGAGCAGGGAATATCGGCATCATGGAACAGCTCGGCCAGTCGTTGGGCGGGCCCGGGACCATCGGTCACCACTACCACACGCCATTGCTCGCGGACGCGGGAGCCAATGAACTCCAGCATCTCGGCCACCTCGCCTTGGTAGCCACGCGGTTCGCGGGCGCGCATGTTGAGGACGTCGATATCCAGGACCAGGTCCTCGTCCGAGGCGAGGGAGGTGATGGACCACCAGGAGACGTCATGCGCGAGCGCCGCCGAGCGGGTATCGGTCAGCGACCGGAAGCTGGCAGCGTGCAGGTCGGTGGAAGCCTGGGACGACAGGTCAAGGGGCGCCGCACCGCCGTCGGACGCCGTTGACCACGCAGCTTCCAGGAACTCTTCGTTCGTCGCCGCAAGGTCGTGCGCGCGGGTGCGGACCTTCTCCGGCTCAATGACCACGGACAGCGACCCCGCCGGGAGCTGGTCCACGAACGGAACCATGGCATCCACCAGCACCGGAGCCAGCGATTCCATGCCCTCAACAGCGATGCCGCCGGCGATCTTCTCCAACATGTCCGCTGCAGCGGGCATGTCTGCCTTCAGCTTCGACGCCCGGGACATCACCGAAGGAGTGATCAGGATTTCCCGGCACGGCGGAGCGTGCAATTCCGTGGGGTGATGAATGCCGGGTGCAGACAGCGAGCGCTGGTCGGCAACGGCAAACCATCGCATTTGGTCCACTTCATCACCGAAGAATTCCACCCGGATGGGGTGGTCCTCGGTCGGTGGGAAAACGTCAAGGATGCCACCACGGACAGCGAACTCGCCACGGTGCGTCACCATGTCCACGCGGGCATACGCGGCGTCGGACAAGGCACGGACAACCTCCGTGAAGGACCGCTCCTGCCCCACCTGCAGGGTCACGGGCACCAGGTCGCCAAGGCCGGCCACAATAGGCTGGACCACGGCGCGAACCGGGGCCACCACCACACGCAAAGGTGCCGCCGTCGAGCTTTCCGGGTGCGTCAGGCGGCGCAGCACGGAAAGGCGGCGGCCCACGGTGTCGGAGCGCGGGGAGAGCCGCTCATGCGGGAGGGTTTCCCAACTGGGGAAGGTGGCGATGGATTCCACGGGCAGATAGGAGCCCAACGCGGCGGTCAGGTCTTCGGCTTCGCGGCCAGTCGCCGTCACGGCCAGAACAACCGGAGTTCCGCCACCGTCATTGTCCGCGTCCGCAAGGGCGTCGGCCATTTCGGCGAGCAGCACGGCCCGCATGCCGGTCGGAGCGCTGATCTGGTAGTCGGTGTTGCGGTCGGTGAAGGGCCGCTGCGCCTCCGTTCGGACGCGCGCGAAAGTCTTGTCCTCCGCCAAGGCGCGGCGCAGACCGTTGAGGCTCATGACAGAAACTCCTAGGGTGGGTCCAAGGGCAGGCAACACAAATGCCCGGAAATTCAGATGAATGCCGGGTCATTCCAGCCTACCTCCACCCCCAGCCACAGGAGTTCCTTTGCAGCCCACGGAAGCTACGCATTCCAATACCCCGCAGGACACCAGGACCGTGCTGGTCACCGGTGCCACCGGATACATCGGCGGCCGCCTGGTCCCCCGGCTCCTTGAAGCCGGCCACAGAGTGAAGGTCCTGGTCCGGACCCCACAAAAGATCGCTGACGTTCCCTGGCATGACGATGTCGACATCATCGAGAACAGCCTGTCCGACGCAGACGGCCTGGCGCAGGCGCTGGAGGGTGTGGACGTCCTGTACTACCTGGTCCATTCCATGGCCTCCGGGAGCGGCTTCGAGGCCAAGGAAGAAGCCATGGCGCGGCTCGTGGCGGGTGCTGCCGCGGACGCCGGCGTGGACAGGATCGTCTACCTTGGCGGCCTGCACCCTGAGAAGACCGAGCTCTCCACTCACATGCGGTCCCGCGAAAAAGTGGGCCGGGTGTTCCTGGAGTCACCGGTGGACGCCGTTGTGTTCCAGGCAGGCGTCGTGATCGGTTCCGGATCTGCGTCGTTCGAGATGATCCGGCACTTGGCCGAGACCCTGCCCGTCATGCCCGCCCCCAGTTGGGTCAACAACCGGGTTGAGGCCATCGCTGTCCGTGACGTCCTGCACTACCTGGTGGCGGCCGCTGCCCTTCCGGAGAAGCTGAACCGCACCTTCGACATCGGGTCCAGGGATGTCCTGAAGTACAAGGACATGATGAACGAGTACGCCGTGGAGCGCGGGCTCCCCCGACGCCTGGTCATTGCGCTCCCCGTCCCGGCTCCCAAGCTTGCCGGCTTGTGGGTGGCCCTGGTGACGCCCATTCCCCTGTCCATGTCCCTGCCGCTGGTGCAGTCCCTGCAACATGACGCGGTGTCGCGGGAGCACGACGTCGACGATTACTTCCCCCAGCCCGACGGCGGCCTGACGCCGTACCGGCGCGCGGTTGCCTTGGCGCTCGGCAAGGAACGGGACGGCCAGGTGGAGACGACGTGGGCCAACGCGGGCATTGATGCCGATCCCCTGCCCAGCGACCCTGATTGGGCCGGATACAAAGTCTTCCTCGACGAGCGGACATTCCACAGCGAGGCCAAGCCTGAGCATGTGTGGACCATCATCGAAGGCATCGGCGGCAAGAACGGCTGGTACTCGTTGCCGCTGGCATGGCGGATACGTGGCTGGCTGGACAAGCTCCAGGGCGGCGCAGGCTTGCTTCGGGGACGCCGGCATCCCAAGACCCTGAACACGGGCGAGGTTGTGGATTGGTGGCGTGTGGAGGCCATCGACCGCGGGCACCTGCTGCGCTTGCGGGCCGAGATGCGGGCCCCGGGTGGCGCCTGGCTGGAGTTGGCGGTGGAGCCTGATGGCAACGGAAGCCTGTACAAGCAGCGCGCCATCTTCTTCCCGCGGGGCCTGGCCGGCAGGCTGTACTGGTTGGGCGTCTACCCGTTCCATGGTTTCATCTTCCCGTCCATGGCCCGGAACATCTCGGCAGCGGCCATCACGCTCCAGGAAACGTCGCCCCAAACTGCCGGTTCCGGGGTGGCCAACCAGACCCCGTAGGATGTTGGGAGCTAAAAAGCTTCACCACCACCATCCACGGAGGACCCATGGCCCTGAGCGCATCCACCACCCTGCCGCACAGCGTTGACCGCGTAGCTGCCGTATTCGTCAACGAGGATTTCCTGCGTCACACGAGCGAACTCGTGGGCGGATCCCTGGAATCGTTCACGATCGACGGCGACCCCGCCGGTGCCTTCAGCACCACCACCGTCCGTACCCTGCCCACCACCCGCCTGCCGGACATTGCCCGGAAGTTCGTTGGCGAAACCCTGAAGGTCACCCAGACCGAGCAGTGGGAAGCCCCCGCAGCCGATGGTTCACGTGCCAGCAACATCGCGTTGAAGATCTCGGGAGCTCCCCTGGACGTCACAGCCGTCCAGCGGCTCGTGGCCGATGGCGGCAACACCCGCATTGAACTCGAAGGCAACGTGTCCTCCTCGGTTCCGTTCCTCGGCGGCAAGATCGCCGACGCTGCGGAGCCCATGGTCGGCAAGGCCCTGAACATCCAGTCGCAGCAGGCCCAGGCCTGGCTCGAAAGCCACTAGCGTGCAGATCCCCGCGATCCTCGCCGTTGTCCTGATCGTTGCCGGTGTCTGGTCCCTGGTTGTCTGGCCGCAGTTCCTGAAGCGCGTCATGAAGGACCCCCGCGCCCGCGACGCCGCAGGCAAGGCCACCAAGTTCCTGACAGTCCACGTCGTGCTGGTCACCATCTCCATGGTGCTTGGACTCGCGACGGCGGCCATTGGGATCGCGGGCCTGGTCGCCTAGCCCTCGTCTTACCCGACTGGGTAACAGCAAACGCCCCACTGGGCCCTCAGTGGAGCCTGTGCTGTTACCCGGTTGGTAAGATGGACTTTGGTGTGCCGGGAAGTCTGGTCGGCGATGTCTTCGTGATGCCCGCCCACCGTGAGGAGCCCCGTGCCCCAACCATCCAGCCAGCCCCAGCCCGCAACGCCCGAGCCGGTTCATTCGAACCAGCCCGGCGATTCAGCTAAAGTCTTCAGCCGTTCCAGTTACCCCGAGTACCGCCGGGTCCTGGCGATCCTCCGCACGGAAACCGTTGGCGGCGCCCTCCTGCTGGCAGCCACCGTCGTCGCCCTCGTCTGGGCTAACTCACCCGCCGCAGACGGCTACTTCGCCCTCCGCGACGCCAGGATAGGTTACGAGCCGTGGCATCTTGAGCTGAGCCTTGGCCATTGGGCCTCGGACGGCCTCCTGGCCGTGTTCTTCTTCCTTGCAGGCCTTGAACTCAAACGTGAATTCGTGGCCGGCGAACTCCGCAAACCCGCCAAAGCGATCGTCCCTGTGGCTGCGGCCGTCGGCGGTGTCCTGGTCCCGGCGCTGATCTTCGTGCTGTTCAACCTAGGATCCCCCGAGACGCTTAAGGGCTGGGCCATCCCCACGGCCACGGACATTGCCTTCGCCCTCGCCGTCCTGGCTGTCATCAACACTCACCTGCCCGCAGCCCTCCGGACCTTCCTGCTGACACTCGCCGTGGTGGATGACCTCATCGCCATCGGCATCATTGCCTTCTTCTACTCCACGGGACTCCAGCCGCTCATGTTGTTGGCCGCCGTGGTGCCGCTGGCCATCTTCACGTTCCTCGTCCAGAAGCGGATCCGCAGTTGGTACCTGCTGGTGCCGCTCGCCTTGGCCACGTGGGGCTTCGTCCATGCCTCCGGGATCCACGCAACGGTGGCGGGGGTGCTTCTGGGCTTCGCTGTTCCGGTCATCGCCGGCGGCAAGAAGGGCGAACCTGCCGAAGGTTTGGCCGAGCACATCGAACACAAGATCCGGCCCTTCTCCGCCGGTTTCGCGGTCCCCGTCTTCGCCTTCTTTTCAGCGGGCGTGGCCTTGGGCGGATTCGACGGCATGGGCGCTGCACTCACGGATCCCGTGGCTGTCGGCATCGTTGCAGCATTGGTCGTGGGCAAGGCCGTGGGCGTCTTCGGCACCACTTTCCTGGTCACCAAGACCACGCGGGCAAGCCTGGACTCCAGCATCGCCTGGATCGATCTCTTCGGCCTGGCGCTCCTCGCCGGCATCGGCTTCACCGTCTCGTTGCTGATCGGCGAGCTGAGTTTCGGCATCGGGTCCGCGCACAACGACCACGCCAAGGTTGCCATCCTGGCAGGTTCCCTGATCTCGGCGCTGCTGGCCGCCGTCGTGCTTAAGGCACGGAACAGGCGCTACCGCCAGGTGGAGGCGGATGAAGAACGGGACGACGACGGCGACGGCGTACCTGACGTCTTTGCGCGCAGCTGACGCGGAGGTGCTCCGGGAAGGCTAAGCCGTGGCTTGGTTGAGCGCGTCCTCGGCAGCAACCCAGGAGATCATGGCGCATTTCACGCGGGCCGCGTAACGGGCCACTCCCTCGAAAGCGGCAGCATCACCGAGGATCTCCGGGTCCGCCTGGACTTTTCCACGCGATCGGAGGACCTCGCGGAAGTTCCCGATGACGGTGTGCAGTTCCTCCACGGACATGCCCTCGCCCAGTTCGCTGAGCACCGAGGCCGACGCCATGGAGATCGAGCAGCCCGCGCCGTCCCAGCTGATCTGCTGGACGGTTCCGTCCGCAACGGCGAGCCGCAACGTCACTTCGTCCCCGCAGACCGGGTTCAGCTGGTGCGATTGGCCGGTGGATGCCCCGGCGGGGGCCGCTGTTTCGGCCAGTCCACTGCCGTGGCGCTGCTTGGAGTGGTCCAGGATGATCTGTTGGTACAGCTGGTCAAGACTCATGGTGGTTGTTGCCTGTTCTGGGGAAATCGTTGAAGTGGTGGCTGCCGGCCGGCCCGGTCGCCGGGGGTCAGGCCTGGAAGTACGCCCGGACCCCCGAAACGGCGTCGAGGAAGGCATCGACATCGTCCGTGGTGTTGTAGAGGTAGGTGCTCGCCCGGGTGGTGGCCGTCAGCCCCAGACGGCGGTGCAGCGGCTGGGCGCAGTGGTGGCCGACACGAACGGCGATGCCGCGATCGTCAAGGAACTGCCCGACGTCGTGGGCGTGGACCCCTGCGACGTCGAAGGCCGCCAACCCGATGCGCTCAGACCCTGAGGCGGGGCCGACGACGCGAATGCCGTCGATGCTTTCAAGCCCCTTAACAAGGCGTTGCCCCAGCGTGGATTCCCACGCGTGGATGCGCTCGATGCCCGTTTCGGTGAGGTAGTTCACGGCCGCAGCAAGCGCCACTGCCTGGGAGATTCGCTGCGTACCGGCTTCGAAGCGCTGGGGTGCCGGGAGATACTCGGCGCGTTCCATGGTGACCGTGGTGATCATGGAACCGCCCGTCAGGAAAGGCGGCAGGACATCCAGCAGTTCCTGCTTGCCGTACAGCACGCCAACACCGGTGGGCGCCAGCATCTTATGCCCGGAGAACACCGCGAAGTCAACATCCAGGTCCTTGACGTCCACGGCCATGTGCGGCACGGACTGGCAGGCATCCAGGACCACCAAAGCACCAACCCTGCGGGCGAGGGCGACGAGCTCCGACACCGGGTTGATGGTTCCCAGGACGTTGGACGCATGGGTGAAGGCCAGGAGTTTGGTCCGCTCCCCCACGATGGCGGCGGCTGCATCGAGCCGCAGGGCACCATCATCGGTGACGGGAATGTACTTCAGGGTCGCCCCGGTCCGGTAGGCCAGTTCCTGCCAGGGAATGAGGTTGGCGTGGTGCTCCATTTCGGTGACCACGATCTCGTCGCCCGGCCCCATTGCAAGGTCCTTGAGCCGTGCGTCGCCACGGCCTTGGGCGGCCCACAGCCCAGCGTTGGAGAGGGCGTAGGTGATGAGGTTCAGGCCCTCGGTGGCATTGGAGGTCCACACGGTTTCCTCATACTGCGCACCAATGAAGTCCGCCACGGTCTGGCGTGCGTCTTCGAAGGCCTCCGTGGCTTCCACGGCAAGGTGGTGGGCGCCGCGGTGAACCGCGGCATTGCGTTGCTCGTAGTATTCCTGCTCGGCCTCGATGACGCTGAGCGGGTTCTGCGACGTGGCACCGGAATCGAGGTAGATCAAGGGCTTGCCATTGACCAACTGGTCCAGCACCGGGAAGTCGTTCCGGATCCGCAACACCTCCGCGTTGTCCATGGCGTGCACGGACCGCTGCAGTGAGGCGGGGGTTGATACGGCTGTCAAGGGGCGCTCCTTGGAAATCCTTCAGGGACTCTCCATTATCCCACGGTGGGCCGCACTGGGCGGTGTGCCGTACAGCACGTCAGCCGCCGGCCCTCCCAGGCACCCAGCCCAGGGGCGGCACCGCATCACTGTCGAAGGCGCTTCGCAGCCGTTCAACGAGGACCGAGGCCCGACGACTCGCGGCGCTCCGGGTCTTTGCTTCATATCCGCTGGCTGCCCGCGAATAGCAAATGGCTGCGTGGGCGAACTGCCGGTCGGCGGACAGGCTCCGTCCTGCCGATTCAAGCGCCTTTGGATCGTTGTCCAGCAGCGCCGAGGCGAACGTACCCAGCGCGGCTCCGCCCGCTCCGTGAAGCTCCGCAGCCAGCCCAACCAGGCGCCGCTGCACCACAAGGTCGTCGACGGCGGTGGTGTTGGGGTTAAGCGTCAGGAGGGACACCGCCTCTGCTTCCAACAAGGTGGTGCCTTGGGCCTGGAAGCGTTCAGCCAAGGCCAGAAGGTGGCCAGGCTTTCCGGCGATCCGGTCCTGCGCCGCTGCCACATACACCGAAGTGAGCTGGACCAGGAGGCCTGCGGGATCCTGATTCCCCTGCCCCAGTGCCGCCATGGCCTGCCCAAGACGCCCCATCGCCGGCGCAGGGTTGCCGCACAACGCCTCAGAGTAGGCCAGCATGGCCGCAGCCAGGGCCAGTACAGGCGGCAGGCCGGCGTCGGACAATTCCGCAAGGACCGGTTCCAGGGTTCCACGGGCCGCACGCGGAAGCCCTTGGCTGAGCTCGGCATACCCGCGGGCAACGTCCAAACACACGGCAAGATACTTCGGAAGCACGAACGCCGAAGGACACTCCAGCAGCGCGTCCATCCGGCTCCACGCCAGGTTGTTGCGGAGGCACACCACATGCCGGAGCAAGACCCCTGGCCTGAACATCTCCAAGGCAGGGTCGGCATCCACGGCCGCCATGGCCGCCGTCGACCTCTCCAACGCTTCCGGGGCGGCTCCGCCGAGCAGGAGGCGCTCGGCTTCCCGAACGTTCCGCACCACCCTGTTTGCCCCGCCTGCCGCCCTCAGGGGTTCGGCTACGGGTCCTGAACCGGTGTCATCTACAGTTTCGGGCAGTGCGGTTCCCGTGACGGCACCCAAAAGTTCGAGTGCCACAAGGCGGTGGGTGGCGTCGGCCTTTACCCCGGGCGATCCTCCGGCGGCCGCCAACTCCCGCAATTCCGGGGTCGCTTCGCTGAGCAGGCCCTCGGTCACCAGCGCCCGTGCCCTGAGCAGCCTGGCTTCATCCTTCCGGCCGGGTTCAACCACTGCCGCCGCGGCCCGCAAGGCAAGTTCCGCCGTCGACGGCCTGTCGGCGGCCGGCGCGGCAGCGAGCAGCAGTTCGTCGGTGAGGGTCAGTCCACAGTCCAGGGTCCAGGTCATCCACCGCAGCAGTGTGGGCGCAGATTCCTGCGTGAGGGCGGGTTCCTCAACGCCCAGTCGAAGGGCCAGGCTCCTTGGCCGTGGCACAGAAAGCCGGGTACCTTCGCCCCGCAGCCAGGAACTGGTCCTGACCAGCGGCGGCCGCCCTTCCAGCAACCTGATGTGGTGGTTGGCCAGCAGGTGCTCGGTAGCCTTCCGTCCAAAATGGTGCTCCACAACGTCCAACGCCACAGGCTCCGCGAGCGCTATGAGTTCCAGCGCGTGCCGCTCCTCCGCCGGCCGGGCGGCGTTTTCGGCCTGCACTTGCGCCACCACTGCCGGCCAATCACAGTGGGCCCGCACGTCGATGGTCCAAAAGCCGTCCTTCTGCATCAGCAGACCTGCGTTCCGGGCATCGGTAATGGCCAGGACCAGCAGCCCAACGTTGAAGCCACTCATGGCGGTGAGCAGGCTGCTGGCCCGGCGTTGGACCTTGCCGCCCAGGATGGCCTCGCAGAGCGCGTGTGCTTCGCTGAAGGTAAAGGGCGGAAGGAAGTACTGCTCCAGGAAGCCGTCTTCCCACAGCTGATAGAGGTCAGGGGGAAGGGGTCGGCGGCTGTCGGCAGTGGCTACCAGCGTCGCCCCGAAACCGGGTATCAGCTGCAGCAGCACAGCCAGGGACGCCGGGTCGATGTAGTGGATGTCGTCCACCAACAGCACCAGGGGCGGACGTGAGGCCGGTGCTTGCCGCTTGCCCCGGCGTCGGCCGGCCGTTGGCGTGAACAAGTACTCGGCACTCCCCAGGGTGCTGGTGAGGGCCCGGAGTACCTGGATTCCCGGAGGCAGCGTGTCCTCGCCGCCCGTTTCAAGTGGGGCACCCAGGGCGGCATAGCTGGTGGTTCTCAGCTCAGGCTTCCCGGCGAAGCTTCTGACGTCCATGGTTTCAGGGAGGCCCGCTTTGACCGAAAGCAACAGGTGGCTCTTTCCGGATCCTCGGTCCCCCACCACCACGATGCCACTGGTGGAGGGCGACGGTACTGCGGAAAGGATGATGTCAAGGAGCCGCGTCCGGTCAGGGAATGCTGATGGCCTCAGCCCGACTGTGACGGTATCTTCGTCCAGCCAGGGATCCGGCAGCATGCGCACTCCAATAGCAGCAGTCCCATGTCCGGGAGGGTTTGATGTCCGCGATGTGCGGCTACCTGGCCTAGAAGCCGGCGGCGGCTGGGGGGAGAGTCTCGGTCTCAGAAGACTCTGTCGCCGCCGGCTTCGTCCAGGGCCGGACCACCTTTCGGTGACCGGTGCATCGGCTCAAAGAGACCACCGATGCGGATGATGCGACTTTCGGAATCCCGGTGATGCTTGGGGCTGAACCGTTCTTCCAAGATCAATACTGCCGGGGTAGCCAAAGCAGTACACCAGTAGTTGGTACTCGATTAGTCCGGAGCTTTTTCCGGGCCGGTACCTTGTTGTACTCAGTCCCGGAAAGGGGCACTACTTGGTTTTGGTGCGACACACCAACGGGTTACTCCACTGATTGGCCAAATTCCGCGCCACGACAGGGACAAGTGTCCCGCGGTGTGGTTTATGAGTACTCAAGGGCGCCGCCGTCATTGACGGACGGCAGCCCCGAGATCCTCGCGGCGGCGAATGCCCAGCTTGGCGTAGCTGCGGTACAGGTGCCCCTCAACAGTACGTACGGAGACCATGAGCTTCTCCGCGATCTGCCGGTCCGTCAGTCCCGAGACAGCCAAAGCAACGATGTCCTGCTCACGGCGGGTCAACGGCACCGAACGGTCCGCTTCCGTGCTCGGATCATGCACCAGGGCATCGCCGAGGCTGGCTTCACTGACATCACGCAACACCGCCGCCTGCCGGGCTTCCGGGCGTTTCCCTTCGGCGTCGAAGGACAGCGCGGCTTTGTCGAAGGCCACTGCAGCCGGTCCGGGCATCCCGGCTGCGGCCAACAGGTTGCCGGCGTTGACAAAGCCCCGGCCCTCACCGCCCAGATGTGCTGCCGCCATCGACAACCATCCCGCCGCCCATGCGCCGGACATGGAGGATGCAGTCTCCTGAATGGACTCCATGGCTTGGGCATCGCCCAGCTCGGTGCGAAGTACCAGATTCTGCAGCAGTACGCCGGGCCATTGGTGAAGCTGCCCGGATTCCGGTAGTTTCCGGAGTTTGTCCAGCCCCGAGCCATTGGTCACCAGCTCCTGGGCGGCCAGGTTGAAGAGTTCCGCGAGGGCTTCAACGTAGGCCCCGCCGGCAGCCGCGCCGGTGTGACGGGCCGATAGTTCACCGGACAGGCGCTCGGCGAGGGACGTATCGCCGGCCTTGGCCGCCGCGTAGAACGCCAGTGCGTTCCCGAGGTTATGCAACTGGTGGGGGTCCTTGACCCTGAGTGCTTCGACGGCGGGCGTCACCAGCTCCGCGGCCTGCTCCAGCCGACCTTGGCGCAGCAAGGACAA
Organism: Paenarthrobacter sp. TE4293; assembly: GCF_050435325.1. Classification (NCBI taxonomy): domain Bacteria; kingdom Bacillati; phylum Actinomycetota; class Actinomycetes; order Micrococcales; family Micrococcaceae; genus Paenarthrobacter; species Paenarthrobacter sp. TE4293. Next base: position 130,105 of record NZ_JBNJRY010000002.1, read on the forward strand.
CCCTTTGAGGGTTTGGATGTCGCCTCCGAAGACGATGAGTCCCAGTGCCGAGCTGGCGGAATAGCGGCCAAGGGCAGTTTCCGCTGCTCCCCAGTCCCCCGACGCCAGGGCCGCCAGGGTGTAGCGGACCAGCACGAAGTCGCTGAAGTACAGGAGATCATCAGCCTGCTCGTCCAGCAGCAGCAACGCCTCGCGACCTGCTTCCAGCGCTTCCACAGCCTGCCCCTCGACGGTCAGCAGTTCACACCGCATGGCGAGCAGGAATACCTGGTTCATGACGACATCCGCTTGATCGCCCGCAAGCGCGTCGGCAAAGCGTTCCAGTCCCCCGTGGAGTTCTGCGTAGTGCCCGTCGTGGGCCAGTGCCGCCAGTTCCAAGGCCCTGGCGTGCCGCTCCACCAGCCCCACCATCGGGTCGGACGCCGGAAGGCCTGCAGTGAGGGTGGTGGCTGCGGTCCGGGCATCGGCCACAATATCCGCGGAGGAGTCCCCTCTCGCCGCACGCGCGGCGGCCCAGAGCAGTCCCGCTCCCAGGGGGCCGGACGGATCGGCGTCCAAGTACCCCAGGTCTTCCTCCAACAGCCGTACGGCGCCGCGGAAGTCGCCGTCGTTGAAATTGACCATGGCCATGACGGCGCGGGCGCGCGGGCGCAAGGCCTCGGAGCGCACCTTGCCGGCTGCCGCCGTCGCCAAGGGGTTCTGGAGCAGTTTCGCGGCCAGGAAGGCTGCCTGCAGCAACTGTTCGTCGTCGACGTCGGCACCGCAGTCCAGCGCCCAACTCACCAACCGCAACAGGCCCTCCGTCGTGGGCGGCTCTGCGAGGAGGTGCTGGACCATGCGCTGGCGGATCTGGAGGCTGCGGGCCGGGGAAACGATCTGGCGCAGTGCCTCGCTGTACATCGGGTGCCACATTTTGAGCGGGCTGCCCGGCCCATTGGTGGACAGCACCAACCGGCTGTCCATCAAGGCCCTCACGGTGTCCCTGCCAACCTGCGTGTCCAACACCGCGGCCGGGACCGGCTCGGAGAGGGCAACAACGTACATCGCTTCCCGTTCGGCTTCGCTGGTCCGCAGCACCCTGTTGCGCACCACCTCCGCCAGGCCTTCGCCGCTGCCGGAAAGCGCGCGGGTCAGGAACCACACACCGTTCCGCCGCACCAGGTTGCCGTCCGCCCTTGCGTCATCCAGCAGGCAGCGAAGCAGCAAGGGGTTGCCCTCGGAGACAGCGTGCAGCACGTCTGCAGCACTGGCCATAACATTTCCGCCGAGAGTCTTCTCCGCAAGTTCAGTCACGCCCTCATGGTCCAGGGGATGAAGCTCGAGACGCTCGGCGAGGCCGTCGTACCAGAGCTGGAGCAGTGCTGCAGGCAAACCGGGCCGGGGCCTGCTGGTCGCCACTAGCCTGGCCCACCCCGCCGTCACCAATTCGGCCAGGATTTGGGTGCTGCCTTCATCAAGATCGTGGGCGTCGTCCACGATGAGCAACAGGCGCGCACCTTCGCCGCCGCGCCGCTTCTCGAACTGCGACCAGAACTCCCGCAGGATCGCTACAGGCGAGGTGGCCTGCTCGACAGGAAGGTCCAGCAGGTAGGGCGCCAGGACGCCATAGGGCACAGCAGAGAGGGCGGGACTACCGTGGACGCGCATCACCACCATTTCACCGGCCAACCGGGCAGCGATTTCTGCGGCCAGGGCAGTCTTGCCGATTCCGGGGTCCGCTACCAAAAGCACAGCCCCGGCGCCTTCCTGACGCAATATCCCGGTGGCCAGATCCAGTTCCGCGTCCCGGCCTACAAGGTGCTCAGCCCGCATGGGCAACCCGCACTGGATCTACGTGGCAGCCCGCTTCACAGGAGCCCATTGAGCTCGCCTCGAGACGAAACACCCAACTTTGTGAACACCTGGTACAAATGGCCTTCGACAGTTCGCACAGACACCCCAATATCCATCGCGATTTCACGGTTGCTGACACCCTTCCCGGCGAGTTTAGCAATTTGGCGTTCGCGCTCCGTCAACACCGGCGCGTCGCTGCGCGGCTGGATCGGCAATGCGGACACGGAATGCTCCAGGCGCTCCAGCCTCAGCTGGGCCGTGCGGGCCGCAGTTGTCTCCCCCGCGTCCCGGGCAAAGTCCAGTGCCATCGCCACGCACCTGGCCTCGACCACCAGGAGGTCCAAGGTTGCTGCAGCGTCGGCGGCGTCCAGCAGGGACCGGGAACTCCTGGTCAGCGCCCCGCGGGCGAGGTTGCCGGAAATCTCCGCCAGTGGCCCTTGCCGGCGCCGGGCGATGTCTTCAAGCAAGCGGTATTCTTCGTCGGTACCCTCAACGGTGGCCCCGAAAAGGCAGATGCCTGCCGTCGTCAACCGCTGCTTCTCGATGTCGTTGCGGACCCGGGCCAGGAGCCTCTGCTTGACGTCGGGATCCCCCATCCAGCGCCCGGCCATTTCTGCGCAGAACTCGGATACGGATTCGGAAAAGTAGGTGCCTACTCCCCGGCACGTCCTGTAAAGGTCCAGGTAACGGCCCGCCTCCACCGAATTGCCCACTTGGGCGTAGGCGAAAGCGGTTGCCGCGTAGGCCACCTTGTTCATGTTCATGGCGGGACGGAGTTCGAGCTGGGCGACGGCGGAGCGGAGGGGTTCGATCGCATTGGCAGGTTTGCCCGCGTAAGCGTACGCCAGGCCGATGCCCAGTTCAGTCAGCGCGCCCCGGTATTGAAGGCGTGATGACCGTGAGGGCGTGCGCCGCATGAGTTCGATGCATTGCCGCCACTGGCCCGACAACAACAGGACCAGGAAAGCGTGCCTGGCGAAGGCCTCTTCCAACTGGGCCGGACGGTCAGTGTCACCCAGGCTCCGCGAAACAGTCCTTGCCAGTTCCTGGGCTTCAACCTCGCGGCCAAGAATGCAGCGGGCCTCGATGAGGAAGAACGAGCACCGGAGCCAATGCTCGCGGTCCGCCTCCGGGTCCTTGGCAAGCTCCTCTTCCAAGGCGTCAATGATTGAGGCGTACTCACCCATGTACGTGTTGTATTCGTAATTGCACAGGTGGAGGCGGTTAAGCGCCTTGGCCACGGTACCCGCGGGGTAGTTGTCCGCCATGGCTTCGAGAGTCTCAAGACCATCGGAAATAACTCCCGGCACCATGCCTGCACGGCCGTCAATCCAGGTCATGGCCTGGCACTTGGCAGCTGTGATTTCCGCGAACTCCACGGGATCCACAGCGGCGATGTGGGCTTCTGATACCTCGTCCAGCGCTTGGGCTGCATGCAGCGGCAGGTCCAGCATGAGGTACGCCGCAGCTTTCAGCCGCTGCCCGGGTACCCACTCAGTGTCTTTTGGATCCAGGGACAGGGTGCATTGGATGGCGAAATTGGGGTCGTAGTCGTCCAGTGCTGCACGTCCGGCTGCGAGGGCGTGCGCCGGCGACGGCATGGGCTCGTCCTCACAGGAATGCATCCAGGCCGCATAGCTCAGGAGGTCCTGCGGAGCCAGGCCACGCAGTTCAGGCTCTTTGGGGCCATGGAGCATCAGCCGCAGCTCCCGCCGGCGACGGGTGCTCAGCCACCCACGGACTACCTCGCCGACGTAGGGGTCCCGGAGGGAAACCCAGTGGTCACCGCACCGTTCAACCGTGAGCAGCCCGGAGTCCTCCATCTCCACCAGGACTTCGGTGCCGAAGATCGCGGCCAAATCCATCAGGGTTGCGCGCTGCGCACAGGCCAGAATTTCGACGACGGTCCGGCTGGCCTGCGTTTCGCGCGCGAGTCTGGAACGGACGAAGTCCTCCACCACGGTGGCGCCTTCAAGCTTGATGCGGTCCCGGAGCGTCCAGACGGAGTCGTTCAGGACAAGGTTTCCTGAGTGCCGCTGCTCTTCGAGGAGTGCGTGCAGGAGCATGGGGTTTCCACCCACTGCCGAATGCAGGGAACCGACCAATGTTGACGAAACGTAGTGGCCCAGCACCGAACCCAGTACTTGCTTGGTCTGTTCCTCGCTCAGGGTATTGAGGTGGACCTCACCCAGTTCCCCTTCGAGGACCAGCCTGTGGAAGTCGGCGGGGAGGTCGCTGGCACGCTGCACCGTGGCAACCACCTTGGCGGTGCCGGTGGCCATAAGATTCAACAGCACGCCTGTGCTCATGGGATCCATGCCGCCGGCGTTGTCGACGATGAGCACCGTATCCCGGCCTGCGGCTTCCGTCCTGATCAGGCTGGTCACTGCATGCAGGATGCCCGTGGGAGAACTGACGGCTTCGGAGGGCAAACGGGCCAGGAGAAAGCCCAGGCATCCATAAGGTGTTTGCCCGTTGGCCACGGTATTGCGCAGTTGGAGGCTGTGGACCTTGGGCCCCAGTGAGGAAACGACAGCTCGCGCCAGGCCGGACTTGCCGATTCCGCGTTGGCCTGTGAGGACCACGCCGTACGAATCAGGCGACTCCAGAAGCTTGCCCGCTCTGGAGAGATCGTGGCTCCGGGCCAGCAGCGACCACGTTTGACGGTCTGTTGGTCCGCCCACAAGATCGGGAGCCGCAGCCCTTGCTGCGCCTCCCCCGCCCTTGTTTAGCAACTCCGCCGACATCCGCATCCTTTGCTACACATCCGCGACAGTCCCCCACCGCTTACCTGCGTACCATGCACACTACCGTCGGGTGACGACAGTTTGTAGGCCTTGGCGTCCCAAGGACCGTCAGGCTTTCCTCAGGCTTTCCTCAAGATTTGCTCAAGCTTTGGCGGGGTGGTGTTTCTGCTGGGCCGACAACAGGCCCTGGTCCATGAGCAACTCGACGGCGTCGGCGGCCTCGTCCAGCAGGAATGGCAGGTCCTTCTTCTCGGCGGTGGCGAAGTCCCGGAGCACATAGTCCGCGGTTTCCATCCGTCCCGGGGGGCGTCCCACCCCTACCCGGACGCGCAGGTAATCCTTGGTGGCGAGTGCTTTGGAGATGTCGCGCAGGCCGTTGTGTCCGCCCTCGCCGCCCCCAAGTTTTAACTTGACCGTGTTAAAAGGGATGTCGATTTCGTCGTGGACCGCGATGACATGGTCCGGGGCGATGTCGAAGAAGTTGCACAGGCCGGCAACGGGTCCGCCGGATGTGTTCATGTACGTCATGGGCTTGGCCAGCACCACACGGGGTCCGCCGATGCCGAGCCGGCCCTCCACCACCTGGGCACGGGCCTTATGGACCTTGAACTTTCCCCCCATGCGGGACGCAAGTTCGTCCAGCACCATCTGGCCCACGTTGTGCCGGTTGTTGCTGTACTCACTGCCGGGGTTGCCGAGGCCGACAATCAGCCAGGTGTCACTCATGGTCTCATCCTAAAGAGCGTTCGTTGTATCAGCGGGGGACTTGCGGGCTCAGCGTGGGATTTCCGGGGTCAGCACGACCCAGGGCAGGAAACAAGCCCAGTGCAGGGAAAAAGGAAAGTGGCCGGGACCCGAAGGTACCCGGCCACTCAAACGGCATGCCCCTCAAGCAGTCAAAGACTACTCAGCAGCTGCTTCCGTGGTCTCTTCGTCCTCAGCTGCGGAAGCTTCCTCAGCGATGCGGACCACCAGGGTGTCACCTTCGGTGAGCAGGGTGGAACCCTTCGGCAGGACGAGGTCGGAGGCGTGGATGCTCTCGCCGGCCTTGAGGCCTTCGATGCTGACCTCGACGGCGGTGGGAACGTGGGTTGCCTCCGCTTCGAGGGAAACCGTGGTGGCTTCGAGGCTGGCGACAGCACCCGGAGCAACTTCACCGGAAACGTGGATGGCGATGTCGACGGTAACCTTCTCGCCGGCCTTCACGGTCTGGAGGTCAACGTGCTCGATGATCTGCTTTACGGGATCGCGCTGGATGTCCTTGACGAGCGTCAGGTGCTGCTCGCCGTCGACATCGATGGCGAGGAGGGCGTTGGAAACGCGCACTGCCAGCGTGGTGGCGCGGCCCGGCAGGTTGATGTGGATCGGCTCTGCGCCGTGACCGTAGATAACAGCCGGGATCTGGCCGGCCATGCGTGCACGGCGGGCGAAACCCTTGCCGAATTCGGTGCGCAGTTCTGCGGTGAGCTTCTGCTCAGACATGTGTACTCCTTGATTACTGTGGCGCCCGGGAAAGTCCGGGCTTGTCTATCAGCAAGGGCGGAGGTCTGGAGACCTTCTACGCCCGGCTGTGATCGGCCGCTAAGCAACCGTTCCGCCTGTGTTGAAGGAGATGCAGACCCAGTCGATAACGGAGACCCGCAACCCTGGTTCACAAAACTGCGAACCGGATGTGCTCTCCCTCGCCAAGGTATCCCCAAGAGTTTAGCAGCGGACCGCCCCGGAACTGAAAACGGGACGGGAACGGCAAGAAAAAAGGGCCACCCGCACGCCCGGAGGCGGCAGGTGGCCCTTCACGTTCAGCAGTCCGGCGTTACGCCTTGCCGTCGAACAGGCTGGTGACCGAACCGTCGTCGAACACTTCACGGATGGCGCGGGCGATCAGCGGCGCGATCGACAACACCGTCAGCGACGGGAACCGCTTCTCGGCCGGGATGGGCAGCGTGTTGGTGACAACCACTTCGCGGGCACCGGAGTCGGCGAGGCGCTGCGCGGCAGGATCGGAGAAGACGGCGTGGGTGCAGGCGATGATGACGTCCTTGGCACCGGCATTCTTCAGGACCTGGACGGCACCGGAGATCGTTCCACCGGTGTCGATCATGTCGTCGATGAGCACGCAGGTACGGCCTTCGACCTGGCCAACAACGGTTTTGGAGACAGCCTGGTTCGGCACGGTAAGGTCGCGGCTCTTGTGCACGAAAGCCAGCGGGGCACCGCCCAGGCGCTCGGCCCACTGCTCGGCTACGCGGACGCGGCCGGTGTCCGGGGAAACAACTGTGATGTTGTCAGCCTCAACCTTGGTGCGGATGTAGTCGGCAAGCAGCGGGATCGCCATCAGGTGGTCGACGGGGCCATCGAAGAAGCCCTGGATCTGCGAGGTGTGCAGGTCCACGGACATGATGCGGTCCGCACCGGCCGTCTTGTAGAGGTCGGCTACCAAGCGGGCCGAGATGGGCTCGCGGCCGCGGCCCTTCTTGTCCTGGCGGGAGTACGGGTAGAACGGCGAAACCACCGTGATCCTCTTGGCAGAGGCGCGCTTGAGGGAATCGATCATGATCAACTGCTCCATGAGCCAGTTGTTCAACGGGGCCGGGTGGGCCTGGATAACGAAGGCGTCGGTGCCTCGCACGCTCTCGGCCGAACGGACGTAGATTTCCCCGTTGGCGAAGTCGTAGGCGTCGATGGGCAGGAGCTCGGTTTCCAGCTCCTTCGCGATTTCCTGCGCCAGCTCCGGATGTGCCCTTCCGGCGGCGAGAATCAACTTCTTCTCTCCGTGTGCGGTAATTTCGCTCATGCCTATTTGCCCTCTTCTATGGTTGCCGGGGATTGTGAGGATGTGGAGGCCTGCGCGGCCTGGGCCAGCTGTGCGGAGGCAGTTCCTGGGCGGTTGGAGATAACCCAGTCTTCGGCGTTCCGCTGCGCGGCCAGGCTCACGGCGAGTGCACCTGCGGGAACATCCTTGCGGATAACTGCCCCGGCGCCGCTGTACGCGCCGTCGCCTACTGTCACGGGGGCTACGAAGACCGTGTTGGAACCCGTGCGGACGCCCGAGCCGATCACCGTCCGGTGCTTCTTCTCGCCGTCGTAGTTTGCCGTGATGTTGCCGCAACCGATGTTGGTGTCCTCACCGATTTCGGCGTCGCCGGCGTAGCCCAGGTGGGACAACTTCGAGCCACGGCCGATGGTGACGTTCTTGGTCTCGTAGAACGCGCCGATCTTGCCGGTCTCGCCCAGCACCGTGCCGGGACGGAGGTACGTGAACGGTCCGACGCTCGCCTTGGCGCCGATGGTGGAGCCCGAGCCATGCGTGCGGGTCACCTTGGCGCCCTCGCCCACCTTGACGTCGGTGAGGGTCGTGTCGGGACCCACGACGGCGTCGCGCGCCACAGTGGTGGAACCGTGCAGTTGCGTGTTGGGCAGCAAGCGGACGTCTTCGTCGAGGGTCACGGTCGAATCGATCCAGGTGGTGGCGGGATCCACCACGGTCACGCCCGCGCGCATCCAGGACTCGATGATGCGACGGTTGTGCTCGGCGCCGAGCGCCGAAAGCTGGATACGGTCGTTGGCGCCCTCAACCTGCCAGCGGTCTTCAGTCACGACGGCGGCAACCCGGCCGCCGGCGTCGCGCGCCAGCCCGAGGACATCGGTCAGGTACATTTCGCCCTGCGCGTTGTCCGTCGTGACCTTTGCCAGTGCCGTCCGCAGTACCGCGGCGTCGAAGGCGTAGATGCCGGAGTTGACCTCGCGGATGCTGCGCTCAGCCTCGCTCGCGTCTTTGTGCTCCCGGATGCCGGTGACGGTACCGTCTTCGGCGCGGAGGATCCGGCCGTACCCCGTGGCATCGTCCAGGACTGCCGTGAGCACTGTCACGGCGTTGCCCTGGGCCTCATGGGTGGTCACGAGTCCACCGAGCAGGTCGCCGGTCAACAGGGGGACATCGCCATAGGTCACCACTACGGTGCCGGAAAGTTCCGCTTCCGCGTCAAGGGCCTGGAGTGCTACTTCCACCGCGCGGCCGGTGCCGGGAACATCGTCCTGGTCAACAATCAGGGCGTTGGGATCCAGTGCGGTGACGTGCTCGGCTACGCGGTCACGCTCGTGCCGGACAACGAGGGCCAGCTTCGACGGAGTGATGGAACGGGCTGCAAGGAGAGCGTGGCCCACCATGGAGCGGCCGCCAATTTCGTGGAGAATCTTGGGGGTCCGGGACTTCATGCGCGTTCCAGCGCCTGCGGCCAAAACAATGACCGCTGCGGGACCGGTGGATTCGGGGCTCACGTACTGGCTCTCCTTGCTCGGTATGTCCCGGGTAACCCGGCTTCGGAATGCTGCCATCGCAATGGACCCAGGCACCGTTCGAGCCGTTCCAGGTACAGAGAGGAGCGCATTTCCGACCGTTCCGCCCATAGGATTCGAACCTATACTCCACGGCTCCAAAGGCCGGGGTGCTGCCATTACACCAGAGCGGACCGTGCATGATTCGCACCACCAGGCGGCAGGGCCTGACGGTTTCCCGGGCTACCGGGATGCACACACAAGAATCTAGTTTGCCATGACCATTGCGTGCTTCGCGACTTGACCGGCCATCGCCCTTTCCGCGGCGCACTCCGGGACCCGCCAGAGACACGTCCCAGACCCCTTTCCGACCCGCCGTCCGGGGGCAGTAAGGCATGATGGTCACGTGAGCAAGCGCACTGAAGTTCCCCCGACCGAGGGCACCGCCGAGCCCCTGGAGCAGATTGTCACCAGCCCCGCAGTCCGCATCAGGATGACGGGGCAGCAGCGCAAATCCCAGCTCATCGGCATCGGCCGGGCACTCTTCGCGGCCCGGGGCCTTGATGGCACCACCATCGAGGAAATCGCCGCGACCGCCGGAGTTTCCAAGCCCGTGATCTATGAACACTTCGGCTCCAAGGAAGGCCTGTACCGCCAGGTCGTGGAGACCGAATTCCGGATCCTGCTGGATTCCATCACCGAGGCCCTCAGCACAGAGGCCAAACCCCGGGTGCTGGTGGAACGGGCTGCGCTGGCACTCCTTGGCTACATCGAAGACCGTACCGACGGATTCCGGATCCTCATGCGGGACGCCCCACCGTCACAGCCCGAAGGCGCCTTCTCCACCCTGCTTTCCCACGTCACTGCACGGGTTGAGCACCTGCTGTCCGACGAGTTCGCCCGCCGTGGTTTCAGCGCGGCAGACGGCGCCATGTACGCGCAAATGCTCGTGGGGATGGTGGCGATGACCGGGCAGTGGTGGCTCGACAGCCGCACTCCCGACAAACGGGCCGTTGCCGCGCACCTGGTGAACCTTGCGTGGAACGGATTGACCGGGCTGCAGAAGGAACCCGGGCTGCGTTCCGACAGCTGATCCCCGCGCTTGGTGGTGCACCACCCCAAAACCCCAACGCTCTCTCACCCCGCGATCCGCGCTGATACACAAATTCCGTGGCCGGGCTTCGTAGGATGTGCTCATGACTGCGCCACAGCTTTACATCAGCTTCCCCGGCACTGCGCGTGAAGCGCTTGCTTTCTACGCGGAGATCTTCGGCGGGGAGCTTTCCATGTACACCTACGAAGAATTCAGCCGCACGGACGGACCCCCTGAAGCAATTGCCCACGGGATCCTGCGCGGGGTTGTCTCCATGGGTGGATCCGACGCCGCGAATGGCGAAAAGAGCATACGAACCGAAGGGGTCATGCTCTCGCTCCTGGGAGCGGCCGACCCGGCGGTCCTTCACGAATGGTTCGACAGGCTCGCTGACGGGGGCCGGATTGTGGACCCTCTGGCACCTAAGCCGTGGGGTGCCTCAGACGGCCAAGTAGTGGACCGCCATGGCCTGCACTGGCTCATAGGCTACGAACCGACCGCCTAACCCGGCAAAGGTGAGAGAGCGTCACCCCCAAACCCGACAAAGGTGAGAGAACGTCACCCCCAAACCCGACAAAGGTGAGAGAGCGTCACCCCCAAACCCGACAAAGGTGAGAGAACGTCACCCCCAAACCCGACAAAGGTGAGAGAGCGTTAGGAATACCGCGGCACAGCGGCGCAGCGGCAGGCATCCGGAAGCGTGCGTCAAGGCGAGGAACGAGCCAGCACGCGGAGGATGGGTGCCGCTGCGCCGCCCTACGCGGAGGATGGGTGCCGCTGCGCCGCCCTACGCGGAGGATGGGTGCCGCTGCGCCGCCCTACGCGGAGGATGGGTGCCGCTGCGCCGCAGCACGCGGAGGATGGGTGCCGCTGCGCCGCCCTACTCGCCGAGGATTTCAGCGGCCTCCAACCACTCCAGCTCCAGCCCTTCCTTCTCTTCCAACAGTTCCTGCAGCTTGGCGTTGAGCTCCCCCAGCGCGTCGAAGTCGCCTGATTCGGACTTCGCTGCCATCTGGGTGTGCAGCTTTTCTTCTTGCTGCGAGATCTTGCCGAGTTGGCGGTCGATCCTGTTGAGGTCCTTGCGGGCTTCACGTTTTTCAGCTTCGCTGGCGCCGGATGCGGCGGCAGCGGAAGCAGAGGACCCGCTGGCAGAAGTAGGGGCACCCGAGCCCCCGCCCACGGCGCCTGAGGCCAGGGCCGCTTCGCGCAGTTCAAGGTATTGGTCCACGCCGCCGGGCAGTCCGCGAAGTTTCCCGTCGCCGAGCAGGGCCATCTGGTTGTCAGTGACGCGCTCCAGGAGGTAACGGTCGTGGCTGACGACCACCAGGGTGCCGGGCCAGCCGTCCAGGACGTCTTCGACGGCGGCCAGGGTGTCGGTGTCGAGGTCGTTGGTGGGTTCGTCGAGCATCAGGACGTTGGGCTCCCCTACCAACAGGCGCAGGAGTTGGAGTCGTCGCCGCTCACCACCGGAGAGGTCCGCAACGGGGGTCCATTGCTTTTCCTTGGTGAACCCGAGTTGTTCCACGAGCTGGCCGGCGGTGAATTCCTTGCCGCCCACGCTGAAGGAGCGCTTCTCGCGTTCGATGACCTCAATGACCCGCAAATCAGAGACTTCGTCAAGCTCCTTGACGTCCTGGGTCAGCACGGCGGTGACCACGGTTTTGCCCCGTTTGACCTTGCCGGAGGTGGGCTGGATTTCGCCGTTCAACAGTTTCAGCAGCGTGGATTTTCCGGCACCGTTGACGCCCACCAGTCCGAGCCGTTCACCGGGCGCTAGCCGGAGGGTGATGTTGTCGAAGAGTTTCTGCCCCTCGTCGCCGTCGAGGAAATCGAGGGTCACATTCTCGAGGTCCAGCACGTCCTTGCCCAGCCGGGCCGTGGCCATCTTGCTGAGGGCCACGGAATCGCGGGGATCCGGTACGTCGGCGATGAGGTCGTTGGCGGCTTCGATGCGGAATTTCGGCTTGGCGGTCCGGGCGGGGGCTCCGCGCCTCAGCCAGGCAAGTTCCTTCTTGACGAGCTGCTGTCGTTTACCTTCGACGACGGCGGCCATGCGGTCACGCTCGGCGCGCGCCAGAACGTAGGCGGCGTAACCGCCGTCGAACATGTCCACCATGGCGTCGTGGACTTCCCAGGTGTAGTTGCAGACTTCGTCGAGGAACCAGCGATCGTGGGTAACCACCAGGAACGCGCCCTGGTTGGCGCGCCAGCGCGTCTTCAGGTGCCGGGCCAGCCACGCGACGCCTTCGACGTCGAGGTGGTTGGTGGGTTCGTCCAGCATGATGACGTCGTGGTCTTCGATCAGCAGTTTGGCCAGCGCAACACGGCGCTTCTGCCCTCCGGAGAGCGCGTGGACGTTGGCGTGCCAGTCGACGTCGCCAACGAGTCCGCCCATGACCTCGCGGATCTTGGCATTGGCTGCCCATTCGTGGTCCGCGCGGTCCCCGACGATCGCAGCGCCCACCGTGAGGTCGCCGTCCAGCACGTCGCCCTGGTCCAGGTAGCCGACATTGACGTCGCCCCGCTTGGTGACGCGCCCGGAGTCGGGCGTCGAGCGCAAGGCAAGCAGGCGCATGAGGGTCGACTTGCCGTCGCCGTTGCGGCCCACCATGCCGATGCGGTCGCCATCCTCCAAACCGAGGGTGACGCCGTCGAGGACAGTGCGGGTCGCGAACGAAACGGTGAGGTTTTCGCCGCCAAGCAGGTGGGCCAATGGGTACTACTTTCTACTGCTGGAATGCGGAGGTACAGGGGGTACTAAAGGAGGGTATCGGAGATGATCCGGGCACCGGGCACCGGGCCGTGTACCGCCAAGGCGGTGTGGCCCCGATGTGTCAGCTCTTCGGCGAGAATCCCGGCCGAGACAGAGTCCCGTGCAAGCAGGGCAATGGTTGGACCGGAGCCGGATACCATTCCGGCCAGGGCACCGCGTGCCTCGCCCAGGCCGATGGTGTTACGGAGCTGCGGCGCCAAGGCGATGGACGCCCGTTGGAGGTCGTTGATGAGCACCCGGCTGAGGGTCTCAGGATCACCGTTACGGAGGGCTTGGAGGATAGTAGGGTCCACGTTGACGGGTTCCGCAATGTCCGCGCCTTCAGAATCCCTCAGGCCATCCAAGGTGCGGAACACATCCGGCGTGGAGAGCCCGTAATCCGCGAAGACCAGCACCCAGTCCATCTGCGCTTTCGCCAACGCGGGCGAAAGTTTGTCGCCCACGCCAAGCCCGACGGCGGTGCCTCCCAGGAGCGAGAACGGCACGTCTGCGCCCAACTCCGCCGCCAGATGCGCAAGCTCCTCGCGGGAAAGGCCGCTGTTCCACAGGGCGTCACAGGCCAGGAGGGTGGCCGCAGCGTCCGCGGATCCACCACCCATGCCGCCGGCCACGGGCACGCGTTTGGTGATTTCAAGATGGACGCCGGTGGGTTTTTCGGACATTTCGGCCATGATGGCGGCGGCCTTGTAGGCAAGGTTCCGCTCGTCCAGCGGGATGTCCACACCGTCAAGGTCCAGGGTGCTGTCGGGGCTGATACTGACGGTGATGCCGCTGGCTTCGGTGCTGGTTGCCGCCACTTCCTCATACAGGGAGACGGCGAGGTAGACGCTGGCCACTGAGTGGTAGCCGTCGGGCCGCAGCGGGCCAACGCTCAGGGAGACGTTGACCTTCCCGGGCGCCTTAACACGGACTGTCCGGGCATGGAAGCGGTCCCCCACGAACGGGAGGCTGCTTGGTTTGCGGGTGCCCGGGTTCATGCGTCCACTGGGTGGCGGGCTTCGGCGATTTTGACGTAGGCGGAGATGTCCAGGACTTCGCCGCGCGCAGTCGGGTCCACCCCGGCCGCAACCAGGCATCGCTCGGCTTCGGCGGCACTTCCGGCCCATCCGGCCAGTGCGGCGCGGAGGGTCTTCCGGCGTTGGGCGAACGCGGCGTCGATCACGGCAAAGACCTGCTCGCGCGTGGCATGTGTCTGCGGCGGATCGTGGCGGGTAAACGCCACAAGCCCGGAATGGATCTTCGGTGCAGGCCAGAACACGTTCATGCCGATGACACCGGCTTTACGCATGTGCCCGTACCAGGCGGCCTTCACGGAGGGAACACCGTAGATCTTGGAGCCAGGAGTCGCGGCAAGACGGTCCGCTACCTCGTCCTGGACCATGACCAGTCCGTGCTGCAGGCTCGGAAAGTGCTGCAGGAGGTGGAGCACCACAGGCACGGCGACGTTATAGGGCAGGTTGGCCACCAGGGCCGTGGGGGGCACGGGAAGCTCGGTCACCTTCATGGCGTCGGACAGCACCAGGTGGAAGTTGTCCTCGGCTCCGGGCCGCCACGTACGCACGGTTTCCGGGAGTTTTTCGGCCAGCACGGGGTCGATCTCCACGGCCACAACAGTCTTGGCAGCGTCCAGCAAACCGAGGGTCAGCGAGCCGAGGCCCGGACCGACCTCCAGCACGGTTTCACCGGAGTCGATGTTGGCTGCCGCCACGATCCTGCGGATGGTGTTGCCATCGATCACAAAGTTCTGCCCCAGGGTTTTCGTGGGGCGTACACCGATTTCCTCGGCAAGCCGTCGGATGTCTGTGGCGCCCAGCAAGGGCGCGACGGCGGCGGGTTCGGAATTCGGTTCAGTCACCTAGGTATCGTATCGCCTGTGGAGGGTCAGGCTGCGTGCGCGCAGCCCCAGTCACGGAGGCCGTTCTTGGCGTAGAGGCGGTTGGCGATATCGATCTGCTGTGCCTTGGTGGCCAGGCTGGCGTTGGGTGCGTAAGCTCCACCGCCATTGGCAAGCCATGTGGGGCTGGAGAACTGGAGTCCGCCGTAGTAGCCGTTACCGGAGTTGATGGACCAGTTTCCACCGGATTCACACTGGGCAATCCTGTCCCACATTGCTTCGTTGGGAGCGCCGGTGGGGCCGCTGGATGCTGCTGCGGTTGCCTTGGCGGGTGTCGCGGCCGGGCGGGCCTTGGTGCCGACGCTGACCTTCTCGGTCACCGGCTTGGTGGTGACATTGCTGGAGACCAGGGCACGCGAAGCTTCGCGGCCGTCAACGAGGACCAGCTTGAACGTCTTGACCAAGGATCCGGCGACGCCTTCCTGGGTTACTTTTTCTTCGCCCTTGTACAGCTCGGCGGTTTCGGTCTTCACGCTTTCGAACGGCACTTCTTCGGTGGCTTCGGCGGTCTTGCTGGTGTCAACGCGGGAGACCTTGATCACCATGTCCTGGACGATGGGCGCGTTGCCAGGCTGGGAGATCCGGTCGTTGGCGCCGACGGTAATGCCGGTGTCCTTGAGCACGGTGGCGACGTCGGCCGCCGTCGTGGTGGTGCTGGTGTCCTTGCCGTCAGCTACGACGCTGATGGTCTTCGGAGTGGAGATGGAGACGAAGGAGCCTGTGACTTCCAACGACGCTTCCTTCGGCTGGGAAACCTCGGAGGAGCTGGCCACACCGAGTTCGTTCACCAGTGCGGCGACGTCGGGGGCGTTGGTGTTCACGGTCTTGCGGGCGCCATCCAGTTCGATGGAGACGGCCTTGGCGAGGTTGATGTTCACCACGGAGCCGTTGTCCACGCGGGCGTCGAGGGCCGGCGAAACGCGGTCTGCGTCCTTCAGTTCGACCTTGGCTGCCTTGACCACCTGGTCAACCGTGCCGC
Organism: Paenarthrobacter sp. TE4293; assembly: GCF_050435325.1. NCBI lineage: Bacteria > Bacillati > Actinomycetota > Actinomycetes > Micrococcales > Micrococcaceae > Paenarthrobacter > Paenarthrobacter sp. TE4293. The sequence continues at coordinate 145,699 of NZ_JBNJRY010000002.1, forward strand.
CGAAGGTCTGGATGGAGCTCACTTTGCCGTCCACGTTGAGCGTGACGGTCTTGTTGTTGCCCACGAATGCGACAACACCGACCACCAGAGCTGCAACGACCAGCAGCTGTGCGCCGACTTTGAGGAAGCTGAACTTGCCATCCGTTGTGAAGAACTTGATCACGATTGCCCATAACTCTCAGACCATCCGGGCACGGGGAAAAGCACAGAAATAATGCCAGCCGCAAAGCGGAGGGGCCAGGCACAAGGCCTGGTCCCACTCTTGCTGCCGGCATCTGCGCCGCCAAAAATCATTCAACTGAATCAGGCCGGAATCACCCGGCCCAGCTGTCCGAAGGCCTTCCCCGACCCCGGCTACTTGTTTAACACAGTAACCGATCTGTTATAAACCAACCAATACTTCTGCATACCGGGTATTCATCCCAGACCGTTTGCTACTCAGCCCGCGAGCCCCTTCAGGCCCACGTGCCGTAGGCCTGGAGGGTATTTTCCGCCAAACGCGAACAGAGGTCCGACAGGTCATCGCCCGTCACTTCTGCCATGGACCGGACGGTGTAGGGAACCATGTAACTCGCGTTCGGCCGTCCCCGGTGCGGGTGGGGCGTCAGGAACGGCGAATCGGTTTCGACCAGGATGCGGCTGGGCTCGGCGATGGCCAGCGCCGCCCGGAGATTCCCGGCGTTCTTGAAGGTCATCGTGCCGGCAAACGACATGTACCACCCGTTCCGGTTGCAGATCCGGGCCAGTTCCTCGTCTCCGGAGAAACAGTGGAACACCACCCGCTCCGGTGCCCCTTCCTCCGCCAGGACCTGCACGACGTCGTCGTGGGCGTCGCGGTCGTGGATCTGCAAGGTCAGTCCAAGCCTCTTGGCAATGTCGATGTGCCGGCGGAACGAGTACCTCTGGTGTGCCAGCCCCTCACCGTGGGTCCTGAAGAAATCCAGCCCGGTCTCCCCAACGGCGCGGATCCGGGGGTGGGCAGCCAGCTCTTCGATCTCGGCCAGCGCAGACTCCAGTTCACCACGCCCGGCATAGACAGGAGCGTCGTTGGGGTGAATCGCCACGGCGCCGAGCAGGCGCGGATCCGCGTCCACTGCCTGGACTGTGAAGCGGGACGATTCAAGGTCGCAGCCCACTTGGACGGCTCCCTGAACGCCCACGGCCTCCGCCGCATCCATGGCATCGCGGACCGAAACCTCGATCAGTCCGTGCCGGAAATCCAGATGCGTGTGGTTGTCCATGACGGGCACGGGCAGGGGTTCCGGTGCCGGCGGATACTCCTTGCGGGAATCTGTTGCCTCGGAGGGGGCGCGGTATGGAGCGGGAGCGAGCTGGTTGCACATGCTTCCACCTTAATCGGACCGCGGTCCTCCTCAGCCAGCGACGATAAATTCCACATGGCACATAAATTGCCGGGCACTATGTCAGCGGCGGCCAATGTCTGGGTAGTCTGGAACGGACAGGCGGTCAACAGCAGCAATACATCGCCACTTGGTAACGATTTCTGATGCAATGACCTCGGCTGAAGGGCAATCCATGGAGTCCAACCGACAAGTATCCGTTGAACCAGCCCCGCTCCAGGGTGAGGCTTACAGTGCGCTGCCACGGGATGGTGCAGCACTCAATGGACACAGGCCGCAGGTCATGGATGCGGAGCGGTTCCACGACGCCAGCGAACGCATCCTGACGTCCATCAACAAGGTCATTGACGGCAAGGCCGATGCTGCGAAGCTCGCTTTGACTGTGCTGCTGGCCCAGGGCCACCTCCTGCTGGAGGATGTGCCCGGCGTCGGCAAGACGCTTCTGGCGAAGACGCTGGCGCGGACTGTCGACTGCACTGTCTCGCGCATCCAGTTCACCCCCGATCTCCTGCCCTCGGATGTCACTGGCGTGTCCATCTACAACCAGTCGTCACGGCAGTTCGAATTCCGGCCAGGCGCAGTGTTCGCCAACATCGTGATCGGCGACGAAATCAACCGTGCCTCGGCCAAGACCCAGTCGGCCCTCCTTGAGTGCATGGAAGAGCACCAGGTCACCGTGGACGGACATTCATACCAATTGGGGTTGCCCTTCATGGTGGTCGCGACGCAGAACCCGATTGAGATGGAGGGCACCTATCCCCTGCCCGAGGCCCAGCGCGACCGTTTCATGGCAAGGATCTCCATGGGCTACCCGGACAAGGAAGCCGAAATCGAGATGCTGGAGACGCACCAGGCGTCCTCTCCCTTGGTCAAGGTGACCCCCGTGGTCACGGCGGGCGACGTCGCTGCCATGATCGCCAGCGTCCAGCAGGTCTACGTATCTACGGCCATCAAGGAGTACACGGTGGCCATCGGCCGGGCTACCCGCGACAGTGCCCGTCTCCGCCTCGGCGCGAGCCCCCGGTCCCTGCTCCAACTGTTGCGTGCTGCCAAGGCGACGGCAGCCCTCGACGGCCGCGACTTCGTGCTCCCGGATGACGTGGTGGACGTGGCCGAATCGGTCCTCGCCCACCGGATCATCCTGGACCGCAAGGCCGCGAGCTCGGGCGATACGCCGCAGAGCATCCTGCGGGGCATCCTGGCAGCCCTGCCGGTTGCCCAGGAACCGCCCGGCGCATGGCGCAGGGACAGGCACACCGCCTAGGAGGCAGCTATGGCGCTCGTGGATCGGCTCCCCAAGCACTTGTTTACCAACCGCGGCTGGGGATTGCTGGCGGCCGGGGCCGTCTCGCTCGGGTGCGCCTACGTCATGGGCAGGCGCGATCTCCTGACTTTGGCTGTCCTGTTGCTCGTCCTGCCGTTGGTGGCCCTCGCCGGCGTCCGGGTGCTGAAGCCCAAATTCCAGGTGTACCGGGAGTTCAATCCCTCTACAGTGGAAACAGCCAGCACCACCACCGTCCGTCTGGCCGTAGCCCGGTCCCCGTATTCCACGGGTCACGTCATCATGGAGGAACAGCTGCCTCCCCGCTTCGGCGAACCTCCGGCGTTCCGTTTCCCTGCGCGGACAGCCTCCGGCGGCACCAGTCGCTACGAATATCATCTTCGGTCCGGCAAGCGCGGACAGTTCCGCATCGGTCCTGTCACGGCAGAGTTCAGTGACCCCTTTGGATTGTCGCTGCGGCGGCATTCAATCGACGACGGCGACATCCTCACCGTGACGCCGGCCGCCGTCGAACTTCCTGTCACTGGACTTGCAGGCGCGCGCGGCAACGACGGCGTCACTGCCACGCGGATCAGGGCCAACCCCAGCGACGATGACATCATGACCCGCGAGTACCGGCACGGCGACCCCATGCGCCGCGTCCATTGGGCGGCCACAGCGCGCCATGGACAGCTCATGGTCCGTCAGGAGGAGTCGGTCACCACCCCGGAGGCCACCCTCATCCTCGACCAACGCTTCACCGCTTTTGCGGCTGGAACAGGGTCGGTGTTCGGCGGCCACGACGAGGACTCGGACCTGGTGACCAGTCCCAACTTTGAGTGGATGGTCACTGCGGCCATGTCCATTGCGGCCCACCTGGCGGAATCGAACTACTCATTGCGGGTCCTGGATGCGTTCGGGAGCCCCGCGTTCGTTCGTTCGCGCTCGGCGCCTGAGCCGGACACTGAAGAGTTCTCGGGCACGGGAGGGTTGCAGGCCATTGCGGAAGGACTGGCCGCCATTGAATTGAGCGGTCCCAGGCATCCCAGGACCGAGCATCACAGGACGGATCACTCCCGTGCCGATCATCCGGGCGACCACCGGGACGCGGGAACGGGCGCGTCCGCCACCGACGCCCACGACTCTGCCTTCGATGACCGTCTCATGGACAAGCTCGCAGCCCATCGCCTGCGCGGCCCCCTTCTTGCGTTGCTGGGCACCCTGACTCCCGCCGAAGCGAGGTCCCTGGCGCCTGCGGCGGCGTACGGAGCAAATGCCTTCGCACTGATGGTGACCGACGGGGCACGGAACAACGACGACGTACTCGAGATCCTGCGGCTTGCGGGCTGGCGCGTGGCCGTTGTGACCTCCAGGACCCAGCTGGCGGCGGCGTGGTCCGCGTTCGACGAAGGTGGCATCGTGGCCGCCGCGGGCGCAGCCATGGACGTCCGGCGTGGAGCGGCGGTGCCCCGATGACGGCAACCTCCCACCGCGGATCCTCTGCCCCCGCCCCGACCAGCGGGTCTCCCGGCCAGAAGCCGGCCGACGGGTCGCCACGACCACAAACGCCCGGCCCGGGCCCCTACCCGTGGGTCATGGCGGGATCGATCGTCGTCGCTGTCCTGGGCGCGGCCTTGTCCTTGAACGGCGTCCTCCGGGGATGGGCCTGGTTTATGCCCTTGATCACCACGGTGGTAGTCGTGGCGCTGACGTTGGCGGTCCTCCGGGCGCTTCGGGCACAGCCGTTGCTCGCCACCCTCGGCTCCTTCGCGTCCCTGGCAGTGATACTCAGTTTCACGTTCTGCCGCCAGGAAAGCCTCGCCGGATTCATCCCCACTCCCGGGACGTTCACCGCCGTCGGCCGCCACATAAAACGGGCGGCCGAGACGGTGGTCTCCGAAAGCGCCCCCGTGGCGCCCAACGCCGGGATTGTCTTCGTCATGTGCGCCTGCTTGGGGCTCCTGGTGATTTTGATCGATGCCCTGGCCGTTCCTTTGTCGATGCCGGCGGCCAGCGGCATCGGACTGCTCGCGGTCATGGTGGTTCCGGCCACCATCAAACCCCAGAGCGTCGGAGTGGCCGGCTTCATCGGAGCCGCCGTGGGCTATCTCCTTATTCTCGGGTGCAGCCATTGGTTCGCCCCGGACGCGCGGCTGCAGTCCGGATCGGGCCGGGGCGCAGGCCAGTTCAAGCGTTCCCTGGTGACTGGCGGCCTGGCGCTGGCCTTGACCATGGTGGTTCCGCTGGCGATCCCCGGCTTCGAGACCGGGACCTTTCCGCAAGGTTCACGGCTAAGCCCCTGGGGCACCTCCAACGGCCTCAATCCCATGATCACGTTGGGCAACAGCCTCCGGAGTCCCACGGGTTCGGGCCGCATCACCTACGCCACGAGCGCCAGCGGACCCCTGTACCTCAGGTCTGTCACCATTGACCATTTCGACGGCGAAACCTGGGCCCCGGATGACCGCGCGGCTGAGCGGCGCTCCGGCGCAGACAGGATTGAGACGGGGTACTCCGTCCAGGGCGAAGTGGTCAATACCGTCACGTCCGTCAACGCCGGCCTGTTCACCAGCCCCTACCTTCCTGCGCCGTTTGCGCCTGCGTCGGTGAACGGACTGAATGGGCGCTGGACCTGGGATCCGGCCACCTTGAGCATCATGAGCACTGAGACCACCACGCGCGCCCAGCGGTACGTCGTGTTCTCCGCTGCCCCCAAGATCACAGCCCAGTCCTTGGCCCAGGCCACTGGCGCTCCCCGGGGCATCTCGGAGGACTTCCTCCGGATTCCGGGCAATCTGCCGGACATCGTGCGGCAAACGGCCGATTCCGTGACGGCCTCCGCACCGTCCAACTACGGCAAGGCCTTGGCACTCCAGAAGTACCTGCGTTCCAGTGAGTTCACGTATTCCCTGCAGGCTCCCGTTCAAAACGGTTACGACGGCAACGGCCTCTCGGTCCTGGCTGATTTCCTCGCCGTCAAGAGCGGCTATTGCGTCCATTTCTCCTCGGCGATGGCGGTCATGGCACGGGCCGAGGGTATTCCGAGCCGCATAGCCGTGGGCTACGCACCCGGCAGGCTGACGGGCGAGTCGGTGGCCTTGGTCGGCCAGGGGTCCTTCCCGGAGTACGAGGTGGACGCACGGGACGCGCATGCATGGCCGGAGCTGTACTTCGAGGGGCTCGGCTGGGTCCCCTTCGAGCCGACCCCTTCACGCGGCGTCGTTCCGGAATACGCCACGGAATCGTCTGTCGCCGGCAACCTCAGCACCAATACGGACGAGAAGGAAGTCCTGACCACCCCCGCCCCGGCCACACCCGCCCCTGTCCCCCTCCCCGGCGTGGAAACCCCGGCTGCCGGTTCCGCACCGGTGAACCCGCTGCCCATCATCGGCGCGGCCGCAGCCGGCGTGGTGCTGTTGCTCGCATTCCTGTGGTCGCCACGGCTGAGCAGGACGATCCTGCGGCGGCGGCGCCTGAATCGGAAGCCCCCGGACGAGGCAGACGCCCTGGCGCCCGGGTACAAGGATCCCGTGCCGGAGCTGGCGTGGGCAGAACTCCAGGACCTGGCAACCGACTACGGCCTGCCTTCAACGCCCAGCGAAACGCCGAGGCACTTCTCCGCCAGGCTGCGCTCCAGTTCCGCCCTGGGGGACGTAGGAGGAATGGACGACGCCGCCCACGCCGCGGTCTACTCCCTCACCTCGGACTTCGAACGGCAACGTTATGGCCGCCAGGCAGCTGGGGCCCAGGGAACAGCGGCCCGGGTGACAGCGGCGGCGACGCGCATCGCCGTCGTGCGTGAGTCGTTGCGGAACAACGCCCGCTGGCTGGTGCGCTTCCGCGCAGACTGGCTGCCGCCGTCGATGATGCAACGGTGGGTCCACGCCTTGGGTGCGCCCTTCAGAGCGGTGGGAAGGCTCGGCAGGACCGTCGGGTGGAGGGTTGCCCGCTGGTGGCGGACGCTCCGCGGGTTGCTGCCACAGCGGCGCTGAAACGTGCGGCGCTGAAGCGTGCGGCGCTGAATTCACGGCAGACGGCAGACGGCAAAGGGCCCGGCCCCGGGGAACTTGTGGTTCCCGGGGCCGGGCCCTTGCGTGTCCCAGCCGTTCTTGTTGCGAGAGCGGTGGGCCGGATCCTGCGGCCTAGTCGGCGTACGGGTCCGCGATACCTACGTACTGGGTGTAGAGGTACTCTTCGATGCCTTCGGAGCCGCCTTCGCGGCCCAGGCCGGACTGCTTGACGCCACCGAACGGTGCAGCGGCGTTGGAGATGACACCGGCGTTGAGGCCGAGCATGCCGGTCTCGATCCGCTCGCTGATGCGCAGGCCACGGTTGAGGTCCTTGGTGAAGACGTAAGCCACCAAGCCGTATTCGGTGTTGTTGGCCAGGCGGACCGCGTCGTCTTCCGTGGAGAAGGTGATGATCGGCGCTACCGGGCCGAAGATCTCTTCCTGGAGGATCCGGGCGTCGGCGGCGACGTTCTTCAGCACGGTGGGCTGGTAGAAGTAGCCGGGACCGTCGACGGCGGCACCACCGGTGACGGCAGTCGCACCCCCCTCTACGGCTTCGCTGACGAGGGCGTGAACGCCATCGCGGGCCTTGCCATCGATCAGCGGGCCAACCTTGGACTCAGGCTCGGTGCCGCGTGCTGTGGTGAGGGCGCCGATCTTGGCGGCGAACTTCTCGGCGAAGGAGTCGGCGATGGACTCGTGCACAATGAAGCGGTTCGCTGCCGTGCAGGCTTCGCCCATGTTGCGCATCTTGGCCGCGATGGCACCTTCAACGGCCTTGTCCAGGTCGGCGTCTTCGAAGACGACGAACGGGGCGTTGCCGCCGAGTTCCATGGAGGTGCGCAGGACCTTGTCCGCGGCTTCGCGGATGAGTGCCTGGCCCACAGGGGTGGAACCGGTGAAGGAGATCTTGCGGAGGCGGTCATCCTTGATCAGCGGGCCGGTAACAGCGCCTGCGGTGGAGGTCTGGATGACGTTCAGGACACCGGCAGGCAGTCCTGCTTCCTGCATGACCTGCGCGAACAGCAGGCTGGTCAGCGGGGTCAGGTTGGCGGGCTTGAGCACCATGGTGCAACCGGCGGCGACGGCGGGGGCTACCTTGCGGGTGGCCATGGCCAGCGGGAAGTTCCATGGGGTGATCAGCAGGCAGGGGCCTACCGGCTTCTTCTGCACCAGGAGGCGGTTCTTGCCATCCGGAGCTGCAGAGTAGCGGCCGGAAACGCGGACGGCTTCCTCGGAGAACCAGCGCAGGAATTCGGCACCGTAGGTCACCTCGCCGCGGGCTTCGGCCAGGGGCTTGCCCATTTCCAGGGTCATCAGCAGTGCGAAGTCTTCGGCGCGCTCGGTGACCAGTTCGAAGGCACGGCGCAGGATTTCGCCGCGTTCGCGCGGTGCGGTGCGGGCCCAATCAGCCTGGGCGGCAGCAGCGGCGTCGAGGGCGGCAGCACCGTCTTCAGCGCCGGCGTCGGAGATGCTGAGCAGGACCTTGCCCGTTGCCGGGTCCTCAACATCAAAGGTCTTTCCGGATCCGGCCGGGCGCCACTGACCGTTGATCAGCAGGCCGGTGGGGACGGAAGCCAGCAGTTCGCTTTCGCGTTCAACCGTGACAGTCATGGCGACTCCTTCGTCTTGGGTGCTTTGGAGAATTGCACCACTGGGGTTCGTTGCCGGAAGTGGCGTGAATTACTGCCACGGTACTGCCCCGCGAGAAGGAGTGTCTACGCCTGCGCGCACTGCCAAGCGGCCGCCAATTTGTGCAGCTGCACAGCGCGCATCAGCGGGCTGCGAGCACCGCCGAGTACAGCTCCCGCTTGCTGACGCGGGCGTCGTCGGCCACTGCTGCCACGGCCTCCTTCAGGCGGATGCCCTGGGAGATCAGCTCATTCACTGCTGCGACGTGGTCCTCGGGCGTGCCGGGCTCCTGTTCAGGCGCACCACCGACCACCACCGCGATTTCACCGCGGACTTCGTTGTTCTCAGCCCATTCCAGCAGTTCGCGCAGGGTTCCGCGGATGACTTCCTCGTATGTCTTGGTCAGCTCACGGCAAACAGCCACCCGGCGTTCCGGACCAAAGCGCTCGTGCAGGGCCCGCAGCATCACTTCGAGACGGTGCGGTGCTTCGAAGAAGACCATGGTGCGGCGCTCAGCCGCCAGGTCTGCCAGGCGGGAGTTCCGCTCCCCCGACTTACGGGGAAGGAAGCCTTCAAAGCAGAAACGGTCCGTAGGCAGTCCGGACAATGCAAGGGCGGTCAGCACGGCGGACGGGCCGGGCACGGCTGTGACGGTCAGGCCCGCAGCTACGGCGCCCTCCACCAAACGGAACCCGGGGTCCGAGACCGCAGGCATCCCGGCGTCGCTGACCATGAGGATGGTCTTGCCCGCACGAACGTGGTCAAGGAGTTCGCCGGTCTTGGCCACCTCATTGTGCTCGTGGTAACTCATGACGCGCCCGGAGACCTCCACGCCCAGGGCGGTTACCAGACGGTGCAAACGGCGGGTGTCCTCTGCGGCCACGATGTCCGAGGTCGCCAGGAGTTCAATCAACCGCGAGGAGGCATCGCCCACGTTTCCGATAGGGGTGGCCGCCAGGACGATCCTGCCCACACTCGGAGCCGCGCCGGCCCCGGCGGCAGGAACCGCCTCGTCCACATCTTCGCTGAAGGGTGTCTCGTCCGGGGTGCTGCGTTGTTCGTCCACCTGCCAAGCCTAATGCCGCGCTGCCTCCAACGCCGCACCTCAACGCTGCACCAAGGATGGAAAGGTAGCATGGGCGGGTGAACCAGTCGTCCGTTCCTGCCACCACCTCCGGAACCCCTGTGGCATCCCCTGCACCGGGCACAGCCGGTGACACGGCAGTCACGGACACCGTAGGGCAACTCCCTGCGCCAACCCACGCCAACGCGGAGCCGTCCAGGCATACCGCACCGTTGGACGACACCGCAGGAACGCCCCTCCCCGGCCGGGGACTGGAACGCCACCGCTGGATTGTCCGTCCGGCCGGGGCCTTCACCGTCCAGGCCTTGCGGGAGCGCCTGATCGGCGGGATCGACAGCTGGCGTGACTACCCGGCGTCGTTGCGTCTGTGGTTCTGGCTGATCCCCACCATCACTGCCGTGCTGGGTGGCATACTCCGCTTCTTCCGCTTGGATGCCCCGCACAGTCTGGTGTTCGACGAGACGTATTACGTCAAGGACGCCTACTCCTATTTGGTCAGCGGCTACGAGCGCAGCTGGCCCGCCAACGCCAACGACTCCTTCAACGCCGGCAATCCGAACGTCCTCCTCAACACCCCTGAGTATGTTGTCCACCCGCCGGTCGGCAAATGGATGATCAGCTTCGGAATGTGGCTGTTCGGCGCAGACAATCCGTTCGGCTGGCGCTTCGGTGCGGCGCTCACGGGGACGCTGACCGTCTTCCTTGTCTCGCTCATTGCCCTGAAGTTGTTCCGTTCGCACACCCTCGGCGCAGTCGCCGGCCTCCTGCTGGCCATTGACGGCCACCATCTGGTGCTTTCCCGGACAGCGTTGCTCGATGTTTTCCTGGCTTTCTGGATTCTCGCCGCTTTCGGCGCCCTGCTGTTGGACCGCGACGACGGCCGCCGTCGTCTGGCTTCCCGGCTCGCCGCGCAAGCGGCTGCTTCCCCACGCGGCCTCCCCTCACCTACTCAGTTGGTGGCCGGACCGTGGCTGGGAATACGGTGGTGGCGCCTGGTGGCCGGCCTCTGCCTTGGCCTTGCCGTGGGAACCAAGTGGTCGGCGCTGTTTTTCGTGGCCGCCTTCGGCCTGATGACTGTGCTGTGGGACATGAGCGCCCGGCGCATTGCAGGAATCCGGAGTTGGTTCAGTGCAGGCATCATCAAGGACGGCCTGCCGGCCTTCGTCACCATCATTCCGGTTGCTGCATTGACGTACACGGCGACGTGGACGGGGTGGTTCCTGTCCAAGGATGCCTACTACCGCCAATGGGCCGCCACCAACCCTGCCCCGGGGTGGGATTGGTTGCCCAACTCCGTGCGCTCCCTGGCGCACTACCACCTTGAGGCGTACAAGTTCCATCAAGGCCTCAGCTCCGACCACCCGTACGAATCCAGCCCGTGGACCTGGCTCCTCATGGGCCGGCCCACCTCGTTCTACTACCAGTCCCCCAAGCAGGGCACTCCGGGCTGCGTTGTGGAGACCTGTTCCTCGGCCATCCTGCCGGTCGGCAATCCAGTGGTGTGGTGGGGCGGAACCATCGCCTTGGTCATCCTGTTGTTCTGGTGGGCCGGACGCCGGGACTGGCGCGCGGGTGGCATCCTTGCCGGCGTCGCGGCGGGGTACCTTCCGTGGTTCATGTACCCGGAACGCACCATGTTCATCTTCTACGCCGTGTCCTTCGAGCCTTTCCTGGTGCTCGGCCTGACCTACGTGCTGGGGCTGGTCCTGGGCCGTAGCAGTGATCCTCCCTGGCGGCGAAGGTCCGGGCTTTATGTGGTGGGCCTGGTCCTTGTCCTGGCAGTCCTGGCAACGGCGTTCTTCTACCCGGTGCTGACTGCGGAAGTGATCAGCTACCAGGAATGGCGGATGAGGATGTGGATGCCGTCGTGGATCTAGGAGGCAAGCAGTGAGGGAAGCGAGCACGGAGCTTCTGGTCGAGGCCGACCCGGACACCAACGTGACAGACCTTCTGCTGGAACGCTGTGCCAAGGACCCGTTCGGCATCCTGTACGCCCACAAAACGGCCAACGGGTGGCTGAATATCTCCGCGGCCAGGTTCCTCGCCGATGTCACTGCCTTGGCCAAGGGCCTGATCGCCGGCGGCCTCAACCCCGGCGACCCCGTGGCGGTCCTCTCCCGTTCGAGCTTCGAATGGACGCTGGTGGACTTCGCTGTCTGGATGGCCGGCGGAGTGACCGTGCCCATTTATGAGACGTCGTCAGCCAGCCAGATCGAATGGATCCTGGCGGATTCGGGCGCACGGCGCATCTTCGTGGAAGACACTGCCAAAGCGGACCTGGTCCATGCCTTGGTGGACCGCTCCGCGGCCCTGGGGGACGATCCCGTGGCGATCATCCGGATGGAGCACGACGGCGACGCCCCCAACCTGACCAGCGTCTCCGCCGTCGGAGTCGGCATCATGGACGCCGAGTTGGAGCGCCAGCGCAGCGCCGCGAACCTCGCCGACATCGCTTCGATCGTCTACACCTCCGGAACCACGGGCAAGCCGAAGGGCTGCGAAATCACCCACGGCAACTTTGTCCTGGTGGCGCGGAACGTCATTCCTTTCCTTCCTGAGCTGCTCATGCAACCCGGAGCCAGGACGCTGATGTTCCTGCCGCTGGCGCATGTGCTCGCCAGGGCTGTCCAAGTGGTGTGCTTGACGGCGGGCATCACACTCGGTCACAGCGCCGGCGCCAGCGGACTGATGGCCGACCTCAGCACGTTCAAGCCCACCTTCCTGCTCGCCGTGCCCCGCATCTTCGAGAAGGTCTACGCAGGCGCCGGCCACAAAGCGGCCATGAGCGGCAAGTCCGCGCTCTTCTCCGCGGCCTCGGCGACCGCGGTGGAATATTCGACGGCGGTGGATCTCGCCTCCCGGGGGCAGGGGCCCGGCCCGGGTTGGCTGTTAAGCATGAAGCACACCGCGTTCAACAAGCTTCTCTATCCCAAGGTTCGCGAGGTCTTCGGCGGCAACGTGGGCTACACAGTATCCGGTGCCAGTCCCCTGAGCCTCCGGGACAACCATTTCTTCCATGGCGCGGGCGTTCCCGTGCTGGAGGGCTACGGCCTGACGGAGACCACTGCGCCCTGCACCGTCAACACCCCCAGTATGTCCCGCATCGGTACTGTCGGGATTCCCCTCCCCGGCACCACTGTCCGGGTTGCCCAGGATGGGGAAGTGCTGGTCAAGGGCATTGGTGTCTTCAAGGGCTACCACGCCAATGAGGCGGCCAACGAGGCCGCGTTTGTTGATGGTTTTTTCCGCACCGGTGATCTCGGCGAACTCGACGCCGACGGCTTCCTGACCATCACCGGCAGGAAGAAGGACCTCCTGGTGACCGCCGGTGGCAAGAACGTGGCGCCTGGCCCCCTGGAGGAGAAGCTTCGCGAACACCCACTGGTAGGTCAGGCGGTGGTGGTGGGCGATGGCCGGCCGTTCGTCGCAGCACTGGTGAGCCTTGACCCGGAGGGGCTCGCCGACTGGTGCGCGCAGAACAAGTACGGTTCATTGACCCTCGAAGAAGCCGCTGGCGACGACCGGGTGAAAGCGGCCGTGCAGTCTGCCGTGGATGAGGCCAACAAACTGGTCTCTGCCGCTGAGTCCATCCGGAAGTTCGCGTTCATCACTGCGGAGCTCAGTGTCGGGTCCGGGCACCTGACGCCGTCGCTCAAACTGAAGCGGGCCACCGTGGTTGGCGATTTCCCGTCGGTTATTGAAAAGCTCTACGAGAAGTAGCGCCACCACGTGGGACGCGCCCGACTAAACACCCAGTGCTGCCTGTTCAGCACCTAAATCGGCCCATATCACCACCTGTTCCGGGCAACCTCGCTCCAGGTGCCGTTGTTGTCCCCGTGCGTTTTCTTCACGAACCAAACGTTCAAGGGGGAACTCGTGGCAAATGCATCAGCTGGGCCGGCTCGGGCACTTTATTACTCCCGCGTGCGCGGGCGACTTTGGTACCGCCACTTCGGCATTGCCGTGTTCCTGGGCATCTGGAGTTTTCACATGGCCATGCTCGCCGCTTTGGCCGTCCTCACTGTACCGATGAAGTCCCCGGTTTATTCGGAGGACTTCCGCCTTAGGGACTTCAGGCCCGGAAGTGCCTTCACCCCATCGACAGGTCTCGCCACTACCGCTTGGAGTCGTTTGCTTCCTTGTCGGCCTTGTCATTCCCGGAAACAACTTCGAGCGTGTCCTCCGAGCCGCTGGAAGCCTCCTCCGCAGCGTCCTGCTTGTCCGCAAGTCCCCGGCGCCGCTTGGTGGGCCACGTGAAGATGAACGTCAACGTAGCAACGAGGAAGACCAGCGCTCCGATGACGATGCCCGCGTCGATCCAGAACTGTCCCGGGAAGAGCCGGATGAGGGTGTCTTCCAGTGAGAACGTCCACGTTCCGTTGGCGAAGAAGATCCGGTGGAACTCGGTGAAGAACTGCTGCCAGCTCAGTGCTGCCAGGACGGCGAGGCCAATGATGATGACCAGCGTGACGATGGACCCGGCAAAGAGGCCACGACGGATTCCTCCGTTGCTGCGCTTACGCAGGTACAGGATGGCGATGATGCTGAGGATGATGAGCAGCAGCCCGGCACCAAAGGAGGACAGGATGACCAGCTTGACGTCGGCCATGTGCGCTACTTCGCTGTCTTTGAACAGCTTGGCTCCGTCCTGGTTGACCAAGCCGCCCAGGAAACGCGGACCGGCCCAGTTACTGAGGTAGTCCACGGCGTAGGAGCCGTAGGTCATGCGGTCATCGGTACTGAAACCGTAGCCATCGCCCGGGAAGCCCGGACGGTTGTACTCCACCCACAGGAACAAGGGGCTGGTAACCGCCCGAACGGCGAGCACCAGCAGGATCACTGGGTAAAAGACTGCCAACAGCACCTGGAAAACGCGGGGGCCGATCGGCTTCACCTTCGCGGCCTGCTCGCGTTCAGCGTTGCGGCGGGCCACTTCGTCTTCCGGCGGGCGGACCTGAAGGGCCGACGTCGGTAAGGGTTCCGAATAGTGCGACCCCTGCTTATCCGTGGAAGCGCCGGCGAGGGTGTCGGCGAACAGCGGCGGCTCGGCATCGACGTCGGCTGCCTCGGCGGCCTTACGGTCCGCGCGGCTTTCCGGCTGACCGCCGGCGGGCGTCGCTGTGGTGGGAACCGACCCAGAGGTGGACACCGCTGGATCACTCCCCACGTTCGGCTTCCCCGCCGCCGACGCAGGGGTTGTCGTGGTGGCAGGAGCCGCGGGAGAAGCGCCACTGGACGTCTTCGGCTTCATCCAGTCGAAGGCCGGTTCGTTGGGGTCCTCGTGGACGTCCGTGTCCGGTTCTTGTGGTTTTGGGCTCTTGTCGCTCACAGCGGGGTTCACTTCCGTAGGCATCCACCGGCGAATGCGTGCTGCCGGCTCACTTGTCTGCCTTCGAGCCTACCGCCCGGCCTTGGACAGACACGCTGTGCCACCCCGGCTAAGCCCAGATCGAAACGTAACTGTAAGGTCTACGCGGCTATGCTGCGATATCCGGCATCGTTGACGTCCAGGTCCCCGGTCACACCGGCACGAACAGCCCTCCCGCCAAGAACCAATGTGTATACCCAGTATCCGGCCAGCACCAAGGCGCCAATGGTGATCTTTGCCCACACGGGCAACTGGCTCGGCGTGACGAAGCCTTCCACCATTCCAGAAACGAGCAGGACGAGGACCAGGCCCAGCGCTATGGTGATCAGGGAACGCCCCTCGTCAGCTACAGCCTGCAGCCGAGTTCGGGGGCCCGGCCGCACCATGGCCCAGAAAATCCTGAGGCCCGCCGCGCAGGCAATGAATACTGCCGTCAATTCCATCAGGCCGTGCGGAAGGATGTAGCTGAAGAAGACATCCATCTTCCCCGTCGCCAGGAAAAGCCCCGCAGCGATCCCCACGCCTTGCGCATTCATGAACAGAATGAAGGGCACCCAGAATCCGGTGATTCCGAACGCCACGGCCTGGGCGGAAATCCATGCATTGTTGGTCCAGACCGCACCGGCAAAGGAGGCAGCGGGATTTTCCGAGTAGTAGTCAATGAAGTCTTCCTCCACGTACTGCTGCACCTTGGCATCACTGGCCACCGCCCTCAGCGCCTCAGGCGAAGTGCCGATCCACAGGGCGTACGCCCCTGCCACCAGTACGAACGCCAGCCCGCACCACAGTGTCAGCCAGCGGATCCGGAAGAACGCCGCCGGCAAGGAGATGACGAAGAAACGCGCCAGATCTTCCATGAAGTTCGACCGTGCCCCGGTGAACCTTGTCCGGGCCTGCGCCAGCCCTGCCGACAGGTTTGCAGAGAGCGCCGTCTCTGGAGCTACCGAGCGGATCAGGGACAAATGTCCGGACACCGTTTGGTAGAGGCGCAGCAGCTCGTCCGCTTCGGCGCCCGTAAGCCGGCGCTTGTGCGCCAGGAAATGAAGCCTGGACCATTTGTCCCCATGTACGGCCGAGAAGGCGTCGATGTCCACGGCACCACCCTAGCGCCTCAGTCCCCACAGGGGTCGGTGCCGCCGCTAGACTCGGTGGTGCGGGCACGCCAAGCGCCCGCAGCGTTTGCGAAGCATGGGGGCTGGCATGAGTTCGATCATCACAGGCGAGGCAGTGGTCCTCGAGTTGCGCCCGGCGTCGTTCGCTGCCCGCGCCTTGGGACTCATTCTCGACGTCATCTCGCACATAGTCCTCGCGATACTTCTCATCATCCTCATCAGTGCCGCGTCCCGGGATCTTGACGAAGCCGCGATCCGGGCCCTCATCCTGAGCAGTGTCGTCTTCTCCATCGTCGTTGTTCCTGTCACCGTGGAAACCCTCACCCGTGGTCGTTCGCTGGGAAAGCTCGCGACGGGACTTCGCATAGTGCGCGACGACGGCGGCTCCATCCGCTTTCGGCATGCGGTTATCCGCGGGCTGCTGGGCGTCCTGGAAATCTATCTGACCTTCGGCGGTCTCGCGATCGGCGTCGCGCTGTTCAACGACAAGTCCAACCGCCTCGGTGACATCGTGGCCGGCACGTACTCGCTCCGGCAGCGTGTTCCCTCAAAGCCCCGCATCATGCCGGTGGCACCGCACTACCTGCAGGCCTGGGCAACCATGGCAGACATCGGCCGGGTCCCGGACGCCACCGCGCGCAGGGCCGGTACGTTCGTCCAGCAGGCCTACCTCATGGCACCGGCATCCCGCGCCAATATGGCAACGGCCCTCGCTTCCGAACTCGCCAGGTACGTCGCCCCTCCCCCGCCCTCCGGGACCATCGCCGAGGACTATATCGGGGCGGTCCTTGGAGAACGACGCAACCGCGAACTCGTGCGCCTGCGTCAAGCGGAGGAGCGGAACGCGACCGTGGGTGAAAGACTCAGGAAGCTGCCGTTCACCCACGAGCCGGATGCCTGATGCGGCTGTCGCCAGCCGAATCACCAGTGATCAGGTTTGGTGAGTCTTTGTGGCAGGAGGGTGGTGGAGTCGCCTTCGGCGGCGTTGATTTGGGGTTGGGTCAGGTAGAGGGCCTTGGAGAGGTCCGCGCCGTGGAGTTGGGTGTCCCTGAGATCTGCCCCAAGGAGATCGACGGCCGTAAGGTCGCTGTTCCTCAAGGTTGCTCCGATGAGGTAGGAGCCGCGGAGGTTTGCACCACAAAGTCGTAGGTTCGCCAGGTTGGCGCCCATGAGGTCGGCACCCGGCAATCCAGCAAGCCTGCCGGGACCGCCGATGGGCTCCTCCCTGTCCTCCGCCCCGTAGGAGGCGCGCAGTTCTTCGCTGACCTCCCTCAGGAGTTTCCGCACCTCCTCATGCAAAGTTTCGACGTCGGTGCCCAGTACAGCGGATGCATCGCCTTGCGCGGTGACTGATATGTGTTCAGCCAGGTGCCCAGCTGCCAAAGCCAGGTCGGGATCGAAAGTCCGGTGTTTGGCTTCGTCCAAGTACCAGAGCATCTCGTGGAGTTGCCTGACCACTTTGAAGACGGCGAACATCGAGGTCCTGGACGAGGGGTCCTCGGTCCAACTGGTGCCACCAAACGTCTGTTGGGAGACAACTTGGCCTGCTCCGAAGCAATCAAAGACGGTGCACCCCCGGAAGCCGCGTGGCCGCAGGCGTTGATGGATGGCGCAGGAAAAGTCACCCGCCATGTTCGGGCAGGCTGCCGAGGCCGGCTTGTCGATGGCGAAGTCAGCCGAGCGGGAGAATCCCAGCGCGGTACAGCAAAGGGCAAAACAGCTGCCGCAGTCCGGGCGAAGTGTTGATGGAAAAGTCATGTGAGCTCCAAGTGATGAAGAAGGGTCCGGTGGAAAGAGCCGGGGAACCCGTTAATGGGTTCCCTTTGCGGACACCCGGAATCACCTTGGAGGGCAGCACGAAATGAAGGGCCAACGCGTGGTCAGCACAGGACGTTTGGGTCAAAGAGCGCAGGAAATAATCACTGAGCCCATCCTAACCACAGGCCTACCTCTGGGGGTAGCTCGCCCAGGGGATGTTCCAGTCACCGAAGCCTTCCAAAGGCTCCACTGCCGGTGCGCCGGTATTCAGGATCTGGACCACGTCGCCTGTCTTCATGTTGTTGAAGAACCATGCGGCATCGTCCGGCAACAGGCCTACGCAGCCATGGGAGACGTTCACCCGGCCAATGGCCCCCCACGCGGATTCGAGTGCCTGGTGAACGTAGACACCGGACCACGTCAATCGGTTCGCGTAGTCCACCACCATCGGCGCGTAGTAGCCCTTGTCACCGGGCTTCAGACCAATGCTGCCGGCGTTGAAGTTGGACTTGCGCTCCTGTTCCAGGATCACGGCATAGCCCGTGGGCGAAAGCCAGTCTTCCCCGCCCAGCGATACAGGCGCGGTGTGCACCAGTTGGCCATCGGAGTACACGTTCATGGTCTTGGTCGTGTCATCCACCACGGCCACGCGCTGGGGGCCGGTAGTAAAGGTGGAGACGACGTCGGCATTGCCAATCATCTTGTTGCCGAAGTCGACGCCCAACAGCTTCATGTCCACGGTCACGGTAGTACCCGAAGCCCAGAAAGCCTCCGGGCGGATACGCACCTTTTTGTCGGAGTACCAGTGCCAGGCCACGGGCTGGCCGGAGGAAACCGTGATGGCCACGCGCTTCTCCATGGCTGCTTTGTCCACCACCGGCTCGCTGAAGTTGATCTCAATGGGCTGCCCGGATCCCGCCGTCGTGCCGTTGCGCGGGTAAATTGACGCGTCAGCCTCGTAGGCTGCGGAGACAGTGGTGAAGGTCTGGGTTTTCTTGGTTTCCTTCCCTGCGGTATCCACCACAGTGAAGGAATAGCTGTACTGGGTCTTGAACTTCAAGACCTCCAGCGTGGTCCATGTACTGCCGTCAGGGCTCGTTTTGCCTTGCACCGGCGTGCCGCCCTCAACCGGGGCCAGCACGACGTCCTTGACCTTGCCGTTGACCGCCTTGATCTGCGGGCCTACCACGGGGTTCCACTCAATAGCGCCGTCCAGCGGGGTGATGCCCAACTCCACTGGCTTGGCTTCGACGGTGGGTGTTGGAGACGGTGCAGCACCGCTGTTTTGGGACGAACCGGCCAGCAGTCCTGGCACTGTTGCCACGCCGATTCCGCCCGCGGCAATAGCAGCGCAGATCCCTACGATGGCAAGGATCTTGCCTGTCTTCCGTTTGGCGACTTCCGTCATGGTTCCCGTCTTCCTGTCCCCCGGCAAGCAATACTGAACACCCAATTCTAGCCGAAAGGCCGGCCACGCTGGTCGCGTGTCCGGCCTTTCGCCATCGATTTGGGTGACGTGGACCGCTTAGTAGCGGTAGTGCTCCGGCTTGTAGGGGCCGGCTACGTCCAGATCGAGGTAGTCCGCCTGGTCCTTGCTCAGTTCCGTCAGCTCCACGCCCAACGCGTCGAGGTGAAGTCGTGCCACCTTTTCGTCCAGGATCTTGGGAAGCACGTAAACCTGCTTGCCGTACTCGCGTTCGCCGGCGGGCTGGTCCTTCTTGGTCCAGAGCTCGATCTGCGCGATCGTCTGGTTGGCGAAGGAGTTGCTCATTACGAAGGATGGGTGGCCCGTGGCGTTGCCCAGGTTGAGGAGACGCCCCTCGGACAGCACGATGATGGAACGCTCGGATTTCGTACCGGCCTCGAAGACCCATTCGTGAACCTGCGGCTTGATTTCCACCTTCTTGATGCCCGGTACCTTTGCGAGCCCGGCGATGTCGATCTCGTTGTCAAAGTGGCCGATGTTTCCAACGATCGCTTTGTTCTTCATGCCCAGCATGTGCTCGGCCATGATGACGTCTTTGTTGCCGGTGGTGGTGATAAAAATGTCACCTTGCGCCAGCACCGACTCCAGCTTGGCAACCTGGTAGCCGTCCATGGCGGCCTGCAGGGCGCAAATGGGATCGATTTCCGTGACGATGACCCGCGAACCCTGACCGCGCAGTGCCTCTGCAGCGCCCTTGCCCACGTCGCCGTAACCGCACACGACGGCCACCTTGCCGCCCATGAGGACGTCAGTGGCGCGGTTGATGCCATCGGGAAGTGAGTGGCGGATGCCGTACTTGTTGTCGAACTTGCTCTTGGTGACGGAGTCGTTGACATTAATGGCGGGGAACAGCAGCTTGCCCTGCTCGGCGAGCTGGTACAGGCGGTGGACGCCGGTGGTGGTTTCCTCGGTAACGCCTTCGATGCGGGCAGCCAGGCGGGTCCACTTCTGCGGATCAGCTTCCAAGGTCCGGCGGAGGAGGTCCAGGATGAGGACATATTCCTCGGGATCATCCTCCGTGGCGGTCGGGACGGCGCCTGCGGCTTCGAATTCGACACCCTTGTGCAGCAGCAGCGTGGCGTCGCCGCCGTCGTCGAGAATCATGTTGGGCCCCAATTCGGGGTTGGTGTCGGCGCCCGGCCACGTGAGGATCTGCTCTGCGGTCCACCAGTATTCCTCCAGCGTCTCGCCCTTCCAGGCGAACACAGGAACACCCTGCGGATCGTCCGGAGTTCCCTGACCAACCACGACGGCGGCGGCAGCTTCGTCCTGGGTGGAGAAGATGTTGCACGAGGCCCAACGGACTTCAGCGCCCAAAGCTGTGAGGGTTTCGATGAGGACCGCGGTTTGGACGGTCATGTGCAAGGAACCGGCAATCCGGGCGCCCTTGAGGGGCTGCGAAGCACCGAACTCGGCACGAAGGGACATCAGGCCCGGCATCTCGTGTTCGGCAAGGCGGATCTGGTGGCGTCCAGCCTCAGCAAGGGTGATGTCGGCCACTTTGAAGTCAAAAGTCATGGAAGTCCTTAGGGGTACCGTACGGGTTGAGGGAAGAAGAGTGCGCTAGGCATTGGAATCGTGCTGGCCGGAGGTGGCTGCGTTGGCCGCAGCGAGCAACTCCGGCGGCAGGAGCAACGGGATGCCGTCCTCGATCGAGTAGCGGAGCTTTTCACCGTTGGTGTCCTCAGCGGTGGAGACCAGCTCCTCACCCTCCTGGACCAGCGGTGAACCCGTCACGGGGCAGCGCAGGATGGACAACAGTTCAGGACTGACCTTTGGCATGAATGATGCTCCCTGGGTGGCGCCGGCGTGGCGCAGCTGGCGGATGTTATCTGCAGATTCCAGACTACCGCGCAGGATCAGCCGGTTTGGAGCACGGCGACGAATTGCGTCCGAAGCAGAAACGCGAATTCAGGGAGAAGCGGTTCAGGACGGTTCGCGGAGGATCCGCAGGTGGCCGCGCCGGGTTCCTTCGACCGCGACGGGCGGTTCCATCTGCGCGTGGCTCTGACGGGCCGGTGTTTCGGGAGCAGCAGAAGCCGCTTCGCGGACGGCATTGGCAAGTGCCAGCAAATCGTCGGGCCCGGGTTCGGGCGGAGTGGCAGGCATGGCCAAGCGAAGGACTTCCCAGCCCCGCGGAACCGTGAGGCTCTCGGCGTGCTGCGAGCAAAGGTCATAGGCGTGCGGCTCGGCATAGGTGGCCAGGGGACCAAGGACGGCCGTCGACTCGGCGTACACGTACGTCAAAGTGGCCACCGCGGACTGGCGGCAGGCTGATCTCGAGCATTGACGAATAGCACCCACAACATCCCAGATTAGCGCCAATTGGCACAAGCATTGCGCATTAAGTGCCCGTGGCCCCCTGAACCGGCGACTCACCAACAACTCCGGCGCGCTGCAGGCCGTGATGTCGCGCTGGCGGTTCCTCGGGACTAAAGTCGATATATGCAGTCACAGCCACATGTTCCCGGATTCAGCATCCGGTGGACTGACGCCGATGGCGATCAGGCAGAGCAACACGCCGGTGCGGGTGTGCGCGGTTTCCGGCGTCGCCGTCGCAACCGCCATGGGCGCGGACTGCGTGGAGAGCTGATGCTCCCCAGCCTTCCCGGATTCCGCACCCGCGCCGAGAGGTTCGATGACATGGTGCTGGATTCGGCGGAGCGGCTTCAGGACATGTGGGGCAAGCAGCTCGACGGCGTTCTGTTCGCCGTGGACGAGATTCCGCCCAACCTGGAGCAACTCGTTGCTACGGGCAGTACCGCTCCCCTGGGTTCTTACACACCCGGTGGCCGCGGCGAAGCGCCCATGATCACTGTTTATCGCAGGGTAGTTGAGCAGGGCTGCAACACCCGCGAGGAACTGCAGGACCTGGTCCATGATGTCGTGGTGGAGTACACCGCTGAAATGCTTGGGGTGCCCCCCGAGACACTGGACCCCGTGTACCGCCGCCGATACCAGTAACGAAAGCGGCAATAACGACGGCGGCAGGCGGCTCCCGCCGCCTGCCAACCCTTCTCCGTGCCGTGCCGAATGCTAGTGGCCGACGGAAACAGGAACCTTCTCGAGTCCCGCGGCTGCGTCCTGAATGGCGACAACGGAAACGTCCGCACGGCCTTGTTTGCCCAAGACCAGCGCGCCGTAGATCGGGTCACCGGACGCGGACACCACGTACCCTGCCACCAGCGAATCGCCGGACTTCGCCGGAAGTTCGATCAACGATGTGGTGCCACCGGACAGGTCAACGTCCACGGACTTGCCTACCGTGCCGTCGGCGGTCACGGGAGCATACGTGACTGTGCCCCGTCCCTCCGGCACACCGAAACTGAGGTACCTCTGCCCGTCCCGTGGAACAGCGACCAGATGTTGGCTGCCGAGTCGCGCTGACGAGGGGGACCACGCGAAGTCGGTCGCTTCTTCCGCTTTGGCGCCCCGGGTTACCCGCGCCGAGGCCACAAATGCCACATCGGAACTGGCCTTGACGGTGTACGTGCCTGCCGGAATGCCTTCAAGGTCCACGGTGGCCACCGATCCGCCTTTGACTGTGACCACTCCCCCGCTGGGAAGTTTGCGTTCGCCGTTGGCCCCATAAAGGCTGACTTGCACCACGGCATCGGTGGAGCCGGGGACCGCGATCTGAAGGGCCGGCGACGCGTCGGCGAAACCGGATTTACCGGTCAATGCCTTCGTGGCCGCCGGATCCTGGATATCCACGCCGGACATCACCTGCAAGTTGGAAGCCCCGGCGCCGGGCGAGAGGTACTCCACACCGCCCGGAGCGAGTCCACGCAGGACACTTTGTTGAATCGTCCCGGCCACCGGGCCGCCCGTGCTGCGCACGTGGACAACAAGTTGGGATTCACTGGGGGCAAGACCGGCGAGGTTCACCGAGCGGGTGGTTCCAGGAGCTACCAGAAGGCCGCGTGCCCCCGGCGCCTGGATTTGGCCCTGTTCTCCAAAGAGGTCGAGGTTCACCGTGGCCGGTGTCTCCGAGGCATTGCTCAGGTTCAGGACTGCGGTGCGACCCACTGCTGTAGTGGCCCCCAGGAGCCAGGCATCATTTCCCGGCGACTGGCATTGGGTCGATGCCAGGCCACGGAGGTCACCGTCGGTGGCGGAGTAGCTGAGATTGGCAGCCAGGGAGGCCTGCTCGTTGCCCAACGGATCCGCCCCCACAACGGCCGGGGACGTCACGGGGGAAATGGAGGCCACACCTGCCGCAAGCACCGGTGGACCGGCTGTTGGCGTGGGAGTACTGGTGGGTGCCTTGGCGATCTCAGCCACCGGGTCACCGCCCAGGGACGTCACGTTGCTTCCAGGAACCGTGCCTGCCGGGTTGCTGAGCACCACGGCGTTCAGGGCACTGGCGGCAGTGGTGGACACGGGACTGAAGTCCGCGTCCGTTCCTACCACCGTGCCGTTGACCAACCTCGCGGGTTCGGGGCATACGCCCAAAGCACGACCTGCGGGTACGTCGGCCTGCCGGATGTCCATGGTGCTGCCCCCGGTGGGTCCGGGCATCATGGACGTCGCCGCAACGGCACCTCCGCCGGCGGCCAGAATGACAACAGCGGAGAGGACACCCGTGACGACGCCCCTGTTGGAACTCCGCGAGCCCTTACCGGAGCTGCGCGACGGTTTTTCGTCGACCGGCTTCTTCTGGTCGTCAGACACTGCTGTACTCCTTACGGAGGGAGACTTCATCCCTCGACATGCCGGTTCGGGTGCGGCGGGCGGGAATCGGAACGGCCAACAGGACTGTCAGCCCGATCACCACTGCCTGCAGGATCCCCAACCACAATGCCCACGGGTTGGTGTAGCGGATTTCCAGTTCGCCGCCAGTGGCCGGAAGGTCAAAGGCCTGTGACCACCCGGACGTGGTGGCTTTCAACTGCTGCCCGTCCATCCAGGCAGTCCAGCCGGGATCGGCCCGTTCAGCCAGGACCACCTTGCGGCCTTCCGCACCAGCAGGCACGGTAGCATCCACGGACACTTCTTCGGCCGGCAGGTTGGCCACGGTGGCGCCTTCGGAGTCAACCACCCGGACGCGGTGCGCCGTGTCGGCGGCCGTTGCGGCAGGCTGGTTCCGCGGCGTGACCCGCCACAGCCACCCGGCGTCGGTCTGGCCAACAGCGACGAGTCCCGGTACGGCGTCGATCCTGCTGGCCGTCAGCTGCGCAGCGTTGTCTGCAGCCTTGAGGACCACGAATCCGGCGCCGAGTTGTTCAAGGTCAGCCCGGGGGTCCACCCCGCTGCTGGCGACGATGGTTGCCACTGCCCGGCGAAGGGACGCCGTGGCAGGGTCGTCGGCCACGACTTCTTCGCGGCCAGGCGCACCTATGATGGTTCGGGCTGAGGCAATGGTGGACAGGCTGTCCAGGGTGGTTCCGGCTCCGCGCATCAACGAGGACGTGAAGGCACCCTGCTCGCCGCTGGTAATGACCAGTGTCCGGGTACGTTCAGGTCCCTGCCCGCGGTCGACGGCGGTGGCGGGCAAGGTGCCGGAGTCCACCGGCCAAATCCAGCGTTTGGATCCGAGGGACGACGTCGGTTCGGCAGCGTCGCCTGCCGAAGTCGCCCCGGGTGCGGGTGACGGCTGGAGGACGTTCTGGGCGGCCCAGGCGCTCATGCCGGCCAAAGGTCCCGCGACCAGGAGCGTCAGGACCAGGCCTGACGCTATGCGCAGCACCGGCAGCTTACGGCGGCTCGAGTCGGTCATCCGGCGCGGTGCAGTGAAGATCTTGTCCGCACCAATGACGGCAGCACCCAGCAACAACATGCCCGCGGCAGAAACGGCAGGACCAGTGAAGGGTCCAACGATGACGTTGTTGTTGACGCCGGTAGCTACGTGGCCCACCAACCAGCCGCTCGCCAATATCGCCAACGCTGCCACCCAGAACACCCTCGCCACGGCGGTTCGCTTGCCGGGGAGGAGCAGTGACGCCACCGCCAGGACCAGCACAGGGCCACTGACCAGCAGCGCCAGCAGGAGTGCCCACGGCACTGTACCGGCACCGAAGAGTGCCAAGCCGGTCAGACCGCCGTCGATGTCAAAGGCCAGGGGCTGTCCGAGCAGTTGCTGCCACAGCGGGGCTGCCTCAAAGGCCAGAGGCAACCCGGGATCGGCGAGCAAAGCACGGGGCCTGTCCACCACGGAAAGTCCGTAGGGCACGAACAAGGCGAGTGTGGGCAGGAGTGACCACCACAGCGTCTTGCCCCGCTGCCCCAGGATGACGGCGGCCAGGATCACCGTGACCACGATCGGCCCCAACAGCGATGGTGCCGAGGCGGTGACGACCGCCATGGCAAGACCGCCTGCCGCCGCAGCGGTCCAGGACGGAGTTCCATTGATGCCTGGCTTTCCAAGAACCGGAGCCGGCCGCCTGCTCAGTGAAGTGAGCGGGTGCGAACGTCCTTGGCCGATGGCAGATCCGGAGGCCCGCAACAGTGCAAGGAGCAGCAATGGCATCATCACGTGCGCCACCAGCGCGCCCGCGCGGCCCTCATTGATCGCGATCAGGAGCGCCGGGGCCGCGGACCACGCCACGGCAGCAACAGTCCGGAAACGACGCTTGGCCGTCAAAGCACCCGCGGCGAACCACGCGCCAACAGCGGACAGCGGCATGGCAAGGATCAGCAGCCAGGCCATGGCCGAATTGCCGTCTCCGCCGCCGAAAAGGGACAGCAGCCACAACACATAGCCGAAGGGATCGCCGTGTCCCGGCAACCCGGCGCCGAGGGAAATCCACCAGGTGGAGGCGTTGGCCCAGATGTCTCCGGGAGTCGTGGACAGCGGAAGGAGACCGCCGCCGGCCACAGTGCCGGAGCGGAGCAGTCCCAGCAGTCCGACGAGCGCTGCGGCAAGGGCCAGCAACGCCGCAGCGACGGCCCCTGTTCCTACCCAGCCCCGTTCGTTGGTTGCCAGCGCCGCGAAGTCGTCCGCCGCATCTCCACTGGGCTCGGGAGCCAGGAGGTCGGATACCGCGGACGATTCTTCACTGGGGCGGATCGCCTCCAGCAAGGACCGCCTGTTGGCACGGACCTCACGGGTTGATGTTTGCAGGCCCCGGATCACGGAGCGGTGGACACGTCGTGTCCTGGCGGCAGTCCGTCGGCCCCGGGCAATCGCCATCGGGCGGACCAAGGCGGCAACGGTTGCGGTGAACTGGGAGAACCCATAGCCGGGTTCCTTGACCAGGATGCTCAACACGAGGCGGACGATGGCACCGAACAAGGCGCCAACGGCCTGGAAGGGAACGTTCCACCACGGAGTGTGCTTGAGCCGAAGGTGGATTTGCGCTTTGCGTGCTGCCGAGGAGGTCCCCAAGCCATGGGGTCGATGCTCCACGTGGAACACCCTGGCGCTGGGAACTACCACCACACGGTTGCCGGCAAGCCAGTTGCGCCAGCAGAAGTCCACATCATCGCCGCTTCCGGGCAGCGCGGGGTCGAATCCCTGCAGCTGCTCCCAGACATCGCGGCGAACCAACATGCCGGCTGAATTCACGGCGAAGGTATCTGTGCGGGCGTCGTACTGCCCTTGGTCTACTTCGTCAGCATCGATCAGCGTCAGGCGTTCGGCCCAGCGGCTGGTGGAGAGTCCCACGTCCACCAAGTGCCGTGCGTTGTCCCAACCGAGCTGCTTGCAACCGGCCACGGTTACCGACGGGGCACGTTCCACGGCGTGCAGAAGCTCCGCCAATGCGTCGGGCGCCGGAGCGGCATCATCGTGCAGGAGCCAGATCCATTCGACCGGCCCGCCGGTGGTTCCCTTGCCTTCACCGGCCGGGTTGTTGTCCGGAGCAAGTTCCTGAAGGCCTGCCTGAACAGCCGCGCCAAAGCCGGATTTGGCCTGCTGGAAAGTGGTGACCTGGCCTTGGCCGAAGGCTTCGCGAAGCAAATCCAGCGAGTTGTCAGTGGAACCTGTATCAATGCCAATGGCGGCATCTGCCGGACGCGTTTGGTCCGACAGTGCCGCCAGTGTCCTGGGGAGATAGTTGCCGCCGTCGTGGGAAACCACAACGGCGGTAACGTGAACTTCCTTGAGAATTAGACCGCTCGCTTCCTTAGCCGGCGACGCTCCCGCTCAGAGAGCCCGCCCCAAATACCGAACCGCTCGTCATTGGCGAGGGCGTACTCCAAGCACTGCGATCGGACGTTGCACGCCCCACAGACCTTCTTGGCGTCCCTCGTTGATCCGCCCTTCTCGGGA
This sequence comes from Paenarthrobacter sp. TE4293, assembly GCF_050435325.1. Taxonomy (NCBI): domain Bacteria; kingdom Bacillati; phylum Actinomycetota; class Actinomycetes; order Micrococcales; family Micrococcaceae; genus Paenarthrobacter; species Paenarthrobacter sp. TE4293. The sequence continues at coordinate 172,983 of NZ_JBNJRY010000002.1, forward strand.
AAGAAAGCTTCCGGATCTGTCTGTGCACAGAGTGCGTCAGTCTGCCAACCAAGTTCACCTTCGTCATCGAAGTCGCCTTGGCCCGGAAGTCCGATCCATACAGGTTGCCCCGGTGCTTCAGTCGGACGACGCAGCTCCATGGGAGGGTCATCCACATCTTCGTCCGGCCCAGCAGGCAGGTCGCCGATCAGAGCCTCATGCGCGGCTAGGAGGGCCGTTGCCTGATCCTCCAAAGAGTCCTGCACATTCTGGTTGTAGCGGTCTGCCGCTTCCGGATCCGCCGGATCGACGTACCAATCCCCCGGTACTTCCCGCGAACGGTATTTCACCGACGCATGTTCTGCGACGACTGCATCTTCCTGGATACGCAACGCTTGCCCCATGGCGTCCCTCCTGATTTTGCAGCTGCTGCGTGGATGTATTTCCGATTCCCGGCGACGTTCCGGTCATCTGTGCAGCGGCGTTTGATTACTAATTACACGCGTGTAACTACCCGTCAGTCAAGCCGCGCCGGAATAATAATCAAGAATCTGTAGAAACGTGGGATGCGCCACGCCCAACATTTTTGCCGCGCCCCCGCGTGTCCCCGCGGCAAATGGGAGCCCTGAATCGATTTACGTGAACTTTCATTGAATTTCCGCGGAAAATTAAGCCGGCCGAGGTCAGGCGCCCATTGATTGGACGAAGGGGCCTGTGGCGCATTTCACAATACCGGCAATAAGCCCAAGGACGGCACGGGGTCACCGTGGCAAGATTGACGCATGAGCATCCCGGCAGCGAACCTGATGACCGCCCTGCGATCGGGCCATTCAACCTCTCCACGGCTCACGTGGTACGGGCCTGACTCCGAGCGGGTGGAGCTCTCCGGCCGCGTCCTGGATAACTGGGTGGCCAAGACCAGCAATCTCCTGCAGGACGAGCTCGATGCAGAACCTGGAATGTCCATCCGACTGGACCTTCCTGCGCATTGGAAGTCGTTCGTCTGGGCGCTGGCAGCATGGCAGCTCGGAATGGAAGTGGTCTTCGACGACACCTCAGCGGATCTTCTGGTGACAGACAGGCCCGACGACGGCGCCGGGGCCGGCTTCGACGCGGTCGTCGCCGTACCGCTTGCCGCCCTTGCGATGCGCTGGCCGGGTGAGCTGCCCTCCGGCGTCGTGGATTACGCGGCGGAAGTCCGCTCCCATGGCGACGTCTTCATGGCCCATAACGAGCCTGCAGCGGACTCGCCTGCCGTCCGCGGCACCACTGCCCTGCAGCATGGCGCCCTCATCGAAGGGTTTGCCGCACCGCAGGAGTCCGGCGTTCGCTTGCTGGTGCGGGCAGCGGATGGCTTGGAATCAGGTTTGTCGGCTTCCCTGGGTGCGTGGAACCAGGATGGTTCGGTCGTGCTGGTGCACCCGGACCTCGAGGTGACCGGTCACCTTTTGGAGAACGAGCGCGTCAGCCGTTCTTGACGGACGGGAATTCGCCGGTCGCCGGGTTGGCGGCACCGGGTTCCACGCCCGTCTTGGCCTTGTGGTGAAGGTCGATGATCTCGTGGTCGTGCGAGAATTCGGGCTCTGCGTCCAGTTCTTCATTGAAGACCCAGAAGCGGTAGGCAAAGAAGCGGAAGATGGTCCCCAAAATCAGGCCCACAACGCTGCCTGCGATGAACAGCGAAGGCTTGTCGTTGAGGTCAAGGATGTACTTGGCAAACCACACGCAACCGGAGGCGATGAGCAGCCCTACCAGGTTCATGACAGCGAACAACACGGCCTCACGGACCACATTCGCCTGCTTGCGGTGGCGGAACGTCCAGAAACGGTTGGCAACCCAGGAGAAAATGCTTGCGACGATCGTCGCCAGGGCCTTCGCCCACACTTCGCTGCCGTGCATCGGCCCGGAGAAAAGCCAGATGAAGACAGCCGAGTCAATGACAAAAGCAACACCGCCGACGGCGCCGAACTTTGCCACTTCCCGCCAAAAAAGCGACGCAAGTCCGCGGATGCGATCTGCAAGTGTGGTGATCATGACCCTCCATGGCCGTTGAAAAGGTGGGCCGGTGGGCCACGTCCATTTTAGCGCCGATTTTCCCACACTGCCTTTGAGGTGCCTGTGAGAACGCCGATACTGGCGCCCCGCCGCTGTTAAAAGCTGTGGAAAAGCGGTCGAAGGGGCGGCAGAATCAGTGATCCCGCCCCCGGTTCGGTAGGCTGAACCTTGTGACTTTTCCAGTAATTGGCGTTGTTGGCGGCGGCCAGCTCGCACGAATGATGGCCCCGCCCGCTACCGCCTTGGGCTTCGAACTCCGTGTTTTGGCTGAGGCTGAGGACGTTTCGGCTGTTGCCGCAGTGGCCACAGCCCCGATCGGCGACTACAAGGACCTTGACGCTCTCCTTGAGTTCTCCAAGGGCCTGGACGTGCTGACGTTTGACCACGAGCACGTCCCCACCGAACACCTGCAGGCGCTGCTGGATGCCGGCGTCAACGTCCAACCAGGCCCTGACGCTTTGGTGAACGCCCAGGACAAGCTGGTGATGCGGGCCGCCATCGACCGCCTCGGCCTTCCCAACCCGGAGTGGTCCGCCGTCAACAGCGTTGACGAGCTGGTAGCTTTCGGCGACCGTATCGGCTGGCCTGTTGTCCTGAAGACACCCCGTGGCGGTTACGACGGCAAGGGCGTCAGGATCGTCGATTCAGCCGATGACGCAGCAGACACTGCCGGGTGGTTCCAGGCGATGAGCCCGTTGCTGGCAGAGGCAAAGGTGGACTTCAGCCGCGAACTCTCCGCACTGGTGGCCCGCACGCCCAGCGGAGAATCCCGGGCTTGGCCCGTGGTCCACACCATCCAGGTGGACGGCGTCTGCGACGAGGTCATCGCACCGGCACAGAACATTCCGGTGGAGGTGGCAGCCGCAGCTGAGGAAGCTGCGTTGCGCATCGCGAACGAGCTCGGCGTCACCGGTGTCATGGCGGCGGAGCTGTTTGAGACCCCCGGCGTCGGAGCAGGCTTCCTCATCAACGAACTGGCCATGCGGCCGCACAACACGGGCCACTGGACGCAGGACGGGTCCATCACCAGCCAGTTCGAGCAACACCTTCGCGCTGTCCTGGACCTCCCCCTTGGCGCTACCGACGCGTTGGCCCCTGTGGTCGTCATGAAGAACTTCCTTGGCGGCGAGAACCAGGACCTTTTCAAGGCCTTCCCCATGGCTTTGGCCTTCGAGCCCGCGGCCAAGGTCCACTCCTACGGCAAGTCCGTCCGTCCCGGCCGCAAGATCGGCCACGTGAACCTCGTGGGCACCTCCGTGTCCGACGTTGATTCCGTCCGCCAGCGCGCCACCGTCGTAGCCAACATCATCCGTGACGGCCGCAAGCCGGAGCAGACCACCCCTGAGGAGACCGCATGACGTCAGAAGCAACAGCCCCGCTGGTCGGGCTCGTGATGGGTTCGGATTCCGACTGGCCGGTCATGGAGGCCGCCGCGGATGCCTTGGCCGAATTCGGTATCCCCTTTGAAGCAGACGTCGTTTCAGCACACCGTATGCCCACGGAGATGATCCGCTACGGCCAGACCGCCCACGAGCGCGGGCTGCGCGTCATCATCGCCGGCGCAGGTGGCGCTGCCCACCTTCCCGGCATGCTCGCCTCGGTGACACCGCTGCCCGTGATTGGCGTCCCCGTTCCCCTCAAAACCCTGGATGGCATGGACTCCCTGCTGTCGATCGTCCAGATGCCTGCCGGCGTCCCTGTCGCCACGGTGTCCATTGCCGGCGCCCGCAACGCAGGACTCCTTGCCGTCCGCATGTTGGCCTCCGGTACGGATGAACTGGCGTCGAAGCTCCGCGCTGATCTGCTCGCCTTCGCCCAGGAGCTCAATGACGTGGCCACCAAAAAGGGCGAAAACCTCCGCCACAAAGTTGAAGAAGTCTTCTCCGCAGCCAACGCCTCAGCCCGGAGCTCCCGCTAGGAAGGCAGCGGTTGACTACCATGCACAAGACTCAGAATCAGCACGGTTCCGCCCTGACTGATCCCGTCCGCTATCCGTCCGGGGCCAGCGCCCCGGTGCGGACCAAACGCGCCTTCGTGCTGGTCCTCCTCACGCTTTTCATCCCTGGCAGCGCCCAGATCGTTGCCGGGGACCGGAAACTCGGCCGGGTGGCGTTGCGCGTCACCCTCACGGTGTGGGCCGTGGCACTGCTCACCTTGGTTATCGCCTTGGTGAACCGCACCCTGCTGCTCAGCATTTTTACCCATCCGGTCGGTTCGCTCTTCATCATTGTGGTCCTGGTAGCCCTGGCGCTCTGTTGGGCCTACTTGTTCCTCAACACCTTGCGGATCATCAGGCCGGCCCTGCTGGCCCCCGGAATGCGGCCCATCATTGCCGTGGTACTGGTTGCCTCCACCGTCATCGCCAGTGGTTCCCTGGGCTACATCGCCTACGTCCTGAACGTGAGCCGCAACGCGATCGGCAGCATCTTCGACGCCGGTCCTGCCATCGATCCGGTGGACGGCCGCTACAACTTCCTCATGATGGGCGGTGACGCCGGGGATGACCGGACGGGCCGCCGCCCGGACAGCCTTTCCGTCATCAGCGTCGACGCCAAAACGGGCGAGAGCGCCATCGTTTCGGTCCCCCGCAACCTCCAAAATGCCCAGTTCAGCGAGGGTTCGCCCATGCGCCAGATCTACCCTGAGGGCTACAACTGCGGCGACGAGTGCCTCATCAACGCAGTCAACACCGAGGTCACCAACAACTACCAGAACCTCTACCCCGGCGTCGCCGATCCCGGCGCGCAGGCCACTTTGGAGGCAGTCTCCGGAACGCTGGGCATTACGGTCCAGGCCTATGTCCTGGTGGACATGGACGGCTTCGCCAAGCTCATCGACGCCATGGGTGGTATCCGCATCAAGGCGGGCGGCTGGGTGCCCATCAGTGGTCCTGTCACCGACGAGGCCAACGGGATCCACGGGATGCCCGACGGCTGGATCCCTGCAGGAGACCAGCACCTGGATGGCTTCCACGCCCTCTGGTACGGCCGTTCCCGCGAATTCGTGGATGACTACGCCCGCATCGCCCGCCAGCAGTGCGTGCAGCAGGCCATGCTCAAGCAACTTGATCCGGCGACCCTGCTCACCAAGTTCGAGGACATCGCCAACGCCGGTACCAAGGTTGTTGATTCCAACATTTCCTCCAACCAGCTGGGCAGCTTTGTCGACCTCGCGCTGAAGTCAAAGAACCAGCCCGTCAAACGCCTCACCATCGGGCCTCCCGACTTCGATGCGTCCTTCTCCACCGTGCCGGACTTCGACCTGATCCATTCCAAGGTCCAGGAAGTCCTGGCGCCCTCCAACGGCCCCAAGGCGGATGACGCCGTCGTAACCCCCAACGGTGCTGCGGCTGGCACCATGGTGGCTGCCGGACCACCAACCGGGGTTCTTCCCGCAAGTCAATTGCCGTCGCCGTCGGCCGATTTTACGCCGGTCACCACCACACCTGACGGCACCCCGATCACCATCGAACTCTTGAACGGCCTCAAAGCCCAGGGTGACGAGCAGGGCATCCGGGACCTGGTGGCCACCAATGGCCAGTGCGCCCCGCTGTAGGCCGCAACTACGCTTTACCCCACGTTCAGCGCAACGATAAGGACTTTCTTTCGTGTACCAGATTGAGAATGTTTTGCGACCCTACGCGTGGGGTTCGACGACGGCGATCGCAGGCTTGCTGGGGCGGCCGGCATCGGGTAGTCCCGAGGCTGAAATGTGGATCGGAGCACATCCTGACTCCCCCTCCACGGCCATTCACCCGAACGGTGTGACACAGCCGCTGAACGCCCTGATCGAGTCGGATCCCCAGCGCGTCCTGGGTTCGGAGAGCCTGGCCGAATTCGGGCCCCGCCTGCCCTTCCTAGCCAAACTGCTGGCTGCTGAAAAGCCGTTGTCCTTGCAGGTTCACCCCAGCCTGGAGCAGGCCCGGGAAGGTTTCGCCCGGGAGAATGCGGCCGGAATCCCTGCAGATGCCGCGAACCGCAACTACCGCGACGACAACCACAAACCGGAGATGATCTTTGCCCTCACTCCGTTCAAAGCACTGTGCGGGTTCCGCTCTCCCGCGGCTTCCCGGAGCATCTTCGAGCATTTGGCCCATGTCCTCGATTCGGCGGCAGTCGAGGTTCCTCCTGTCCTGAAGGCCGTCATCTCCGATCTCGGTGAAACTGATCAATCTTCTGCCCTGAAGGCGGCCTTCAGCCGCCTCATCCAGGGCGGCCGCCAGGTCTCCGATGCCATCGACGAGATAGTTGCCGTCCTGTCCGCCGGCGCGCCGCTCGAGCCCCACCGCGAAGCCCTGGCGGCCATGCTGGACGTCAACGAGGCCTTCCCCGGGGATCCCGGCGTGCTTATCTCGCTCCTGCTCAACCACCTGTCCCTGGAGCCCGGCGAAGTGGTCTACCTGCCCGCGGGCAACATCCACGCCTACCTTCACGGGTTGGGTGTGGAAGTCATGGCTTCCTCCGACAACGTGCTGCGCGGCGGGCTCACTCCCAAACATGTGGATGTGCCCGAGCTGCTTAGGACCGTTCGGTTTGAAGCCCTCGGAGTGCCTCGCGTTGAGGCAACCGGCACGGAGTTCGGGCAGGAACTGTACCGCCCGCCATTCAAGGAATTCCAGCTGCAGCGCATCGAACTTGACCCGGGTTCCGAACCGGTTCCTCTGGCGCAAGCCGGACCCGCCGTCGTCGTGGTTGTTTCCGGTTCGGTGATGCTGGACTCCCCCAAGAGTGATCTCCTGCTCCAGCGCGGCGGTGCCGCCTTCATTCCTGACATCGAGGCTCCGGTGAATGTCCACCCCGTCCAAGGCGCCACAGAGACGAGCATCGCCTTCGCGGTCACCACAGGGCTGGGGAACTGAAGCATGGAGTTTTTCCTGCAAACGTCGTCGTGGGCTGCTGTCCAGCGTTCCTTGGGACGCCGCGTCCATGAGCAGTCCGGCCCGGGCTGGAGCTTCCTTGCGATCGAGGAGAAGAACCCGGCCGGCAAGGTCATTTATGCCCCCTATGGCCCTGTAGCAGAGTCCGTCGAAGCGTTCGACGCCGCCACTGCTGCCTTGGTGGCCTTGGCGAAGAAGGAGCATGCGGTCTTCGTCAGGATGGAGCCCGCAGCAGCAGGTTTCACAGCGTCCGACGCCGGCCCCCTCCTTCGCGCGCGCGGCTTGCGTCCCGCCCCGGTCAACCAGCAGCCCGAGCTCAGCTGGATCGTGGACCTGGAGGGCGACTTCAAGGACGTCCTTGCCGGCATGAAGCCGACCAACAGGAACCTGTACCGGAACATCCACAAGAAGGGTGTGACGTTCCGGGCTTCCCAGGATCCCGCGGACATCTCGGTGCTCCTGCACTTCCTCCACCTCACGGCAGCCCGCAATGGGTTCAAGCCCCAAAGCGACGAGTACCTCACCCAGGTTGCCGCGTCCCTGCTGCCCTCCGGCGCGGGAACTCTGTTCATAGCGGAACTGGAGGGTGAACCGATCGCAGCTGCCTTCGCGTACGACTCCGCCGACACCCGCGTGTACGCCCACGCGGCCCTGGACGATACCCACCGCAAGCTCAGTGCAGGCATCCCGCTCCTGGTGACGCTCATGGCCGATGCCAAGGAAAAGGGCCTCAAGCACGTGGACCTCTGGGGCGTGGCACCCGAGGACCAACCGGACCACAAGTGGGCCGGATTCACGGCATTCAAGAAGTCCTTCGGCGGCCGCGAGGTCTCCTACCCCGGCACCTGGGACCTCCCGGTCAACAAAATCCGCTACGGCGCCTACCAACTGGCAAGGGCGCTGCGGGATAAGCTCCGCTAGTCGCTGGCTCGCCGTGGCTCACGGCGTGTCGGCAGGGTTCCCACATCAAAGTGGGGTGGTGAGGGCACACCCCGCGCTCTGCCCTACCCACCCCACAACAGCGCGAAGCCGGAAGCCGCGGCCATCGCATCCGGACAGCGAAAAGCGCCCTATCGCGTCAGCGGCATCAAATCGACGAGGTACGAGGAGATAGCCGCAGAGCGATAGGGCGCCTTTCGCGTCAAAGACGCGACAGCAACGGGGTGGTTACGGCTTGCGCGCGTACGTCTCCCACTTGGACGCGTGGTGCTCGGCGTCGACAAAGCGGACCGTCCCGGACTTGGAACGCATCACGATGGACTGCGTCATGACGCGGTCTTTCTGGTAGCGCACGCCGTGGAGGAGATCGCCATCGGTGATGCCGGTGGCAGCGAAGTAGCAGTTGTCCGAGGTGACGAGGTCGTTGGTGGACAGGACCCGGTCAAGGTCGTGTCCGGCGTCGATGGCCTTCTGCTTCTCTTCGTCCGACGTAGGCCACAGGCGGCCCTGGATGACGCCACCAAGGGACTTGATGGCGCAGGCGGCAACGATGCCTTCGGGGGTGCCGCCGATGCCCATGAGGGCGTCCACCCCGGTGCCGGAGCGGGCAGCCGCGATGGCACCGGCAACGTCGCCGTCCATGATGAACTTGGTGCGCGCACCGGCTTCGCGGATTTCCTCCACGAGGGGCCGGTGGCGGTCGCGGTCAAGGATCATGACGTTGAGCTGGTTGACCTTGACGCCCTTGGCCTTGGCAATGAGGTGCAGGTTCTGCTTGACGGGCAGGCGGAGGTCCACCATGTCCGCGGCTTCGGGGCCGGTGACGAGCTTCTCCATGTAGAACACGGCGGAAGGGTCGAACATCGACCCACGCTCAGCAACAGCCAACACAGCCAGGGCGTTGTTAATACCGAGGGCAGTCAGGCGGGTTCCGTCGATGGGATCGACTGCGACGTCACACTCGGGGCCGGTGCCGTCACCTACCTGCTCGCCGTTGAACAGCATGGGAGCTTCGTCTTTTTCGCCTTCACCAATGACCACAACGCCGTTGAAGTGGACCGTGTGAAGGAACGAACGCATGGCGTCGACAGCGGCGCCGTCTGCCTTGTTTTTGTCACCGAAACCTACCCAGTGGCCACCGGCGATGGCCGCTGCCTCGGTGACGCGGACGAGTTCAAGCGCAAGGTTGCGGTCGGGTTCGTCGATGCCGACGGCGAGCGACGGCGAAATCGTGGAATACTGCTGGGTCATTGGTGCAGGAGACACTTGAACCTCTTCTTCGAGTGACGATTCACGGGACCGGACACAGTTGCACAGGGCAACCCGGGTTCCTCTACAACCGATCATAGTCGCCGCATCCGTTGCGGGTCGTTGGATGACCTCAGTCCGCAATACCAGCGATGAGCTTGCCGGATGTGTGTTCCCTGCCGAGATAAGGGACCATGGAAGGGTGAGTGAAACGCAGGACAAGCCCCCAGCAGACAGCCAGCCTGATGCTGCACCGGCCCATCCAACCGATGCCCCGGTAATCCCGGATGCCCCTTATAGACCCGTCATTGCAGCGAAGGCCGCCAAACGGGCCAACGCTTCGGTCATCGGCATGGTCATTGCCCTGCTGCTGTGCGTCCTGGCCTTCCTCCCCATCGTTTTGATGAACCCGGCACCTAAAAGCGAGGGTTTCAGGCCGAATGTCGACGTGTCGGCCATCGCCCGCAACGCCGCAGGTGTGGCAGGATTCACACCGGCCACTCCTGATACCGGTGCCGCGTTCAGGCCGAACTATGCCCGCTGGGAGTCCGGAACGGGAAGTGGCGTCCCGACGTGGGAGGTTGGTTTCCTGACCCCCAAGGAGGCCTTCATCGGCCTGACCCAAACCGCCCAGGCCAACCCCACCTGGGTGCTGCAGCAGACAGATAACCTTCCCGTCACCGGCACGCGCAATGCCGGCGGCCAGGACTGGGAGCTGCGGGATTCCGGCAAGGAAAAGCGAAGCATGGTCCTGGAGTACCGCGGGACGACAATCATCCTGAGCGGCACCGCAAGCCTGGACGAGTTCGCAACGCTCGCGGCCGCCGTCGTGAAGTCCGTTGAGCAGGCCCCGCTGCCGTCCGCACCGGCCACTCCTTCGTCGCAACCGTCCGCTTAACCGGCGCAACAGTTTCACGGACTGCCCTGTCCGCGTCGTAAAGTAAGGCTCGTGCCTACTTACCTGACTCCAGCCCTGGCGTGGCGCCGTCTCCGCGAGGGCAACGAACGTTTTGTTTCCGGCGAATCCCTGCACCCCAACCAGGATGCTTCGCGACGATCTTCACTCATCGAGAACCAGAATCCCTTTGCCGTCATCTTCGGCTGCTCGGATTCCCGGCTCGCGGCTGAAATCATCTTTGACCTGGGCCTCGGTGATGCCTTCGTGGTCCGCACCGCCGGCCAGGTCATTGACGACGCCGTTCTTGGCTCCCTCGAATACAGCATCAGCGAACTCCGTGTTCCGTTGATCGTGATTCTGGGCCACGACAGCTGTGGTGCCGTAAAGGCCACCAAGGCTGCCGTCGAAACGGGCGAGATGCCTCCGGGCTTCATCCGTGACCTCGTGGAGCGCATCACGCCCTCGGTCCTGACGGCCAAGCGCAACAGCCAGGAAGACGTCAACGACATGGTGGTGGAACACGTCAAGCAGACTGCGGCCCGGCTGGCTGACAGTTCGCGTGTGATTTCCGACGCCATCGACGAGGGCCGCGTGGCCGTCATCGGCCTGTCCTACAAGCTCGACGAGGGCCGCGCAGCCCTCGTTTCCGGGATCGGCAAGCTCTAGGAGCACGTGCTCCGGCCCCCGCGCCGGAGCACGTAGCACTCCCCTCCGGGTTTTCTGTGCGGCGCCCAATCGCCCTAAGCTAGCCCCATGACTTCCACCACTGAGTTCCGTATTGAACATGACACGATGGGCGAAGTTCGCGTCCCCGTGAACGCCCTGTACCGCGCCCAGACGCAGCGTGCTGTGGAGAACTTCCCGATCTCCGGCAAGACGCTCGAGCGCACCCACATCGAAGCCCTGGCCCGCGTGAAGAAGGCCGCTGCACTGGCGAACGCCGAACTGGGGGTGCTCGATGGCGAGCTCGCCGAGGCCATCGCTGCCGCTGCCGATGAGGTTGCCACCGGCAAGTACGACGGCGACTTCCCGATTGACGTCTTCCAGACCGGCTCGGGCACTTCCTCCAACATGAACACCAACGAGGTCATCGCCGAGCTTGCCTCGCGCGCCCTCGCGGCTGCCGGGAGTGACAAAGTCGTCCACCCGAACGACCACGTCAACGCTTCCCAGTCCTCCAACGATGTCTTCCCGACGTCCGTGCACGTCGCCGCTACCTCGGCCCTGATCAATGACCTGATCCCGGCCCTTGAGTACCTTGCAGCGTCCCTGGACCGTAAGTCCGCCGAATTCAAGGACGTCGTCAAGTCCGGTCGCACGCACCTCATGGACGCCACGCCCGTCACACTGGGCCAGGAGTTCGGTGGTTATGCGGCGCAGGTCCGCTACGGCATCGAACGCATCAACGCAGCACTCCCCCGCGTTGCCGAAGTTCCCCTCGGTGGCACCGCTGTTGGCACGGGCATCAACACCCCGGCCGGCTTCCCGGAGCGCGTCATCGAATTGCTCGCCGCCGACACCGGCCTGCCCCTGACCGAAGCCCGCGACCACTTTGAAGCACAGGCGAACCGCGATGGCCTCATCGAGGGTTCCAGCCAGCTGCGCAACATCGCGATCTCCTTCATGAAGATCAACAACGACCTCCGCTGGATGGGCTCGGGCCCCAACACGGGCCTCGGCGAGATCGCCATTCCGGACCTTCAGCCGGGTTCATCGATCATGCCGGGCAAGGTCAACCCGGTCATCTGTGAAGCTTCCATCATGGTCTGCGCCCAGGTCATCGGCAACGACACCGCCATTGCGTGGTCCGGCACCAACGGCGCCTTCGAACTCAACGTGGGCATCCCCGTCATGGCCGCCAACCTTCTTGAATCCATCCGGCTGCTGGCCAACACCAGCCGCGTCATGGCCGACAAGATGATCGACGGCATCACGGCCAACGTTGAGCGCGCACGCTTCCTGGCCGAAGCCTCCCCCTCGATCGTGACCCCGCTGAACAAGTTCATTGGCTACGAGAACGCCGCCAAGATCGCCAAGATCGCCGTCAAGGAGGGCTTGACCATCCGCCAGGCCACCGAGAAGCTCGGCTTCGTCGGCGAGGGTGAAGGCAAGGTCTCCGAGGCCGAGCTCGACAAGGCCCTCGACGTCACCACCATGACGTCCCCGGCGCACAAGGCCTAGCCCCTGGCCTAACGCTCAACGCACGACGGCGGCCGGTACCTTTCATCTGAAAGGTACCGGCCGTCGGCGTCCCCGGAGTTTTTTGTACGGCTGATGCCCCGGAGAGCCGCCCTGATGGGCATCAGCCGTGGCATAGACTCAACTTTTTTGCACTTTTCTGCCTGGAGTGCAAAACTTTACTTTGTGAGCAATAGTGCAAATACCGACGGCGGCCTCCGCGAGCGCAAGCGGGCCGCCACGCGGACGGCGATTACCGCCGTCGCGCGTTCCCTGACCGGGGAGCATGGCCTCAGCGGTTTCACGGTCGAGGAAGTCTGCGAAGCGGCCGGGATTTCGCGCCGGACCTTCTTCAACTACTTCCACTCCAAGGAAGACGCCGTGATCGGCTCGTTTTCCGACGAACTCCCTGAAGAGGCGCTGGAGGCGTTCAACCGAAATCCCTCCCGCACGTCCGGCAGCATCTCTGAAACGCTCCTCGCGGCGCTGCATGTCCTGACGGTGAACCTGATGGAGCGTTCCTCCATCAGCCGTACCGAAGTCCAACAGTTCATCGCCGCCATCACCGCCGAACCGCAACTCCTGGCCCGGCTCACTCTGGAAGGGGAGGCCCGCGAACGTCAGTTCGCAGCGCTCGTGGCCGCCCGTGAAGGACTGGATCCCGAGCACCCCGAAGTCCTGACCGCGACCGTGCTGTTCGGGGCAGTCTCCAAAAAGACAGCACAGCAATTTTTCTCGGAGGACAACACCCGCCCCTACCGCGGGATCCTCGAACAGAACCTCAACGCCGCACGCAAACTCTTTGCCCAACCCCTGGCCACGAGCCAGCAACTGGGCCCCAACCCCCTTGAAACCCCGAAGGACCCCGCATGAGTACACTTACGAAAGCAGCGGAACCCCTGCTGCTGACCCAGAAGAGAATCTGGATCATCTTCTCTGCGCTGATCGCAGGCATGCTCCTGTCCAGCCTCGACCAGACCATCGTCTCCACCGCCATGCCCACTATCGTGGGCAAACTGGGTGGCGTGGAGCACCAGGCCTGGATCACCACGGCATACCTCCTTGCGACCACCATCGTGATGCCCATCTACGGCAAATTCGGTGACATCCTCGGGCGCCGCAACCTGTTCCTGATCGCCATTGCCCTGTTCACCCTGGCCTCCGTGGGTTGTGCGTTCGCTACTGACTTCTGGGGCTTCGTGATCTTCCGGGCCATCCAGGGCTTGGGCGGCGGCGGCCTCATGATCCTCTCGCAGGCCATCATCGCCGACATCGTGCCTGCCAAGGAGCGCGGCAAGTACATGGGTCCGCTGGGTGCCATCTTCGGTCTTTCCGCTGTGGCCGGTCCGCTGCTGGGCGGGTTCTTCGTGGACCACCTCACCTGGGAATGGGCCTTCTACATCAACATCCCCATCGGCATCGCTGCGTTCATCACGGCCTGGTTCACCCTGACCCTGCCGAACAAGAAAGCCGAAAAGAAGATCGACATCCTGGGTGTCCTCTTCCTCTCCGCAGCCACCACCTGCCTCATCTTCTTCACCGACTTCGGTGGCAAGAAGGATGAAGGCTGGGATTCGCCGCTTACCTGGGCCTTTGGCGCAGGCATGGTCCTGGCGGCCTTTGCCTTCGTGATGGTTGAACGGCGTGCCGAGGATCCCATCATTCCCCTGAGCCTGTTCAAGAACCCGATCTTCATCAACGCAACAGCCATCGGTTTTACCCTTGGCCTGGGCATGTTCGCTGCGATCGCCTTCGTTCCCACGTTCCTGCAGATGTCCTCAGGCACGTCAGCTGCCGAATCAGGCTTGCTGATGCTGCCGATGATGGTGGGCCTGATGGGCACGTCCATCTACTCCGGTATCCGCATCTCCAAGACCGGCAAGTACAAGATGTACCCGATCCTTGGCGCGGCCCTCACGATCGCTGCGATGCTGTGGCTGACCACGCTGGCGGCATCAACCCCCATCTGGGTCATTTGTGTCCAGCTGTTCATTTTCGGCGCGGGCCTGGGCTTGATCATGCAGGTCATCGTCCTGGTGGTGCAGAACTCCGTGCCGGCTGACCAGATCGGCACGGCCACCAGCACCAACAACTACTTCCGTGAGGTGGGTGCTTCGCTCGGCGTCGCCGTGTTCGGTGCGATTTTCACCAACCGTTTGTCTGCTTCGTTGACCGAAGCGTTCACGGGTGCCGGTGCTTCCGCGGAGCAGGCTTCCCAGTCCACCAGCACGCTGGATCCGCAGGCGTTGTCTCAGCTGCCTGAGCAGTTGCGGGACGCCATCGTCAACGCTTACGCCAACTCACTGGCACCTGTCTTCTGGTACCTGGTGCCGTTCATCGCCATCGCTCTCATCCTCGCCATCACGCTCAAGCAGATCCCCCTCTCCGACACCGCCGGCATGGTGGCACGCGGTGAAGCTGTGGGCGGCGCGGAAGCTGACCGTCTCGAGGCAGAACGCCTGGAAACTGCCAAGCTGGAAGCCGGTCTGGCCGCTTCGGACGGCCCTGATAAGGACCGCACCGGGGCCGCACGGCAGTAGCGTCAGTCCTCCAACTGGTACGCCACGGGGCCTTCGGGCTCCGTGGCAAGCCTGATTGCTTCAAGGTTTCCCGCGCTCATGTCCGGTAGGTCATCCAGCGCGAACCATCCGACGGCGAGCGATTCGTCGTCGTTCACCCGGGCTTCCCCCGACACGTAACGGCACCGGAAAGTAATGTCCAGGAAATCGCAGACGTCACCGTTGGGGAAGGTCACCGGCCCTACCACCCCGACGCCGATGATCCGCTCGGTCTCCGCCACCACAGCGGTTTCCTCGAAGATTTCCCGGACCAGCCCGGGCGCGGGATGCTCCCCCGGTTCCAGCATGCCGGTGATCAGTGCCCAGTGACCGTTGTCGGCACGCTGGCCCAGCAGCACCCTGCCTTCGTCATCGAAGACCACTCCCCGCACGGCCGGAAGCCAGAGAGGATCGTTGCCGATCTTTTCCCTCAGTTTGAGCACGAATTCCGGTGCACCCATGGTGTCAGCTTTCCTTAAATTCGATCGTGGCATGTGAGTTGCGCAAGGTGAGGACGTCGCCGTCGAGCTTCCACTGGACGGGTTGCTCAAAGAGCTTCTCTGTCCACGCTTGGTAACTGGCTGTTGGCCCTTCGCAGCCCCTGTCGGTGGCGGCCATCCAAAGCTGCGTCATGACATTAGCCTGCACCGAAACTGCAACCTGCAGGTGATTGCACGGGGTGTGAACGAAGAGGGTCCACTGGCCGTTGGCGTGCCGCGAGCTGACCCTCAGCGGTTCCGATTCGAGCCACGCCACGTTTCCTGTGGCGTCGGTTCCCCGCACGGTCGTATATTCGGCACAGCCCAACGGCCCTCCTTCGCAGGGGGTCTCCGGCCCCTGGGTGGGATACGGCTGTTCGGCAGCGCCGGGCTGCAGCGTAGTGGCAGGCTGCAGCGTAGTGGCAGGCTGCAGCGCAGTGCCAGGCTGGCTGCTGGACACGGCGGTGACGTCAGGACTGTTGATTGTCTGCGCGCATCCAGCCAGCAGGAGCCCACAGGAAAGGGAGGCTCCCAGAAAGAACCCCCAGCTCATCCGTCGCACAGCACCCTCCTGCCACCGTCATGCACAGGCAAACACCCGCTGGGCTAAGCATGCCGCAGTGCGGTGAACGCGAAAATACGACGACGGTTGCAGTTCGGCCGCAGTTGGAGTCGTCATGCGGGTAAGAGCACCATGGCAGTTCCCGCCCCCGCCAGCATGAACGGGCCAAAAGGAATGGCCGAACGCAACGTGCCGCGGCGTGTCAGCAGGATGGCCAGGCTCCACAGACCGCCCAGGACAAAAGCGGCGAACGTCCCTGCGAACACGTGGCTCCACCCCAGGTAGCCCAGGTAAAGCCCCAACACACCAGCCAGCTTGACGTCACCAAAGCCCATGCCGGGCGGATGGATGATCCGCAGCACGAAATAGAAGAGCCACAGGACGGCCCCTCCAGCGAGGACCCGGATTCCAGGCACCGCGAACACGTCCGCAGACAGGTGGTCCTGGCCCGTTCCAGCGAAGAATGCCAGGAGGGATACCGCCAGCAACAACACCCCTGCTACGGCGTACGAAGGGAAAACGATGCGGTTCGGCAACAGGTGGCTCCGCACGTCGATCACCGTGAGCTGAACAGCCATCACCAGGAAGTACAGGCACGCGGCCGTCAGCAGCCAGAAGCCCAGCGGACTGGCGTCCCAGAGGTCGGAGAGTCGTCGGATCACTCTCGGATGCTATCCCGCTTTGGCCGCCAGGCCCGCTTGAACGACTGGGTAAACTGTGGATATGGGGAGCTACAGTGCAGGAGGACCGGGATTCGACTTGTCCTCCACCTTCCGGAATCTCTGCCGTTCTTCGCCGTGGAAATGGACGAGTCTACGCTTCGAGTACCTGGAACGGCCGGGGACGGGAGCCACCATGGTCCGCGCGTGGTTGAGGCGACCGGGCGCTCTTCGCCTGGAAACACCGGACGGCCAACTGCTGCACAGCACCACCGGCATCAATGACTCCCGGGATGACCTGTACGTTTCCTCAACACGCCGCTCATGGTTGCTTCCTGCCCACCTGGTGACGCCCGTATATGACGACGCCGGCCTGGTCCGACGGCGCCCGGAGGCCGCCTACGGTGAGCCCTCGTTCGGCAATGGGCGCCTTGCTGCCGCTCTCGATCCCGTGGAACTGGCAGGGAACGCGCCGGTCCCTTTGGAATTTCCGGACACCAACCGTGTCTTCCTTGAGCCGCCGAGGGAGGTTGACCACGAGGGCCGCCCAGCGTTGGAAACGATTGTCACGCGCAGCAGGACCTATGTTCCCTCGGACCCGGCAGCGCCGTTGGTCCACCCCGGCCGGACGCTGATAAGGATCGACGTCGGCACTGGGGTTTGCGTTGCCAGCCAAAGCCTGGACGGGGACTCTTCGGGAAAAGGCCATTGGCTGAAGGTTCTGGCCGTGGACGAGTACATGCTGGACGATCTGTTCCTGGCGGAGTCCATGAACCTCACTGACGTACGCCGCCACATCCCGTGGGACATCGGCCCGGCCGCCTGAAAACCGGTGCCCTCGGCAGGCATCGTGGGAAAGCGCCCGTGACATAGGGCCTGCCTGCGATGTGACTCGCCTGGCCCGCCTTGCCGGGCTAAGCTACGGCGATGACACCCCTGGCAGATATCTGGCCCCCGTTCGGACTCACCCTCACCACCCCGAGGTTGACCATCCGTCCAGTTTTCGACGACGACATCCCCGCCGCCGTGGCGGCCGCGCGTTCCGGAGTCCACGAGCCAGGCAAGAGCCCGTTCAGCACCCCGTGGACCGACCTGCCGGCCGACGAGCTCGCCCCCAACATGGCCCAGTGGTACTGGCGCTGCCGGGCGAACTTCACCGAGGACTCCTGGACCCTCCTCCTCGCCGTGTGGCACGAGGAGGACTTCCTGGGAGTCCAGGACATCGGCGCCAAGAACTTCAAGACCCTCAAGACAGTGAGTACGGGATCCTGGCTCAAGCAGTCCGCGCAAGGCCAGGGCTTCGGCAAGGAGATGCGCGCCGCCGTCGTCAGCTTCGCTTTCGATGACCTGGGCGCCGAAGTCGCCGAGTCCGAAGCGGCCTCCTGGAACCAACAATCCCTGGGGGTCTCCACCAGCCTGGGCTATGAACCCAATGGCATCTTCCGCGACGGCTGGGGGGACAAAGTCCAGGAAGTCCAAAAAGTCCGCCTCACCCCGGAAACCTTCAAACGCCCCAACTGGACCCTCAAAGTCCAAGGCCACGAAGAACTGAGAACGTACCTCAAGCTCTAACGGCTCTCCGGCAAGAGCGCGGCTGCGGCCTCCCGGAAAGGGGCGCATCGCAACGCATCGGACCCCGAAGGTCGTCCAGCGACCTTCGGGGTCCTTTTGCGTTGTGTCCAAGCGACGGCGAAGGGCCGTGGCCCGGCGAACCGGACCACGGCCCTCAGCAAACGCAGCTTAGATCTCAGCCCCTTCGAGCAACTCCGTCACCAGAGCAGCAATCGGCGACCTCTCGGACCTGGTCAGCGTGATGTGCCCGAACAGCGGGTGTCCCTTGAGCGTCTCGACCACCGCTGCGACACCGTCGTGGCGTCCAACCCGGAGGTTGTCGCGTTGGGCGACGTCGTGGGTGAGGACGATCTTGGAATTTTGTCCGATGCGGCTCATGACAGTGAGGAGGACGTTCTTCTCCAGTGACTGGGCTTCGTCGACGATCACGAAGGCGTCGTGCAGCGAACGTCCACGGATGTGGGTCAGGGGCAGGACTTCGAGCATTCCCCGGTCCATGACCTCCTCGACGACTTCCTGGCTCACCAGTGCGCCCAGGGTGTCGAACACTGCCTGGGCCCACGGGTTCATTTTTTCGGATTCGGAGCCCGGGAGGTATCCGAGTTCCTGGCCGCCCACGGCGTACAGGGGACGGAACACCACGACCTTGCGGTGCTCGCGGCGTTCCAGGACGGCTTCCAGTCCTGCACAGAGGGCCAGTGCGGACTTGCCGGTACCGGCCCGTCCTCCGATGGAGACGATGCCGACGGCGGGGTCCATGAGCATGTCGATGGCGAGCCGCTGTTCGGCCGAGCGTCCGTGGAGTCCGAAGACGTCACGGTCGCCCTTGACGAGGCGGACCTGCTTGTCGGCGCCTACCCTGCCCAAGGCGGAGCCGCGGTTGGAGAGGAGGACCAGCCCGGTGTTGACGGGGAGTTCGGCGGCGGCAGGGATGAAGACTGGTTCGTGCCCGTAGAGGGTGGTGATTTCATCGTCGTTCGCTTCCACCTCGGCCATTCCGGTCCAGCCGGAATCCTTGACGAGTTCGTTGCGGTATTCGTCAGCTTGCAGCCCCATGGCGGATGCCTTGACGCGCATGGGCAGGTCCTTGGAGACCACGGTGACGTTGTGGCCCTCATTGGCCAGGTTCTTGGCCACAGCCAGGATGCGGCTGTCGTTGTCACCGCCACGGAATCCTGCCGGCAGCACGTCCGGGGAAATGTGGTTCATTTCCACCCGGAGCATTCCGCCGTCGTTCCCGATGGGAATGGACCGGTCCAGGCCACCATGTTCGATCCTCAGATCGTCCAGGAGCCGCAATGCTTTCCGGGCGAAGTACCCGAGCTCGGGGTCGTGGCGTTTTCCTTCCAGTTCGCTGATGACCACAATGGGGACGATGACTTCGTGTTCAGCGAATCGCAACAACGCATGGGGATCGGACAGCAGGACGGACGTATCAATCACGTAGCTGCGGCCTGTGACGGACGTTTCCGTCCGCGCTGGTTGTGGGACCCGCTTGGTGCGAGAGGTAGCTGCACTTTCCCCGTCGGAAACCATTGCGGGCAGTTGCTCAGAAATAGCCACATCGACTCCAGCCCCGGGCAGTTCGCCCGGCCTAATGGTGAAGCGGCTCGGCCGGAAGGCCGGGCGCGGCCTTCCATGTAACTGGTGCGATGTTCCGCTCCATATACTGGCCTCCCCGATCAGCGGGCGGTTTTGCCTGCTGATGGGTTTAACGTAATCCCACTCACAAGAAATTCCGCTACGTGAGTCGGCAAGTCGTATGTCCGGCTGATTAATTCCTCATGAACCGGAGCGCACCTAGGTTCCGTACCGGCGCTGGCGCCCGGCATAGTCCCGGAGCGCGCGCAGGAAATCGACCTTGCGGAATGCCGGCCACAATGCCTCACAGAAGTAGAACTCGCTGTAGGCACTTTGCCACATGAGGAAGCCGGAGAGCCGCTGCTCGCCTGAGGTGCGGATGACCAGGTCAGGATCGGGCTGGCCCCGCGTGTAGAGGAAGCGGGAGATGTCGTCCACCGAAAGTTCATCTGCGACCTCGGTCATGGTCCGTCCCTTGGCGACGGCATCGTGCAGGAGTTCCCGGACGGCGTCGACGATTTCCCGGCGGCCACCATAGCCCACGGCAACATTTACGTGGATCTTTTCGTGCACCGGCGTGCGCGAGGTCAGCTTGTTGAGCCGTTCGGCGAGGTAGTCCGGGAGGAGCTCGGGGGCACCCATGGCGTGGACTGAGACGTCTTCGTCTTCATCCAGGCGGTCCATGGTGTTGGCGATGATGCCCATGAGGAGGTCCAGCTCTTCACCGGAACGGTTCATATTGTCCGTGGAAAGCATGTAGAGCGTCACGACTTTGACGCCAAGCTCCTGGCACCAGCCGAGGAATTCATGGATTTTATCGGCCCCGGCCTGGTGCCCCTGGCTGGTGGGTGCGTTGAATTGGCGTGCCCACCGACGGTTGCCGTCGACCATGACGCCGATATGCCGCGGGATCTGGTCCTGCTTCAGGGAACGCAGGAGCTTGCGCTCATAGAAGCCATAGAGGAAACCGGGCAGCTCCACCGGACTCTCACCTGACTTCCTTGCTTGTACGACGACGACGCACATCCAAGGCTACCTTCCCGAGATGGGGAGCCGGTGCAGTCGGGCGTCAAAATCCCTCGCCGTCTTGTTACCCTGCGGTAACTTACTGGAACGTAAGTTATGGTTTAACCATGGCTGAGCTCCTCGAAACCAAGCCCGTCTGGCGCGGGTGGATCCACGCTGTGGCGGCTCCTTTTGCCCTGGCTGCAGGCATCCTCCTGGTGGCACTCGCCCCCACACCAGATCGCAAAATCACGTCAGCCATCTATGCGTTGACCGGCTTCCTTTTGTTCGGCGTCAGCGCCGTCTATCACCGGGGCAACTGGTCCCCCAAGGTCCGTATGGTCCTCAAACGGCTGGACCACACCAACATCATGCTGGTTATCGCCGGCAGCTACACCCCACTTGCCTGGTCCCTGCTGGAACGCTCCGAGGCTGTCACCCTGTTGTGGCTCGTGTGGTCCGGGGCGATCGTCGGCGTGCTCTTCAGGATTCTCTGGACACACGCTCCGCGCTGGCTGTACGTCCCCGTCTACATCGCGTTGGGCTGTGGAGCCTTGTTCTACCTGCCGCAATTCTTCGCCGCGAACGCCCCAGCCGCGATCCTGATCTGCGTCGGGGGCGCCTTGTACATCGCGGGCGCCGTGTTCTACGCCCTCAAGAAGCCGAACTTCAGCCTGAAGCACTTCGGCTTCCACGAACTCTTCCATGCCTTCACGGTGCTGGCCTTCGCGGCCCACTTCATCGCGATCATGATTGCTGTGCTGAGCTAGACAGCACGGATCCTGTCAGTCGCCCGATCCCATCGCGTTCAGGCGCGACAGGACGGCTGCCACATCCCCCAGCGGCCTTTCACATACCATGTCCCGGCACAGGTAGACCTGCGGGGAGCCGTCCGGCGACCCTGACCTGTGGAGAAGCAGTGGCACGTCATGGTCCCCGGCCGGGGACCCGGCGTCGTCCGCCTGCAACGCGACCACCAGCCCAGGGCTGGGAGACGTCAGCAGCGCTCGGTGCAGTTCGCGCTTCAGCGGCGAATCCGGACCGGCCACGGCTGCCTCCACGGGGCCGGCGAGAGCGGCTTGGGCGGTGGCCAGGAGCCAACCGGCGACGCGCGGCGCCTGGGTGGCGAGAGGCGGGAGCAGGCCAAGGATGTTGCCCGCCATGAGCCGGTGCTCGTGGGATCCGGAGTAGGCAGCGTAGGACAGGAGAACCCCGGCGAAGCCTGCCGCTCCGCTGGGTGTGGCGTTGTCGAAGGGGTCCAGCGCTGCGTGCTGACCCTGGGCGTTGAAGACCTGCGCAGACTCCCCCGTCGAGTCGGCAAGGTGTCCATCCTCCACGAACCGTGAACACGCAGCGAGGACCAGCTCTTCCGCGAGCAGGTACCAGCGTTTGGTTCCCGTCACGGCGTACAGGGCCAGGAAGCCCTCGGCGCAGAAGGCATAGTCCTCCAGGAGCCCACCGATTCCGCGCGCCTGGGAATCATGGGAGACCCGGCCCAGCGTGCGTGAAAGACCTTCCCAGTGGACCACGGCGAGGTACTCTGCCACGTTTCCAGCCGCCTCTATCAGGTCCGGACGGCCCAGGATGGCGCCTGCCTCGGCAAGACCAGCCACGGCGAGCCCATTCCACCCGGCCACCACCTTGTCATCCCTGGCTGGCTGGTCCCGGAGCCCGCGGGCGGCCTTCAAGGCGGGCACGACCCGCTCCCAGAGCCGGCCGTCGGCGTCGGACAGCTTCCGGCCGGGATGAAGCGGCGAGCCAAGCTCCGACACCGTCCCCTCGACACCAATGTTCATCATGCGCGCCACCGCCGCGGCGTCGCCGGGTTCCAGCGCCTCCGCCAAAGATGCCAGGGTCCACAGATACGTGGCGCCTTCGTGATGTACTCCGTCCACGACCGTGTCGGCGTCCAGCGATGATGCCAGGGCACCGGACGGGAGGCGCAGGGACTCCAGCATCCAGTCCGCGCACGCTGAGGCTGCAGCTTTAGCCTCGACTGCCGAATAGACGTCGTTGCCGCCCAACCGCACCCAGTGCGCGTAAACCCGGAGCAACTGCGCATTGTCGTAGAGCATTTTCTCGAAGTGCGGGACAGACCAGTCAGCCGTGACCGAGTAGCGGGCGAATCCGCCGTCGAGTTGGTCGCGTAAAGCCGAGCGGGCCATGCCCGCCAAGGCGCGTCCAGCCGTATCCTTGGCGGCGTCCGCTGTTTCGGACGGTACAGCCGCGTGCCGGATCAGGAACTCAAGGACCGCCGACGGCGGGAACTTGGGGGCGCTGCCGAACCCGCCGGCGTCGGGGTCTTCAGAGCGGGCCAGAACGGCTACAGCCTCAGGGAGCAGGCCGGCATCCAGCACCTCCGGCGGACCATCGAGATGAACTATCCCGGAAAGTTGTGCGTTGGCCAGGGTGGCGGCCAGTCCGCGGGCGTTTTGCTCCACCCCTTCGCGGCGCTCCACCCAGGCCTCGTGGACGGCTTCAAGGACGTTGCGGAAGGAAGGCCGGCCAGGCAGGGGAATGGGCGGGAAGTACGTTCCTGCGTGGAAGGCGAGCCCGTCCGGGGTGAGGAAGACGGACATCGGCCAGCCGCCTTCGCCACTGATGGCCTGGGTCGCGGCCATGTACACGGAGTCGACATCCGGGCGTTCTTCGCGGTCAACCTTGACCGGGACGAAGTGCGCATTCAAGTAATCGGCTGTTTCCTGGTCTTCGAAGGACTCGTGGGCCATGACGTGGCACCAATGGCATGCCGCATAGCCGATGGACAGGAAAACCGGGACATCACGTTCGGCGGCGAAAGCAAAAGCTTCGTCGCCGAACGGACGCCAAAACACGGGATTGTCCGCGTGCTGCCGCAAATACGCAGAAGGTTCCGAGCCCAGGGCATTGCTTGCCCAGGGCGAACCGTTACCGGTGGCGTCAGCGGGTCCGGGGACCGGCATCGTCGTTCTCGTCGGAGGCGCCGCCGGCGGGACCGGCGGAGGCTCCGCCGGCGGGACCGGCGGAGGCTCCGCCGGCTGCGGGGCCCTCGGCTGGGTTGCCGGCCTCTTCCTCAGCAGCCAGGCGCGCTTCCTCAACCTGTGCCCGGTAACGGACGCGCCGGATGCGGCGAACCATGTCCACAATCAGGAACGTGGTCAGGATGACGATGAAGGCCGTGAGGACAAAGCCCCATGTGCCGGGTGTCACCTGGTCCTCGGACAGGCCGGGCCGCAGCGTGCCCGAGGGGTTGGGCGACGGAGTGACGGTCAGGGCGAGAATCAAGTGGTGCACGTTCAAACCTTCTATGGGAGCTGATGCATGCCGGCAGTCAGCACGTAACCGGAACCGGGTGGGACTGGCTGCAACTTCTACGGGCGATAGAAACTGCCGGAGTTCCTATCTTATCCCCGCGAACAGGTCCTTTTCCGGCAGTTCGGACGGGACGGTGGACTTGATCAGGGTGTAGTCCTCCCACGGCCACGCCGTCCGCTGAAGATCCGGTGAAACCGCGAAGAAGAACCCGAGGGGATCGATCTGCGTCCGGTGCGCCCGAAGGGCATCGTCCCTCGCTTCGAAGAAATCGCCGCAATCCACCTGGGTGGTGGTCTGATGCCCCGGAGGAACGGGGGCGTGCCCTTCGGCATCGGCTTCCAGCCAGGCCGCCAGCCGCTCGGCGTAGGGAGATTGCAGGCCCGCTTCCTCCAACGCGAAGTGCAGCGCACGGAACCGCTCGGGGCTGAAGGCGCGGTCATAGTAGAGCTTGCTCGGTGCCCACGGCTCCCCCATGCCCGGGTAGCGGTCCGCGTCACCGGCCGCGTCGAAGGCTTCCACCGCTACCTTGTGGGCCATGATGTGGTCCGGGTGAGGGTAGCCACCGTTTTCGTCGTAGCTGATGATCACGTGCGGCTTGAAGCTGCGTACCAGCCGGACCAAGGGCGCCGTGGCACGCTCCAGGGGCTGGAGTGCAAAGCATCCGGGCGGCAAGGGCGGAAGGGGATCGCCCTCGGGCAGGCCGGAGTCAACGAATCCCAGCCATCGTTGCTGGATGCCCAGGACCGCGGCCGCGTTTGCCATCTCCAGGCGGCGTGCGCCGGCCATATCCCGCTTCGGGTGCGGATCGGCCTCCATGGCCGGGTTCTGGATGTCACCGCGCGAGCCATCTGTGCATGTAGCGACCATGACGTCTACTCCCGCGGCGGCGTACATTGCCATGGTTGCCGCACCCTTGCTGGACTCATCATCCGGGTGGGCATGGACGGCGAGCAGCCGCAGCTGCTGGTCGGAACTGCTGGACGCTGTCACGTGACGGCTCCTCTTTCGTGGATCAAGCTGGGTGGGCGGTGATGGGGCGCCGGGATCGGCACTAAACTGGACGGGTGACTTCAGAGGACCTATCGGCCACCCAAGTACCGGCAAGCACCAGCCTAGCCAATCGCTACGGTGGTCAAAAGCGCGCCATGACCCGCAAAACCAAGCGGAACATCATCATCGGCGCCCTGGTCGTCGGGATTGGCTTCGCCGCGTATGTGGCAACGGGTTCCGCACAGGCTCCGGTCACGTTCAAGGACATCGGGTACAGCACTGTGGACGGCACCCAGGCAGAGGTCGATTACCAGGTCACCAAGTACCCCGGAGCCACCGCCAAATGTGCCATCAAGGCCTTGGATTCCAAGTTCGCGGTGGTGGGATGGAAGGTGGTCGAGATTGGACCCAACGATCCCCAGGACGACCCCGACGGCGGCAGTACCACCGTCCAGCGCACGGTCCTGCGTACTGAGTCGCCAGCGGTCTCGGGCGTGGTGGACAATTGCTGGATCGTGGACAGCGGTAAATAACGATCGTGTGACCCATGACTCACCCAGTTTGGGTTCATCCAGAGGATTTACTACAATGGATGAAACCTTCACCCCGTTAAGTTGGTTACTGAGTTCCACTAGTGGCCATCTCGGCGGGGTCTTTTGCATTTGTCAGATCTAGAGGAGAAATCCGTGTCTACCACCAACAGCGCCACTGCGGCTTGGCTTACCCAGGAAGCTTTCGACCGCTTGCAGGCTGAGCTGGACCACCTTTCCGGCGCTGGCCGGGCGGAAATCGTCCAGAAGATCGAAGCTGCCCGCCAGGAAGGCGACCTGAAGGAAAACGGCGGCTACCACGCAGCCAAGGAAGAGCAGGGCAAGATCGAGGCCCGCATCCGCCAGCTCACCGCACTCCTGCGTGATGCCCAGGTTGGCGAAGCACCGGCCGATGACGGAATCGTCGAGCCCGGCATGCTGGTTGTTGCCCGCATCGCCGGCGACGAAGAGACGTTCCTGCTGGGCTCCCGCGAAATCGCCGGGGACTCCGATCTGGACGTCTTCAGCGAGAAGTCACCCCTGGGTGCAGCCATCATCGGGCACAAGGAAGGCGACAGCCTGAGCTATGTCGCCCCCAACGGCAAGGAAATCCCGGTGGAGATCGTTTCCGCCAAGCCTTACGTCGCCTAAGAAGCGGCGCACCTGAACTGAATAAACCACGCCGGCCCACCCCTTTCGCGGGGTGGGCCGGCGTTTTTGTTCCAAATGCCTGCCCAACCAGGTGACAGCAAACGTCGCTGTGAGGGCCCGTGAGGACGCTGGCTGTCAGCTAGTTGGGTTGGAGGGCCGTGGACTTGGGACGTAACAAGACCGCTGCAACGATGCCGCCGACCGCTCCGCCGAGGTGCGCCTGCCAGGAAACGTAGCCCATTACCGTCGGCAGCACCCCGAACAGGATGCTGCCGTAAGCCATGAAGAGCACCACGGAGAGCAGGATCTGCCACCAGTTCCGGTTGAAGAATCCACGGACCAGCAGGAACGCGAAAAATCCGAACACCAAACCGGACGCCCCCACCGTCACCCCTCCCCCGCCAATGAGCCACACCGCGAGCCCGGACCCCAGCCAGCTGAAGGCCAATGCCGTGATGAAGACACGGATGCCGGACAGGAACACCAGGAAGCCGAAGATGATCAGGGGCAGCGTGTTGGAGAGCAGGTGGTTGAAGTTCGCGTGGAGCAGCGGGAACGTCAGGATGTCCAGCACGCCGTCCATGGAGCGGGAGCGCAGGCCGAAAGTGGAGTTCAGGCCGTGACGCATCAACGTGTTCAGGATCTCGATGACGTAGAGCAGGATGACGAAGCCGCCCATGAACAGCAGCCCGCCCTTGGCCCGTCCAGCAAGCGACTCCCGGGCCTCTTCCTTGGACCCTTCAGGCGTTCCCAGCACCATGGGCGCTCCTCCCGTCAGTGCACCACGATCGGCTGGAAGCCCTCGGCCCGCAGTGCGCCGAGGACCTGTTCGCCGTGTTCGTGGCCCTTGGTTTCCAGGTTGATGGTGATGGAGACGTCTCCCATGCTGATGGAACCGCCCAGGCGGGTGTGGTCCAGCCCGGTGACGTTGGCATCGTTTTCGGCAATGATGCGCGCGATCGTAGCCAAGGAACCGGGTCGGTCATCCAGCATCATGCGGACGGTCATGAACCGGCCAGCGGCCGACAGACCGCGCTGGATGACTTTGAGCATGAGCATGGGATCGATGTTGCCGCCGGACAGTACGACGGCGGTGTTCCCCGGGTTCTCAATCTTGCCATCCATCAGCGCGGCTACTCCGACCGCACCGGCGGGCTCAACCACCATCTTGGCCCGCTCGAGGAGGAAGATCAGCGCCCGTGCGAGGGAATCTTCGCTGACAGTAACAACATCGTCCACGAGCTCGCGGATGATGCTGAAGGGCAGCTGGCCCGGCCGGCCCACGGCGATGCCGTCAGCCATCGTGGTGACCTTCTTGAGCGGCACCAGCGCGTCGGCAGCGAGCGATGGAGGGTAGGCGGCAGCGTTTTCAGCCTGGACGCCGATCACCCGGATCTCACGGCCAAGCTCCTTGGCCTTGGCTTTGATGGCTACCGCAACCCCGGCCAGGAGTCCGCCGCCGCCCACGCCCATGAGGATGGTGTCCACGGTGGGAATCTGCTCCAGGATCTCGAGCCCGATGGTTCCCTGGCCCGCAACGACGTCCACATTGTCGAAGGGGTGCACGAACACCGCCCCGGTTTCATTGGCGTAGCGCTGCGCTTCCGCCAACGCTTCGTCCACGTTGTGGCCATGCAGGACAACCTCGGCGCCATGGCTGCGGGTGGCGGCCAGCTTGGGCAGCGCCACACCGAGTGGCATGTAAATGCGGGCGTTGATGCCCAGGCTCTTCGCGGCTACCGCCACGCCCTGGGCGTGGTTGCCTGCGGAGGCCGCCACCACGCCACGCTTCTTTTCGTCCTCTGTCAGGCGGGCCATGCGTACGTAGGCGCCCCGGACCTTGAAGGAACCGGCGCGCTGCAGGTTCTCACACTTGAAAAAGACGTTGCCGCCCACGAGGCTGCCAAGAGCACGGGACGACTCCACCGGAGTCTTGGTAATAATGCCCTCGAGCAGCTCCTGCGCCTTAAGGACATCGTCCAGCGTGACGGGCAGGGTTTCGAGGGTATTCACTGACTATTCTCCTTTGGTGGTGTCGGCAGCAGGGCCCTCAGCAGAGGAGCTTCCTGCGGCCTTGTTCTTGCCTGCGATGCCTCTACCGAGGCGGGATTCGGGCAGTGGAAGGTGCACATCCTTGAAGTTGGCGTCTCCGCCGTGCCCCGTGGAAGCAACTGCCGGTTGTGTCTCCACACCGCCCAATCCTTCATCATGTTCCCACGTCCGGCCTGCAATGTACCGAACGGCCGTGTTTACTACGGCAAGCAGCGGGACTGCGAACAGCGCTCCCGGGATGCCGGCGAGGTAGGAGCCTGCCGCCACTGAGAGGATCACGGCGACCGGGTGCAGCGCCACGGCCTTGCCCATCACCAGGGGCTGCAGGATGTGACTTTCGAGCTGCTGGACCAGCAGGACGATTGCCAGCATGATGAGCGCGTTGATGGGCCCGTTGGCGACGAGTGCCAGCAGCACCGCAATGGCCCCGGTCACCAAGGCACCGACCACCGGAATGAAGGAGCCGATGAACACCAGGACCGCCAAGGGAAGCGCCAGCGGAACCTGGATGATGGCGGCACCAACGCCGATGCCCACGGCGTCCACGAACGCCACGAACATCTGGATGCGCACGTAGCTGACCATGGATGTCCACCCGCGGCGCCCGGCACCATCGGTGGCCCGTCGGGCGGCCTTGGGCAGGAGGCGCACCAGGAAGCCCCAGATCCTGCTGCCTTCGAGCAGGAAGAAAATGAGGATGAACAGTGCCAGGACAAGTCCTGCGGCAAAGTGCCCGGCGGTGCTGCCGAAGGACAGGGCGCCGCTGAGGATGCTGCTGCTGTTGTTTTGCAGGGCATTTGCGCCGTCGGCAATGTACTGGTCGATTTGGTCAGCGGTCAGATGGAGGGGACCATCGGCCAGCCACGTCTGGATTTGCTGGATTCCCGCCAAGGCCTCCTGCCAGAGCTCGCCGAAGCCGGAGACCAGCTGCCGGCCCACCAAGGCGAGCGCGCCGGCGATGACGCCGATGAAGCCCACCACGGTGATAGCGACGGCGGCCCCATTGGGCACCTTGCGGTTGCGCAGCCACGCCACCACCGGATACAGCAGACCGGCCAGCAAGGCAGCAACCATGACCGGGATGATGAGGAAGCTGACTTTGCCCAGCAGCCAAACGAGCGCGCCGATCATGAGCAGGATCAGTCCCGCCCGCCACGACCAGGCAGCAGCAATGCGCACCCCGTAAGGGATGTCTTCGGCGATTTGGCGGTCAGAGCGGGATTTGGCGTCCGGTGTTGGCGTCATGAACCCATAATTCCGCAGGGCACGCCGTATGGGAAACCGGCCCGCGGAGCAAGCACAAAAGCCTTAGAGCGATGCAGTGATCCCCCATGTCATAGTGAACGACTCACCAACTGGCACCCATCGCAGGCCATCGCCGCTGTTGAAGGCGTTGGCCGGGCCTGTCATCGGTTCCAGAGCCACGGCTTTGGACCGGCCAGGGAAAGTGTCAGTGACGAAAACATGGACGTATTGGCAGTTCTCGTCCTGCTCAAGGCTGACGCTGCGGCCATCGGGGGCAGTCAGCGTGTGGCGGGCCACGCCGCCGTCGTACGCCAAATCCGTCAAGGCGACGTCAATCAACAGGTTCCCCACCGACGCTCCGGCCGAAAGATCGTAGGGCCCATCCGCCGGGGCGGTACTGCGGGGAATCAGACGCTCATCGGC
Source organism: Paenarthrobacter sp. TE4293 (assembly GCF_050435325.1). Taxonomy (NCBI): domain Bacteria; kingdom Bacillati; phylum Actinomycetota; class Actinomycetes; order Micrococcales; family Micrococcaceae; genus Paenarthrobacter; species Paenarthrobacter sp. TE4293. The sequence continues at coordinate 202,757 of NZ_JBNJRY010000002.1, forward strand.
CACCAGCCGGGTTTGGGCCTGCACCGTCAGGACCAGGTCCTCAGGTGCGACGTCGCCGAGGCGCAGGTAAGGGTGTGCGCCAAGGACGAAGGGCGCACTGGCTTGGGATTCATTGACCAGCGACTGCGAAACGCGAAGCCCCAGGTCTTCATCCAACTCATAGCGAACCCGGTGCCGCACCAGAAACGGGTAGCCGTGCTGCGGGAAAATGGTGGCTTCGAGCGTCACGCTGAATTCTGATTCGTCCACCAGTGAGTAGGCGGCGTTCCGCAGGAGCCCGTGGCTGGCGTTGTTACGGGAGACCTCGGTGATGTCGAGTTGCTGCTTCTTGCCGTCGAGGTACCAGACCCCGTCTTCCACCCGGTTGGCCCAGGGGGCCAAGGTAATGCCCGTGGCGCCGGGGGAAATCTGGTCGTCCCCGTAGCTTTCCGTCAACTGCACGCCGCCGCGGGAGTACAAGCGGAGGCCGGCGGCCAGTTCGGTGATCACGGCGAGCGCATCGCCCCTGCGAAGCTCGAATTGGCGGCCCGTGGCAAAGCGGCGGGACTCGGAGGGGAGGGTGCGATCGGCGGAAGATGGCGAGGCAGGCATGGCAATACCGTACTGCATCACGGAAGCAGCGAGGCGCGGACAATGTTAGCTTTTGTTAGAAACTATGCGTTTTTGGTCACTCGTGGAATAATGGATTCATGAGTCGCATCACCAGCACCCGCCTTGCGGACAGCCGAGAGCTGATCTACTTCGATGACCCCGGAACTCCGGAGCGGACACCGGAATTGTTGGTGGACCACCGCCACCTTCCGGCCCGTGGCGAGCCCGGCGAAGTCAGGTACGATGCCCTTTCGGGTGACTGGGTGGCCGTCGCCGCCCACCGCCAGGCACGGACGCACCTGCCTCCCGCAGACCAGTGCCCCATTTGCCCGACCACCGCGGCGAACCCATCGGAGATCCCGGCTTCGGACTACGACGTCGTGGTGTTCGAGAACCGCTTCCCCTCTCTGGGCCCAGCTGTGGGCGACATTCCCCCACTTCCCGGGCCGGGCAGCAGCGGACACGGCACGTCCGGCCCCGCGTACGGACGCTGCGAAGTGGTTGCCTTTACCCCCCGGCACACCGGCTCCTTCGCTGAGCTTGGCGAAACACGCGCCCGGACGGTCATCGAAGCCTGGGCGCAGCGGACAGAAGCGCTCAGCGCACTGCCGGGCATCAGGCAGGTGTTCCCGTTCGAGAACCGCGGCGCCGACATCGGTGTCACTTTGCACCACCCACACGGCCAGATCTACGCCTACCCCTACGTCACACCGCGCGCCGCCCAGCTCGGTGCTGTCGCCCGGAAGTATTACGACGACGTCGACGCGAAGGAGACGCTCGCCGCCTCGCTCCTGAGGGCCGAACGCGAAGACGGCAGCCGCATGGTGCTGGAGGCCGAACACTTCAGCGCCTACGTTCCCTTCGCCGCGCGCTGGCCCTTGGAAATCCATCTCGTTCCCCACCGCAGCGTCCCGGACCTCGCCGCGCTGACGGGGGCGGAACGAGATGAGCTTTCCCACGTCTACCTTGACCTGCTCAAGCGCCTCGACGCCCTCTACCCCACCCCCATGCCGTACATCTCCGCATGGCACCAAGCCCCGTTGGATCCGGCCCTTCGTCCTGCGGGTCAGCTTCACTTGCAGTTGACCTCTCCCCGCCGCGCGGCCGATAAGCTCAAGTACCTTGCCGGCTCAGAGGCCGCCATGGGAGCGTTCATCAACGACACCACCCCGGAAGCCGTGGCGGAGCGCCTCCGCAGCGTCGCCGCAGCGCCGGCTTCCACCAAGACCCTGGAAGGCACCCGAGCATGACAACCACCACCGAGTCCGGCGTCCTCGCCGCCCGCTTCGAGGAAACGTTCGGTGCAACTCCCGACGGCGTGTGGCAGGCGCCGGGACGCGTCAACCTGATCGGTGAGCACACGGACTACAACGAGGGCTTCGTCCTGCCCTTCGCCATCGACAGGACGGCCAAGGTGGCGTTGCGCCTCCGCGGCGACTCCACGGTGCGCTTGTTGTCCACCTTCGGCGGGCACGGGCTGGTGGAGGCCGACCTTTCAGATCTGGAGCCGGGCTCTGGAGCAGGCTGGTCCCGCTACCCGCTCGGTGTTGCCTGGGCTTTGAAGGAGCGCGGTATTGACGTGCCGGGCTTCGACTTGCTGCTTGACTCCGATGTACCCCTTGGCGCCGGCCTTTCGTCGTCCCACGCCATCGAATGCGCGGTCATCTCTGCACTCAACGAGTTGACCGGCGCCGGTTTCACTGCCGAAGACCTGGTGCTCGCCACCCAGCGGGCCGAAAACGTGTACGTCGGCGCACCCACCGGCATCATGGACCAATCAGCTTCCCTCCGCGGCGCCAAGGGACATGCCGTGTTCCTGGATTGCCGCGATCAACACGTGGACCTGGTCCCGTTCGACGCCGAAGCTTCAGGGCTGGTCCTGCTGGTCATTGACACCAAGGTGTCACACTCGCATGCCGACGGCGGTTACGCGTCACGCCGCGCCTCCTGCGAGTTGGGTGCCGAGATCCTGGGCGTCACAGCACTGCGCGACGTCGGTGTGGAACGCTTGGAGGAAGCTTCCGGCCTGCTGGATGAAACCACGCTGAAGCGCGTCCGCCACGTTGTCACCGAAAATGACCGCGTGCTGCAGACAGTGGAAGTCCTGGCCAGCCAAGGGCCCGCCAGCATTGGCGCCCTGCTGGATGCGAGCCATGTTTCCATGCGCGACGATTTTGAGATCTCCTGCCCTGAACTTGACCTCGCGGTGGACACCTCGCGGGCCAACGGTGCCATCGGCGCCCGCATGACCGGCGGCGGGTTCGGCGGCTCAGCCATCGCCTTGACCCCGGTGGGCCAGGAGCAGCAGGTGCGGGACGCCGTCGTACGCTCCTTCGCCGGGGCCGGCTTCACGGCACCTGACATCTTTACGGTGACCCCGGCGGCAGGCGCCCGCCGTCTGGCCTGATCAACAGGCGGCGGGCGTAAGCTGTGCCCATGACTGAGGCTGTCATTGTTTCCACTGCCAGAAGCCCGATTGGACGGGCCTTCAAGGGCTCCCTCAAGGACGAACGCCCCGACGACCTCGCCACCGCCATGGTGCAGGCCGCCCTTGCCAAGCTTCCCGGGTTTGATCCCGGAGCCGGGGAAGGGCAGGGCCTGGACGATCTCCTGCTGGGCTGCGCTGAACCCAGCGGGGAAGCCGGTTCCAACATGGCACGGGTGGTTGCCGTCCTCGCCGGGTTGGACCAGGTGCCGGCGGCCACCATCAACCGCTTCTGTGCCTCGAGCCTGCAAACCCTGAGGATGGCCTTCCACGCCATCAGATCCGGGGAAGCCAGCGCGATCGTCTCCGCGGGAGTGGAGAGCGTCTCCCGATACCAGGACTGGGCGGGCGCCGGCGAAACGGACTCCGCCAACCACAACCCGCTCTTCAATGCGGCGGCGCAACGTACGGCAGCCCGTGCGGCATCCAACATTCCGTGGACCGACCCCCGGTTGGGTGGCCGGCTTCCGGACATCTACATCTCCATGGGCCAGACCGCAGAGAACGTGGCCACCACGTACGGCATCAGCAAAGCTGAACAGGATGAATGGGGCGTCCTGAGCCAGAACCGCGCCGAGGCAGCCATCGCCTCCGGGTTCTACCGCCGGGATATCACTCCGTACACCCGCAAGGACGGGGTCGTGGTGGATAAGGACGATTCTCCCCGCGCCGGCGTCACGCTCGAGGCTGTCTCCGCATTACAGCCCGTTTTCCGTTCCGAGGGGACAGTCACCGCCGGCAATGCGTGCCCACTCAACGACGGAGCCGCCGCCATAGTGGTCATGAGCGATACACGCGCCCGCGAATTGGGCCTCGAACCCCTCGCCCGGGTGGTGTCCACGGGAGTGAGCGCCCTCTCCCCCGAACTCATGGGCATGGGCCCCGTTGAGTCGACCCGGCGTGCCCTGGCGCTGGCCGGGCTGACCATGGACGACATCGACCTCGTGGAACTGAACGAAGCCTTCGCCGTGCAGGTCGTGGCGAGTGCACGGGAACTGGGCATCGACCCCGCCAAGCTCAATGTCCACGGGGGCGCCATCGCCCTGGGACACCCCTTTGGCATGACCGGGGCGCGGATGACCAGCACGCTGCTGAACGGGCTGAAGGAACGCGATGGAACACTGGGGCTGGCCACCTTGTGCGTTGGCGGCGGGCAGGGAATGGCCGTGGTTTTCGAGCGGCTGCGCTAGCCTGCCCGGCTGAACTGACGCGAGGGGGCGGATCCCGGCTCTTTGCCCTTTCAGCCGGGATCCCCGCTCGAAGACACAAAAAGCCCCGAAGACGAATCTTCGGGGCTTTCTGTTCGTTGCTAGTCGTCGCCTCGCAGGATGGCCAGCAGTCGAATGATTTCGACGTACAGCCACACCAGGGTGACCGTCAGGCCGAAAGCTGCGACCCAGGAGTAGCGTTCCGGTGCGCCTGCACGAACGCCTTCCTCGATGCTGGTGAAGTCCATGATCAGCGAGAAGGCTGCCAGCCCGATGGCCAGGATACCGATGAAGACACCGAGCGGGATGCCCGCAATCGTCATGCTGGTCCGCAAGCCGAAGGGCTCCTGCACAGCGCCGGTCCACATCATGACCATATTGATCAGGGCGAAGACCGCGTAGCCGATGGTGGCGATCATGAAGAATCGCACCATCTTGGGAGTGGCGCGGACCTTGCCGCTCCTGAACAGCACCAGCGTGACGCCGAAGACTGCCAGGGTTCCGATGACGGCCTGGAGGCCGACCCCGGGGTACATCCCATCGAGGATGCGGGTGAGGCCACCGAGGAACAGGCCCTCAAGTCCGGCATAAGCAAGGATCAGGGCCGGTGAAGGCTGCTTCTTGAAGGTGTTGACCAGGGCAAGAACGAATCCGCCCAGCGCACCAACGATCATCAGCATGGTCGACAGTCCGGGAGCCACGAACAGCGTGACGCCGGCACCGAGCACCAGGACCACGAGGCAGGCGACGGTCTTCATGATGACGTCGTCATAGGTCATACGGCCGGTGTCGGCGGGGCCGGCAGCGGGCTGGTTGTACATCTGCTGCAGTTGCTCGCTGGTCATGCTCTGCTGCTGGGCCGACCATGCGGCTTGACCGTCCATGACCTGTCCGGGCGCCCGGCCTGCAGTGTTAAATTGCTGGCCGTAGGGATTTTGCGGTACAGGCGGGGCCTGCTTTGCTCCACGGAAATTCTTTCCGTTGAAGACTGGGTTTCCGCCAAGTGCCATTGCGGGTGTCCTCCTGAAAAAGGGCTAAGTGATAGTTCACGGTACCAATTACCACGAGTCCAGGGCAGGGAAAGTTCCCTTGTTCACCCAGCCGAAACGCAACCGTGACACGAAAACGGAAGAGTGGGAGCGGCGGGGACCCGTCCGAACGTTTAGAAACACCCTCAAACAACAAAGGTTTACTTAAGCGGAGCTTCACCACAGGTTGCCCATAGCTTCACAGTTGTTATCCGATCGCGATGTTTGCACCCCCGAACTGGGCATTTATTCAGTCCGGCGAGCGGTAACATAGGCCACACATGGGTGACTTAGATCACAATCGAGGCAGCTAGGCAAGAACTGTTCACAAGCCCCATTTACCGTTCGCACCGGCTGCAATGGCGCAGCCGGGACCACCCCCACTGTGGAGGTTTCCATTTTGAGAAGCACACTGCGCGACCCGTCCATCAGACGGTCCAAGGGACTACAGAGAGTCGTGGGGGCGCTTTTCGCTTCCCTCATCGCTGTTCTGTTGATCGCCGCCCCTGCGGCGGAGGCAACCACCCCATCGCCTTCGCCATCAGCGACGAATTTCCAAAACAACATCAGCGGGTTCCTCCGCGACGACGCCCGGGCCCCCATACCCGGAGTCAAAATCAAGGCTTCAGGCAACGGTTTTGAAGGCGAGGCCACGTCCGGCGCCAACGGAGCATGGAGCATCGGCGTTCCCGTCCAGGGCACCTACACCATTGAGTTGGATACCTCCACCTTGCCGGATGGCATCAAACTCGCTGACGGCCAGGACAATCCACGCGACGTCACGTTCAGCCAGACATCGAACCTGTCGGTGATCTTCGCCTTCGGTAAAGGCATCGTGGTGCAGCAACAGGACTTTGGCCAGAACCTCCTCAACCGCCTCGTAGCGGGCCTGAGCTTCGGCCTCCTCCTTGCCCTCGCCTCCGTCGGACTCTCCCTGATCTTCGGAACGACAGGCCTGACCAACTTCGCCCACGGTGAAATGGTGACCCTGGGCGCTGTCCTCGTCTTCATGTTCAACGGCTTCGGGCTGCCCTTCTGGCTTGCCATCCTGCTTGCCCTGGTAGGTGGCGGGCTCTTCGGCTACGTCCAGGACGCCGGGCTCTGGCGTCCATTGAGAAAACGCGGCTCGGGCCTGGTCCCCATGATGATCGTCAGCATCGGCCTCGCGTTGGCCATCCGCTACGTCATCCAGTTCTTCTTCGGTGGCGCAACCCAGCAATTGCCCGGCGCACAAAGCGCGGAAATCCAGATCGGGCCTGTGTCCATCTCCCCGAACAACCTCTGGTCACTGGTTATCAGTGCCGTGGTGATCGCCCTGATCGGCATCGTCCTGCTGAAGACCCGTCTCGGCAAGGCAACCCGCGCCGTGGCGGACAACCCCGCACTGGCAGCTGCGTCCGGCATCGACGTCGACTCAGTCATCCGCATCGTGTGGATCGTCGGAGGCGTCCTCGCCTCCCTCGGTGGCATCCTGTGGGCCTACTACCGCCCAGGCGTCACCTTCGACATGGGCTCCCAGATCCTGCTTCTCATCTTCGCCGGCGTCACGCTCGGTGGTTTGGGAACCGTCTTCGGTGCCTTGATCGGCTCGATCGTCGTCGGCATCTTCGTGGAACTGACTACCGTGTTCGGCCTTCCCGCCGACCTCAAGTACGTCGGTGCGCTGTTCATCATGATTGTTGTTCTTCTGTTCCGACCGCAGGGTATCCTCGGCCGGCGTGAGCGTGTGGGTTAGGAGCGGGCCATGGACTTCGGATTTATTTTCTCCAGCGCCCTTGGCGAATTATTCAGCCCGACGACGGCGGCGTACGCACTTGCCGCTCTGGGCCTTGCGGTGCACTTCGGCTACTCAGGCCTGCTGAACTTCGGCCAGGCCGGCTTCATGGCGGTGGGCGCCTATGGTTTTGCCATCTCCACCCTCACGTTTGACGCGCCGTTCTTCCTGGCCCTGATCATCTCCATCCTGTGTTCGGTGATCTTCGCTTTCATCCTCGGTATCCCCACACTCCGCCTGAGGGCCGATTACCTGGCCATTGTCACCATCGCAGCGGCCGAAATTGTCCGTTACGTGGTCACGACCAACCAACTCACCAAGGTCACGGGCTCTGCCAACGGTTTGGCGGCCTTTGAAAACACGTTCTACGCCATGAACCCCTTCCCCGAGGGGTCCTACATGGGCATGAACAACCGCGATTTCTTCATCCGCGTTGTGGGATGGGGCTTGGTGATCGTTTGTTGTGTACTGGTGTGGCTGCTCATGCGCAGCCCCTGGGGCCGTGTCCTGAAGGGCATCCGCGAAGACGAGAACGCTGTCCGCTCGCTGGGCAAGAACGTTTATGCCTACAAGATGCAGGCACTGATCATCGGTGGTGTGCTGGGCGCCTTGGCGGGCATGATCTTCACGCTCCCCCGCGGTGCTGTCCAGCCGTCCAACTACGGCACTGAACTAACGTTCTTCCTGTGGACCTGCCTGCTGCTCGGCGGCATGGCCACCGTTCTGGGGCCGGTCATCGGAGCCATGATCTTCTGGGTTGTCCTGTCACTGACCCAGAGCCTGCTCTACGGCCTTATCGAATCAGGGGTCATCACGTGGCTCACCACCGTCCAGGCCGGCCAGCTGCGCTACATCCTGGTGGGCATCGCACTGATGCTCCTGATGATCTTCCGCCCGCAAGGCGTCTTCGGCAATAAGAAGGAGCTTGCTTTCGCATGAGTGAGACGAACGAACGCAACACCGAAAATATCGACTACATGACCGATTCGCGGCCCATCGCCGTCGGGGAAAATACCCCCGGCTGCAAGAAGCGCGATCCCATCGTGGTGGCGGAGGATGTCACCCGGTCCTTTGGCGGCATCAACGCCGTGGACGTGGAGTACCTTGAGATCCCGCGCCACAAGATCACGGCCTTGATCGGCCCCAACGGTGCAGGCAAGACCACGCTGTTCAACCTGCTCACCGGCTTTGACACTCCCAACACGGGAAAGTGGCAGTTCGAAGGCAACAGCCTGGCCGGCGTCTCCTCCTACAAGGTGGCACGGATGGGCATGGTCCGCACGTTCCAGCTGACAAAGGTCATGGGCAAGCTGACCGTCATGGAAAACATGCGTCTCGGCGCGGCCGACCAGCCCGGGGAACGGCTTTCCAAGGCCCTCTTCAAAGGGATGTGGGGAGGCCGCGAAAAAGAGATCACGGCCCAAGCCAACCTCCTGTTGGAGAAGTTCAAGCTGGACGCCAAAAAGGACGACTACGCTGCCTCCCTCTCGGGTGGCCAGCGTAAGCTCCTGGAGATGGCCCGGTCCCTGATGGTTCGGCCCAAGCTGGTGATGCTCGACGAGCCCATGGCCGGCGTGAACCCCGCGCTGACGCAGTCCCTGCTGGACCACATCAAGAACCTCAAGGCGGAGGGCATGACGGTGCTCTTCGTCGAGCACGACATGAACATGGTCCGGCACATTGCGGACTGGGTAGTGGTCATGGCGGAAGGCAAGGTGGTGGCCGAAGGGCCTCCGGGCGAGGTCATGAAGAACCCGGCCGTAATCGACGCCTACCTTGGCGCGCACCACGATGTCGACCTCGGCGACGCTGAAGGCATCAAGGTGCTCGAGGCAGAACTCGAGGCCGATGAAGAATCGGTAGTGGGTACGGAAGACGCCGGCATTTTGTCCGACATCGTCGAAACCAAGAAGGAGGACGGGAAATGAGCAGCACCAGTGCAATGCCCGCTCCGGCAGATGCTTCGGCAGGAGATTCGGTCGTCAAAGTCACCAACCTCGTGGCCGGGTACATTCCCGGCGTCAACATCCTCAACGGCTGCAGCATCGAGGCCCGCAAGGGTGAGTTGATTGGCATCATCGGCCCGAACGGCGCCGGTAAGTCCACACTCCTGAAGGCCATGTTCGGCCTGGTGAAGGTGCACTCCGGCACCGTCGTGGTGCGGGGCCAGGACCTCACAGGGCTGAAAGCCAACAAGCTGGTTACCCAAGGCGTGGGCTTCGTGCCGCAGACCAATAACGTGTTCGCTGCGCTGACCATCGAAGAAAACCTCCAGATGGGCATGTTCCAGCGCCCCAAGGCCTTTGCGGAGCGCTTCGACTTTGTCACCAGTCTCTTCCCGGAGCTGGCAAAGCGACGCGCGCAACGTGCAGGGTCCCTTTCCGGCGGTGAACGCCAGATGGTGGCCATGGGCAGGGCTCTCATGATGGATCCGGCTGTACTGCTCCTCGACGAGCCCTCGGCAGGCCTCTCCCCCGTCAAACAGGACGAGACCTTCCTCAGGGTCCACGAGATCAACCGCGCAGGTGTCTCGGTGATCATGGTGGAACAGAATGCCCGGCGCTGCCTGCAGATCTGCGACCGCGGCTATGTCCTGGACCAGGGCAAGGACGCTTACACGGGCACAGGCCGTGAGCTCATGAAGGACCCCAAGGTCATCCAGCTCTACCTGGGCACCCTGGCGGACGAGGTCTAGCTCCGTCAGTCCCGAAGGCCTGGTCCGGTGTCACCGGACCAGGCCTTCGCTGTTTTCAGCCGCGCCCTTCAAAGGTGGCGCTGCTGCTGTGGCGCGGCACCACAACATGCACCGCATTACGCTCAACCGTGAAGTCCGTGGGTGTGCTGGTCGCAATCTCTCCGTCGAGGTTGACCGGCAGCGGCGGATCGGTCACCAGCCGCACATTCCGGCTGGTCAGGTGGTAGACCTTGGGGTGCGCCACAAATGTGCCGTTCTTGAATGACCGCGCAATCTTTAGCTGCTCTCTTAGCGGCGCCGCCATGATCGCATAGATGTCCAAGGTGTGATCGTCGATCCCCGCCGTCGGGGAGACAGCGTTGCCGCCGCCGTAATACCTTCCGTTACCCACTGCCACCTGAAGCAGGTTCTCCAATTCCGCGGGTTTGTGGTCACCCTCGGGGAACTCCAGGCGGGCGTGGAAGGGCTGGTGGCCCGCATACGACTGCAGGGTAGCCACGCCGTACGCCAGTGGGCCTGCGAGCCGTTTGAGGCGAGGATTGAGGGTCTGGGTGACTGCTACGGACAGGCCCGCTGACGCCACATTGAGGAAGGGCCGGCCGTTGGCCCGTCCGAGGTCGATATCCACTACTTTGCCGTTGGCGAGGGCAGCGCAGGCGCCGCCCAGGTCCCGGGGAATTTCCAGCGTTCTGGCAAGGTCATTGGCGGTTCCCAAGGGCAGCACACCCAGCACGACGTCGGTACCGGCTACTATTCCGGCCGCGGAGGCAATCGTTCCGTCGCCTCCTCCCACCACCAAAAAATCATGGCCATCGTTCACAGCCTGTTTGAGGACCTGGCCGATGTCCCCACCCGCGGGCACCGTATACACCGCGGAGACCGGGAGCTCCACGTTGGCAAGGCTCTGGGTTACCAACGCAGGGACTGCGGATCCTTTACGAGAACCGGCATTGATGACTACAGCGATGGAGCGGGCTTCGAGGGTTGGCGTCATGTGGACATGGTAGGTCCACTGCCTGTGGAGGAGCTTTGTTGACGCTCAACGGGGCTGACACAGAACGGGGTTGACGCAGAACGGGCCCCCTTCCTCGTGAGGAAGGGAGCCCGTTCTGACTGCGGTCTAAGCTGCGTTTGGCTTAGAGCTTGCCGAACTCTTCACGGACCGGCTTGTAGGTGTTGTTGTCCTGGTATTCGTAGATACCGATGTACGCCTCGGTGGGGTCACCTGCGTCGGAGAACGTGACCGGACCGGACTGGCCGTCGTAGTCGATGTCCTTGCCTTCGCGGAGGAGCGTGACACAAGCAGCGAAGCTGGTGCACTTCTCGCCGCCTTCAGAGACTTCCTTCAGCTTGGCTGCGATCTCCGTGCCCTTGGTGCTCTTGGCTGCCTCAGAAGCCAGGGAGATCAGGTTCACGGCGTCGTAGGACTCGCCTGCGTAGCTGTAGTCCTTCAGGGCGGGATCGATGGCGAGGAGCTTCTTCTTGAAGTCGTCCTTGGCGAACGTACCGGGAATGGTTCCCTGTGCGCCCTTCATGGTGCCGGCCTGGAAGTCCTTGCTGTAGTCGGAGGTGTTGCCGTCAACCATGAACAGCTGCGTGGGCTTGATGCCCTTGCCGGTGATCAGGGGGACGATGCTCTTGGCCTGGTCGAAGGTGATCAGCGCGATGGCATCCGGCTTGGCCGCGAGGACCTTGTCTACCTGGCTGCTGAACTGGGAATCGCCTTCGTTGAAGAGTTCCTCAGCAACGACCTTGCCCCCGGCTGCCTCGAAGGCTTCCTTGACGTTCTTCTGGAGGCCGGTTCCGTAAGCGTCGTTCAGAACGATCATGCCAACGGTCTGGGCGCCACAGGTGGCCATGTAGTTGCCCAGGACCTTGCCCTGGAGGACGTCGGAGGGAGCGGTACGCCAGAACAGGCCCTTGTCGTCCCACGTGGTGAAGTCGGGCGACGTGTTTGCCGGCGAGAACTGGATGACTCCCGCGCCGGTGATCTGGTTGATGACCGTCTTGGACACGCCTGAAGATGCAGCGCCGATGACAGCGCTGACGCCCTGGCCGAGGAGCGCCGTGGTGGACTGCGTGGCGATATCCGTCTTGGTATCGCCGGAGTCACGGTGAACGACCGAGACCGGAGCGCCAAGGACGCCGCCGGCGTCGTTGACTTCCTTGATGCCGAGGTTGACGCCGGCAATTTCGGGTGGGCCGAGGAACGCCAGCGACCCCGTTGTCGGCAGGAGCGATCCAAGTTTCAGTGGAGTATCAGTGGTGGTAGTCGAGGGAGGTACAGGTCCCGTGGTGGCGGCAGCCTGGCTGTTGCCGGCTCCTGCCCCGCTGCTCGGCGCCGGGCATGAAATGCCCGCTGCGGAGGTCGCGGATGAAGACCCGGTCTGCGTGGGCGTTGACGACCCACCACAGGCTGTGGCCAAGAGAGCGACCCCAATGCCAAGCGCTGTTAGCTTGGCGGCTCGGGGCGCCGCTGGGGAAAGATCAAACATGCGTTGTCTCCTCGATCGAAAGGTGCGAACTGCCTTTGATGCGATTACTCAGGTGTTCCTGATTAAGACTCAAACTAGTGCAATTGCCCGGCGAACATAAGTGATTCAGGTCACATCCCTATAACACTCGTTGCCTGTGGGGAATCTACGAGCCGGCTGGGAATTTGCGCGGAGAACGTCACACGCACAGCGGAAGGGAGAATACGCTCTCACCTGCTGTTGTGCCCCAGGTGGGACTCGAACCCACAACACGCGGATTTTAAGTCCGCTGCCTCTGCCAATTGGGCTACTGGGGCGCCCGCACCATGGTATCCCAGCTACAGGCCGTTGAAGGGCGCGGCATAGCGGAAGGTGCCGCGGACGCCGTCGGGCCATCCCGGAAGCGTCAGTAACTGGAAGTGGTCGCCCCACACCGGCTCGGGCGGTTGCACCCCCAGGGACGTTGCCGGCACGTAGCCGAAACGGGGGTAATAGAGGGGGCTGCCGAGCAGGGCAATGCCGGGCTCTCCTGCGGCAGTGGCACGGGCGGCCGTCTCCCGCATCAGTGCTGAACCGACGCCACGCTTCTGGAAGGGAGGAAGCACGCCGATGGGGCCCAGGGCAATGAGCTCCAGATCCCCGATCCAGCCCCGCGTGCTGATGGCATAACCTATGATCTCGCCGCCCATATCGGCCACGATGCTGAACTCCGGAAGGTATTCGTCGCATTCAAACAGCTCGCGCAGCAGCCCAACTTCAATCGGGGTGCCTTCCACGGGCTCACCGGTCACCGGCGATATGGAGAAGGCCTGGGCAGTCAGTTCCAGGATCTCTTCGCGGTCCTCCGGCCGCTCGGGCCGCAGGACAACGCCCCGCGCAAGGAGCCGGAGCACATCCATGGCCCGGCCCGCATCGGCGGACGGCACCAAGAGATGGTCGTGGTGGAAACCAGCCAGGACGTTGCAGCTGATCCCGGCGTGGGTCAGTGCTGCACTTACGGCGGCCGTCAGCCCCACTGCTTCAAGGGCCGAATGGACCTGGAGTGTGATCCACGTGGCGACGAAGTCATAGCTGAGGCCCAACGAGTCGGCTTCGTCCCGGCGAAGCACCACCGTAAGGCCTTCCGCTTCGCGGACCGCCGCTTCGATCCCACCCTCCAATGGCCGGCCATGGGGCCATAGGGCGTACACGTAGTCTCCGTCGCGGGCTATGGGGTGGAGCGATTCCAGGAGCGTCTTCAGATCGGTTTCACCGGACATGGCAACAGTCTAGGGGCGCCACAGGCGCACCTGCTTAAACGCCGACGGCGACCACTTCCCCGAAAGGAGGTGGCCGCCGTCGCGCGGGTACTACTTGGCGTCAGCAGTTACCGGAGTCTTGGCTTCCTCGGCAGCAGGCTTGGCCTCAACAGGTGCCGGAGCAGCTGCAGGCTTGGGAGCCGGCGTCGCCGCGGCAACGAAGGCACCGCGCGGGTTGTCGAGGTCGATCAGCTGCGTGGTGTCGCGGCCGGCGAAGAAGGCCAGGATCCAGCCGAAGACCACGCGGAACTTGCGCTCAACCGTGGGCATGGCCATGCCGTGGTAGCCACGGTGTGCCAGCCAGGCGAGGCCGCCCTTGAGGCCGATGCGGCCGAGCAGGTTGATGTTCGCGACACCCTTCCACTCGCCGAAGCCGGCCACAGCGCCAAGGTTCTTGTGCTTGTAGTCGTGCAGCGGCTTGTCCCAGCGGGAAGCCCACAGGTTCTTGGCGAGCTTCTTGGCCTGGCGGAGAGCGTGCTGGGCGTTGGGTACGCAAGTACCGTCCGGCAGGCCCTTGCCCGTGAGGTCCGGCACGGCGGCGATGTCGCCGGCAGCCCAGGCGTTCTCGACGATGCCTTCGTCGCCGGCGATGCGCAGGTCCGGAAGGACGCGGACGCGGCCACGGGGTTCCAGCGGGAAGTCCGTGGAGCGGATCATCGGGTTGGCCTGCACACCGGCAGCCCACACCAGGGTGTCAGCTTCAACTTCCTGCGCCGGGGTCTTGTCCGGGAGGTTGATCAGCTTGAGGTTGCCCTCGGCGCTGTCCAGGGAGGTGTTCAACAGGACTTCGATGCCGCGGCTGCGGAGGTGCTCAACGACCCACTCGGCCTGCGATGCGGTGACCTCGGGCATGATGCGACCCATGGCTTCGACCAGGATGAAGCGGATTTCTTCCTGGCGGATGCGCGGGTTGTTGCGGACCGCGGCGCGGGCGAGGTCTTCCATTTCGGTGAGGCACTCGATGCCGGCAAAGCCGCCACCGACAACCACGAAGGTGAGGGCCTTGGCGCGCTCTGCGGGGTCGGTCATGGTGGAAGCGGCTTCAATGCGCTCCAGCACCTTGTTGCGCAGTGCAACGGCTTCCTCGATGGTCTTCAGGCCGATGCCCTTGTCCGCGAGGCCCTTGATGGGGAAGGTACGGGTGATGGCGCCTGCTGCGATGACGACGTCGAAGTACGGGATTTCGAAGTTTTCGCCGCCGTCGGACGGGGCGATGACCGCGGTGCGGTTGGCGTGGTCGATGCTGGTGACGCGGCCCTGGATGAGCTCAGTCTGCTTCAGGTGCTGACGGTGGGAGACGACGGCGTGGCGTGCCTCGATGTTGCCACCGGCTACTTCCGGGAGGAAGGGCTGGTAGGTCATGTACGGCAGTGGATCAACGACGGTGACGATGCCACCGGCGTTCGCGATCTTCTTCTGCAGTTTGAGTGCTACGTACAGGCCGACGTAGCCGCCGCCGACGACGAGAACCCGGGGACGGTCAATGAGCTCTGGGGTGGTTGCCATGAGTCCAGAGTACAGTACTTTGTGAAAATCTTCACTAACTACTTCTTGGTGGGCGGATCAACCGCTTCCAACACCCCTGTTTCGGCCTCCTCGGGCACAGCCGGAGGGTTTTTGGAGACCTTCCGCAACTGAATCGCGGCACCGGTCACCAAGGCTATGAAGAGGGCGCCGAAGCCCAGCACGACGGCGGCGGGCAGTGCGTCGTCGACGGTCGCCGGCGTCTTCGCAGCCGGGACGGTCGGATCGGCCAACGTCGGTGCAGCACTGGTGGGACTCGCCACCGGTGCCTGCGACGGCGTGCTGAAGTCCCCGCGGCGGTGGACGCGGATCCAGTCGGCAATGGAACCCAGCGGATTGCTGCTGGTGGCGGGCACGTCTTCCTTCAGGGCCGCCTCGGCGTTGAGGATGCCGTAACCGTAGAGGGGGTCCTTGCCCGGAGCTCCCGCGTCCTTGGCTGTGCTGACAATCCTGTTGATGACCTGGGTGGCGCTCATCTCCGGCCACTTGGACCGGATGAGGGCCGCCACGCCGGAAACGATGGGGGCAGCACCGGACGTGCCCGCCCACTCGGCATACCCGCCCCCGGGAATGCCGCCCACCAGCTTCTCGGCCGGTGCCGCTACGCCGATACTGATGCCCTGGGACGAGGAGTCCACGCTGGCGCGCCCCTCACCGTCAAGTCCGGCAACCGTCAGGACGCCCGGAATGGTCGCCGGGGCGCCGACCTGCACGTTGCCGCCCACACGGTTGCCCGCCGCGGCGACGATCACTACATCCTTCTGCTCCGCATAGAGGAATGCTGCGTCCCAGCTCTGCGGCCAGTCCGGCGAAGTGCTGCCCAGGGAGATGTTGATGACCTTGGCGCCATTGTCCACCGCCCAGCGAACGGCATCCGGAATTTGCTCCTGGTCCGTTTTTCCACCCGGGTTGGGTGAGCCGAGCCAGGTTGAGACCGCAAGGATCTCCGCTTCAGGCGCGACGCCGGTAATCCCGTCCGGTCCCCCGGCCGGCGGTACGGTGGGGGGCCCCGGTGGAGTTGCCGATGCCGTCGGTGAGGGCGACGCCGTCGGGGTCGTGTGGCCGCGGCCGGCCAGCATCGTGGCCACCAGGGTGCCATGCTCGGTCTTGGCGCCGATGCTCTTCTGCCCGTTGGGTGCCCCGGCCCCCGACACGTCGGTCCCGCCCACCACCGCGCCTTTCAGGTCCGGGTGGTTTCCGTCAATGCCGCTGTCGATGATGGCAACCTTGACTCCGGTGCCTTTGGAAACCTGCCAGGCGTTGGTGACTCCCGTTTCCTTCAGCCAGAACTCCTTATCGCGCCAGGCATCCGCGGAGGCCGCAGGAGCCGTCAACAACGCACCCGCAAGCGCTCCGCCTGCCAATGCCGCGGCCAGGGCGGCGGAGAGCGTGCGGCGGAAAGGCAACGTCATTCGGCGTCCCGGATGCTCAGCGCAATGCCGTCGAGGATGTCATGCTCGCTGGAGACTGCCGCAGCGATCCTGCCATCGCTGACGCTGGCCAGGCGCTCCAGGATACGGCGCCACACCAGTGCACCTGCGCCGATGACGTCCACGCGGCCCGGGTGCATGTAGGGAAGCGTTGCGCGCTCGTCCCGCGTCATTTCCAGCAGGCTGGTGCAGGCATCACTGATGGTTTCGAGATCCAGGGACGCACCGTGGATCCGGTCCGGCTGGTATTCGCTCAAGCCCAGCGCGTGTGCCGTGATGGTGGTGATGGAACCTGCCACGCCCACCACAGCTGTGGCGCGGTCAAGCGGGACCGTTTGCGCGGCAAGGTCAAGTGCGGCGTCGACGTCGGCCTCTGCTGCGGTGATCTGCGCGGCTGTGGGGGGATCGTTGCGAAGGTGGCGTTCAGTGAGCCTCACGCAGCCGATATCCACCGACCGGGCCGCGATCACGCCGTGGGAGTCACCCAGGACAAACTCGGTGCTGCCGCCGCCGAGGTCCACCACCAGGATGGGGTCCTCGCCCGTCGCCGGCAGGACGCTGCTGGCACCGGCGAAGGACAGCGCAGCTTCCTCGTCACCGGAAATGACTTCAGGTTCAACACCCAGCAGGTCCCGGATGCCGTCAACGAAAACCTGGCGGTTACGGGCGTCGCGGGTTGCGGACGTGGCCGCAAAACGGACGCGCCCGGCGCCGTGGACTCTGATCAACTCGGCGTAGTCACGCGTCGCTGCGAACGTGCGTTCCAAAGCCTCGGGGGCCAGTTCTCCCGTTGCGTCGACACCTTGGCCAAGGCGAACCACACGCATTTCACGAACGACGTCGGCCAAGGGGCCCGGTGCGCCGTCCGCCGCAGCATCGGCGATCAGGAGGCGGATCGAGTTGGTTCCGCAGTCAATTGCTGCCACGCGGCTCATGCAGTGCCTTCCTGGTGGCTTGGGGTTTCCGTCTTCGATTTCCGCACCGGCGCGGGGCGCCCCACGATGTCCGGCAACCCCTGCGGGCCGTGCCGGCTGAGGTCCCTGGAAGGAGCCTCGCCCGCAGTGTCCCAGGCGCCGTCGCAGTAGCAGCGGTCCTTGGTCCACCATTCGGTGATGGCGTCCAGTGCCTCGTCCCCCAGCGGGTTCACTCCCGGCCCTGCTGCCAACGAGTGGCCCACCAAGACATGCAGGCACTTCACGCGGGTGGGCATGCCGCCGGCCGAGATGCCGTCGATTTCGGGCACAGCGCCCGTTCCGGACCGGTCGGCGATGTCGTTACGGGCCTGCAGGTAGGCCTCGTGGGCGCCCTGGTAGGCGTCGGCCAGATCGTGGTCTGCGGTCAGGCGGTCGTTCATCCGGTTCATGAGCCCGCCCGCTTCCAGCCGCGATACCGCGGAGGTAATCACCGGGTGGGTCAGGTAGAACGTGGTGGGAAACGGTGTTCCGTTGCTAAGCCGCGGAGCGGTGGCCGCCACCAACGGGTTGCCGCACACGCAGCGTGCGGGGATCTCAACGACGTCCCGGACCGGTCGACCGAGCTGGCGGCTCAGGACCTCAAGATCGTGTGCTGATGGCTGGCGGGATTCCTGCGGCACGGCTGCCGTGTTCTCTTCCACTTGCGCTGCCACCCTTCCTGCCCTTGGTGCCGTGTCCCGTGCGGACACGACGGCGGCGGGCACCGCGTCTAGTCAGTTGCCGATCGTCTGATTGACTCCCAGAGGGCATCCACCCAAGGCAGGTTCTCCGGGTTTGCAGACGATCCGGAGCCGGTGCGGCCACCCGGCGTGCCGGCGGCTTCTTCTCCCCCAAACACCCAGTAACCCGTTTCACCCGGCATAACCATGTTAATGCGGTCGCGGGCCTGCTGTTTCACGTAGTTGGGATCCTGCCATCGGGAAAGCTGCTTGTTGAGCTCGGTTTGCTCGGCTTTCCGGCCGGCGATCTCAGCCTCCAGCGCGGAAATTTCGGCGCGTTTCTCCAGGAAGATCTTCACTGTCGGCGCAAGCATGATGGTGATGGCAATCATTACCACGGCCAGCGCCAGCATCCTGCCGGAAAAGGCCTTGGCCGGTACGGGGTCAAGGTCGTGGTCATCCTTGGCCGCGGACTTGCTGGCCGGGGCCTTGCCGGCAGGTGTCTTGCCTGCCGTGGACTTGCCTGCCGTGGACCTGCCTGCTGTGGTCTTGGCAGAGGGCGTCTTACCGGCCGCCGTATTCTTCGGAGCGGCGGCCCCCCGGGCGGCGGCAGGCGCGTTGGCGCCCTCTGCCGGCGTCGAGGGTTTTGCGGCGGTGCGTGTGCCGCCAAACTCGGCCTTGATGACATCGCCGCCGTTGGAACCGTGGCCCATCGCCCCTGCGTCGGCGGTGCCCTTGGGGGCAGTTCGAGGACCGGCTCCGGCGGCGCGGGTGTCGCTGGAGGGGCGGCCTGCACTGGAGTGGCTGCCGAGGGCGTCGGCCCTGGGGACCTTTGGACGACGGGTGGCCATGACACTCCTGTAATGCCCGGTGCTTGCCTGGCGGGTTGCTGCGCTTGCTGTTCTGACCATGCCAGCGTTAAACGGAACCGGCGGCCATGGTCATTCCACCATAGCCACCGGTTACCGGTTTTCGCTGAAGGCTAGCCCTTGAAACGCGGGAACGCGCTGCGGCCGGCGTAACGTGCGGCGTCGTCGAGTTCTTCCTCGATGCGCAGCAGCTGGTTGTACTTTGCGACGCGCTCGGAGCGGGCCGGGGCACCGGTCTTGATCTGGCCCGCGTTGGTGGCAACGGCGATGTCAGCAATGGTGGTGTCCTCGGTTTCGCCGGAGCGGTGCGAGGTGATGGTGGTGTAACCGGAGCGCTGGGCCAGGGAAACGGCGTCCAGCGTCTCGGTCAGGGAACCGATCTGGTTGACCTTGACCAGGAGGGAGTTGGCCGTAGCAGAATCGATGCCCTGCTGCAGGCGGACCGGGTTGGTGACGAAGAGGTCGTCGCCCACCAGCTGGACCTTGTCGCCGATGGTGTCGGTGAGGGTCTTCCAGCCTTCCCAGTCGTTCTCGTCCAGCGGGTCCTCGATGGAAACCAGCGGGTAGTCCGCAACGAGCCCAGCGTAGTAGGCACTCATCTCGGTGGCAGAAAGTGCCTTGCCCTCGAACTGGTAGGCACCGTCCTTGAAGAACTCGGAGGATGCAACGTCCAGTGCCAGGGCGATGTCTGTGCCCGGGGTGTAGCCGGCGTTCTTGATGGCTTCCTGGATCAGGTCCAGTGCAGCGCGGTTGGACGGCAGGTTGGGGGCGAAGCCACCCTCATCGCCGAGGCCCGTGGAGAGGCCCTTTTCCTGGAGGACAGCCTTGAGGTTGTGGTAGACCTCAACGCCCCAGCGCAGGCCTTCGGAGAAGGTCTCGGCACCGATCGGGGCGATCATGAATTCCTGGATGTCCACGTCGGAGTCCGCGTGCGAGCCACCGTTGAGGATGTTCATCAGCGGAACCGGCAGGACGTGGGCGTTCGGGCCGCCCAGGTACTTGTACAGCGGCAGGTCGGCCGAGGCTGCTGCAGCGTTGGCGACGGCCAGGGAAACGCCCAGAATGGCGTTGGCGCCCAGCTTGCCCTTGTTGGGGGTGCCGTCCAGGTCGATCATGGCCTGGTCAATGCTGCGCTGGTCAGTGGCGTCGAAACCAATCAGGGCCGGGGAGATCTCGTCGATGACGGCGTCAACGGCCTTCTGGACACCCTTGCCGAGGTAACGGCCCTTGTCGCCGTCGCGAAGCTCAACGGCTTCGTGCTCGCCGGTGGAGGCACCGGAGGGAACTGCTGCGCGGCCGATCTGGCCGTCGGAGAGCAGGACCTCAACTTCTACGGTCGGGTTTCCGCGGGAATCAAGGATCTCGCGTGCGTGGATGGCATCGATAAGCGCCATGGATGTGCTCCTTATGGGCGAATTACAGGAATGTGGAGGGAAATTCTCAACGTCCTCGTCGCTACTAGCGTAGTCGAGAGTGGCTTAGGTTACGGCACGGCTTCCAACGGCTCACGTCATGAAGGCTGCGCCTGGCTGTTCTGGAACGATCGAACGGCTGCACGGAGTGCCCGCTCGGCGTCAAAGCCCTGTTCCCTGGCGTCCGCGACGATGGCGAGCAACAGCCCACCCAGCGCTTCTTCCGAAGCCGGGCTGACAGGAAGTCCGACTGCGGCCGCGGGGCAGTGCGCGTCAACCGTCAACCCTGCGCGGGCTGCCCTGTCCAAGGATTTCTGTGCGGCCGCCAACGCGGGAAGGTGCGGCGGAATGCCCTCGAAAGGGTCCTGCCGCCCGGGCTTCTCCGCACGTTTGGCGGCATCCCACTTGACGATGATTTCTTCGACGCTGGCCGGGAAAGTCTCCCGCAGGGAACCATCGGCCTTGAAGACGTGCTGGTTTCGCCGGACCATCTTGGCGTTGATGCTGCGCACCACGTCGGCGAAATCGAAGCTGCCGCGCTCCTCGGCGAGCCGGGCGTGGAGTACTACCTGAAGCAGTACATCACCCAGCTCGCCGCGGAGCTCGTGGTCCCTCACCGGGGAGTCACCGGCCTCGATCGAATCCACGACTTCATAGGCTTCTTCGATCAGGTATTCCACCAGGGACTCGTGCGTCAGCGCGCCCATCCAAGGGCAGTGTTCACGCAGCGCAGCGATCGTCCCCAGCAGCTCCCCAACCTCGCAAGCCCGGTCAGGGAGACCAGGATCGTTAGCCGAGGTTGGCGTAGGCATCGTTGATGTACTCGACCAGGGCTTCGCGCTCGTCCAGCGGCAGGAAGGCAGCTTCGGCGGCGTTGAGCGTCAGTTCAAGCAGGTCATCGAGGTCGTAGTCGAAGGTTTCCACGAGCAGCTCGAACTCATCCGTCAGGGTGACACCACTCATAAGGCGGTTGTCGGTGTTGATGGTGACGTTGAAACCGAGCTGGAACAGCATGTCCACGGGGTGGCTTTCGATGCCCTCGCCGAAGCCGGAAATGGCGCCGGTCTGCAAGTTGGACGACGGGCAGATCTCCAGGGCGATTCCACGGTCGCGCACCCACGCGGCCACGCTGCCAATGGTCACCATGCCGATGGTGTCTTCGCCGTCGTCGTCGGAGTTGTCCTCGAACTCCACCGAGATGTCCTCGGCGATGCGCACGCCATGGCCGAGGCGCAGGGCACGGCCGTCAACCAAAGCGGACTGGATGCTCTCGAGGCCTGCCGCCTCACCTGCGTGGACGGTGGCCGGGAAGTTGTTTTCAGCGAGATAGGTGAAAGCGTCCTTGAAACGGGAGGGCAGGAACCCATCTTCGGCACCCGCGATGTCGAACCCGACAGCACCGTTGGCGCGGTGGCGGACGGCGAGCTCTGCGATCTCCTGGCCACGGTCAGCGTGGCGCATGGCGGTGATGAGCTGGCCGACCTGGATTTGCTGGCCGCGCTCCTCAGCAGCGTCGACACCGGCCTCCAGACCGGTCTGGACGGCTTCCACGACCTCGTCGAGGGTGAGGCCCTTCTGCAGGTGCTGCTCCGGTGCCCAGCGGACTTCGCCGTACACCACTCCGTCCTCGGCAAGGTCTTCCACGAATTCCTTGGCGACCCTGAACAGGCCTTCCTTGGTCTGCATGACAGCAATGGTGTGGTCGAACGTTTCAAGGTAGCGGACCAGCGAGCCGGAGTCGGCGGACTCGCGGAACCATTCACCCAGTGCAACAGCGTCGGTGGACGGCAGCGTGTGGCCGACCGCTTCAGCAAGCTCGATGATGGTGGCTGGACGGAGGCCCCCGTCCAGATGGTCATGGAGAGAAACCTTGGGGAGGCTTTTCAGGTCGAAGTCGAGGGCAGGGGCGGCGTCAAGTATGGGCTCAGTCACGTATCAACTGTAGTCCCCACCACCGCCCAGGGCGTGTCTAGCCTGCCGGCTTGGAGAGGTCGACGCCGGCAATCGCCTTTTCGGCGGGATCCACCGCCGCTTCGTTGCCGGCAGCGGCCTCTTTGGCGTGGTCCTTCTTCTCAAGGTGCTTATGCCACCAACGCAATGCGTGGTCCACCACGATGCCGAGAACCACGGCGAACGCCACAGCGATGCCCACACCCAGCAGCGGGTTGTTGTGTACCCACTGTCCGGCGAGGAGCCCGATGCCGATGGAGTAGCCCACCCAGGTGACACAAGCGAAGGCATCCAAGAGGAAGAACGTCCGGTGGCGGAATCCGGTTTGTCCGGCCACGTAGTTCACGGCCACGCGTCCCCAGGGGATGTAGCGGGCCGTGAAAATGAGGACCGCGCCGCGCTTGTCCAGCTCATACTGTGCCCAGGCAAACATCTTCTGGACCTTGGGACGGCGCATCCACTTCCAACGGGTGAGGCCAATTTTCCGGCCCAGCATGTACGCCATGTTGTCGCCGGCCATCGCACCGATAAGGGCCGTTGTTCCGAGGATCCACAGGTTGGGCTCTCCGCTGTGAAGGGACAGCGCTGAAAGCCCCACAATGGCTGTTTCACTGGGCAGGATGGTGGCAAATCCGTCAATGAAGAAGAACACCAGGAGTACCGGGTAAATCCATGGCTGCCCGGCTGCATGCTCGAGCATTTGGTTCAAAGACTCCACGCGGTGGTAGCTCCTAGACGAATATGACTTGACACTGTGACCAAAGTCGCTCTTAGTGTCCCACGGCCAGGACGTCGTTCGCTACGCCCCAGCCTTGGGATCACACGTATAACGCTACTGGCGCTGTGGCGGTTCCGTCGTCAACCGCGGGACTGATCTTGCGGAGCCCCCGGCGTCATACCGTGGGTGGAGGCGGGACCTCTTCCCCGGGAATGTTTTTCCGGTCCAGGGGCACGGATCCACGGACCCGGCTGATGATGCGGTCGATGATGACGCCCAGGATCACGGCGACAACTATCGCGATGACGGCACCCAGCAGGTGGTTGTGTTCGAACCAAACCCCGAAGAAGTACCCGAGGACAACCGAATAGCTCGCCCACAAGACAGCGGACATGGCGGTCAGGGCCACAAAGCGCCGATGGTTGAAGTGGGTTGCACCGGCCGTCAGGTTGACGGCCACCCTGCCGATGGGGATAAAGCGGGCCACCATGATGAGCGAGGCCGACCGTCGTCGGAGTTCGTTGCCTGCCCAGCGGAAGGCGCCCTGCATGCGCTGGGTCCTCATCCAACGCCACCGCTGGATACCAATGCGGTGGCCGATGATGTATGCGATGTTGTCGCCGGAAAACGCTCCCAGGGCGGCCATGAGGCCCAGCAACCATACGTTCGGTGAGCCGCTGCTGCCTGAGACGGCGCTGAGGCCCACGACGACGGATTCGCTGGGGATGGGCGGGAAGAAGCCATCGATCACGCAGCAGGCAAGCACCAGGAACAAGACCCATGGCTGCCCTGCCGCGGCGAGGATGAAATCGTTGATGCCCTGCACGAATTCCTTAACGTAGCCGGCTCCCCGCAGGTGCCGGATGGCTTGGTGTTCCGGACCGTCCCGTGTAGGACCGCCCGGAACACTTAAGCCTAGGCGATGCGGTCGATGATGAGCTGATGCGCCGGGCGTGAACCCTCAGGGGCGATCACCACGGCGTCCTGGAGCGCTTCCTTGGCCCGGTCGAACTTTTCCGGAGTATCCGTCAGGAGGGTCATCAACGGCTCACCGGCCCGGACCAGCGCGCCGGGCTTTGCGTGCAGCCGCACACCGGCACCGGCCTGGACCTGATCTTCCTTGCGTGCCCGGCCAGCGCCGAGGCGCCAGGCAGCAACACCAACCGACAGCGCGTCCAATTCCACCAGGACACCGTCCGCGGGAGCGTAAATGACCTCGGAATCCTTCGCCACCGGAAGCTCAGCCCGCGGGTCTCCGCCTTGGGCTGCGATCATCCGGTTCCACACATCCATGGCGCGCCCGTCCTTCAGCGCCGCCGCCGGATCGGCGTCGTGGATGCCGGCACCTGCCAGCATCTCTTCAGCCAGGCGGATGGTCAGTTCGACGACGTCTTCCGGACCGCCGCCCGCGAGGACCTCCACGGACTCCTCGACTTCGATCGCGTTTCCGGCCGTCAATCCGAGCGGCGTGGACATGTCCGTAATCAGCGCAACGGTGTGCACACCCGCGTCCTTGCCCAGGGCCACCATGGTCTCGGCAAGCTCGCGGGCGCGGGCCTCATCCTTCATGAAAGCGCCGGAGCCCACCTTGACGTCCAGCACCAACGAGCCCGTGCCTTCGGCGATCTTCTTGCTCATGATCGACGACGCGATCAGGGGGATGGCTTCCACCGTGCCCGTGACGTCGCGCAGCGCATACAGTTTCTTGTCGGCTGGAGCCAGCCCGGAGCCTGCCGCGCAAATGACGGCGCCAACGTCCTGCAGCTGCGCCATGATCTCGTCGTTGCTCAGATTGGCCCGCCAGCCGGGGATGGCTTCGAGCTTGTCCAGCGTGCCGCCGGTGTGGCCCAGTCCGCGGCCCGAGAGCTGCGGTACCGCAACGCCGAAGACAGCCACCAATGGTGCCAGCGGCAGCGTGATCTTATCCCCGACACCCCCGGTGGAGTGCTTGTCGCTGGTAGCCTTCATGCCGCCGTCGGGCCTTGTCAGGGACGAAAAGTCCATCCGCTCCCCCGAGGCGATCATCGCTGACGTCCATTGCGATATCTCCGCACGGTCCATTCCGTTCAGGAGGATGGCCATGTTGAGCGCGGCCATCTGTTCTTCTGCAATGACGCCGCGGGTGTAGGCGTCGATGGTCCAGTCGATCTGCTCAGGAGTGAGCGTGCCTTTGTCCCGTTTGATGGAAATGATCTGGACGGCGTCGAACGCTTCAGTGCTGGTCACGTGGTTTCCTCCAGGTTTTCGGGACCAAAGGCGTCAGGCAGCACCTGGTCCATGGTTTTGATGCCCTGCGTGGTCATGAGCTGCATTCCGGGCGCCCGGAATTCGTACAGGAGCTGGCGGCAGCGCCCGCACGGCATCAGGATGTTGCCTTGGCCATCCACGCAATAGAATGCGGCGAGCCTGCCGCCGCCGGTCATGTGAAGCTGGCCCACCAGAGCACATTCGGCGCAGAGGGTCAGCCCGTAGCTGGCGTTCTCCACGTTGCAGCCGGTCACGATCCGGCCGTCCTCGGTGAGGGCTGCAGCCCCCACCGGGAACTTGGAGTACGGCGCGTATGCATGGCTCATGGCCTGCTTTGCCGCCTCTTCGAGTGCATGCCAATCGACGTCATTCGCCGGCATCGTCAACCCTTCACGTACGGTATGCCGCTTGCGGCCGGTGGCCGCGACTTACCCACCAAACCTGCGACGGCGAAGATGGTCACCAGGTACGGCAGCATGGCCATGAACTGGCTGGGCACCGGAGTGCCGATGATGCCCAGGATGGACTGGAGGTTGTAGGCAAAACCAAACAGCAGCGATGCCAGGAAGGCACCGATCGGGTTCCACCGGCCAAAGATCAAAGCTGCCAAGGCGATGAAGCCGCGGCCGCCGGAGATGTCCTTGGTGAACGAGTCGATGGTCACCAAAGTGAAGACGGCCCCACCGATACCTGCGATGGCACCGCCCAACGTGACGTTCCAGAAGCGGGTGGCATTGACATTGATGCCCAGGGTGTCGGCAGCCTGCGGGTGCTCACCGACCGCGCGGACCCGCAGGCCCCAACGGGTCTTGAACAAGCCGAACCACACCACGGCAACGGCGATGTACATGAGGTACCCGGCGATGGACTGCTCGAAAAGGATGGGCCCAATGATGGGAATGTCCGAGAGGAACGGGATCGGCAGGATATCGAGGCGGCCCGGGGTGTTGAACTGTTCCTTGTTGGGAACCATCAACGTGCCGTACAGGAAGCCCGTCAGGCCGGAAACCAGGACGTTGAGGACGACGCCCACAATGATCTGGTTGACGAGGTACTTGATGCTGAAGACCGCCAGCACCATGGACACCGCGGCACCGGCAGCAGCCGCCGCGATCAGGCCGATGTAGGGGCTGCCGGTCATGGTGGCTACCAGTGCGGCCGTGAAGGCCCCGCCCAGCAGTTGGCCTTCAATGGCGATGTTGACCACGCCCACCCGCTCACACAGCACACCTGACAAGGAGCCGAAAACGAGCGGCACGGCCAGCGTTACCGAACCTGCAACCAGGCCCGCCAACGAAATGGACGGCTGCCGTGCGCCGGCCACAATCCAGACGAGCAAGGCGAACACGAACACCACGGCAAACGCGATGGGAAGCCATTTGGGTGAACGTTCCCCCTGTGTCCAGAGGTAGATCGAATAGGCGGCCATGGCAAGCAGGAGAATGCCAAAGACGATGCCGCCCACCTGCCCGGGAATCATGAGGGCCGGGACTGCTACAGCGTCGCCGGCGTCGCTGATCTTCATCTCCGCTGTTTGGTCCGGGCCCAGGAAGCCGAAGAAGACCAGGGCGATGAGCGCCAGGATGCCAAGCGACAGCGGGACCTTCATGGAAGGCTTGAAAGCCGGCAGGGCCGTTGAACCCGACTTCGGAGCGGTGGTTGTCGCGCTCATTTGGCACCTCCGGAGGCGTTGACGAGGGCAGCCTTGGGAGCCGCTTTGGGTGTCTTGGTCTTCTTCTTGGGCTCGAGCCGGAAGATCGACCGGATGAGCGGCGGGGCCGCGATGAAGAGGACGATCAGCGACTGCACCACCAGCACGATGTCGATGGGCGTGCCCGTCTGGATCTGCATCTGGACCGCCCCTGCGCGGAAGGCTCCGAACAGGAGGCCGGCGAAGAACGTTCCCCACGGTGTACTGCGGCCCAGCAGGGCCACGGTGATCGCGTCGAAGCCGATCTGGGCAGCGACGCCGCCTGTCAGGACCTTTTCGGTACCGGCCACCTGCGCCACGCCGCCGAAAGCAGCGAGGGCACCGGCCATGGCCATCACCAGGATCGTGGCGCGGGGTACCTTGACGCCCGCGGTCCGTGCTGCGACGGGATTGGCACCCACTGCGCGGAACTCGAAGCCGATGGTGGAACGGTTCAGCAGCCACCACACGCCGTAGGTCAGCGCTATTGCCACCAGGAAGCCCACGTGGAGACGGGATCCGGGGATGAGGACTGGATACGTGGCCGATTCGTCGAGGCGGGGCGAGATGGGGCTGTTGTCCCCCGGCCGCCGGAACGCCGACGTGTTCAGCAGGAAGTCCAGCAGGAACAAGGCTACGTAATTGAGCATGATGGTCACGATGACTTCATGCGCGCCGGTCCGGGCTTTGAGGATGCCTACGATGGCGCCCCATGCGGCACCGCCCAGAACGCCCATGATGATGACCACCAGCAAGTGCAGGCCAAACGGCAGGTGCCAGGCGAACCCGACATAGGCGGCGAGCGTGGCGCTGATGATGATCTGGCCCTGCGCACCGATGTTGAACAGGCCGGCACGGAATGCCAAAGCAACACCGAGGCCGGCACAGATCAACGGGGTTGCCACGGTCATGGTTTCCAGCAAAGGCTTAAAGCCCTCACGCGGATTGAAAACAGCGCCCTGGAACAGGGCCGCGTAGCTCTCCGTCATGGCGGACCACAAGGCGCTCAGGAAGTCCGTGGGCCGAGCGAACAAGTAGCCGGCGGTCTTGGCGACCTGGGCATCCGTGCTGGCGATCAACAGGCCGCCCAGGAACAGCGCCACAATGACGGCCAGGACGGACACAAATCCGTTGCCCATCACGATGCGGCGGATGAGGCTGCCCTGCTGCACCCCTGAGTCTCCGCTTTGGGAAGAAACCGGGACGATCGACGGCTCCAGCATCCCGCCTGCGGTATCGAGCGAGACATCCGCCGCGCGGAGTTCCGCTGTGGACTCGGCGGGTTTTTGCTCGTTCTTGGACTGGTTTTCAGTCATCGGAGCCTCCTTCAGGGCCGACGCCGGCCATCATCAAGCCGAGGGTGTCACGGGGCGTTCCAGCAGGAACGATGCCCACGAGCTTGCCCTTGTAGAGCACGGCAATCCGGTCTGCGAGCTCAATGACTTCGTCAAGTTCAGTGGAAACGATCATGACCGGGGTTCCGACGTCGCGTTCGGCAACGATCCGCTTGTGCAGGAACTCGATGGAGCCAACGTCCACGCCACGGGTCGGCTGGCTGGCGATGAACAACCGCAATGGCCTGGACAACTCCCGGGCCATGACGACCTTCTGCTGGTTGCCGCCGGACAGTGTTCCGGCAGCAGCCCCCGCTGAGGGTGTGCGGATGTCGAACTCATCGATCTTTGCCTTGGCGTTTTCCATGACCTTCGCGGGCTTCATGCCGATGCCGCTGGCGAAGGGCGCTTGATCATAGAGGTCCAGCACCAGGTTCTCGGCCACCGAGAACGGACCCACCAGTCCGTCCACGGTACGGTCTTCGGGGACAAAGCCGACGCCGGAGCGCAGCACGTCCTTGACCGGGAGGCCCAGCAACTGCCGGCCATCCAATGTCACCGAACCTGTGACGTGCTCCTGCACGCCGAGGATGGCTTCGGTCAGTTCTGTTTGGCCGTTGCCCTGGACGCCGGCGATGGCCAGGATCTCACCCTGGGCGATGTCGAAGCTGATTCCGTCCACCACATTGGTGCCGTTGGCAGCGCGGACCGTCAGGTTCTCCACCACGAAGGTGGTTTCCTTCGGTTGGGCGGCAGCCTTGTTGAGGCTCAGGCTGACGGGACGGCCCACCATCATGGAGGCCAACTCCGTAGCCGAGGCCGATGGAGGAGCGTCCCCCACTACTTTTCCGCGGCGGATGACGGTGATGACATCGGATACCGCCTTCACTTCGCGCAGCTTGTGGGAAATGAAGACGATGGACGTGCCGCCGGCCTTGAGCTGGCGCATGATGTCCAGAAGCTCATCGGTTTCCTGCGGAGTCAGCACAGCCGTGGGTTCGTCCAGAATCAGGACCTTGGCTTCGCGGACCAGCGCCTTGATGATCTCGACGCGCTGCTGGACACCCACGGGGAGGTCCTCCACCAAGGCGTCGGGATCGACGTCGAAGCCGTATTGGTCGGATATTTCCCGGATCTTCTTCCGGGTTTCGTCGATGCTGAGTACACCGCCGAACGTGGTTGGTTCTGCACCGAGGGCCACGTTTTCTGCCACCGTGAAGACGGGGACCAGCATGAAGTGCTGATGGACCATGCCGATGCCTGCCGCCATGGCATCACCGGGTCCGCGGAAAGCGACCGTTTGGTCATCCACCAGGATCTGGCCTGCCGTGGGTTCATACAGCCCGTACAGCACGTTCATGAGGGTTGATTTACCGGCGCCATTTTCGCCGAGAAGGCAGTGGATCTGGCCGGATTCGACCACGAGGTCTATGTCTTGGTTGGCGTAGAAGGTCCCGAAGGCTTTCGAGATCCCCTTCAATTCGAGTTTCACAACTCCCACCGTTCTGTGAGTCCGAGGGACAGCTGAACAGCTCCAAAGCCACGAGCTTTGGGTTCAGCCTAGTCAGGGCAAAAACGCGCCGCCAGTACCGGGGCTCGGTACTGGCGGCGCGTCCAGGAATTGCTTACTTCTTAGGGCTTGCCTTCGATTCGACTACCAGCTTGCCGGACACGATGTCGGCCTTCAGGGCGTCGAGTTCGGACTTGGTTTCGGCAGAAACTGCAGAATCGAGGTCGTGGAACGGAGCGATGGCAACGCCGTCGTTCTCCAGGGTGCCCACGTAGGCGTCGTTGCTGAACTTGCCTTCGGTGTCATCCTTGACCACGGCCTCAACGGCCTCGCCCATCTGCTTGACCACGGAGGTCAGCATGAGGTCCTTGTACTCGGGAGCCGTCAGGTAGCCATCGGAGTCAACCCAGATCAGCTTGACGTCCTTGCCGGCAGCCTTGGCTTCCTTGAGTGCAGCGCCTGCACCCTTGCCCACCGGGCCGGCCACGGGCATGACGATGTCCGCGCCCTGGTCCAGCAGGTTGATGGTGACCTGCTTGCCGGTGTCCTGCTTTTCGAAGTCACCCGTGAAGGAACCGTCCTGGGTGTTCTTGTCCCAGCCGACAACCTGGACGGTCTTGTTCTTGGCCTTGTTGTAGGCCTGGACGCCGTCGTAGAAGCCGTCCATGAAGATGGTGACCGTGGGGATCTTGATGCCGCCGAACGTACCCACCTTGCCGGTCTTGGTGGTCGCAGCAGCGGCATAGCCTGCCAGGTAGGCGGCCTGGGCGGTGTCGTAGACAACCGGCTTCACGTTGGCGATGGGGGCGTCGTAGGCGAAGTCGATGATGGCGAAGTGCTTGTCCGTGTTCTTCTCGGCAGCAGCCTTGGTGGCATCGCCCAGGAGGAAGCCGACGGTAACCGTCAGGTTGCAGCCAGCGGAGACCATGCCGTTGAGGTTGGTCTCGAAGTCGCTGTTGGCCTTGGATTCGGCGGACTTCACCGTGATGCCAAGGTCCTTCTCGGACTTCTTGAGGCCTTCGAATGAGGACTGGTTGAAGGACTGGTCATCGAATCCGCCGGAGTCGGACACGATGCATCCGACAAAGTCGCTCTTGGTGGCGGCGCCGGATCCGGCGTCGGGAGCCTGGCCACAGCCGGTCAGCAGGAGCGCTGCTGCGCCGACGGTTGCAACACCGGCCATTGAACCGCGCTTCAGGGTGGCACGCAGTGGTTTCTTCAATTTTCCTCCAGGAAGAAAGTGATTGGCGCTACGACGGATGGTCAATGAGTGTCCGTTTCCTATACCTGAGGCAGAAATTCTGTTTTCACTGATGCTCGCAGCTGCGCCTAAGCGCATTGATGACACCAACACTAGTGGCCTGGAACACACCCAGCTACCACAAATGATCACTCCAGGTCAGATTGTTGACCTTTTGTTACCAAGCAGTAGCCGGGTGTGCAAGTCACACGGTGTTTATCCGTGGATTAGAGGCGGACCAGCATCTTCCCGGTGTTCGCACCGTCCAGGAGATCAATGAAGGCCTGCGGCGCATTCTCCAGTCCATCCACGATGGTCTCGTCGTAGCTGACACTGCCGTCGGCGAGCCAGCCGGCCATCTTCTGCGCGAACTCAGCGGCGTGCTGTCGTTGTCCGCCCACCAGGAATCCGCGCAGGGTGAGCTGCTTGCCGATGGCCACCGCCAGGTTTCGCGGGGCAACCGGGGGCTCCGTGGAGTTGTACTGTGCGATGGCGCCGCACATGGCCACCCGACCACCGACGGTCAGCGTGGCGAGGGCTGCTTCCAGGTGCTCGCCACCGACGTTGTCGAAGTACACGTCGATGCCGCGCTCCCCCGCTGCTTCACGGAGCTGCTCCAGCACGGGGGCGTCGTTGTAGTTGAAGGCGGCGTCAAAGCCGAGCTCCAGCAGGCGGGCGACCTTCTCCGGCGATCCGGCACTGCCGATGACTTTGGAAGCGCCCATGGCCTTGGCGATCTGGCCAACCATCGAACCGACGGCGCCTGCCGCTCCGGACACGAAGACGACCTCGCCTTCTTTGAACTCTGCCACCTTGAGCAGTCCGGCATAGGCAGTCAGCCCGGTCATGCCCAGCGCACCAAGGAATGCTGAGGTTGGCGCCAGCCCGCTGGGGACCGGGGTCGTGGCCGCCGCGTCCACCACTGCGTGCTCACGCCACCCGAGTTGATGCACGACGACGTCACCCACCTTGTGCGCGTCCGAACGGGACGCGATCACCTCGCCGACCGCACCGCCGTCGAGCGCTGCATCGAGGCGGAACGGCGCCGAGTAGGACTTGACGTCGTTCATGCGGCCGCGCATGTAGGGGTCCACGGACATGAACTGGTTCTTGACCAGGAGCTGTCCCTCGGCGAGCTCGGGGAGCTGTGCCGTTGCGAGCCGGAAGTTCTCCGGAGCGGGGCGCCCTACGGGGCGGGAGGCCAGCTGGATTTCGCGGGTTTCCGTTGCGGCGGCGCTCATGCTGCGAACTCGACGAGCTTGAGGTCCACGGCCATGTTGCCGCGGGTTGCGTTGGAGTAGGGGCAGATCTGGTGCGCCTTGGCCATCAGCTGTTCTGCCGTGTCGCGGTCCAGGGCGGGCAGTGCGATCTCGAGCTCCGCTGCCAGGCCGTAGCCTTCGCTGTCCGTCAACGCGCCGAAGTGGATCTTGGCAGCAACGGCGGATTCGCTGAGGTCGACGCGCTCCTTGCGGCCTACCAGGCGGAGGGCGGAGTGGAAGCAGGCAGCGTAGCCCGCTGCGAACAGCTGCTCCGGGTTGGTGCCTTCGCCGTTGCCGCCCAGTTCCACGGGGCTGGCGAGTGCTACATCCAGCTTGCCGTCATTGGTGCGGGCGTTGCCGTCGCGGCCTTCGCCGGAGGCCAGTGCCTCGGCAGTGTAAAGAGTCTTCATGGTGTTTCCGTTTCTCTTCGGGGAATGGATGGCCCGGGGTCTTCCGGGAGGCTGTCAGAGTGAGCTGTTCAGGGCTGCCGTGAGCTTGCCGAGGGTGGCATGCAGTTGCTCGATTTCGCCGGCAGAGAGGCCGGCGGCGTCGGCGAGGCGCTGGGGCACGGCCTGGGCGCGGCCGCTCAACGCGGTTCCGGCGTCGGTCAGTACCACGTCCACCCGGCGCTCGTCCTCGGCGGAGCGGCGGCGTTCCACCAGGCCCAGGCCTTCGAGGCGCTTCAGGAGGGGTGACAATGTGCCGGAGTCCAGACCCAATTCAGCGCCGAGGTCGCGAACGCTCCGTGGCTCCTGCTCCCACAGGACCAGCATCACCAGGTATTGCGGGTACGTCAGGCCGAGCTCTTCCAGCACGGGGCGGTAAACCGCGGTCGCAGCTTTGGATGCCGAGTACAGCGCAAAGCAAACCTGGTGGCGGAGGCGGGGTGCATCACTCATGGATAAAACGATAGTGCACAATTCAATTGTGCACAACTCATTGGGGGGGGAAAGCACCCCACTGAGTCGCATTCAGGTGCTCACGAGAGCCCTAAATGCGACGCAGTTGGGCTTACTGCTCGAGGTCGCGGATGGTGCGGAGGGCTGCCGCGGTCAGGACGCGGATCGCATAGCCAAGGGCGCGTTCGTCCACGATGAAGTCACCTCGGTGGAGGTCATATTCCTCCCCGCCCGGAGTGTGCGTCCCCAGGCGCATCATGGCACCGGGGAGGTCCGCCAGGAACCACGCAAAATCCTCGCCACCCATGGACTGCGGCGTGAGGACCACGGCGTGCTCGCCCAATTCAGCACGAGCGGAGGCTTCAATCAGGGCAGTCTCATGCTCGGAGTTCACCACGGGAGGCACGCCGCGGGTGTGCTCAAGGTGCACGTCCACGCCATACGGTGCAGCAACCTGCCTGACCACGTCGTCCAGCAGCTCGCCGGCACTGTGCCAGGCGTCGCGGTCGAGGCAGCGCATGGTGCCGGCCATGTAACCCGTGCCGGGAATGGCATTGGGCGCCGAACCCGCTGAAATTTGGCCCCAGACCACCGAAACGCCGCTGCGGACGTCCACCCGGCGGGAAAGGACAGCCGGCACGTTGACCGCGATTTGGGCCAGTGCGAACACCAGGTCTTCGGTCAGATGTGGCCGGGACGTGTGTCCGCCACGGCCGGAAAGTTCGATCTTGATCGTGTCCGAGGCAGACGTGATGGCCCCGATGCGGGTGCCGATCTGGCCCACGTTGATCCGGGGATCGCAATGCAGTGCCAGAATGCGCGGCACGCCTTCAAGCACTCCCTGCTCGATGCAGGACAGTGCGCCGCCAGGCATGGTTTCCTCGGCAGGCTGGAAGATGATCCGGACCGTGCCGCCCAGAGGATTGTTCTTGTGCATCCGCTGCAGCGTCAGGGCAATGCCGAGCATGGCGGTGGTGTGGACGTCGTGGCCGCAGGCGTGGGTCACACCGTGGTTCTTGGACGCGAACGGCAGGCCGGTTTCTTCGATGATCGGCAATGCGTCGATGTCCCCGCGGAGGGCTGTGGCGATGGGCCCCTCCCCCACGTCGACGGTCAGCCCGGTTCCTTCCAGCCGCCGGGGCTTCAGGCCGGCCGCTTCAAGGCGCTCCGCCAGCTTGTCCGTGGTGCGGAATTCCTTGAAGGACAGCTCCGGGTGCGCATGGAGGTCACGCCGGAAATCGATGAGTCCGGGAAGCAGTTCATCAACCCAAGGACTCACAACGGGAGCGGGCTCGGTTTCAGTCGTGTAATTGCGCACGTCACAACTCTAGCCATCCGCGGCACCCGAAGAACGAAAGCCACCTCTTGGTTACGCTGCGTTCAGGCGCAGGACAACCAAAGAGGTGGCTCACGGTATAAGCAGATGCGTTACAGCACGTCCGTGTCGCCGCTGGCTTTGAGGGCGTCAACGGTGCCCTTGACCAGCTGGGCGTGTTCCTTGGTGGTCACCAGGAGCGCGTCCAAAGTGTCCACGATGACGACGTCCTTGATACCGATCAGTGCAATCACGCGCTTGGTATCGGAGACCACCACACCGCTGGCATTCTCCGCGAAGACGCGCGCGCCCTCACCGAGCACCGTCACTTCGTCGACGTCGCCGGCGTTGTTCAGGCGGCCGATCGCGGCAAAGTCACCGACGTCGTCCCAGCGGAAGGTGCCAGGCACGACGGCGACATCGCCGGCCGCCGCTGCTGGCTCGGCGACTGCGTAATCAATGGCAATCTTGGGCAGGGTCGGCCAAATGCGCGCCGTTACTTCGGCACGCTGCGGCGTGTCCCAGGCCTCGGCGATTTCCTGGAGGCCCGCGAAGAGCTCCGGCTGGTTCGCTTCGAGGTGCTTGAGCATGAGTGCCACGGGAGCGACGAACATGCCGGCATTCCAGACGTAGTCCCCGGCTTCTACGTATTTGTTGGCAACTTCCTGGCTGGGCTTCTCGACGAACTCGGCCACGGCAAGCGCGTTCGGAGCTCCATCCACGTGGAGGGCAGCGCCCGAGCGGATGTATCCGAAGCCAGTGGAAGGGTGCGTGGGCTTGATGCCGATGGTGACGATCTTCCCCATGGCAGCTGTGTAGATCGCCTCGCGCACCGTTTCCTGGAAGAGGTGGTCCGGGCTGATGACCTGGTCCGCGGCGAAGGAACCCATGATGGTGTCCGGATCGCGCCGATACAGGATGGCGGCGGCCAAGCCGATGGCAGCACCGGAGTCCTTGGGTTCGCTTTCGAGCACCAGCTCGTCGTCGCCGATCTCCGGGAGCTGGCGGCAAACAGCGGCACGGTGCGCCTCGCCCGTCACGACGAGCACCCGTTCACCTGCCAAGGGCTGAAGGCGGTCGTAGGTGGCCCTCAACAAGGTACTGCCGGAACCGGTCAGGTCATGGAGGAACTTGGGCGCAGCGGCCCGCGAGAGCGGCCACAACCGGGTCCCCACACCGCCGGCCGGAATAACCGCATGGAAGCGGTTCATGGGCGATTCCGGGTATTTCGCGTCTTCTGTACTCACCGCAACACTTTATCCGACGCAAGCCCGAAGCCCCGCAGTACGCCACGCATGTGGTGTTCGTCTCAGGAAGCAGGCAAAATCGCCTGAATACTGGCAGGAAACATGGAATTAACAAGCAGAGAAGCCCGTCCTAAATTGAATATGCTGTGAGCGAAGCCTAGATTTAGGCGTGAGCTACGAGTGCTCTCGCAGCAGGCGTTCCCCCCGCGTGGATCCCATGCCAGCGCCGCTGTGTTGCAGGAAGGTTTAATCAGTGCCGACAAAACCAGCTGGCACCTTGTACCGCGGCCGTGAAGGCATGTGGTCCTGGGTTGGACACCGCATTACAGGTGTAGTGATCTTTTTCTTCTTGTTGGTCCATGTGCTGGACACCTCATTGGTGCGTGTGTCCCCTGAGGCCTACACCGCCGTCATTGGCGCTTACAAGAACCCCCTCATGGCCCTGGGTGAAACGGGCCTGGTCGCAGCGATCATCTTCCACGCCTTCAACGGCCTGCGCGTGATCGCCATCGACTTCTGGAAGAAGGGCGCGAAGTACCAGCGCCAGATGCTGTGGATCGTGCTTGCGCTGTGGCTGGTCACGTTCGCCGGCTTCGCCATCCGCCACCTTTCACTCGCGCTGGGAGGCCACTAAGCCATGACAACCATCGAAAGCCCGCGCAGCGGCAAAATCGGTTCCGGGAAGATCGCTCCGAAGTACAACCGCACCGGCTCCAGCCGCGGCAACTTCGAAATGATCGCCTGGCTCTTCATGCGCCTCTCCGGCATCGTCCTGGTGGTGCTGATCTTCGGCCACCTCTTCGTTAACCTGCTGGTGGGCGAGGGCATCCACGCCATCGATTTCGGCTTTGTTGCCGGCAAGTGGGCTGATCCGTTCTGGCAGTTCTGGGACCTCGCCATGCTGTGGCTTGCCATGCTGCACGGCACCAACGGCGTCCGCACCATCATCAATGACTACGCCGAGAAGGATTCCACGCGCTTCTGGCTCAAGATGGTCCTCTACGCGGCCACCCTGGTCATCATCATCCTCGGCACGCTGGTGATCTTCACCTTCAACCCGTGCCCCGTCGTCGACGGCGTTCAGCTTCCTGGCGGATTCTGCCCGGCCCCGTAGCGGCGACGCCGGCACTCCCTTGGAGTGAACCGGTTCGCCTGACGTAGCGGAGCAGCCTCCGCCGACCATCTGAATTTTGAAAGAGAGAGCATCTGGTATGCAGGTCCATAAGTACGACGTCGTCATTGTCGGTGCAGGTGGCGCCGGCATGCGCGCCGCGATCGAGTCCGGTCAGCGCGCACGCACAGCGGTACTGACCAAGCTCTACCCCACCCGCTCGCACACAGGTGCAGCCCAGGGTGGTATGTGTGCAGCACTGGCCAACGTCGAAGAAGACAACTGGGAATGGCACACCTTTGACACCATCAAGGGTGGCGACTACCTGGTTGACCAGGACGCAGCCGAGGTCATGGCGAAGGAAGCCATTGACGCCGTGCTGGACCTGGAAAAGATGGGTCTGCCGTTTAACCGCACGCCCGAGGGCCGGATTGACCAGCGCCGCTTCGGTGGCCACACCCGTGACCACGGCAAGGCTCCTGTCCGCCGCGCATGTTACGCAGCCGACCGCACGGGCCACATGATCCTGCAGACGCTGTACCAAAACTGCGTCAAGCACAACGTTGAGTTCTACAACGAGTACTACGTCCTGGACCTGCTGATCGTCGAAGAAGACGCAGTGCGCGAGGACGGTACCCCGTACAAGCAGAAGCGCGTTGCCGGCGTGGTCTCCTACGACCTCGCCTCGGGCGAACTTCACGTCTTCCAGGCCAAGTCCGTGGTCTTCGCTTCCGGCGGTGCGGGCAAGGTCTTCAAGACCACATCCAACGCCCACACGCTCACGGGCGACGGCATGGGCATCGCGTTCCGCCGCGGCATCCCCCTGGAAGACATGGAGTTCTTCCAGTTCCACCCGACCGGCCTGGCCGGCCTGGGCATCCTCCTCACCGAGGGTGCACGTGGTGAAGGTGCCATCCTGCGAAACTCCGAAGGTGAGCGCTTCATGGAGCGCTACGCCCCCACCATCAAGGACCTCGCACCCCGTGACATCGTGGCCCGCGCCATGGCGAACGAAGTGCGTGAAGGCCGCGGCTGTGGCCCGAACAAGGACTACGTCCTCCTGGACCTGACCCACCTTGAACCGGCACACATCGAAGCCAAGCTTCCGGACATCACCGAGTTCGCCCGCACCTACCTTGGTGTGGAGCCGTTCACGGATCCGGTGCCCGTCTTCCCCACGGCCCACTACGCCATGGGTGGCATCCCCACCAACATCACCACTGAGGTTCTCCAGGACAACGACACGATCGTCCCGGGCCTCTACGCTGCGGGTGAAGTTGCCTGTGTGTCCGTCCACGGATCGAACCGTCTCGGCACCAACTCGCTCCTGGACATCAACGTGTTCGGCAAGCGCGCCGGCATCGCCGCTGCGGAGTACTCCAAGACGGCCGACTTCGTCGAGCTGCCCGAGGACCCCGAGGCAATGACCCGCGGAATCCTGGACGGACTGCTGAACGGCAACGGCACCGAGCGTGTTGCTCAGATCCGCAAAGAACTGCAGGACACCATGGATGCCAACATGCAGGTGTTCCGTACCAAGGAATCCCTGGAGCAGGTCCTTCGCGACATCGCGTCCTTCGAAGAGCGGTACAAGCACGTCACCGTTCAGGACAAGGGCAAGCGCTTCAACCTGGACCTCCTGGAAGCCGTGGAACTGGGCTTCCTCCTGGACATGGCCAAGGTCATGACCGTGGGCGCACTGCACCGTGAAGAGTCGCGCGGTGGCCACTACCGCGAGGACTTCCCGGACCGCAACGACGAAAAGTTCATGAAGCACTCCATGGCTTACCTGGACAATTCCGTCACCGTAGATTCCTCCGCGGAATCCGTCGCGGGCATCCGTCTTGAGACGAAGCCCGTCATCTTCACCCGTTACGAGCCGATGGAGCGTAAGTACTAATGACGACCGAAATGGCAGAGCCCGCTTCCAAGATCGAGCTCCCGGCAAGCGTCGCCGGCGACGGTGAAATCCCCACGTTCCACATCACGCTCCGCGTGCGCCGCTACGACCCCGAGATCTCGGACGAGGCACGCTGGGATGACTACAAACTGACCATGTACGGCACGGACCGCGTGTTGGATGCCCTGCACAAGGTCAAGTGGGAGATCGACGGCAGCGTTTCCTTCCGCCGCTCCTGTGCCCACGGCGTTTGCGGTTCCGATGCCATGCGCATCAACGGCCGCAACCGTCTCGCCTGCAAGACGCTGCTGAAGGACCTGGACACCACCAAGCCCATCACCGTCGAGCCGATCAAGGGCCTCCCCGTGGAGAAGGACCTGATCGTGGACATGGAACCCTTCTTCCAGTCCTTCCGCGAAGTCATGCCGTTCCTCATCAACAAGGGCCACGAGCCCACCAAGGAACGCCTGCAGTCCGTTGAGGACCGTGAGCGCTTTGACGACACCACCAAGTGCATCCTGTGCGCTGCCTGCACCTCTTCCTGCCCGGTCTTCTGGACCGATGGTCAGTACTTTGGTCCGGCAGCGATCGTCAACGCACACCGCTTCATCTTCGATTCCCGTGATGACGCCGGCGACATGCGCTTGGAGATCCTCAACGACAAGGAAGGCGTGTGGCGTTGCCGCACCACCTTCAACTGCTCGGAAGCATGCCCGCGTGGCATCCAGGTGACACAGGCCATCGCAGAGGTCAAGCAGGCCATCCTGTCCCGCAAGATCTAGTCAGCCGTTCACCCAAAGAACAGTACGACGACGGCGCCGCTCACCACTCATGGTGACGGCGCCGTCGTCGTTAATCACTGGCCGCAACCGGCCCTCTAATTACCAGGAGACAGCGTGTCACGCTCTGAGAAGATCAGCTTCACGGGAAGCACCGGCGACACGCTGGCAGGCATCGTGGATGTGCCCGAGGGCCCTGTTCGGGGCTGGGGCCTGTACTCGCATGGCCTGACTCTCGGCAAGGACAGCCCTGCCGCCTCCCGCATCTGCAAGGGGCTGGCCGAGCAGGGCGTGGGAATGCTGCGCTTCGACAACCTGGGCCTGGGAGGCTCAGCCGGTGAATGGTCGGCGGGATCGTTCAGTGTGAAGGTGGCCGACACCATCCTGGCGTCGGAGTTCATGCGGGAACAGGGCCGGGGAATCTCGTTGCTGGTGGGACACTCTTTCGGCGGTGCAGCGGTGTTGG
Organism: Paenarthrobacter sp. TE4293; assembly: GCF_050435325.1. Lineage (NCBI taxonomy): Bacteria > Bacillati > Actinomycetota > Actinomycetes > Micrococcales > Micrococcaceae > Paenarthrobacter > Paenarthrobacter sp. TE4293. The sequence goes on from NZ_JBNJRY010000002.1 coordinate 242,843, forward strand.
CTGCGGCCCGCGACATCCCCGGCCTGAACGCCGTGGTGACGGTCGGGGCACCGTACGAACCAAAGCATGTTGAGCACATGTTCGACACTGAAATTGACGCCATCCTGCGCGATGGCAGCGCGGTGGTGGACCTCGGCGGACGCCCCATGGAGGTTCGCCGCCACTTTGTGGAGGACGTGGAACGCGCTGATCTGCGCGACTGCATCCGCACCCTCCACAAGCCGCTGATGGTGATGCACTCCCCCACCGACAACACAGTGGGAATCGACAACGCCAGTGAGATCTTCCGTACTGCCCGGCACCCCCGGAGCTTCATTTCCCTGGAAGGCAGCGAACATCTCCTGACCGGGAAGGGCCAGGCAGCACGGGTTGCCCGCATCATCAGCGCATGGGCGGACCCCTACCTGGAAGTCCCCGACGCCGGCTGACAGGCTATTTGCCGATGGCGGCCTTGCTTTCGCTGAGCCACTGCTCCGCCGCCTTTTCCGGAGTCAGCCGCTTGAACAATACCTCGGTGTTGATGCGCGCCGTAATCTCAGAAACGGCAGTGGACCCGGTGGGGCCGATGAACGTCGGCGCGAAGTCCATCTTGCCGATCTGGTCGATGTAGGCGGCTTCCACCTTGCCCTGCGGTGTCAGCAGATCCTGGATGGCCGTGCGCATCCCGGAGTTGCTGGGCACGCCACGGTCGCTCTGGATGATCTTCGCAGCGGCTTCATTATTTACCAGGAAGCTGACCAGTTTGGCTGCAGCGTCCGTGTGTTTGCTGCGGGCCGAGATCGTATAGAACTGCGAAGACTGCAGCCAGATTCCAGGTGTGGGAGTCTCGCCAGGGAGCTTGAGGAGTTTCAGCTCTGCACCGGAGGCTTTGCTCAGGGCTGTCAGTGAGTTGGTCCAAGTGAGCATCATTCCTGCCTGGCCCATGCCCATGAGCGTCTGTTCCGTGCTGACGTTGAGTTTCTCCACGGTCTCCGAGGCGCTGGGGGCGGCACCTGATTCACTGAGCTTCAGGGAAAAGTCGAAATAGTCCTGCACAGTTTCTTTGTCCAGGCCCAGTTGGCCGTCCTGGGTGTAGAGCGACTTTCCGCGCTGGCGGGCGAAGGCGTCCAGGGAATCATGGGTGAGGACAGTCGCGGTGCCGTACGTACCCTTGGGGCTCTTGGCGGTGATGTCCTCTGCGGTCTTGGCAAAGTCGTCCCAGGACCATGTGCTATCGTCCGGCAGGGCAACACCCGCCGCTTGGAAAACGGCCGGGTTGACGACGATTGCCAGCGCGTTGGCACCGGTCGAAACGCCGTACTGCTTGCCTTGGACCTGCCCGTTTTCCAGGGCTCCCTGATCCATTTTGGAGAGGTCCAAGGACCCGTCAACCTCGGACAGGTCCAGCAGTGCGCCCCGGTTGGCGTACTCGGCAGGGTAGGCGCCGCCCATGGTTATGACATCGGGAGCGTCGTTGGCAGCTACCTGGGTGGCCAGTTTGTCAAAGTAGCCGCCAATGTCGCCGTACTCCGGCTTGACCTTGATGTTGGGGTTGGCAGCCTCGAATTCCTTGATGGCCTTGTTGGTCAGTTCGGCACGGGTGGCGTTGCCCCACCACGAGAACCGGATCTCCACAGGGCCGTCCTCGGCTTGGTTGGATGATGGGCTGGAACAGGCAGCCGTCAGGCCGAACATGCTGACGGCTGCTACGAAGGCTATGGACTTGCGGATATGCCGGAGGGATTTACGCGTCATTGGGTAAGCTTCTTTCAGGCTCAGAAAACGGTTCCTGAAACGTATCAAGATGGTGTATGTTCGTCAATAGTTTTGGATATGAACTATTTGTTTCACCGAGGAGACCAACTTGGCCTTGCGCTTGGACCAGATCCAGATCCGGGATCCGTTCGTACTCACGCACCGGGCATCCGGCAGCTACCTGCTCTTCGGCAGCACCGATAAGAACATCTGGTCCGGGCAGGCAACAGGATTCGACTGCTACCGAAGCAGCGACCTTGTCGCCTGGGAGGGTCCCCTTGAGGCGTTCCGACCGCCGCGCGGATTCTGGAGCCAGGAGCAGTACTGGGCTCCTGAGGTTCATGAGTACCAAGGGCGCTATTTTATGTTCGCCACCTTCATCGCGCCCGGCACTCTCCGGGGAACGCAAATACTTGCGGCCGAAAAACCAGAGGGGCCCTACGCGCCGTGGAGTGAGGGGCCCGTCACTCCAGGTAACTGGCAGTGCCTGGACGGCACGCTCCATGTGGACGGGGAGGGGGCTCCCTGGATGGTCTTTTGCCACGAGTGGAAGCAGGTGCACGACGGCACCATGATGGCCCAGCGGCTCAGTCCGGACCTTCGGGAGGCTGTTGGCGTGCCCATCTTCCTCTTCAGCGCCTCGGAGGCTCCGTGGTCCCGCGCGCTGGACGTCCCTTCGGTAAAAGACCGCGAGTTTCCCGTATACGTCACGGATGGTCCCTTCCTGTTCCCACTCAGCAGCGGCAGGCTCATCATGCTGTGGTCCAGCTTCGGCGACCACGGCTACGCCATGGGTATTGCCCGCAGCGAATCGGGAACGATCCTGGGCCCGTGGACCCAGGAATCCGAACCACTCTGGAGCACAGACGGCGGTCATGGAATGATCGGCCGCCGCCTGGATGGGAGCCTGTTCCTTACCTTGCACCAGCCCAACAAGACACCCGACGAGCGGGCAGCCTTCTTCCCGCTGCTGGAACGCGAAGAGACGGTAGTTCTGGCGCCCGCCGACGGCAGCGAAGATGCCAGGGTTGACAGCTACTCACGCAGGAACAAGTATTGAATCGTTTCGGAAAACGGTTTCACCTACAGGCCCAACCACTCAGGGGAGCCGGCCCCGATACCCGATTTGACCGGATAATCCCCAGCAGCAGTCACAGCAGACAGCATCAGGAGGGCGTGCACAGTGCACAGCCACAGCAAGACTTCGGAATCCCCGGCAATTGATCGCAGGATTCTGGTCCAGCGACACAATGTCCGGCAGCAGCACCTGGATCCGCGAGGCCCCGTCTCCGTGGGCAACGGCGAGTTTGCCTTCACCATGGATCTCACCGGACTGCAGTCGCTCCCCACGGACTATCCCGTGGGAGCGCGTGATGACCTGCCTCCGGGAACGCTGCTGGGTACACAGGCGCAGTGGGGTTGGCATTCCGTTCCACCTGCCCAGACGTATGACCTCGCCGGCTCCACTGTCCTCTACGACTCCCCGCGGGGGCCGGTCCCTTACGTGGACATGGTGGGCGACATCGTCAACGACCGTGAAACCGACACCTCCTTGGGCGAAACCTGGTTGCGTGCCAACGCGCATCGACTCGATCTGGGGCGCATCGGGTTCCGGTGGAGGAGGGACGGCACCGACCGTCCCCTCACACCGGCCGACCTCGCCGACACAGAGCAAACGCTCGACCTCTGGACGGGTACAGTGACCAGCCGCTTTACCCTGGCCGGATATCCCGTCTCCGTGACGACGGCGTGCCACCCCGCCCGGGACGAGCTCGGCTTCCGCGTGGAGTCGTCGGCGCTTGCTGCCGGCCTGGTGGTCGGCATCGGCTTCCCTTACGGTTCCGAGGCCTGGCACGACGCTGCGGACTGGAACCGGCCGGATGCCCACAGCACCACGCTCGCCGAGCCCACCACCTCGGAAACCCACCCGGGCGCGAAGGCCTGGCGTGTCCACCGTGAACTCGACGATTCCCGCTACCAGGTGGTGATCACCGGCGCCAACCTGGCAGTGGAGTACACCGATCGCCACCAGCTCCGAATCTTCCCCATCCAGGCCGGAAGCCCGGACACCTCCACGGTCCTGGACTTCTCCGTTGCCTTCGAATCCACCGCGGACGGTGACTGCCTTCCACGAGGCAACAACCGGCCGACCATAGCGGCCCCTCAGGTGAGCGGCCCCGCTGAGGGGCGTGACGGCGTCGAGCTTTCACCTGCACGAGCTGTCATCTCAGCGTCCGGGACCTCTTGGCCGGATTTTTGGTCATCGGGTGGGGCGATCGAGCTTGACTCCACCGATGATCCCCGCGCCAAAGAGTTGGAACGCAGGATCGTCCTGTCCCAGTACCTGACCGCGATCAATTGTTCGGGTTCGTTGCCGCCGCAGGAAACGGGGCTCGTATGCAACTCGTGGCGGGGACGCTTCCACGTGGAAATGCACTGGTGGCACGCCGCACACTTTGCACACTGGAACAGGGCGGAGCTGCTCCTGCCGTCGTTGCGGTGGTACTCGAGCGTCCTGGAGACCTCACGCCAGACCGCCAAAGCGCAGGGTTTCGACGGCGTCCGCTGGCCCAAGCAGGTGGGACCTGACGGCCGGGAAAGCCCGAGCCCTATCGGGACCTTCCTGATCTGGCAGCAGCCCCATCCCATCCACTTGGCCGAGCTGGTGTACCGGGCACATCCCAGCCGTGACGTCCTCGAGGAATTCGCGGAGATCGTGTTCGAGTCAGCTGCCTTCATGGCCAGCTTTGCGCACCCCACGACCCGCGGGTTCGAGCTGGGGCCGCCCCTCATTCCGGCGCAGGAAAGCTATGGTTCCATCAGGGCAAAGGTCACCAATCCCACCTTTGAGCTTGCCTACTGGCAGTGGGCCTTGCGAACGGCAGCATCGTGGCGGGAACGTCTCGGGTTGGAGCCTGTGGAGGGATGGTCGGCAGTAGCTGAAGGCATGGTGCCGCCCCGGGTGGTTGACGGCATCTATGCTGCGATCGACGTCGAGCCGTTCACTATCCGCACGGATCACCCTTCCATGCTGTGCGCCCTCGGTGTCCTCCCCCGCACTGACATCATTGATCCGGAGATCATGCGTGCCACCCTGACGGATGTCCTGGCCGACTGGGACTGGGGCAGTACATGGGGCTGGGACTACCCGGTGATGGCCATGACCGCAGCACGGCTTGAGGACCCGGAGGCCGCAGTGGATGCGCTCCTCCTGAGCGCGGGCAAGAACACGGTCCTGCCCAACGGGCACAACCGCCAGACGGACTCGTTGCCGCTCTACCTGCCAGGCAATGGTGGGCTGCTCGCCGCTGTCGCTCTCATGGCAGCTGGATGGGACAACGGCCCGGACCGCCATGCCCCCGGGTTTCCAGCCGACTGGACCGTGGTATGGGAAGGGCTGGTTAGGGCCCCCTAGCCTCAGGAACGGGCCCAACCGCCCTATCCGCGGCGGGGTCCCGTCGCGGCCCCTGCCAAGGCACCAAGCCCGAGTCCGATGAGGATTCCCAGGAAGGGTGAATTGAAGATCAGCTGCCCAACGATCAAACCCACGGCAGCCCCGAGGAGGCAGCCGATCCACAGTTGATTGTTCATGGCATCTCCCTGGAAACGACTGTCAGGTACGGGGCGCCACGCGGCGCGACCCGAGGACCTTCTTACGCGGAGTCTCGCCTGACTCAGTATCAGCCTCGCGAATGGCGGACCACGATGCCGAGACGAGATACACCTGGCTCACCAGGTTGAACCAGATCAGCAGGCCAATGATGATGGCAAAGGAAGCCAAAACGGGGTTGTTTCCTGACCGGGCCAGGAGCTCGGTACTGAAAAGTTGAAGGACAGTCGTCCCTACGCCGGCGAGCACCACCGTTTCAAGGAACGCCCGCCTCCCCAGCTTCAGGCCGGCGGCGATACGGAACAGTACTGCCGCCGTCGCGCAGTTCAGCAGGAGGGGAACCACAATCTTGACGGTGGCGGCGATAGGTGCGGCCACTGCCTCGTCCAACTTCAGCAAACCGATGAACCAGTCGGCCGCTGTCCCAAAAATCAGGGAGGCGCCTGCGCTGATGACCAGAATGACTCCAAGGAGCAACAGGGTACCGGCGTCGATGAGCTTCTGGAGGACAGCATTACGTACCAAGGGATCGGCGTTCATGATCCCCCGGATGCCCTCACGGATGCTTGCTATCCAGCCCAGGGAGATGAAGACGGTGACTACCGCCGCGATCAGGGCTGTCCAGCCAAGTCCGGACGGGTTGAGCAATGACTGCGGATCCACCAGCCCTTCGCCGCCATCCACTTGAAGGAGTCCGGGGGCCGCCGCGGCGACGCTGTCGATGACCGCGTCCTGAAGCGCAGGGCTTCCCCCCAAAACAATTCCCGCAACCGCAAAGCCGGTGGTGAGCAGACCTGTCACGGAGAAGAACATGTTGAAGCCAATGCCCGCACTCAACAGCGGCCCATGCTGCCGGGAGTAGTGCTGGAAGGAACGCATGGCCCGGTTGGTGTTCAGCCTGGCCATGAAGAGGGCAAAGAATGCTCCGGCTTTCTTCGGCAGGCCCTCACCGGCACGTTTGGCCTGGCCCCATTCCTGCCTCTTGCGGAGCAGCTCAAGTTTGAGTTTGGCCAGCTCAGTTGGAAGCGGAGGAGCGTCCGCCTGCGTGGCGTGAATCCGTTTGCTGTTCTTCGTCAGTATCGCCGCCAAAGTCGAGCTCTTCCCGTAGCTGCCAAATTCCATTGGTGTCGTGCTCGTAAAGTCCCATGCTAACCACAGGGAAGGTCGCCCGGTAATCTCTGAGGACCGTTTCGGCCTCGTCAAGATTTTCCTGCGCCACATCGTGCGCCACAGTGACGTGCGGGTGGTACGGGAAGGGCAGCATCCGTTCCAGGGGGCCGGTTTGAAGCTTTTCGTGCAATTGCACGCACTCTTCAAAGCCTTCTTCCACATTCACGAACACCACCGGTGAGACAGGCCGGAAGGAACCCGTGCCGGAAATCGTGATGTGGAACGGTTCCTGTGTCCGTGCGACTTCCCGGACATGTTCCCGGGTCGCGGCCCAGTCCTGGGTGGGCGTGGTGGTAATCAGCGTGATGTGGGCAGGAATGACCTCGGCCATCGGATCACCGAAGGAGGCCCGCCATTCCTGCAACTCGCGGGCAATCTCCGGCGGAAAACCGAGGATAACGCCCACGCACATGGTGTCACCGGCACCGCAGTCGGTGCCGGTGACAGCGGTCTGGCGAGAGTCGTCCGGACCGACACCCTTGCGGGTGTCGGTCTTGACGTTGAGCTGGCCAGCAGAGCACATGGAGTTAGCGGACTCCCTGTTCGCTTCGGTTGGTGTCCCCCCGGTACGGCAGGAAGCCGACCTTGGAATAGACATCTGCGAGGGTGGCTGAGGCAATCTCGCGTGCCTTGTCCGCGCCGAGGGCCAGGAGGCGATCGAGTTCCGCGGGATCGGCCAGGAGTTCGTTGGCACGTTCCCGGATTGGTGCCAAGTGTCCGGAGACGAGTTCCGCGAGGTCGACCTTAAGGTGGCCGTACATCTTGCCTTGGTAGTCAGCCACGATCTTCTCTACCGGTGTTCCGCTGATGGCCGAGTAGATGGTCAGCAGGTTGGAAACACCTGGCTTGTTCTCACGGTCGTAGCGGATCTCGGTCTCGGTGTCCGTAACGGCCGACTTGATCCGCTTGGCTACAGTCTTGGAATCATCCAGGAGGTTAATCAGTCCGGCGGGTGATTCCGCAGACTTGGACATCTTGGCGTTCGGGTTCTGGAGATCGTAGATCTTTGCCGATTCCTTCTGGATGAAGGCTTCGGGAACCTGGAAGGTCTCCCCGAACCGGCTGTTGAAGCGGTTGGCGAGGTCCCGGCTCAGTTCAACGTGCTGGCGCTGGTCCTCGCCCACGGGCACGCCATGCGGCTGGTACAGGAGGATGTCCGCGGCCTGCAGGATGGGGTAGGTGAACAGGCCCACGCTGGCGTGGTCCGAACCCTGCTTCTGCGCCTTGTCCTTGAACTGGGTCATACGGCTGGCTTCACCCATGCCGGTGATGCAGTTCAGAACCCACGCGAGCTGGGCATGTTCGGGGACCTGCGACTGGACGAACAAGGTGCACTTGTCCACGTCCACGCCGCCGGCGATGTACTGGGCTGCGGTGACCCGGGTGCGGCGGGCAAGTTCTGCCGGATCCTGGGGGACGGTGATGGCGTGCAGGTCCGGAATGAAGAAGACGGCGTCGTACTCGTCCTGCATCCGTACCCAGTTGACCAGCGCGCCGAGGTAGTTGCCCAGGTGCAGGGAGTCGGCGGAGGGCTGCATGCCGGACAGGACGCGGTGCTTGGCGCCAACTGCCGGCTTGGTGGACGTCACCGGCTTCGGCTCGGCGGCAGCGTCAACGGAAGCGCCGGTTTCAGTCGTGGTGGAACTAGTCATGGAGGAATACCTTAAGGAGCTTAGAGCCGGTAGTCGACTACCAGCGGTGCGTGGTCGGAGAAGCGGGTGTCCCACGAAGGCGCCCGGTCCACGACAGCCGAGAAAGCGGCTGCAGCGAGGCCCGGTGTGGCCAGGTGGTAGTCGATGCGCCAGCCTGTGTCAGTGTCAAAGGCCTTACCGCGCTGGGACCACCAGGTGTAGGGGCCGGCGACGTTTCCTGCCAGGCCCCTGTGGACATCCCTCCATCCGATTTCTTCGCCGAGGAAGCGGTCAAAGTATGCACGCTCCTCCGGGAGGAAGCCGGCACGCTTGACGTTGCCCTTCCAGTTCTTGATGTCGAGTTCTGTGTGTCCGACGTTGAGGTCGCCCACCACCAAAGCGTGGTCGCTGTGCTTGGCGAGCTCGGGCAAGCGGACAATCATGGCGTCGAGGAAGCGGAACTTGTCGTCCTGCTTGGGGGTTCCCACTTCTCCGGAGTGCACATAGGCGCTGACGACGGTGAGCGTGGTGGCTTCGCCGGCACTGTTCCTGACGGTGTAGTCGGCCTCAACCCAGCGTCCGGAAGTGTCGAAGTAGTCGTCGCCGATGCCGACGCGGGTGGCCGTGGGCTCCTCGCGGGAAGCAATGGCAACGCCGGCCCGGCCCTTGGCCTCAGCCTCGGTGTGGAGAATGTGCCAGCCTTCGCCGATCAGCTTCCTGACGATGTCATCAGGTGCGCGGACTTCCTGCAGGCAGAGGATGTCTACCTCGCGTGGCTCCAGCCATTCCGCCATGCCGTTCTTGTAGGCAGCCCGCAGGCCATTGACGTTAACTGACGCGATGCGAAGGAAGTCCTTCTTCAATGCCGTACTCACCCGGTCCACTCTAGTCGATGATGGTGCCGGCGACGGGCTCGTCCGAGCCGCCGGAGGACTTGATCATGTCGCGCGCGTTGGTGGCCGTAATGGCGATGGTTTCCAGCGCGCGGTTGATGGTGTCCTGATCAGCAGCACCGCCCTTGGCCCGCTCCTCATCGACGACACGGACCTGTACCTGGACGATCTTGAACGAGTGGTCCAGTTTGAGGTCGCGCACCTCGTCAGCCTTGCTGCGTTCGGCTACTACGCGCGTGCCGCCACTGTCAGCAGCGGACGACGACGGCGCGCGGCCGGCTGCGGCGTTGAAGGCATTTTGCGCTTCGGTCAGCTTTGCACCGGCACGCTGCGCGGCCCTGCGGATGCTGAGCACCACGAACGTGGCCAGCGCCAGCCATCCGAAGGCCACGACTGCGACGACCCAGCCCACAACGTCGTTCTGGTTGGCCGCAAAGATCACGGCCACCAGGAACGCGATGATGACGACGGTCATCCCCAGGCCGCCAATGCGGAAGCCCTTGAAGATGCCTTTACCGGCGGGGGACGTGGACGGGTGCGGGTCACCGAGAGATTGCATGCACCCATTCTCTCAAATGCGCAAAGGTGCCTGTGCCCGCTTCCACGGACGGCGAACAGAGTTTCAAGGGCAAAATTGAGTTAGTGGCGACGGTTGGCTTGGGCACCCTAGGTCTCCGCCCTCCCGCTATGTATGCTCGGCACATGAGCACGGTTGAAGACCCACCTGAGGTACAGATCCTGAAAGTTCACGAATGTTGGAGACTCCTGCGTTCCAACTCCTTGGGACGGCTGGCTCTGTCCGGCAGTTCGGGTCCCGAGATCTTTCCCGTCAACTATTTTCCGGAGGATGGGACCTTGATCTTGAGGACCGCGCCGGGAACCAAAATGGACGCACTGATGGGCGCAGAGCCTGTTGCCTTGGAAGCAGACGGCTTCAATTCCTACGGAACCATTGCGTGGAGCGTCGTAGCCAAAGGACTGCCGGAAGCCATCCCCTCCGATGACCCCAGCCAGGAAAGCGCAGCCCACGATCTATCGCCATGGGAACCAGGGACCAAGGATTTTCTGTTTCGCATCACGCCCACTGAGCTCACCGGACGGCGGTTTGTCATCAGCGATTCAAAGCGTTGGTGGCCGGCCAGGGAACCCGAGACGGCACCATAAATCCTGCGCCCGACGCCGCAGTTGAGGCGTCCCAAGGCCACGGAACCCATGCACGAGCCAAGCGGTTACGAGAGGTAATAATGAATGACTCCCCGGACATCGGCAGCTCATCCACGCACCATGAAGTCCAGGACCTGCCCTTCAACGCCTGCTGGGATCTGCTGGCCGCTGAAACCATCGGCCGTATTGGCCTGATAGTGGATGACCATCCGGAGATCTTCCCGGTAAATTACGTCCTGTTTCAGCGCAACCCCGTGTTCCGCAGCAGCCCTGGGCGGAAGCTGTGGGGCGCACAAGCCTCCCGGCCGGCCGTGCTGGAAATTGACGGATACGACGCCGCCACGGGCGAAGCCTGGAGCGTGGTGGCCCGCGGCGATACGGAGCTGATGACTGATCCGGACGAAACAGCAGAAGTCGATGCTCTGGGGCTTGAGCCTTGGCAACCAGGGCCGAAAGACAACTACATCAGGCTTATACCGAAGGCGCTGACAGGGCGCCGGTTCAAGGTCAATCCACCAGATCTGTGGAAGACAAGAACGAATGATGCCCGGCGGACTTCCTTCGAGTAACTCCCGGGGCTGCGCCGGCTGTCCCTACTTGAGGAACAACTGGCGCAGCCTTCCGGTGGTCAGCATGATACCCAGCGCAATCATCACCACGTAGTAGCCCACGTGGATAGCGGTGGCCGGGCTGAACGACCCCACACTGATCTGCCGCAGCAACTCCACGCCATGCCACAGGGGCATCGCCTGGATGAACCACTGGATGACCTGCGGGTAGACGCTGAGCGGGTAGAACGTGGCGCTGAACAGGAACATGGGCAGCAGGAAGAAGTTGATCCAGTCCATTTGCTGGAACGTCTTCATGAAGCTGGTGATGCCCATCCCGAAACTCGCGAAGCCGAAGGCGATCAGTACCGACGCAGGAATGACCAGGATGGCCCACCAACTGGTGAGGAGTCCCATCACCCCCATGACAGCGGTGAATCCCGTGGCATACAGCAGGCCCCGAAGGAGAGCCAGGAAAATCTCGCCGATCGCTACGTCCAGCGGCCCCAGCGAGGTGTAGAGCATCCCCTGGTACAGCTTGGCGAAGTTCATCTTGAAGAAGACGTTCCACGTGGAGTCATAGATGGCTCCGTTCATCGCCGAAACGGCCAGCAGCGCCGGGGCAATGTAGGCCGCGTAACTGATTTCCTCGCCGCCCGGGCCTTGCACCGTGCCCACAATCGAGCCCATTCCCACGCCCATGGCCAGCAGGAACAGCACTGGCTCGAAGAAACCTGAGACCATCACCAGCCACGTGCTGGACTTGGCCGCCATCAATCCGCGGCCCACGACGGCCTTGGCATTGCGCGAGTAGAGGGAACCGAACTTCCGCTCACGCGCAAGATCCGTGGCGCTGTGGCCACCCGTCAGGACGCTCATGAGCCCATCCTTTTCACGAACTGGCGGCGGACCAGCAACCAGCCAACAGTGGCGGTCGCCAGCAGGAACACGACGTGGATGATGGTCAGCACCGGGTCCTGGTCCATGCCGTAGGTGAACACCCTGCCCAGCTCAGTTCCATGCCACACCGGGGATATCCACCCGATCCACCTGACTGCGAGCGGCAGCGAATCGAGCGGGAAGAACGTCCCGGAGAACAGGAACAACGGCATCACGATGAACCGCTGAACCAGCGCGAACTGGCCCTTGTCCTGGGTGATGCTCGCGGCGTAGGCCATCAATGGCAGGCCGAAGGACAACGCAGATACGGTGGCAATAAGGGCCGCAACCCACCCCCAAGGACTCGGTGAAGCGCCGAACATGGCGACCACCGCAAAGTACACCAGCGATTGCAGGAGGAACCTGAGGGTGCTGGCCATGATGTGTCCGCTTGCGATTTGTTCGGGAACCAGCGGTGAGGCGTGGGGGCCGTAGAACACCCTGCGCCATTTGAAGCCGTCCATGATCGGATACGAGAATTCGCCGGAGGCCGTCATCACCGCAGCAGAGACCAACAGCGCCGGAGCCACGAACTCCAGGTAGCTGACCCCACCGAAAGCGGACTCGCTGTTGGCATCCACCAAGCTGGCCAGGCCGACTCCCATGGCGAACAGGTACGCGACAGGCTGCCCCACGCTGTAGAGGATCACGGACCAGCCGTAATTGCGCATGACCCGGAGCACTTGCTCGGCGTAGAAGAACGCTCCCCAGCGCCGCGCCCTGGCGGCCGAAACCTCAGGTGGGTGGGCCCGCAACGGAGGCGCCGCCGTCGTGATTGGCTGGTTCGCCGGGTCAGTCAACGAGGCTCCTCCCTGTGAGCCGAAGGAACACGTCCTCCAGCGAGGAGCGTCGCACCAGCGACGTCATGGGACGCAGCCCCCGCGCATGGACCTGTTCCAACGCGGCCTCGCCGTCGTGCGTGTAGATGAGCACGCGGTCGGGCAGCGTCTCCAGCCGTTCGCCGATGCCATGGAGTTCGACGCCGATGGTTGCGTTCCGCTCGGACCCGAACCTGAGCTCGAGTACCTCGCGCGACGAGTGCTCGCGAATGAGGCTGGCGGGCGAACCCTCGGCCATAATGCGGCCTTTGTCCACCACGATCAGGCGGTCGCAGAGTTGCTCGGCTTCGTCCATGTAGTGCGTGGTGAGGATGAGGGTGACGCCGTTTTCCTTGAGCCGGAACAGGCGGTCCCAGAGGATGTGGCGGGCTTGCGGATCGAGGCCGGTGGTGGGTTCATCAAGGAGCAGGATCCGGGGCTCGTTGATGAGGGACCGGGCGATGGTGAGGCGCCGCTTCATGCCGCCGGAGAGCGCGTCAACCTTGGCGTTGGCCTTGTCCGTCAGCTGCGCAAACTCAAGGAGCTCGTCGGCTTTCGGCTTCAGGTAGCTCATCGGCAAGCCAAAGTAGCGGCCGTAGACGATCAGGTTCTCGCGGACTTTCAACTCTTCGTCGAGGTTGTCCTGCTGGGGAACGACGCCCAGGTGCGCCCTGACTTCCGGGCCGTGCGACTCCGGGTCCAGGCCCATGATGGTGAGCGTGCCCGAGGTGCGCTGGGATACGCCACCGATCATTTTCATGGTGGTCGATTTGCCGGCACCGTTGGGGCCCAGGAGGCCAAAGGACTCCCCTGCCGGTACGTCGAAGGAGATGTTGTCCACGGCGGTGAGGTCACCATAAGCCTTGGTGAGGTTCCGCGCGCTGATGACGGTGGGTCGGTTCATGTCGAGGCTGGCTTGCGACGATTCTGACGGTGTGGGTGTCGGAGAGCGTGTTGCTTCATTGTGCACCCTCAGCAGACTAGTAGCGCCCACTGACATGTGAAAGGGCTCTTGCAGATATTCCTGCAAGAACCCTCTCATTTCCGTTGGGATCGGTTAGGTGCTGGGCTGCGAGCGCAGGACCTCCAACCGCTGGCGGAACTCGGTCTCGTCAATCTCGCCGCGCGCATAACGCTCGCGCAGCACACTCTCGGCGCCTTGCGTTGCGGCCCAGTGATGGTTTCGACGCCAGGTACGGCGGCCCACGAAAATGAGCGTGCCGATCACGAGGATCCAGAACAGCGGGAACAACAGGAAGAACGGCCAGGCTGCGCCGTCTCCCCACGGACCATGCGCGGCGACGGCGGCCGGCACCTGTGCCAGCGCTCCCCCGGGCGTCGTGGTCTCCCCAACGATGGAAGTGAATGCTGTGAACATGTCGGTGATCCAAACTCTCTCCGCCGGTGCCCGGCGTGAACCGTCTTTCGGCTCTGGTTCGAGTCTGCCGATCAGCGGACCGTGAGGCGTCCGCCGTCGGGAGTCACCTTGGGCCGCAGCGCTACTCCGCCGGGAGACGGCTTCTGGCGGATCAGCTGCTCCAGCCGGGCTTCACCACGCCCGATTCGTACGCCAGCACCACCAGTTGGGAGCGGTCGCGGACCATCAGCTTGGTCATGATGCGTGAAACGTGGGTCTTTGCGGTCAGGGGCGTGATGAAGAGGCGTTCCGCGATTTCGGCATTGTTCAGGCCCTCCCCTACCAGAGCCAGCACTTCCCGCTCCCGGTCTGTCACCTGGGCCAAGGGCACCACTTTTGCGGCTGCCCGGCTCTGGGACGCGAGCTGGGCCATGATGCGCCGGGTCACGGACGGTGAGAGCAGTGCATCACCGTCGTAGACCACCCTGACGGCCCGGATAAGTTCGGCGGGCTCTGTGTCCTTGACCAGGAAACCCGCGGCACCGGCCCGCACGGCTTCGGCAATGTACTCGTCGAGTTCGAAAGTGGTCAGGATGATGATGCGCGTGCCTGTCAGGTTGGGATCGGCCAGAATCTTGCGGCTGGCGGTCAGGCCGTCGTCGTCCGGCATGCGGATGTCCATGAGGATGACGTCCGGCTTGTCGCGGGCGGCCAGGCGAACAGCGTCACTGCCCGTGCCGGCCTCGGCCACCACTTCCATGTCCGGCTCCGCGTCCAGGAGGGCACGGAAGCCTGCGCGGATGAGGGTCTGGTCGTCGGCGAGGAGGATGCGGATCATGGGAGGTTTCCTTGTGGTTCTGTCGGCAGGGTGGCTTCGATGCGGAGGCCGGGTTCCAGTTCATGGACAGCTAGCGTCCCGCCTAAGGCGACCGCCCTCTCCCGCATCCCCGTGAGCCCGTTGCCGGGGAGCGCTCCACGCATGCCACCGCCGTCGTCGTCTACGGTCACGGTCAGCAGACCGGCGGCTTGGGCGACATGCACGACGGCGGATTGGGCACCTGAGTGCCTCCCGACGTTGGTCAGGGCTTCCTGGATGATCCGGTACGCGGCCTCCTGCTGGGCCGGGCCGATGATCTGGTGGTCCGAGTCGTCCCGCAGCGTGACACGGAGGCCACCCAGCTCCGCATTCTTCACCAACTCCGGGATTCGGGCCAGGGTGGGCCTCGCTGCCGGGGCCAGAGGGACATCCTCCCGCAGTACGCCGAGGAGCTGGCGGACTTCGGTGAGCGACTCCTTGCTGGCAGCCTTGATCGCTTCAAGGGCGGGCCTGAGCTTCTCCGGATCGTCGGCACCGACGTGGAGCGCCACCGACGCTTGCACGTTGATCATGGACAACGAGTGCGCCACGACGTCGTGAATGTCCCGGGCGAGGGTGAGCCTGTATTCGTCGCGCTCGGCCTTCTGCGCTTCCTCGTGGCGCCGCCGGTATTCCGCCAAACGTTCGCTCCGACGTCGGAAGCCTTGCCCGATGAGGACCAGGATCGCTGCCCACGCCACGCCCGCGGAGGCACGCACCGGCCAGCTGTCGTCGCCAGTCATGGCAGTACCCGCGACCACCGCCGCGGCTGCGATTCCGGCACCCGTCCAGGCTTGCCAGCGAAGACCCGCGGCGGCGGTCAGGACAATGGCCAACGCCAGGGACAGCACGATCGGACCCCAGGCGTAGCCCAACGCCAAGTACGTTCCGGTGGCAAGGAGCGCGACGGGGAGCATCACGTGAGGCGCGCGCCTCCGGAACGCCAAGCCCGCCGGTCCGGCCAGGAGCAGCAGGACCGCAAGCGCATCCAGGGGCCGCGGAGCATCCTGGTGGCCGGCGGAAAACAGTGTCCCCACCATTTGGACTACGGCCACCGTGATGACGATGAAACTCGTGGGCGGACCAGCGAACCGGCGTTGCCCTGGGACTCGCGTGGGCCCCGGACGCCGCCCGGACTGAGGGAAAGGGGGCTGCATACACAGAGCCTAGCTTTGGTGCTTGTCCGGCGTCGTCGGGTTAACGGAGCAGGGCGCCTACTCCCGGAGGAGTAGGCGCCCTGCTGTGTTCGCGGGGACTAGGCGATACCAGCCTGGCGTTCCGCGCTCTCCACGACGTTCGCGAGCAGCATGGCGCGGGTCATCGGGCCCACGCCGCCCGGGTTCGGGGACAGCCAGGCGGCGACGTCGGCGGCGGCCGGGTCCACATCTCCGGTGACAACAGCCTTGCCGTTGCCGTCGTCCACGCGGCTGACGCCGACGTCGAGCACGATGGCGCCCGGCTTGAGGTCTTCAGCCTTGATCATGTGCGGCACGCCTGCGGCAGCAATCACGACGTCGGCCTGTTTCAGTTCCGCCGGCAGGTCCACCGTTCCGGTGTGGGCGAGGATGACCGTGGCGTTGACTTCCTTGCGGGTGAGCAGGAGGCCGATCGGGCGGCCGATGGTCACGCCGCGGCCGACCACCAGGACACGCTTGCCCTTGAGTTCAATGTTGTGGCGGCGGAGCAGCTCTACGCAGCCCTTGGGCGTGCAGGGCAGCGGGGACTTCATCTCGCCGTTGACGTTGGCCACCAGCCGGCCAAGGTTCATCGGGTGCAGGCCATCGGCGTCCTTCTCCGGGTCCATAGCCTCGAGAATGACGTCCTGGTCGATGTGCTTGGGCAGCGGAAGCTGGACGATGTAGCCGGTGCATTCCGGGTTCTCGTTGAGTTCCTGGACAACCTTCAGGAGGTCCTCCTGGCTGATGTCCTCGGGGAGGTCGCGGCGGATGGACTGGATGCCAACCTCGGCGCAGTCCTTGTGCTTGCCGCCGACGTACCAGGTGCTTCCGGGGTCCGAACCCACCAGGATGGTGCCCAGGCCGGGGACGATTCCCTTGGCGGCGAGGACGGAAACGCGAGTGGTCAGTTCTGCCTTGATGGCTGCGGCGGTGGCCTTGCCGTCAAGGATCTGTGCGGTGGACTGTGTCATTCCATCTGCTCTTTCTGGTGGGTGACCTGTTGGCTCATGCCAACGGGATCCGCCGCCGAAGATGTGGCGGCGGATCCCGTCAGCTCCGGTTCAATGCCCGGGTGATGCTTTCTTTATCCGCGGAAACGCGGATTTACCACTGCTCGTGCTGCGGGTACAGCGGGAAGTCAGCGGCCAGCTTGTCGACGCGGGCCTGGAGGCTTTCGACGTCGGCGGCGGCGCCCGCCTTCAGTGCGGTGGCGATGATCTCGGCAACCTCGGTGAACTCGGTGGCACCGAATCCGCGGGTAGCCAGGGCCGGCGTACCGATGCGGAGGCCGGAGGTGACCATCGGCGGGCGGGGGTCGAACGGAACAGCGTTGCGGTTCACGGTGATGCCCACGGAGTGCAGGAGGTCTTCGGCCTGCTGGCCGTCCAGCTGCGAGTTGCGCAGGTCAACCAGGACCAGGTGAACGTCGGTGCCGCCGGTGAGGACCGAGACGCCGGCTTCGGCGACGTCGGCCTGGTTCAGGCGGTCAGCGATGATCCTGGCACCTTCGAGAACGCGCTCCTGGCGCTCCTTGAACTCTTCGCTGCCTGCGATCTTGAAGGCAACAGCCTTGGCGGCGATCACGTGCATGAGCGGCCCGCCCTGCTGGCCCGGGAAGACGCTGGAGTTGAGCTTCTTGGCCCACTCCTGCTTGCCAAGGATCACACCGGAACGGGGGCCGGCCAGGGTCTTGTGCACGGTGGAGGTGACGACGTCGGAGTGCGGGACCGGGCTCGGGTGCAGGCCTGCTGCAACGAGGCCGGCGAAGTGTGCCATGTCCGTCCACAGGAGAGCGCCAACTTCGTCGGCGATGGAGCGGAAGGCGGCGAAGTCGAGGTGACGCGGGTAGGCGGACCACCCGGCGATGATGACCTGCGGCTTCTCGGCGATGGCCTGCTCACGGAGCTTGTCCATGTCGATGCGGAAGTTGTCTTCTTCAACCTGGTAAGCCGCTACGTTGTAAAGCTTGCCGGAGAAGTTGAGCTTCATGCCGTGGGTCAGGTGTCCACCGTGAGCCAAGGACAGGCCGAGGATCTTGTCACCCGGGGTGATCATGGCGGAGAGCGCTGCAGCGTTTGCCTGGGCACCGGAGTGCGGCTGGACGTTGGCGTACTCCGCGCCGAAGAGTTCCTTGACGCGGTCGATGGCGAGCTGCTCGGCGACGTCGACGTACTCACAACCGCCGTAGTAGCGGCGGCCCGGGTAGCCCTCGGCGTACTTGTTGGTCAGGACCGAGCCCTGGGCTTCCATGACGGCGCGGGGGGCGAAGTTTTCGGACGCAATCATTTCCAGGGTGCCGCGCTGGCGGCCGAGTTCCTGGTTGAGTACTGCTGCGATCTCGGGATCGAGATCGGCAAGCGACTGGTTGCTGACAGACGCGGAAGTGGTTGTGGTAGACACGGAGATCTCCTGGCTAGGCAACGGGTGGTGCTACAGGTCAGGCTACCGGCAGCAGCATTCCCGCGTCCCCTTGGTTACGGAGGGATCGGTCACGTGCGTGCTGCGGTAAGACATGACCCTCGGCCCAGGCGTACGATCCGTGGTCTTCGTGATTGCCGCTCCCTGGTGGTAGTCCACCCAACGCCAGTTGCGACCCGTTAACAGTACAACAAGGCAGCACAGGTAGGCTTGACCGTGTGACTGACTCCACCGCTTTCGTTGTGACCCTCTCCTGCCCCGACCGCCCCGGCATCGTCCACGCTGTCGCGGGAGCACTGCTTGAGGCAGGCTGCAATATCGCCGATTCGCAGCAGTACGGAAGCCCCACCACCGGCAACTTCTTCATGCGCGTGGAGGCAACGACGTCGAGCACCCAGGACGAACTGGCCTCTGCCCTGCGACCGGTGGCCGAATCCTTCGGCATGACCTGGCAGATCAACCCCGTCGGTGAAAAGGTCCGCACCATCATCCTGTGCTCCAAGGACGCCCACTGCCTCAACGACCTCCTGTTCCAGCAGCGCACCGGAACCTTGCCCATTGAGGTTCCCGCCATCGTGTCCAACCACCGCGATCTCGAAGAGCTGGCCAACTTCTACGGCATCCCCTTCCACCACATCCCGGTGACGCCGGAAACCAAGCCGCAGGCCGAGGCTGCGCTGCTGAAGCTCATCGCCGAACACGACGTGGAATTGACCGTCCTGGCCCGCTATATGCAGGTCCTTTCCAACAACCTCTGCACTGAGTTGAACGGCAAGGCCATCAACATCCACCACTCGTTCCTCCCGTCATTCAAGGGCGCCAAGCCGTACCACCAAGCGCATGCGCGCGGCGTGAAGATCATCGGCGCTACGGCCCACTATGTAACGGCCGACCTCGACGAGGGTCCGATCATCGAGCAGGAAGTCATCCGCGTGGACCACGCGCGCACGGCCGCGCAGTTCGTCCAGATGGGCCGCGACGTAGAGGGCCGCACGCTGGCGCAGGCAGTCCAGTGGCACGCCGAACACCGGGTGCTGTTGGACGGCACCCGCACCGTGGTGTTCAACTAGCACCACTTCTAAGCTGGGGGTATGCACGGCATTCCCGAGGCCGATCACGAAGCTGACCTGGCGGTTTTCTATGACCGCCAGGCTCCGGTCCGGAACACCCGGCCTTTGACTCCTCATCGCGTTGAATGCCGGGAGTGGTTCATCCAACTGCTGAAGTCCGAGCACCGGCATTCCTTGCTGGAGCTGGGCTGCGGCACGGGTGTTGAGGGCGTGGAGTTTGTCCGGGCGGGCCTGCACTACACCGGAGTGGATCTGTCGTCGGAGAGCATTCATAGGGCGCGCTCTGCCGGACTTGAGGTGTCGGTTGCGAGCGGTCGGAGCCTCCCGTTTCCCGATGCAGTATTCCCTGCCGCGTGGACGATGAGCACCCTCCTGCATGTCCCCAACAGCGGAATCCACGACGTCGTCCGCGAACTCGTGCGGGTCACCGCACCTGGTGCGCCGATCGCCGTCGGACTCTGGTCAGGTGACGACGACGAAGTCCTGAACCCGGAGGACCTCGAGGAACCGCGGCGCTTCTTCAGCCGCCGCAGTGACGACACGGTGCGGCGGATCTTCGGCGGGCACGGCACGATTGAGCACTTCCGCATCTGGCCCGAGGGCGTTGGCGTGGAGTCCGGCCCGGGTGCGGGCAACTGGGTGCAGCACTACCAATTCCTGGTCCTCCGCACCCCTGCACCCTAGTTGGAAATATGCTGGGCCCTATGGCTCCCTCTTATACTTTCGCCGGGGACACCCCGGCCATCCATGAATCCGTCTTCGTGGCGCCCACGGCCTCCATCATCGGCAAGGCCACCTTGGCCCAGGACTCCAGCGCTTTCTACGGCGTCTCCGTCCGTGCAGACACCGCCGCGATCAGCGTGGGTGCAGGCTCCAACCTCCAGGACAACGTGGTCCTCCACGCAGACCCCGGCTTCCCTTGCACTGTGGGTGAGCGCGTTTCCGTAGGGCACAGCGCAGTGGTCCACGGCTGCACGGTGGAGGACGACTGCCTCATCGGTATGAGCGCCACCATCCTCAACGGGGCAGTGATTGGCACGGGCTCGCTCATTGCGGCCGGAGCCGTGGTCCTGGAGGGCACCGTAATTCCCCCGCGCTCCCTCGTGGCCGGCGTTCCAGCCAAGGTTCGCCGTGAACTCACCGACGAAGAGTTCGAGGGCGTGAAGCACAACGCAGCCCATTACAAGGAACTCGCAGCGGCGCACCGGGAAATGCACGCTTAAAGCACGAATGCGAGGCCCGCTCTGCACCCAAACCGGAGGTTATTAGGTGCAGAGCGGGCCTCGCAACGCAAGGGTCGTGGCGGGTTTAGTCCAGGCTGATCGGGCCGAGCTCATCCAACAGGTCGCCGGGGCCGGGGTTTCCGACGGCGGACGTGCCGCCAAGGTGGTTCACTACGCCCCACACAGCATTAAGCCCCGTGGTCACTGCACCCTCGGCCCAGCCGGCGGTGAAGGACACGTCGTCACCGGCCAGGAAAATACCGCGCTGGTGCCCGGGCAGCTGGTCCTGCTTGAAGTGGGTGAACAGGCGTTGCTGGTACCGGTAATGGCCCGGCAGATTGGCCTTGAAGGCGCCCATGAAGTTCGGGTCGGCCTCCCAGGACACTGTGATCGGCTGGCCGACGATATGGCTGGCGATGTCCACGCCCGGATAGATCTGCTCCAGTGAGTGCAGCATGAGCTTGACGCGCTCCTCGGCGCTGAGGGCCAGCCATTTCAGGGCGTCATCGTTCCATGTGTAGGACAGGAGCATCACAGCGGGTTTGTCCGGACCGTCGTCGAGCAAGTAGGTGGCCCGGTTGAGGCGGTCGGTGAGCGTCATGGACAGGACTTCGCGGCCGGTTTCGGGGTCGATGTCCTTCCAGAAAGGCCGGTCCACCATGACGAACGTCTTGGACGACTGCATGTAGTGCGAGCGTTCGATTGCCGTCCACATCTCGGCGGGGAAGAGCGCTTCCTCGGTGTGGATGCGGGTGGACAGCAGCCATGACTGGCAGGTGGTGACGACGGCCTGGTACGTGGCTTCGCGTCCCCAGTTCTCGCGGACCACGAGGTCGCCGTTCTCTGCCCGGCGGATGTTGTCTACGGCGCCGCGCGGTGAACCGCTGTGCAGGGATGCCAGTGAGGTGCCCTGGGGCCAGTGCTTGAGGTCCGACGGCGCGTGGTTCCAGAGTGCCTCGGGGAGCCTTTGCGCTCCTCCCGCAATGGAGCGGTGCTGATCGTCTGCGTCCGTGTACACGACCCGGAGGATTTCGAGGATGGAGTTGGGGAAGTCGGTGTCCCATCCACCCGTGCCGAACCCGACCTGGCCGAATGCCTCCCGGTGGGCGAAACCGGCTTCCTTGAAGGACTTGCTGGCGGCGATGAAGCCGTAGAACGTCTGCTCGTCGAGTTCCGGCAGGAGCGCGTTCCACAGTTCCTTGATCCGCTTGGTGTCGCGGGCTTTGATGGCTTCCTGCATTTCGGCGAACGCGGCGCCGTCGTTGACGGCGGCCTTCCAGGCATCGGCCACTTCACGGAAGAACTCCGGCAGTTCATCTGCCGTGGTGGCGTAATGCTTCTTGCCTGCGAGTTCGATCACCGTGCTGGAGGTCGCCGGTGCCATCGGGTTGGGGAAGTCGTTGGTGTCCAGGCCGAGCAGGTCCACGTAGTGGTAGAACGCCTTGCCGGAAACCGGGAACCGCATGCCGCCGAGGTCAGCCACAACGCCGGGGGCCGAGGGGAAGCTCGCAGTGCGGAGACGGCCACCGATCTGGTCGGCCTCGTAGATGACGGGCTTCAGGCCCAGTTTCATGAGTTCGTAGGCGGTAACGAGCCCGGACAGCCCGGCGCCGATGATGGCCACTTCCGTGCCGTAGAGCTCCTCGGGGACTGAGCCCAGTCCGTCAGGGTGTGCCAGGTAGTGGTCGTAGCTGAAAGGAAAGTCCGGGTTCAGCATGGTGATGGGCGCCTCGGCGGCTGCGTCCTCGCCGGATGCGCCTGGTTTATCAATGAGCGGGAGTTCGGTGGCGATGGTCATGAGTTTGCTGCTTTCACAGATTCCGGGCTCACGGCCCTGGTGGTCATTTCACGGTAGTCCCGCTCGCTGAGCGCGGCTACCTTGGAGTTCCGGCGTCCATAGCCGAGGTATACGGCGATGCCCACCAGCATCCAGACCCCGAAGGTGATCCAGGTGTCGGCGCCGAGGTTGAGCATCAAGTAGGCGCACATCACAGTGCCCAGTATTGGAGTGATGGGGTACAGCGGAACCCGGAAGCTCCGCTCGAGGTCCGGGCGGTTGCGCCGCAGGTAGATCACGGCCACGTTGACCAAGGCAAAGGCAAACAACGTGCCGATGCTGGTGGCGTCTGCCAGCGCACCCAGCGGGACCAGGCCGGCAGTAAGGGCGACGGCGGTGCCGATGATCAGCGTTCCGGCCACCGGGGTGCCGGTACGGCGGGAGACACGGCCGAAGATCTTGGGAACCATGCCATCGCGGGACATGGAGAGCATGATGCGGGTCTGGCCGTACAGGACGGTCAGGACGATGCTGGCGATGGCCAGTACCGCGCCGATGGAGAAAACCAGGGCAATCCACGGCTGACCGGTGATTTCGTGCAGGATCTGCACCAGTGCAGCTTCCGTACCGTCGAACCAGCCCCACGGGCGGGCGCCGATGGCTGCAACAGCAACCAGGACGTAGATGCTGGTGACGATCACCATGGAGAGCATGATCGCGCGGGGAAGATCACGCTTGGGGTTCTTCGCTTCCTCGCCGGCAGTGGAGGCGGCATCGAAGCCGATGTAGGAGAAGAAGACACTGGACGCGGCGGCGGAAACGCCTGCGGCGCCCATGGGCAGGAGTGGTTCAAAATTGCCTGCGTTGAAGGCGGTGAAGGCCACGGCGCAGAAGAAGATCAGGATGCCCACCTTGATGATCACGATCGCCGTGTTGATCCAGGCACTCTCGCGGGCGCCGCGGACCAGCAGGATCATGGCCAGGACCACGATGACCATGGCCGGCACGTTCACCAGGCCACCGTCGCCTGGCGGCTGGCTCATTGCATCCGGCAGGAATTGGCCGAAGGCGGCGAGGGTCTCGTTCACGTACTGCCCTGCACCAACGGCTACGGCCGCCACAGAGACCGCGTACTCCAGCACGAGGCACCAGCCACAGATCCAGGCCATGCCTTCACCCATCGTGGCGTAGGAGTAGGAGTAGCTGGATCCAGCCACCGGAACCAGTCCGGCCATTTCGGCGTAGGACACTGCGGAGAGCAGCGCTGCGAGGCCGGCGATGACGAACGAGATCCAGATGGCCGGTCCTGCCAGAGGCACAGATTCGCCAAGGATCACCAGGATGCCGGTGCCAAGAGTGGCGCCAACGCTGATCATGGTCAGCTGGAGGACGCCGAAGCTGCGGACCAGGGGCGTTCCGCCCTCGCCGCTTCCAGCTTCGTTGACCATCTGGCCGATTGGCTTGCGGCGCAGGAGTTGCGCACCGAGGCCAGGCCTCGTGACGCTCACCGCCGCTGAGTTTTCGGTGTTCACAGGCACAGTCACCCTTGACGTCCCTTCCAAGTAGTTTCGATTTCCCCTCCACAAGACTGGCATGTGAGCCACCTCTCACCACGGTGCAAAATGACCTATAGTGTTCAACCATGAGACGTAATGCACACTATCAAGCGGCCGCTTCGGCCGCCCTATCGGGCCAGGTCACCGTGGACCTGTCCGCGATTTCAGACAATGTCAAAGCTTTGAAGGAGCGCACCGAGGCGCCGCATTTCATGGCAGTGGTGAAGGGGAACGCCTATGGCCATGGGCTGGTGGAAGTGGCCCGTACCGCAATAGACGCCGGGGCGGATTGGCTGGGAACCGCCCAGCTCACGGAAGCCATAACTCTCCGCCAAGCGGGAATCACAGTACCTATCCTTTCCTGGCTGTATCTGGCATCCCAGACAAGCTCCACCATTCTTGAGGCGCTCGAAAACGACATCGATGTCTCCCTCGGCAGCGTCAGCCAACTTGAGGTGCTGGCAGGGATCGCGAAACGCCTCGGCCGTCCCGCCGTCGTGCATTTGGAATTGGACAGCGGCCTGAGCCGTGGTGGTGCGCGCAAGGAGGATTGGGCAGATCTCGTCGCCCAAGCCCGCAAGGCGGAACTGGACGGCACCCTGCGAGTCCGGGGTCTCTGGACCCACCTGGCCTGGGCCGATGTCCCCGCCCATCCAGGCAATGCCACTGCCGTGGCGGAGTTCGAGGATGCCGTCAGCGAGGCACGGGAAGCCGGGCTGGACCCCGGACTCCGGCACGTTTCCAGTTCAGCCAACATCCTGGACCGGCCGGAATTCCACTTCGACATGGTCCGCGCGGGCCTGGCCATCTACGGCCTCGCCCCGGCTGATCATCTGGATCCGGCGGACTTCGGATTGCGCCCCGCACTCAGCGTGACGGCACCCCTGGTCATGGTCAAGAAAGTCCCGGCCGGCACTGGCGTGAGCTACGAGCACCAAGCCATTACGTACGAGCCGCGCTACCTCGGCCTCATCCCGCTCGGCTACGCGGACGGCATCCCCAAGGGCATCAGTGGCCGATCCGTGGTGAACATCGGGGGCCGCAGCGTGCCGGTGATCGGCAAGGTCTGCATGGATCAGTTCATGGTGGACCTGGGCCCGGATGCGTCGGGAATCGACGTCGGCGATACCGCGGTGTTGTTCGGCGATCCGTCCACCGGGGCGGCGAGCGCCGACGACTGGGGTGCCGCGATCGGCAGCCACGGCGACGAGATCATCAACAGGATCGCGCCTCGCCTGCCCCGCGCTTACGCCAGCGCCACCGACCAGAACAGCGCCTACGAGTGCCCCGACTACCAGGAAACGGCAACCGACGGGCGGGGCAATGTCGCCTGAGCCCGCCACCGCCCGCCTGAGTTTCGTCACGCTCGACCAGTTTGTGGAGCAGCTGCCGCCGGAGTTAAAAATCCTTCACGACGGCGGCAGCGGCGCCTCGCTGCTGCGGTGGGTGGAACCGAGCGAGCTCGAAGACCCCACGCCCTACCTCCCGGAGGGCGAGTTCCTGCTCACCGCCGGGCTGCCTTTCCTCGGGAAGGGTGGCTCGGCGGCCAAGGTTGATGCCTATGTACGGCGGCTGGTCGAGGCGAAAGTCGCGGCGCTCGGGTTCGGCATCAGGCCCTATTTCGACGCCGTTCCCCAGGTCCTGCTCGACGCCTGCCGCAAGCACAACCTCACCCTTTTCGAGGTACCGGAGTCCGTGCCGTTCGCTGCGATCGGGCTGGAGTTCTCACAGCTCCTGGAGTCGGACAACGCCAGGGTCTTCCGCCAGCTGGCCGAGACCAACCGCCAACTCATGCGGGCAGTCCTCTCCCCCAGACCGGAACACGAACTTCTCGCAGCGCTGGTGCAAAGGGTCCCGGTGTGGGCTGTCCTTGTTGGCGCAGACGGGCGGGTCAGGGCCCGCGGGCATAATGCCGGCGGAAGCACCGGCGTCGATCATTCATTGCTGGCACCCATGCTGGAGCGGCTGCTGTCCGGCAGCGGTCCACGCGTGGAGATGGACGGTTTTGAGCAGCCGGGGTCGGCATTGGTGTTCGGGCACCCGCTGCGCAGCACCAAGGACGCCAACCTCGGTGCACTGATCCTCGGTTCGGACGCACCCCTGACGCCGGCACAGAACAACGTGGTGCAAGCGGCTGTGGGTCTGTTGGAGCTGCTGGTGCGGCAGCGGACCAGCGGATCGCTGGCCCCGAGCCAACTGGCGACGGCGGTGCTGCTGCACCCGGACTCATTGGTGTCAGGCGGGACGAAGCACATCAACGGGCTCAAAGATCTGCTGGCGCAGAGTTTGTCCTCCACCCGGTCAGGGCAGATGCGGGTGGTCCAGGGCGTCCGGGTGGATGGCGCGGCTGACGATGGGCCGGTTCGTGAGCTGTTGCAGTGGCGGCGGCTGTTCGACACCAAGCTCGTGGAGATCACCGACTATGGTTTCGCAGCGATCACCCGGCTGAAAGTGGACGACGCGTTGCTGGCTGACATCGAGAAGCTGGGATGGCGACTGGTGATTGGGGAACCGACCGAACTCCTTGGCCTCACAGCGGCCTACCAACGTGCCGGTTCCCTCCGCAGCCGCGTCCTCTCCACCGGCAAGAGCGCCCGCGTGGATGAAGTGACGTGGTCCGTTGCCGGGCTCCTGGGACGGGAAGCCGGAACCATGTTGGCCGAACGGCTCCTCGCACCAGTGCTTTCGCTTGAACCGGACCGGCGCGATCCGCTGCTGGCCGTCCTGCGCGGCTGGCTCAGCGAAAACGGCAGTTGGGATGGTTCAGCCAAACTTCTTGGGCTGCACAGGAACAGTGTGCGGCGGCAGATCGGTGTGCTCGGCGAGTTGCTGGACATGGACCTCAACCAGGCACAGGTGCGCGCCGAGCTGTGGATCGCGTTGCAGTACACGGAGGAGTTGGTGGCAGCCTCCCCGGAGAACGTCTCTTAGGCAAAAAGCTTGACTGGGGTGGAACGTGCCCTTAA
This sequence comes from Paenarthrobacter sp. TE4293, assembly GCF_050435325.1. Lineage (NCBI taxonomy): Bacteria > Bacillati > Actinomycetota > Actinomycetes > Micrococcales > Micrococcaceae > Paenarthrobacter > Paenarthrobacter sp. TE4293. Next base: position 269,751 of record NZ_JBNJRY010000002.1, read on the forward strand.
AGTTCTAATATATGAGTCGTATGTCACATCCTGCCACCATCGACTCTGGGTTGTGACGACGCCGTCATCACCTCGCCGGCCCCGTATCGGCTGGCGTCATGCCAGTCCAGCATCGCTCGTCGGCTGCCAAGGACTGCGTCAGTCCGAACGTCAGGAAGCGGCGCCCTGGTGCCGTCAGCGATTCGCGCTGAAGCCAGAAGGGAACATATCTCAATGAATCATCCGAGCAGGGCGACGGCAGCTGTCCACCCCTCCAGCTCAGAAGAGACAAGCTCCACGTTCAAACGCCGTTTTATGGTGCGGCTTGTGGCTGTCTTCATCGGCGGGATGTTCCTCGACGGCTACATCCTCGGAATCATCGGACCCGTAGCCGGACTCATGCGGACAGACCTCCAGCTCAACGAACTATCACTCGGCATGATCGCAGCAGGTCCCCTGGTCGGAATTTTCGTAGGCTCCCCACTGGCTGGCTGGGCTACAGACAAATTTGGACGCAAGCCCATGTTCCTCGTGGATATGGGCCTGTTCCTGATCGCTTCCGCGGCCCAATTCTTCATAACCTCCGGAGACGGGGCCGTGATCCAACTGGCCATCATCCGGTTCTTCATGGGTGTCGCAATTGGCGGCGAGTACTCAATCGGAGGGCCCTTGCTCTCGGAGTTCTCCCCTCCCAAGCTCCGCGGTAGGTTGCTCGGGCTGACTCTGATCGCCTGGTACGTCGGCTTCATGGTGGCCTTCATCGTGGGCACGGTCCTGCACGACGCCGGCACCCCATGGCGCCTCGTCATCGGCACCAGCACCATACTTGCGCTCGTCCTGTTCGTCGCCCGCTTGGGCCTGCCCGAATCACCAAGCTGGCTCATCACTAAGGGACGGCATGACGAAGCACTCGCGATCGCACGCAAGTACGTCGAATCGCCCCAGATGCGCGAGAGCATTACCGAAGAGATGGATCTGAGAATGATCCAGGAGGCCCAAGCCGCGGAGAGCAAAACCAAAATCAAGAACGCCTCCTTCGGAATGCTGTTTTCCAAGCAATACTGGCGCACCACGCTCTTCACCGCAGGTTTCTGGTTCTGCGCGGTCACACCGTACTTCGCCATCGCCACCTTTGCCGACGATGTGCTCAAAGAGATCGGCCTCGGCGGCGGGTGGGCGGGCGGCGTCGGACTGTCCGCACTCGCAGCCGCGGGCGTCGTCACCACCGTACTTCTGGTTGACAGGCTCGGCCGTCGCATCCTCACCGTGCCCGGGCAGTGGCTCTGCGCAGGCATCCTACTGGTCATCGGAGTCTGGGCGGACGCACCAGCGATCCTGGTGCTGGTCCTGTTCCTCGCCTTCTCGTTCTTCAATGCCGGCTACACCACAATGACCCAGGTCTATCCGGCCGAAGTATTCCCAGGGCACCTCCGCGGCGTGGGCATGGGGTTTGCCGCGGCTTTCAGCCGCATCGGAGCCGCACTCGGCACGTTCGCCCTGCCGTGGTCGATCAGCACTTTCGGCATGGGCCTAACCATGGTGGTAGCCGCCGTAATCGCCCTGCTCGGGGCGCTCCTCTCGCAATGGCTCGCTCCTGAAACGAAGGGTCGTACCCTCGCCGAGATCTCAGCGGACTTCTCACACTGACACCGTGACTGAACGGAGACCGTCCCCGCGTCCCGGGCCAGGTCTTGCAACGGCGGGAATGCCAGCTCGTTGCAGAGCGATGAAGCTTTCAGGCACTAGTAGCGTCCGATGCCCGCAGAAAAGTTCCCGCATCCGAACACAACATCGACGCCGCCTCAGAATCAACTATCAGTCTGGAGGCTTCCAGGGGCACCGCATGCTTCCGGAAGGCCTTAAGCCGGCGGCCGCTATCAATACGACCCGGTCGCCTATCGGGGCAACCATCTCTGGGCGGGCTCGGCTGCGCCTCTTACGTGCGGGGCGGCGAGGATCCATTGCCGGACATGGAAGCCGAAACGCGTTCCCGTTTACAGGGTGCCCTCATTTGGTTCATAGTCGAGGCATGAGACCGGCTGGCATTCTTCCCGAGGACGCCCCCGATCCCCGTTCCGAATGGGTCGAGAACCTGAAACTCATGCCTACTCCGGTGCTGGGGCTCATACCCCAACCCTCGCTGGAGGACACGGACTCCGTCGGTCTGACCTACACCTTGGATGATCGCGGATACGGCGAAATGACGGCGAGCATCACCTACACGCTCTGGCGAAACCCGGATGACCACTCAGACCGCATTAACCTGGCGGACCTCGATGAGAAGACACGCAGATCGATTGAGGAAGTTCCGCCATGGCCCCGGCCCCCTTGGCTGATCGAGCAAGTGGAGCGAATGCGCTATCCGCAACTTTGGGAGGCTGTGCGAACCACCTGGCACCGTGAGCCGTCCGAGCGCTCTTCAGTTCAAAGCCTCCTGGCTGACCATGTCAACCACATCCTTATGAACCAGTACCGGCAGGCGCTCTGGCCGGGCAGCAAACCGTGGGACCAACACCCACCCCCAGTAACCGGCCGGATGGTCAACGGCCAAGCCAGGACCATAATCAACGGAATCGATGTGCCCGGCGCGGAGGTCGACACGGACCCGTTCGTCTACGGCATCGGAGCCCGACTGGCAGGAGGCGGCGTCGTCACCGCAGTGCTTCCACGCACTGAACTCAAGCACATCCAAGTCCAATTCACGACCCGGAGCTAACGGTCACACGCCAGCAGGAATAGTCATCGAAATCCGACGGAAACACGACTTTCCTGGTCATGGTTCGTCGTCCCTGGTTCTGGTCAAGCAGGCGTTGAACACCTCCGGAGCCCGCGAATCTCTGCCATCCCGGAAACCGGAATTCTTGTAAGACCCGACCGCAAAATGCCCTAAACGCTACACAGCACGCCGTCTCAGGAGCCGCCGTGCTCCCAACGGTCGTAAAGCTCAGGACGGCGTTCCCGCAGGTACGGGACTTCGTCGCGCGCGGCTTTCACCGTGTCCGTGCCGACCTCCGCGAACAGCAACGTTGGGGACTCCCCCGCCGCGGCCAGCAACGACCCGTCAGGGCCGGCCACCACGCTGCCGCCCAGGAAGTTGTAGATGTCCTCATGCCCGCTGTGGTTGGCGTAGGCCACGTTGAGTTGGCTTTCCAGGGCGCGGGCCCGGATGAGAACCTGCGGGACGTTGTCGAACCCGGCAGAAAGAGCTGTTGGCACCAGCAGAAGCTCGGCACCGCGGATGGCGGCAGCGCGCACGGCTTCCGGGAACTCGACGTCGTAGCAGATGAGCATCGACGTGCGGATCCCGTTGAAATCCACGACGGCGGGAGGTTCTTGGGCGGCCACGAACGCTTTGTGTTCCTCGGCGCCAAAGAGGTGCACCTTCGCGTAGGTGAGCACCTCCGCGCCTGCGGCGTCCAGCAGAGTAGCCGTGATGTGCCAGCCGTTGCGGGCGTCAGCCGGCTGCGCGTCGTCGTCGTGCGCCGACTCGGGCCGACTGACGGCTGGAAGGCTGTAGACCAGCCCGATACTGTGCCGGCGCGCGATGTCGGCGAGGCGCTCACGGATCGCGGGAAGCGTCGAGGGGTCCAGTTCAGCGTGGAGCCGCAGCGGAGCGTAGCCCACCGGGAACAGCTCGGGGGTGAGCAGCAGGCCGGCTCCCGCCTGGGCGGCGCGCTGGGCAGCGTCCTCGATTGTGCGCAGGTTCGCAGCAACGTCCATGACGGAAGCGTTCGCCTGCAGGACTGAGAGCAGCATCATTACCACCTTGGTTGTCGCCTGATCCCGGAGCTCACGAGTCCCCGGATATTTCCTGGTTCCAGAGTAGGCGCGGCAACCGGGCGTGGAGTGGGGCATTTGGACCCGCACGCTCATGGAACGGGACGCAATGCCCGCAACTTCTCCCGTTGCGGGGCCCGCTCTACAGGAAAATCCTCGTTCATAGCGTGCATAGCGGGCCTCACAAGGGGTATATATTCCATGTTCTTGCGTTGGAGTATGTCGCGGACAGTTGACTCCTTGTGTTCACTTCTTGACTACAACGTTCCTTGTGGGGCAATCTTCTTGTCATGCCCGCAACGCAGCGCTCAACGAAGAGCCACCCCAGAAAACCCGGCTCGCAGTCCGCGCTCCGCCACCTCAATCAGCAGCGCATTATTGAGTGCCTGTTGAGCGGGCCGTCCACGCAGGCTGAACTTTCGCGGCAGACAGGACTCTCCACCGCGACGGTTTCCAACATCGTGAAAATCATGCAGGACGCCGGCCTCGTCTCCACGGAGCCGACCACCAGTTCCGGGCGCCGGGCAACCAACGTACGGCTGAACAGCAACGGTGCGGTCGCCGTCGGCATCGACTTTGGGCGACGCCACTTGCGGGTGGTTCTGGCTTCCCTGGGCTATCACGTCATTGCCGAGGATTACATCGAGTTGCCACTCGGCCACCAAGCCGAAGAAGGTATCGCCGCAGCAGTCCGCCTGCTGGAACGACTTCTGCAAGAGAACGGCATCGACCGCACCGCCGTGGTGGGTGCTGGCGCAGGCATTCCCGGCCCTATCGACCGGCGAAGCGGCACCGTGGCACAGGGCGCCATCTTGCCCGAATGGGTAGGCATCGACATCCTCCGCAGGCTGGAGGAAGCACTGAATTGCCCCGTATTTGTTGACAACGATGCCAACCTTGGCGCGTTGTCCGAAGTGACCTGGGGCCCTCACAGCGGGGTCTCGAATCTGATGTTCCTCAAGATCGGTTCGGGCATCGGCGCAGGCCTGATCCTCAACGGATTCCCGTACTACGGCAACGTGGGCATCACCGGAGAAATCGGCCACGCAACCATCCACGAACATGGCTTGGTGTGCCGCTGTGGGAACCGGGGTTGCCTCGAAACGATAGCGTCCACCACCACCATGATCGAGCTGCTGGGACGCGGTCAGGAGACGCTGCTGACACCCCAGGACATCGTCCGCAATTGCCTCGCCGGCGACTCCGCAACCCAGCGCGTGGTGGACGACGCCGGACTTGCGGTGGGACGCGCTTTGGGCAACGTCTCCAACCTGATCAACCCTGAGGTGATCGTGGTGGGAGGCCCCTTGGCCGGCCTTGGCGACCTTCTTCTGGACCCCATTCGCAGGGGCCTGGTGCGGCATGCCGTACCGGTGGTGGGTGAGACAACACACCTCGCCATGTCCTCCCTGGGGGCACGCGCAGAAGCCTTGGGCGCGGCCGCTTTGGTGTTCCAGCACGCAGGTATTACCGGTAGGTAACGAAATCGTTAGCTGGATCATGCGTTCAAGTCTTGACGACAAGATAGGTGATCCAGTTTACTTTTTCATCAGACAGCTCCGCCATTGCGGAGCCGACAACGAAGTCATGCATTGGAGGCGTAAGGGCTGATGACATCCCTCGACACGCAAGGTGATCCCATCCTTTTGGAGATGCGCTCGATCACGAAGGAATTCCCGGGCGTGAAGGCCTTGTCGAATGTGAACCTGCGCGTGATGGCCGGCGAAATCCACGCAATCTGTGGCGAAAACGGCGCCGGCAAATCCACGCTCATGAAGGTCCTCTCCGGCGTTTATGGGTATGGGAGCTACACAGGCGACATCGTGTACCAGGCCGAAACGCAGCAGTTCAAGGACATCCGCGCAAGCGAAGCCGCCGGCATCGTGATCATCCACCAGGAACTGGCGTTGATCCCGGAACTGTCCATCATGGAGAACATCTTCCTGGGCAACGAACCCACCAAGTGGGGAGTCATTGACTGGGCCGAGGCCCGCAAGCGCTCTCTGGAACTGCTGGCCCGCGTGGGTCTTCGGGACGATCCCGATACCCCCATCAAGGAAATCGGCGTGGGCAAGCAGCAGCTGGTGGAAATTGCCAAGGCTTTGAACAAGTCCGTTCGCCTGCTGATCCTGGATGAGCCCACCGCAGCGCTGAACGAGTCGGACTCCCAGCACTTGCTGGACCTGATCCTGGGCCTCAAGGGCCGGGGCATCACCTCGATCATCATCTCCCACAAGCTCAACGAGATCGAACAGATCGCGGACGAGATCACCATCATCCGCGACGGAAAGTCGATCGAGACGCTCAACGTCAAGCGGGACGGTGTTGATGAGGACCGCATCATCAAGGGCATGGTTGGCCGGACGCTCGAGTCCCGTTTCCCGGATCACGAACCCAAGATCGGCGAAGTCTTCTTCGAGGTCAAGGACTGGACTGTGGGACATCCGCAGATCCAGGACCGCCTGATCTGCAAGGGCTCGAACTTCTACGTACGCCGCGGCGAAATCGTCGGCTTCGCCGGACTCATGGGCGCCGGCCGCACGGAACTGGCCCGCTCGCTGTTCGGACACTCCTACGGCCGCTTCATCAAGGGCCAGGTCTACAAAGACGGCAAGCCTGTCAATCTCCGCAGCGTCCGCCAGGCGATTGATGCCGGCCTTGGCTACGTCACGGAAGACCGCAAGTCGCTGGGCCTGAACCTGCTGGACGATATCAAGACCACCACCGTTGCCGCGGCCCTGGACAAGATCAGCAACTACTCAGTGGTGGATACCCGCAAGGAATTCTCCGTTGCCGAGGAGTACCGGAAATCGCTGCGGACCAAGACCCCGTCGGTTGAGGAAGGCGTAGCCAAACTCTCCGGTGGCAACCAGCAAAAAGTGGTGCTGGCCAAGTGGATGTTCACTGATCCCGACCTCTTGATCCTGGATGAACCTACCCGCGGAATCGATGTCGGTGCCAAGTACGAGATCTACGGCATCATCCAGAGGCTGGCCAACCAAGGCAAGGGAGTGATTGTCATTTCCTCGGAGCTTCCCGAGCTCCTGGGCCTGTCCGACCGCATTTACACCATCTTCGAAGGCGCCATCACCGGCGTCCTGGACAAGAACGAAGCAAGCCAGGAAAGCCTCATGAAGCTCATGACTTCCGCCCGCAAAACCGCCTGACCGTTGGCCCAGCCTCGCCCCTTCCTGACACAAGGACCAAAACAATGAACGCGCTCAAGAAGCTATTTGGTGGCAATACCCGCCAGTTCGGCATGATCTTCGCCCTGGTGGCACTTATCGTCTTCTTCCAGATCTTCACCGAGGGCCGTACGCTCACCCCCGGCAATGTGATCAACCTGTTCAACGGCAACTCCTACATCCTGATCCTGGCCATCGGCATGGTCCTGGTCATCATCGCCGGCCACATCGACCTTTCCGTGGGTTCCGTTGCCGCCTTTGTTGGCGTCTTCGTGGCCCTTGCCATGCGGGACTGGGGTTTCCCCTGGTGGGCAGGTGTGCTCTTCGGACTGGTCCTGGGAGCCGTGATCGGCGCCTGGCAAGGGTTCTGGGTGGCGTATGTGGGCATCCCTGCCTTCATCGTGACCCTGGCCGGCATGCTCCTGTTCCGCGGGTTCAACCAGTTCGTCGGTAAGTCCAACACCATCCCCGTCCCCAAAGAGTTCCAGTTCCTCGGTTCCGGCTACCTGCCGGAGATTGGACCGGAAACCGGCTTCAACAACCTCACCGTGCTGCTCGGCCTGATCGCCGTGGCCTTCGTGATCATCATGTCCCTGCGTGCCCGCGCTACCGCTAAGGCACTTGGCGCCGACGTTCCCGAGCTCTGGGTCGAGGTCACCAAGCTGGTCCTGATCTGCGGCGCAATCCTCTACGCCACGTACCTGTTCGCCACCGGCCGCCCCGGCACTTCCTTCCCTATCCCCGGCCTGATCCTGGCCGTCCTGGTCCTCATCTACGGTTTCATCGCCGACAAGACCGTCCTGGGCCGCCACGTCTACGCCGTGGGTGGCAACCGCCACGCAGCCGAGCTGTCCGGTGTGCAGTCCAAAAAGGTCAACTTCCTGGTCATGCTGAACATGTCCGTCCTTGCCGGCTTGGCAGGCATGATCTTCGTTGGTCGTTCCACAGCTTCCGGCCCGTTCGACGGCGTCGGTTGGGAACTGGACGCCATTGCAGCCGTCTTCATCGGTGGCGCTGCCGTCACCGGTGGTGTCGGTACCGTGATTGGCTCGATCGTCGGCGGCCTGGTCATGGCCGTCCTCAACAACGGCCTCCAGCTCCTGGGCGTTGGCGCCGACCTCACCCAGATCATCAAGGGCCTGGTGCTCCTGGCCGCCGTCGCCTTCGATGTTTACAACAAGTCGCAGGGCAAGCGGTCCATCACCGGCCTGCTGATGAAGAACTTCCAGCGCAACAACGAGATCAAGCCCGACGAAACCACCTCCACCAAAGAGGTCATTTCCAAGGAAGCGTAATCCGCTTCCTGACAGACTCGCTCCACCCCACCCCCACAGAAAGTGAACCAAGATATGCGAATGTTTGGTAAAGCAGGAAAGGCAGCAGCAGTCGCTGCCATCGCGGCACTGGCGCTGACAGCCTGCGGCCGCACTGACAGCGGCTCAAGCAGCAGCACAGCAGGCGGGGAAGCGTTCCCCAAGGACTCGCTGATCGGCGTCGCACTTCCGCAGAAGACCAGTGAAAACTGGGTCCTCGCGGAGAAGCTGTTCAACGACGGCCTCACGGGCGCCGGCTTCAAGGCGGACGTCCAGTTCGCCAACGGCGGCGTTTCCGAGCAGCAGAACCAGATCAGTGCCATGGTCACCAAGGGCGCCAAGGTCATCATCGTGGGAGCCATCGACGGCGCCCAGCTGGGTACGCAGCTCCAGCAGGCCAAGGAGTCCGGCGCCACAGTCATCGCCTACGACCGTCTGCTCCTCAACACCGAGAACGTGGACTACTACGTGGCCTACGACAACTTCAAGGTTGGTGAACTGCAGGGCCAGGCCCTGTTGGACGGCATGAAGGCCAAGAAGCCTTCCGGCCCGTACAACATCGAACTCTTCGCCGGCTCCCCGGATGATGCCAACGCGAAGGTCTTCTTCGACGGCGCCATGAGCGTCCTGAAGCCGAAGATCGACGACGGCACCCTCAAGGTAGTCTCCGGCCAGACCTCGTTCGAGCAGGCTGTTACCCAGGGTTGGAAGGCAGAAAACGCCCAGCGTCGCGCTGACACGCTGCTCACCGGCAGCTACGGCACCGCTTCCCTGGACGGCGTCCTGTCCCCGAACGACACCCTGGCCCGTGCAGTGCTGACGTCCGTCAAGGCCGCCGGCAAGCCGCTCCCCGTGGTCACCGGCCAGGACTCCGAAGTTGAGTCCGTGAAGTCGATCATCGCAGGCGAGCAGTACTCCACCATCAACAAGGACACCCGCAAGCTCGTTGAGCACGCCATCACCATGGTGAAGGACCTCCAGGCCGGCAAGGAACTGGAAATCAACGACAAGGACTCCTACAACAACGGTGTCAAGACCGTTCCGGCGTTCCTGCTGCCTCCGCAGATCGTGACCGCAGAGAACGTGAAGACCGCTTACGTTGACGATCCGGTACTCGGCCCGATCACCAAGTAACTGAACACCCTGTAATACCGCAGTACAGCTAGCCCCGGTCCGCCACTGGCGGGCCGGGGCTTTCGCTTTGCCTTCTGGCTTTCGCTTTACCTTCGGAAGGCACCCGGAACTGCTTTCACAGCCCACGCATAGCTTCGGCTGGTGTGCCGCACAGCAGCACTCAGCAGTCTTGGATCTGCGGCCCGCGTCCAGCGGGTCCAACAAACCTGCAGGTCAAGAGGAGAAACGTGAGCGTCCTTGCCCGAAGCGTAGGCAATGCCTTCCGCAACAAAATCAGAACGGCTGCGGTGGTGGCCGTACTGGCTGTCGCCATCGGCTTGGCCCTGGCCATGCTCGTGGCCAACCAGGCCGTGGGGGCCAAGGTCCAGGAGCTCAACGCTTCCGTGGGTACCACCTTGACGGTTAATCCGGCAGGCGGCCAAGGCTTTGAAGGCGGCGGCGAACCACTCACGACGGCGGAGGCTAAGACTGCAGCGTCGGTCGCCAATGTGACCTCCGTGGTGGGTACCAAGGCACTGCGTCTCCAAACAGCAACCACGGATTCAACCACCGGAACCACCCAGCAGGGCCCGGGCGGCGGCTTCGGCCCCGGCGGCCAGCAGGCGACGGTCAGCACCAGCCTGACTGCCGCCGTCGACGCCGGGACGCTCGGCAACCGCAACAATGCGAGCGGTACCACCGGCAGCACCGGGACGACCACTCAGCCCGCGCGTACTCTACCGATCACGGCAACAGGTATCGGCGCCGAGGTCGACAGCACGGGCAAGGCCTTGAACATCACCAGCGGCACTGGACTGGGCGACTACGCCGCAGCCGAAGCCAAGGCACTGGTGGGTACCTCGCTTGCGGAGAAGAACAGCCTGACAGTCGGTTCCACGTTCACCATCCAGGACAAGACCTTCACCGTGGCAGGTATCTTCGACGCCGGCACCACGTTCGGCAACAACGCCGTCTACGTCACCCTCCCCGAAGCCCAGACGCTGGCCGAAACCCCGGATGAGCTGTCCACCATGATCGTCACGGTCAACAGCATGGAGAACGTGGACAGCACCAAGACTGCCGTCCAGGAAGCACTGGGCACGGACAAAGCCGACGTGACCCAAGGCCAGCGCAACCTCGAAACCGCCGTCAGTTCCCTGGACAGCGTCAAGAACATTTCGTTGATCGCGTTCATCGCAGCCCTGGCCACCGCCGGCATCATCATCCTGCTCATCATGGTCATGCTGGTCCGCGAGCGCCGCCGCGAAATTGGCGTCCTGAAGGCGATCGGGGCCCGCAACCGCACCATCGGCCTCCAGTTCGTCCTCGAGTCGCTGGTTCTGGTGGCCCTCGGCAGCGTGGTGGGTGCGGTGATTGCCTCTCTGGCCAGCGGCGGCATCGCATCCGCCCTCATCAGTTCAAACACCACCACGACGGCGGCAACCACCACCCAGCGCGGCGGCGGTCTCGCTGGGGCCATGCCAAACGGCGCGGTTCCTGGTGGCGGCGGCTTCCCGGGCGGCGGACAAGGCGGCCCGTTCGGTGGCGCGTCGCAACTGCTCACCTCCGTGACCGCGAGCGTCTCCCCCGGTGTGCTCGCCGCGGGCATCGCAGCCGTGTTTGCCGTGGCGATCATCGGTGCGCTGGTCCCGGCATTGCTCACAGCCCGTATCCGTCCCATTGAAGTACTCCGAGGAGAATAGCCGTGATCGTAGTCAAGGACCTGGTCCGTCAGTTCAAGTCCGGTGACCGGACCATCAAACCCGTCAACGGTGTGAGCTTCGAACTCGAAAAGGGTTCGCTGGCGTCCATCGTGGGCAAGAGCGGCAGCGGCAAGAGCACGCTGTTGTCCCTCCTGGGTGCGCTGGATAAGCCCAGTTCAGGTGACGTCGTCGTGGATGGCGTCAGCCTGGCGGGACTGCCGGACGGCAAGCTGACCGAGTACCGTCGACGCGACATCGGCTTCGTGTTCCAGCAGTTCAACCTGATCCCCAACCTCAGCGCTGTGGACAACGTCATGCTGCCCATGGAATTCGCGGGTGTCCGCAAGGCAGCGCGCCTGCAGCGGGCCAGGGAACTGCTGGAGCAGGTACAGCTGGATCCCGAGAAGCACTCCCGGCGGACCAACCGGCTGTCCGGTGGGGAGCAACAGCGCGTGGCGATCGCCCGCGCACTGGCCAACGAGCCGAAGCTGATCCTCGCCGATGAGCCCACCGGCAACCTGGATGAGCAAACCGGCGAGCACATCATCGAACTGCTCAGCTCACTGAGCCGCGACCACAACACCACCATCCTGGTGGTCACGCACGACCGCAGCCTGGCGCAGAAAACCGAGCGTTGCTTCCGGCTTCAGCAGGGCAGGCTCACCGAGGAGGTCAGAACCGGATCGCGTCGATGACCTTGACGCGCACCGCCACGAGCGCAGGGATCGCTCCGGCGAGTGCGCCCACCAGGACAGCCGCACCGAACCCGAGGAGCGCGGCGTCGATGGGGAATGCCGGGTACTCGGTGAGGCCGGGCGCAACCTTCGATTCAATCCACGGGTGCTTGACCACCGCGACCGCCAGCATGACCCCGGCCACGCCGGCGACCGCGGTGGCCACCACGGATTCCATCATGACGCCTACAAAGATCCGGCCCGACGTTGCTCCGAAGCTGCGGCGGATGCCGATCTCGCGGACCCTGTAGCGCACAGTGACCATGGAGATGTTCAGCATCCCCACGGCGCCGAGCAGCAGGACCAAGCCGGCTACACCGCCCACCACCAACTGCACGGGAGCCAAAGGGTCGCCCCAGGCCGCATAGTCCATGCGGTCGGCTTGGGCGTAATAGCCGGGAAACTGGCCTTGGAGGTCGGCGGAGATCGCCGCTTTGAGTGCGTCGGACTGCTCCTCGCCCACCCACATCTTAAACTGGGACGTCTGCGGTTCCATCCCCGTCATGGCCGCACCCTCACTGAGGATGAACGCGGACGGCGGCGTATCGGGGTACGTATCAGGGACGACGCCGATAATCACCGCCGTAGCTGGCCGGTCACCGGGGATGCTCACCGTGGGATGGGTGGTGAGGTTGGGCCTGCCCGCCTGGTTGTAGAAGGACTCGGAAACCACGACGGCGGGTGCGAGCCTTTGACCGTCATCGGCAGCGAACCAGCTTCCCTGTTGGAGCGGAACCCGGTGGATGATGCCGTAGCCGATGTCCACGATGGTCATGCTCACGGCGGTCACGCCGCGGGGAAATTGAAAGCCGGCTTGCGTCTGGCCGACGTGGGTGGAAGTGGTGATGCCGTAGCGCTGCTGGATCCCTTGGTACGCCTTTTCGAGTTTCGCCGGGTCCGGCATGGTTGGTCCGTTGACGCTCAGCGACAACGTTGCCACCCGGCCGCCGTTTCGTTCGGACTGTACCTTGTAGCCTTCACGGGCCAGATTTCCGACGCCCACCACGGAGGTCAACGCCGCTACGGACAACGCCACGCCCATCAGGGCCAAGAGGATCCGGACTTTATTGATGCGAAGTTCCTGCCACGCTTCAACCAGCGTGGAAACAAAGCCGGTCATGCGCTGACACCTGCTGCTGCGGGAACCGACAGTGGACTGAGCACGCCGGAGTCCAGCCGGTAACAGGCCCGGGCCAGGGCTGCCACGTTGGTGTCGTGGGTGATGGTCACCAAAGCTGCCGCGGTTTCCGTGGCGACGGTGTCCAGCAGTGCCATGACGGACTGGCCGGTTTCCACATCCAGTGCTCCCGTGGGTTCATCAGCCAGGATGAGCCGTGGCCTCCGGACCAAGGCACGGGCAATCGCTACACGCTGCTGCTCGCCGCCGGAGAGCATGTTGGGCATGGTGTTGGCCCGGGCGGCGAGGCCCACGCGGTCCAGCATGTCCATGGCGATCTCCCGGCGGCGCCAGAACTCCTTGCCCTTGGCGTAGAACAACGGGGTGATCACGTTGTCCAGGGCGCTGCGTCCGGGCAACAGGTTGAACTGCTGGAACACAAAGCCCACGGTGGAGCCGCGCAGGCGTGCCCGGGCGTTGTTGCCGAGCCGGTCCGCGGGTTGGCCGAGGAACTCCAGCTCCCCCGACGTTGGGACGTCCAGCAGGCCGAGCAAATTCAGCAGCGTCGATTTGCCGCAACCGGAACGGCCGACGATTGCGGTGTGATCGCCGCTGTACACCTCGAGGTCGATGCCCCTGAGGATATGCAGCTGCTGCTCATCCGGCAGCGTGACAGACCGGGTCACTGATCGCAGGCTGACCAGCGCTTCCTTGGCAGCTTCCTCGGCAGTTACCTTGGCGGTTTCCCGACGTGGCCGTTCCCATGCTTCTTCCATGGCCCTAGCCCGCCGGAGCGTAGGCGACCTGGCCCGGCCCCATCATGGGGTCGGGGGCAGCCGGAGCACCGGGAACGAACTCCAGGACCTGCTCGCCTTCGGCCAGGCCAGAGGTCACTTCCACAACGCTTCCGTCGTTAAGGCCCAGTTGGACCGTGCGCTGCTCGGGCGCAGCGCCTGTTCCGCCTGGCCCGGCAATCCAGACGATTCCGTCCTTGACGCTGCCCTTGACGGAGGTCAACGGAACCGTCACCACGTCGGGGGCCACTCCAGCACTAACCGTCATGGTGGCTCCCAGCCCTGCGAAGACCTGCTGGTCTGAAGGGACCGCACAGCTCAGCGTTCCCGTGGGAGTTCCACCTTCTTCCGGCTGGCTCCCGCCGGCGCCAGGTCCCGCGATCGCTGCGCCCACGCCCATTCCGGCACCTCCGCCTCCGGTGGCCGAACCGCCGGTGGCCGCTCCGCCGTCGTCGGACGTGTTGTTCTTCAGCGTCACCTCGGTGCACTGGAACGGCGCCGGTCCGCCCACCAAGGCAATCTCCGCGGGGCCGGGCTTGCCGAGCAGGCGGTACTGCTGGGCGGCTGTAACGGAGCCCGCCACGGTGTAGGTTCCGGGATCGATGGTGCCCACGGACTCGCCCACGGTCACCTGTTGGTCAAGGAGGGTGGTCAGGGACTGCAAAGTTCCAGCGCTCGGAGCAACGATATTGAAGTAGTCGTACACGGGTTTGGGTGTACTGGGCGTGCCGTCCTTGGAGACCTGTGGTGCCTGGACTGCCCGCTCCGCTTTGACCTGGAAGAGGGCATCGCCCTTGGCCACGGAAGCACCTTGTTCAACAAAGATCTTGATGACCTTGCCTGCGGACGTGCTCCGGACGGTGTCGGCGGCGTCGCTCTGGACGGTTCCCTTGATCTGCACGGTGTTGGTCACAGTGGCGCGGGTGGCGGGGACCACCGGGATGTCCACCTGGGCCAGCGGCGCCGGCTCGGATCCGGACGCTTCAAGACCATCGACAAAAGCGATCTTGACCAACGCCACCGCGATAATCGCGAAAACCAACAACCAGGCAACCGGCAAAATGACGCGCCGAAAAATACCCATCCCTGCTCCATTTCGGTAACTCCCCACAGAACCTCTGCGAGGGATGATGGCCTAAGCCTAGGCGAGGAAATTCCGCCGGCGGGGCATTCCTGTGACTTGACAGAATGCTTACGTGTCGCCGGGGATTCATCGCCGCGCAGGGTTGACGCTGCTCCGGCGCGGGAGCAATCTGTGAGCAGGGGCAGGAGGTGGCGGGCGTGTCCGCACACAAGAAAAAAGGAAAAATGACTCCCTGGCATCGACGCGGCAAGACATGGATCATTACCGCGGGAGCCATTGCCGCAGCCCTCATCAGCATCATCGCCCTGTGGGACCGGATCATTCCGCCCAATACCGAAGATGTTGCCGACATCGAATCGCTCACCATCATTAAGCAGACCTCGCTTGCGGCGTTCGCCCCGGCTGACTTGGGCAAGGATCTGACACTCAACCCGGCCGCAGCAGCCGCCCTTGAGCCGTATTCCGTTGATCGTGCCGCGTCTACCGGCACCACAAAGCCGACTCCCACCACTGTTCCGCCCACCACGGCTCCTCCGACGACGTCCACGGCGACCATCACCCCCACTCTTCCCACAACCCCCGTGACAACATCAACCACCCAGGGCACGTCCACTGGCTCGCCCACCATGGCAACCAAGATCACTTCCCGTCCGCCGGAGGAGTATCGGTCCGCTGTGAAGGAACAGAAAGTGTTGGAAGGCTACGTTCCCGGAGCCCTCATAGTCCTTCCCGCGCTCCTCCCACCGGTGACCGTCAACGACGCCGGCGAACTGCTTCCACCCGCCCAAGTGGCAGCAGAACTGGTCAAGGCCTTGGAGGAAGTGCTGGTCATCGACGGTACCCAGGGAAAGGACCCCCTCGGGTGGACTGTCGCCGTGAGACTGGACCTCGCGGGACTGGCCCACGTACCGATGCTCCTGACCTGGTCCCTGGATGGCGTTGATATCTCCGAAAGCTGGAAAGCTGAGAACCTCGCCTACAGGATCGTGGCCACCACGAACCATGACGCCGGCGTCGCTGAAGTTTGGATACCGGACCTTGGAAGGCCTGGCGCGTACAACGTCAATGTCAGGCTGACGTTCGAATCAACGGGAACCTTGGCTGACCTGGAGCAACTGCAACTTCCCAGCTAGCGGCGGCCGAAATGAGAGGATGTCAGACATGACTCTCCCTATCGCCGTGCCATGGCTGTCCACCCAGACCAACCAGGATCCCAAGTCGGCCACTGGCCGTCCGTTGCGATGGGGAGTGGTTTCCACGGGAAACATCGCCAACAGCGTTTCCCAGGACCTGGCACTGCTGGAAGACGCGGAGCTTTACGCCGTGAGTTCCCGGACCCAGGCCGCCGCGGAAGCTTTCGCGCACACGCTGGGTTTCGCCAAGGGATACGGGGACGACGGCGGTATTCCCGGCTACCAGCGGCTCTGCGACGATCCTGCGGTGGATGTGGTCTACGTGGCCACGCCCCATGCCCAGCACTTCCAGATCGCATCGGCGGCCTTGCGCGCCGGCAAGCACGTGCTCTGCGAGAAGGCCCTCACCATCAACGCCCGGGAGGCCACTGAACTGGTGAACCTGGCCCGGGAGAACAACGTGTTCTTCATGGAGGCCGTGTGGAGCCGTTTCCTGCCGAGCATGCAGCGGGCCTTCGAGATCGCGGCCTCCGGCGAACTCGGACAGATCCACTGGGTCAGCGCGGACCTCGGCTTCCCTGCGCCCTATGATCCCGCGGCGCGTATCTGGGCGCTCAACGATGGCGGCGGCGCACTTTTGGATATCACCGTCTACCCGCTGCTCTGGGCCTTGGGAACACTGGGCTTCCCGCAATCGGTGACCGCGATCGGCACCCTCAACGAGGACGGCGTGGACACCCAGAATGCCCTGACCTTGGGCTATTCCAGCGGCGCCCAGGTTCAGCTGACGTCGTCACTCATGGCGCACGGACCCCGAACAGCCACTGTCGCCGGCGGGCTGGGGTACCTGCAGACCGTCGGCTCGGTGAACAACCCGAGGGAACTGGTGATCCGCGTCGGTTGGGATGAGCCCCGGCACGAGCACTTTGACGTCGTAGGCATCGGCTACACCTACGAACTCCGGGAAGTGACACGCTGCGTGCAGCAGGGGCTCCTTGAAAGTCCAGTGATGCCGTTGGAGGACTCCATCAACGTCATGCGCCTCTTCGACGGTGTTCGTTCCCAGCTCGGCATCCGGTACCCGAACGACGCGCGGTGATCCGCCACCGGGGTGAGCTGCTCCCGGCGCCGCGTGCCGCCGTCGTGAGTTAACCCAGGTGCGTTAACGTCCTTGGCGGGCGGGCTGCCGCGCGAGTTTGCGGTCCACGGACAAAGCACCGGGTCCCAGGAACACGAAAGCCACCGAGATGGCTGCGTAGATAATCAGGAGCTCGGCAGTCACGCCTGCCTTGTCCGTGAGCAGCGGCTTTCCCGCTTCTGTCACGAACCAGATCCCTGCGAACATGATCGCTGCGAGGAAGCCGGCCACCCGGGTCAGCGCCCCCAGCACCAGCAGGAGTCCAAGCCCCACTTCGCCGGCGATGACCAGCCACGCCACAATTTCCGGCTTCTGCACGCCCATGGCAGCCACCGACGCAGCAAACGCGGCGTGCCCGGCCAGGAGCTTCTGGATACCGTGGACCAGGATCAGCGCGCCAAAGACCACCCGCAGGATGGTGACGCCGCGGGCGGAGGACTTGGGTGAGGGGTGAAGGAATTTCACGCCTTCCAATCTTCCATGCCTGGCGCTGCGAGCCAAACGCCGGACGTCAGGAAAGCAGCGCGGGAATGTCCTTCACACCGTCCAGGATGTGGTGGTGCGGGTGCGCGGCCAGATCGTCGCGGCCCAGCTTGCCCGTCAGGACGCCGACGGCGGTCACGCCGGCGTTGTTCGCGGCGGCGAGGTCATTCACCGTGTCCCCCGCGGCGATGACAGCGCGGACATCCTGCACTCCGGTCAGTTCCATGGCCCGGTGGATCATGTGCGGTGCGGGCCGGCCCGCGGCGACATCGTCGGAGCATACGACGGTGTCCAGCAGGTTGTCCTCGTCCACGCTCCAGCCCAGCCGCTCCAAGAGAGGCTCGGCGACGTCGCGGGAGAAACCGGTCGTGAGCGCCACTTTGATGCCCTGGCTGCGGAGCTCGCGGAACGCGTCCTCAACGCCTTCCAGTGCGACGGGCGGGTTGGCGTCGTAGAACTCGACGAGCAATTCCTTGAAACGCTTGAACGCGGCTGCCACGGTGGCGGGATGGGCAGTGCCTCCACCGGCCTCGATGAGAGCGGTGATGGCTTCAACCTTGTCCGCGCCCATCCATTCCTGCACGGCCTCGGGTGTGGTGGTGACACCGGTTTCCTCAACACAGCGGGCAAGCGCCAGGTAAACATCGCCGTGTTCGTCGATGGTGGTACCGGCCATATCGCAGGCAACAAGCTTGATCATGGGGTGTGGCTCCTTAGGTGGATCGAAGATCGGTGTGGATGCGGACCAGGGCGGCCCGGCGTTCCACAGTGTTGTCGATGGTGAAGTTGGTAAGCGCCGGCAGGTAGCAGTCCTCGGAGTATTCCAAGGGCTGCCCATCGGCAGAACGGGTGATGCGGCGTTCGCGCAGGAGCGGGATGCCTTCCGGTTGCTCCAAGAGCTCGGCGTCCTCGTCGCTGGCCGCGACCGCGTCGATGGTGTGGCGGGCACTGTGCAGGTCCACTCCTTGTTCCTTGAGGAAGGCGAAGATGGAGCCCGAGTCGGTGTCAAAGTCGAACAGCTTGCGTCCGACGTCCAGGATGAACGTCGTGCGCTCGATCATGGCCGGAGCCTCGTCCAGGTAGCGGACGCGCAACACCTCCACCACCGTGGTGCCCGGCATCAAGCCGAGTGCTTCGGCGGCCTCGGGGCTGGCTTCGCGGCGGGCAACCTCAAGCGTCCGCTGGCCGGGTTTCTTGCCGATCCCGCTGGCCCACTCGGTGAATGAATTGAACGTGGAGAACGACTGCGACGGCACTGAAGACCGCACCATGGGTGGCCGTCCCCGCCCACCGGTCACGGCGCCCTCCGAGCGTAGAAAGGCAAGCGCCTGGCGGATCGGTCCGCGCGAGGTCCCGAACTCCCGGCATAGCTCAGCCTCGCTGGGCAGCTGGTAGCCAGGAGGCCATTCGCCGGCAGTGATGCGGCGCATGAACTCCTCGCTCAGCCGGACATGGAGGGGCGCGTTCTGCTGTGTGCTCACCAGTTGATAATACAAGTCTCGTTCGCTGAAAACCCCGGATTTTCAAGGCTGTAGATGAACTTGACGTGAACTCACATGAACAGACGTTAAATTCAGATTAACTTGTATATACAAGTCGCGATCTGGCTTGATTCCCTCTCACGGAGCCGCCAAGGTCAGTGGTGTGAACAACCCAAGCACCTCCCCCGCAACCTCCACCAGCAGTACGAGCCAACCGACCGACGTCGTGATAGTTGGCGCCGGCATTGTGGGCCTGGCCCACGCCGCCCACGCTGTTGCCAACGGACTGACCGTCACCATCATCGAGCGCGACCACCACGCCGTAGGCGCTTCGGTCCGCAACTTCGGCCACTGCTGCATCACGGCCCAATCCGGCGAGCTCTACGAACTCGCACAGACCTCGCGTAAGTACTGGCTCGAGTTCTCAGAGCGCGCCGGTTTCTGGGCCGCCGAAGCCGGCGCAGTCGTCCTTGCCCGCACCGAGGCAGAGATGGACGTCCTTCGCGAACTCTCCGTCGTCCGGGAACCCGGCCAAGTGGAACTGCTCTCCCCTGCGGAGACGCGGGTGCGCCTGGGTGCTCCGGCCGCAACAACTGAAGAAGCACACGACGGCGGTGGTGCTTCGGGCGCGGCATGGCCAGGTCTCGTCGGAGGCGCCTTCCTCCGGGACGACCTCCGCGTGGATCCCCGCACCACCGTCGCACGGTTGGCCGAGTGGCTGGCCCGGCAGCCCGGCGTCGAACTTCAGTGGAACACCGCAGCGCTGGGCTTCAGCGCGACGGCGGACGGCGTCAACGTCCAGACATCACGGGGCGAGCTGCAAGCCCGGCAGGTGTTCGTGTGCGTTGGCCACGACGTCGATTACCTTTTCCCGGATCTGGCCGAGGAACACCGGATCCAGCGGTGTGCTCTCCAGATGTCACTCGCGGCCAAGCCGGACGGCGTCGAGTTCGCGCCGGCCGTCCTCACGGCGACCTCCATGCTCAGGTACCCGGCGTTCACGGACATGCCCGCGGCCGCAGCGCTTCGCACCGAGGTGCTGGCGAACCAGCCCGAGCTCCTGGAGATCGGCGCCAACGTCATGTTCACCCAGCGGCCCGACGGCACCATCATTCTGGGCGACTCGCACCACTACCACCGCACCGCGGACCCGTTCCTGGACGAATCCGTGACCACCACCCTCAACTCCGACATCACCGGCCGGATTGGCGAGCCGCTGGAGATCATCCAGCGCTGGCAAGGCATCTACGCGTCATCTGACGTCGCACCGATCCTGGTCCGCGACATCCAGCCCGGCGTGACCGTGGTGTCGGTGACCTCCGGCGTCGGCATGACCCTGTCCTTCGGCCTGGCACACCGCAACGTGTCGCACCTGCACTGACCCTTCCCGCTCTCATCTCCCCCTTCGCATAAGGATTCCCATGAAAACCACACTCTTCACCGGCTCCGCACTTGCCCTCGCCACTGTCCTGGCCATGACTGCTTGTGGCGGCCCGGCACAGTCCTCATCCGAGCCGGCGTCCACCACGTGTCCCAACGGTGGAATCAAATTCGGCATCGAGCCCTACGAGGACCCGGCCAAGCTCAAGCCGGCCTACGACGTCCTGGCCTCGGCCCTGTCCAACAAGCTCGAATGCCCCGTCAGCGTGCAGGTGGTCGAAGACTATGCCGCCGAGGTCCTGGCCATGCGCAACGGGAAGCTGGACCTGGGCCAGTTCGGTCCGCTGGGTTACGTGTTCGCGGACGCCAAAGCCGGCGCGGAGCCACTGGTTTCCTTTGGCACTGCCGGGAAGGAACTCAGCACCTACACGGCAGGGATCTGGGTTCCCAAGGACAGCCCCATCCAAGCCATTGCTGATCTGAAGGGCAAGTCGCTCGCCCTGGGCAGCGTCGGGTCCACGTCCGGTGACGTCCTGCCGCGCTTTGGCCTCCGCGAAGCCGGCATCGCCGACGCCGACATCACGATGGACTACACCGGCGGCCACCCCGAAGCGCTGCTCGCACTGACCAACGGCAAAGTTGATGCAGCGGAAATCAACTCCCAGACACTGGCCACCGCCACCGCCGCCGGCACGTTCAAGAAGGACGATTTCCGCCAGGTGTGGACGTCCGATCCCATCCCGAACGATCCCATCACCGTGCGGGGCGACGCCGATCCCGCGTTCAAGGCAGCCGTGAAGGACGCCTTCCTGAGCCTGGACCCGGCCGATGTGGCCAAGGTGGGCGAGTTCCTGGACGTCACCCCTCCAGGCCCGCTGCTTGAAGTATCCAAGGACAACTACGCACCGTTGTTTGAACTCGCCGAGACCATGGGCCTCACCGAGAAGGACCTGTAATGACCCTCTCCGTCACAGGCCTGCGCAAATCCTTCAGTGGGCGGACCGTCCTCCAAGGCGTGGACTTCTCCGTTGCCGCCGGGGAACTTGTAGCCTTCCTGGGCGCCAACGGCTCCGGCAAGTCCACCACCCTCCGCTGCGTCATGGGCATCACGGCACCGGATGCCGGCAGCATCAGCATCGATGGGGTTGCCCTTGATTCCCTTCAAGGCCGGGGGCTGCAGCAAACACGGCAACGCATGGCCATGATCTTCCAGAAGATCCACCTTGTTCCCCGGCGGACGGCGCTGGACAACGTGTGCGCCGGCGCCCTCGCCCGGATTCCCACAATGCGTTCGCTCAGCCCGCTCCTGTTTCCAGCCGACGTCCAGCAGGAAGCGCTGGACTGCCTGGACCGCGTGGGCCTGGCCGACCGGGCCTTCGACCGTGTCGGGCGACTCTCCGGTGGTCAGCAGCAGCGCGTGGCCGTCGCCCGGGCACTCTGCCAGCGGGCCGACGTCGTCCTCGCCGACGAGCCTGTCTCTGCCCTCGATCCGCATGCCGCCGAGCAGGTCATGGCGTTGCTGCGCGAACTCGCCCACTCCGAAGGGCTGGCAGTAGCGGCCGTTCTCCATCAGCCCGATCTTGCGCTGCGATACGCCGACCGGTCCATCGGGCTGCTCCAAGGCTCCATGACCTTCGACCTTCCCTCCACAGAGGTCACCGTTGAACACCTCGACACGTTGTACGCCCCGGACCGGGACGTTTCAGACAGGAAGCACGCAGCATGACTCCCCACACCTTGTCTCCGACCGTCGCACGCCGGGATTCTTCAGCGAAAAGCCGCGTCGCATTGGTCCGCCCGAAGAAGCCGCTGCGGTGGATCACGACGGCGGCGGTGGCTGCCGCCGTCGTCGGACTTCACGCTGTGGCCATCGAGGGGACGGACTTCAAACCGGAACTGCTGGTGGATGGCTGGAAGGGCATGGCCGCGTTCATCGGTGACGCCTTCCCGCCGGACCTGAGCTGGGATCGCACGGTTCGGCCAGGCCTCGAAGCAACGCTGGTGACGCTGTGGATCGGCCTGCTGGGCACCACGTTCTCCGTTCCGTGTGCGCTGCTTCTGGCCGCGCTGGCCGCCCAAAACACCAGTCCGCACCGCCTGGTGTACCAAGCCGCGCGGGCTGTGCTGTCTTTTTTCCGGGCCGTTCCGGACATCGTGTTCGCGCTGATCTTCGTCACCGCCGTCGGGCTTGGTCCTTTCGCGGGCGTCCTCGCACTGATCTGCCACAACACGGGCGTGATGGGGAAACTGTGGGCCGAATCCATGGAAGAGATCGACGCCGGACCGCAGGAGGCACTCCGCACCGCCGGCGCCAACCGGATCCAGCAGGTTGCCAACGCCACGCTGCCCATGGTGGTTCCGCAGTTCGTGGGCCTGTTGCTCTACCGCTTCGACGTCAACGTGCGGTCCTCGCTGGTCCTTGGTTTGGTGGGGGCGGGCGGCATCGGGCTGCTGATCAACCAGTCCATCAAGTCGTTCCAGTTCGACTCCATGCTCACGCACATCCTGATTGTGCTGGTGCTGATCATCGTGGTGGATCAGTTCTCGGCGTGGATCCGCAGGCGCCTGGCCGCGTAACCCTGCATGGTTGGGTGAGTGGGGGCAGAATGGGAGGTGGCCCTGTTCGGGGTTGTTTTACGGCGCGGACATTGTGGATGGAGCAGGCATGGAAGTTGATGTTGTCGTTGTTGGCGGAGGAGCCATGGGATCGGCTGCCGCGTGGCAACTCGCCCGGTCGGGTCGCTCGGTGGTCCTCCTGGAGCAGTTCGAGGCCGGCCACCACATCGGCGCTTCCCACGGGGCAACCCGCAACTTCAACACCGCCTACTCCGAAGCCGACTACCTCGACCTCCTGGCAGAGTCCAAAACCCTCTGGGACGAGCTCGCCGCTGAGCACGGTGCGCCGCTCCTGGACATGGTGGGGCTCGCAAACCACGGCAACCTCCCCCGTTTGAAGCAAGTCCGCGAAGCCCACGAAGAACGCGGCATCGAGAGCTACTTCATCTCCGCCGAAGAGGCGGCCAACCGCTGGTTGGGCATGAATTTCGCCACCGATGTCCTCTTCGTGCCGGGATCGGGACGGATCCGCTCCGCCGACGCTTTGGTCGCACTGCGCAAGTCCGCAGAGGCCCACGGCGCGGTTTTCCACTACTCGACGCCGGTCCGCGACATCCGCGTCACCGGCGGGGAATCGGTGGTGGTCGTGACGGAGGAAACCGAGTACACGGCGCATCGGGTGGTCGTCACGGCCGGCGCGTGGACCCCCAAGTTGATTGGCAAGCTCACGGATCTCCCGGCGCTGGTGGTGACGCAGGAGCAGCCCGCCCACTTCACGCCCAAGGACAACACGCTCGTGTGGCCGAGCTTCAACCACAGCCCCGACCCCGACCCCAACAACGAACTCTACGAATACTGGTTCAGCCCCGTGTACGGCATGCTCACTCCCGGCGAAGGCGTGAAGGCAGGCTGGCACGGCGTTGGCCCCGTCATGGACCCGGACGAGCGAACGTTCGAGCCTATCCCGCAGCAGCTCGAAGCCTTGGTGCGGTACGCAGAAGAGTGGCTTCCCGGCGTCGACCCCTCCACCGCGGTTCCCATCAGCTGCACCTACACCACCACGCCCAATGAGGATTTTGTGCTGGACAGGTTCGGTCCGCTGGTGGTCGGTGCCGGTTTCTCCGGGCACGGGTTCAAGTTCACGCCGGCGATCGGCCGGGTGCTGAAAGACATCGTCGACGGCGGCGTGGCACCGGAGCGGTTCCGCGCGGACCGCTGAATCACCCCTTAAGAGCAACTGGCCCGCAGGCAATGCCTGCGGGCCAGTTTCACTTTGCGGAGACTACTTCTTCAGGTCAGCAAGGACCTTGTTGAACGTAGCCGACGGGCGCATGATTTCAGCGGCCTTGGCGGCGTCCGGACGGTAGTAGCCACCAAGGTCGACGGCGGGACCCTGGACTGCGGCGAGCTCGCCGACGATTGCCTCTTCGTTGGTGGTCAGGGCTTCAGCGATTGCTGCGAAGTCCTTGGCCAACTCGGCATCTTCGGTCTGCTTGGCCAGTTCCTGGGCCCAGTACGTGGCCAGGTAGAAGTGGCTTCCACGGTTGTCCAGCTCTCCGACGCTGCGGCGCGGGGACTTGTTCTCCAGCAGGAACGTGCCCGTGGCCCGGTCCAGCGTGTCGGCCAGGACCTGGGCGCGGGCGTTGCCCGTGGTGGTGGCAAGGTGCTCGAAGCTCACGGCCAGGGCAAGGAACTCGCCCAGGCTGTCCCAGCGGAGGTGGTTTTCCTTGATCAGCTGCTGGACGTGCTTGGGAGCGGAGCCACCGGCGCCGGTCTCGAACAGGCCGCCACCGTTGATCAGCGGAACGATGGAGAGCATCTTGGCGCTGGTGCCGAGCTCAAGGATCGGGAACAGGTCCGTGAGGTAGTCGCGGAGGACGTTGCCGGTGACGGAAATAGTGTCCTCACCCTTGCGGATGCGCTCCAGGGTGAAGGCCGTGGCCTCAACCGGGGAGAGGATCTTGATTTCCAGGCCCTCGGTGTCGTGGTCCTTGAGGTACTCGTTGACCTTGGCGATCAGGTTGGCGTCGTGCGCGCGGGTCTCGTCCAGCCAGAACACGGCCGGGGTCTGGGAGGCGCGGGCACGGGTGACGGCCAGCTTGACCCAGTCGCGGACCGGGATGTCCTTGGTCTGGCATGCACGCCAGATGTCGCCCGGGAAGACCTGGTGTTCGGTGAGGACGGTGCCCTTGCTGTCCACGAGCTGGACGGTGCCGGCTGCCTGGATCTCGAAGGTCTTGTCGTGGCTGCCGTATTCTTCGGCTGCCTGCGCCATGAGGCCCACGTTGGGAACGGTGCCCATGGTGGTGGGATCGAACGCACCGTTGGCGCGGCAGTCGTCCAGGACAACCTGGTAGATGCCGGCGTAGGAGCTGTCCGGGATAACCGCCAGGGTGTCAGCTTCCTTGCCGTCCGGACCCCACATGTGGCCGGAGGAACGGATCATGGCCGGCATGGAGGCGTCAACGATGATGTCCGACGGGACGTGCAGGCTGGTGATGCCCTTGTCGGAATCAACCATGGCCAGTGCGGGACCGTCTTCGAGGCCCTTGGTGATGGCTGCCTTGACGCCTTCACGGACGTCCTCGGGCAGGTCATCCAGGCCGCTGAGGATGGCAGCGAGGCCGTTGTTCGGGCTGATCCCTGCGGCTGCGAGCTGCTTGCCGTAAGTGTCGAACAGCTCGGAGAAGTAGGCCTTGACCACGTGGCCGAAGATGATCGGGTCCGAGACCTTCATCATGGTGGCCTTCAGGTGTGCGGAGAAGAGGACGCCCTCTTCCTTGGCGCGGGCAACCTGCGCCTTGAGGAACTCATCCAGGGCGTCGGCGCGCAGGACGGTTGCGTCAACAACTTCGCCGGCCAGGACGGGGAAGTCCTTCTTGAGGACCTTGGTGGTGCCGTCTTCGCGGACCAGCTGGATGCTCAGGGAGTCGTCGTTCTTGAGGACAACGGACTTCTCGTTGGAGCGGAAGTCGTTCTCGCCCATGGTGGCAACGTTGGTCTTGGAGTCGGGGGACCAGGCACCCATGGAGTGCGGGTTCTGGCGGGCGTAGTTCTTGACCGACAGGGGTGCGCGGCGGTCGGAGTTGCCTTCGCGCAGCACCGGGTTGACGGCGGAGCCCTTGATCTTGTCGTAGCGCGAGCGGATGTCCGTCTCGGTGTCCGAGGAGGGGTTGTCCGGGTAGTCCGGGAGGGCGTAGCCCTGGGCCTGGAGCTCGGCGATGGCAGCCTTGAGCTGCGGAACGGAGGCGCTGATGTTGGGCAGCTTGATGATGTTGGCTTCCGGCTGCTTTGCCAGTTCGCCAAGTTCAGCCAGGGCGTTGCCTGTGCGCTGCTCCTCGGTCAGGAAATCACCGAAGACGGCGATGATGCGGCCGGCCAGCGAAATGTCGCGGGTCTCCACCTCTACACCTGCGGTCGAGGCATACGCTTCCACAATCGGCAGGAATGAGTAGGTTGCCAGCATCGGCGCTTCGTCTGTGTGGGTATAGATAATCTTGGCCATTGGCGGGGTTCTCCCTGAAAGTCTGCAGATTTCAACATCTCCTAACTTACCCGAGTAGGCCGTTTTGGCGGCTCTTCGTGTCCGGGATCACTCCTTTGGTTACCGGCCGGGAAAACGATTTATGCGCGACGGCGGCCTGGCCGCCGCCGCTGCGCACCGCCGTCGAGCGGTGGTTGCCGTGATCAAATGTCCGGTTCGAGGCGCGTCAGCATCCGTTTTCACAGCGAAACCGCACATAGTGGAACCATGTCCCGCCGTTTCCGACGTCCGTTTCCGGCTGCCATCATGGCTGGATTCTTCCTCTTTCTGACCGCCTGCTCCGTCCCGGTACCGTCCCCGCCGCCCTCGTCGGCCCCGTCGGCCCCGCCGCCCTCGTCGCCCCGGCAGTCAATTCCGCATGACGCCGATACCGGCCAGACGCTCGCCGAAGCCCGCGAGGCCATCGAGGCTGTTCCGGGGATCTCCGTTACCGGCTTTGTCGGAGGGGGTGCGCCGAACGTGAAGGGCAACACCGGCTACTCCGTGGCGTTCGACATCGACCCCGGCTACACAGTCTCTTACGGCGACCTGCTGGTCGACTACATTATTCGGACCGTGTGGTCCGTCGGCGAAGGCTATATGCCCACCACGGATATCCGGATCAGCGCGAGGACCGCTGACGGGGAGCCGCTTTTCGACCTGACAGCCGCAGCCGTGGGCTCGGCCTGGCTGAGCCCACGGACCTCGACCCCGTCGCAGTACAGCACCGTCGTCATCCCGCTCAGCGCCGACGATCCCGAGGGTGCCCGCAACCTCATGAACTTCCAGCGCGACGGTTCGTGGCCCGGAGTCATACCGAAACCGCTGTTGGACACTGTCAGCGTCAAGCACGACTGATCGGTTGCCACCGCGCCATCTTTCACCACCGGAGATCCATGCGTACCCCTGACCGCTCCCTGGAATCCGGGTTGCCAACCGCACGCCAAAGGGGCCCGGCCGCTTGACTGAGAAGTGACAGCAACTTATCACAAAGTGTGAAACATCTCTTTACAAACTTGTCATACGCAGGATACCTTCGATTCCGTCAGTCGGCGGTCGCCATCACTGGCCGCCTCACTCCCTCGATAGGTAGGAACAACGTGACGAAAACCAAGACCCTGGCCACAAGCCTGCTGAGTCTGTCCGCTGCCGCAATCCTGGCGCTGGTTGGAACCACCAGCGCAAACGCGGCACCGGTGAAGAACGCAGATTCCAGCGGCGCTACGGTCAGCAGCCATGCAGTGTCGGACGCCGGCTCTGCAGACTACTGGACGCCGGAACGCATGAAGAACGCCAAGTCCGGCGAGATCCTCGCGGCCAAAGCACTTGACCGCAGCAAGCTCCTCAACCTCGGCAAAGCCCCGGTCACCGAAGCCCCGGGCGCCGTCAGCAGCATCGCGGGCCAGCAGGCCACCACCGAGTCCACCACCATCGACCGCAAGG
This sequence comes from Paenarthrobacter sp. TE4293, assembly GCF_050435325.1. Taxonomy (NCBI): domain Bacteria; kingdom Bacillati; phylum Actinomycetota; class Actinomycetes; order Micrococcales; family Micrococcaceae; genus Paenarthrobacter; species Paenarthrobacter sp. TE4293. Next base: position 297,687 of record NZ_JBNJRY010000002.1, read on the forward strand.
TCAACCAGAGCGAAACCCCCGTCAAGCACATCGGCAAGGTCTTCTTCACCCTGGGCGGCGCCAACTACGTCTGCTCCGGCAACTCCGTCACCGCAGCCAACAAGAGCACCGTCTCCACCGCCGGGCACTGCGTCAACGAAGGCCCCGGCGCTTACGCCACCAATTTCGTCTTCGTGCCGGCCTACCTCAACGGTGCCGCACCCTACGGGAAGTGGACGGCAAAGGCGCTGTACTCCCCCAGCCAGTGGGCTTCCAACGGCAACATGCAGTACGACACCGCATTCGCCGTGCTCAACACCCTCAACGGCCAGAAGCTCGCGGACGTCGTCGGCTCCTCCGGAGTCCAGTTCAACGCCGCCCGCGGCCTGAGCTACAAGTCCTTCGGCTACCCGGCAGGCTCACCCTTCAACGGCGAATCGCTCAAGAGCTGCTCCGGCACCGCCACCAACGATCCCTACAACCCGCAGTTCAACAGCCAGGGAATCCCCTGCAACATGACCGGTGGTTCCTCGGGCGGTCCTTGGTTCATCGGCAACAGCTCCTCCGGCTACCAGAACTCCGTGAACAGCTACGGCTACGGCAGCAACTCCACCACCATGTACGGCCCGTACTGGGGCACCGTCATCCAGTCCACCTACACCACGGCTGCGGCTTCGTAACGGACCCTCTTTTGCTGGCACGTCCCTGTTAAGTACGTGCGCAACAAGCACGACGGCGGCCGTCCCCTACCGGGGGCGGCCGCCGTTGCGTTTCTACTGGCTTTTGGGCTGTTGCCCGTCTTTCAGTGGAAGAAGTGGCGTGCGCCCGTGAAGTACATCGTGATGCCGGCAGCGTTGGCTGCGGCGATGACCTCTTCGTCGCGGACGGAACCGCCCGGCTGGACCACGGCGCGGACACCGGCGTCGATGAGGATCTGCAGGCCGTCAGCGAACGGGAAGAACGCGTCGGAGGCCGCAACGGCACCGCGTGCGCGCTCAGGTGCGTCAGAGCCGCTGGCGTTGGACGCACCGCCGGCACCTTCGACGTCGGACTCTACCTTCACGCCCAACGTGTTGGCGCGCTCGACGGCCAGGCGGCAGGAGTCCAGGCGGTTGACCTGGCCCATGCCGATGCCCACGGCTGCACCGTGGTTGGCGATCAGGATGGCGTTGGACTTGGCGGCGCGGCACGCAGTCCATGCGAACGCGAGGTCCGCGAGGGTTGCCTCGTCTGCAGCTTCGCCTGCGGCAAGGGTCCAGTTGGCGGGGTTGTCGCCGTCGGCGTCCACCTTGTCGCTCATCTGGACCAGGACGCCACCGGACACCTGGCGCATTTCGGCCGGGTAGCGGCCGTAGCCTTCGGGCAGGGCGAGCAGGCGGATGTTCTTCTTCTTGGAGAGGATCTCCACGGCCTCCGGCTCGAAGTCCGGGGCGATGACAACCTCGGTGAAGATGTCGGCAACCGTGCGGGCCATGCCGGCGGTGACGGTGCGGTTCGCAGCGATGACGCCACCGAAAGCGGAGACGGGATCGCAGGCGTGGGCCTTGGCGTGGGCGTCGGCGATCGGATCCGCAGCGTCAGCAGAACCGACGGCGACACCGCACGGGTTGGCGTGCTTGATGACCGCGACAGCGGGCTCGGCAAAGTCGAAGGCGGCGCGCAGGGCGGCGTCGGCGTCGACGAAGTTGTTGTAGCTCATGGCCTTGCCGTGCAGCTGGTCGGCCTGGGCGATGCCGGCCGGGGCAGCCTTGTCCACGTAGAGTGCGGCCTGCTGGTGCGGGTTTTCGCCGTAGCGGAGGACCTCGGAACGCTCCAGAGCCAGGCCGGCGTAGGCGGGCCAGTCAATGACGCCGTCGCCATCTTCGTCCAGGAACTGGCTGGCGGTCCAGGTGGCCACGGCGTTGTCGTAGCTGGCCGTGTGTGCGAAGGCCTTGGCGGCCAGTCGGCGACGGGTGTTCAGGTCGAAACCGCCATGTGCTGCGGCGTCGACAACTGCGCCGTAGAAGTTCGGGTCCGTGACGATGGCTACGGCGGCGTGGTTCTTCGCGGCCGAACGCACCATGGCGGGGCCTCCGATGTCGATCTGCTCAACAACGTCATCCTGCGCTGCGCCGGACTTCACGGTCTCGACGAACGGGTACAGGTTCACCACCACGAGGTCGAAGGTTTCGATCTCCATGCCGGCGAGGGTGTCCATGTGCGCCGGGACGCGACGGTCGGCCAGGATGCCGCCGTGCACACGCGGGTGCAGGGTCTTGACGCGGCCGTCCAGCATTTCCGGGGAGCCGGTGACTTCTTCGACTTCCTTGACCGGGATGCCTGCGGCGGCGATCTTCTTGGCGGTGGAGCCGGTGGAAACAATGGCGACGCCTGCTGCGTGCAGGCCCTTCGCGAGCTCCTCCAGTCCCGTCTTGTCGTAAACCGAGATCAGTGCACGGCGGATGGGAACACGGTCAAGCTGCGTCAAGCTCACAAAAGTCTCCGTCTTAGTTCGCGTAGATGTCGCGGATGGTGGGATACGGAGAGTTTATCGCGTTTCGTGGTTGGTCCCGTTTTGCGTCCTCACGTTCCTTGCGTTGCGAGGCCCGCTCTGCACCCATCACCCTCCCCACCCCCTGCACACCAGGCCCCACAAATCACCCCCCCTTGCGTTGCGAGGCCCGCTCTGCACCCATCGCCCTCCCCAACCCCTGCACACCAGGCCCAACAAATCACCCCCCTGCATTGCCAGGCCCGCTCTGCACCCACCACCCTCCCCAACCCCTGCACACCAGGCCCCACAAATCACCCCCCTGCATTGCCAGGCCCGCTCTGCACCCATCACCCTCCCCAACCCCTGCACACCAGGCCCCACAAATCACCCCCCTGCATTGCCAGGCCCACTCCGCACCCACCACCCTCCCCAACCCCTGCACACCAGGCCCCACAAATCACCCCCCTGCATTGCCAGGCCCGCTCTGCACCCACCACCCCGTGCGTGAGAATTACGACGCCGGGCCTCCCCACCCGCGCGACACCAACGCATCGCGCACCTTACGTTCGGCGTTGGCCCATCCACCTTTCATCTGGACATCGGAGAACCTGAGCACGATCCAGCCCATGGCTCGAAGCCGGTCGTCACGTTCGATGTCTTTACCCCACTGCACGGGATCGGAGCGGTGATGGTCCCCCTCGTACTCCATGGCAATTTTGTACTCCTTGTACTGGAGGTCCGGCGTGGATACGTATCTACCGTGTTCATCGAAGATGGGCTGCGTGGCCGCTGGCTCCGGCAGGCCGGCGTCGACGATTTTCAACCGCAGCCGGGATTCCTGCGGAGAGTCGACCCCAACGCGCAGCAACGGCAGTATCTCCCGGGCCATCCTGATTCCCTTGACCTTGGGTCGCCGGTCAATGACTTCCTGGATCGCCTCGATGGAGGACAACGGGTTCTCCCGGGCCAACAGAAAGTCGCCGGCGGCCACAAGCGAAGACCGCCCCATATGCCGGGCCAAATCCATCCAGGTCCACTCGGGCGACGTCAAATGGACCCCGTTCACTACACGAACATCCCTGGCCAAGAGCGGCGCCCGATGCCCGACCACACCGCGACGCTTGACCCGCCCAATCTCGTGTCGTCGCGTCACATGGATAACGCCGTTGTTGCCCTCCTCCTCCAGGTAAATCGGAAGCGGGATCGACCAGAGGAGCGCTGCGGTCACATGGCTCACCGCACATCTGGGAGTGACGGCCGTGTGCAGCCGTGCAAGCAACGCCACCTTTGGGCTATCGCTGCGGTTAAGCCGGATTCCCCGGCTGGGTGTGACGAGGCCCGCCGATTGCAGCCTCCCGCGTGGCACGCCAGCCGCGTACGCATCTCTGACAAGGAAGCCTTCCGGGTCGATCTCCGACGGCAGAGGCGTTGGTTTCAGCATTGGACCATGCTTGCCGGAAACGGTCGGCGGCGTTGCGTTATCCACAGATTTGGCCCCTGAGCGGCACTGTGACTGTTCCTCCACAGAAGTTGCGCCCGCGTTGCCCACCCACTGCGAGGCCCACTCTGCAGGCAAAGCGCGACGCATACCCTGCAGAACAGGCCTCACAACGCAGAGCCCACCCACTGCGAGGCCCACTCTGCAGCCAAAGAGCGACCCATACCCTGCAGATCGGGCCTCACAACATAGGGTTGATTCATGGAAGCCCCCACCAATGTTGTTCTCGTTGCCGATGTAGGGAAGAGCCGCTGCCGCGTGGAGTTGCGCAGCGGCGACGAATTGCTGGGCGCCGCTGACCGGCACGGCTTCCCCGGGGTGCATGTGGAGAACGGGCCCACGCTCGCGTTCGACCTCCTGCTCGAGACCGTCGCCCAGCTGCCGCCCGGGCTCCCGGTGAGCACCCTGACGGGTATTGGTGCAGCTGTGGCCGGCGTTGAGGCCTCCGCGGAAAAGTCGCAGGAACTCGCCACCATGTTGGCCCAGAGATTCAGTGTCCCCGCCGCGGTCCTCTCCGACGCCACGGCAGCACAACTCGGCGCACTCCAAGGCGCTCCCGGGACCACCTTGATCGTGGGGACCGGCGCCGTGGCCTTCCGCTTCGACGAAGCCGGGGTGCTGCACCGGGCGGACGGCTGGGGACCCTACCTCGGCGATCGGGGCAGCGGACGCTGGATCGGCCAGCAAGGACTCCAGGCAGTTCTTGAAGCGCACGACGGCGGCCCTGCCACATCGCTGTCGGCTGCGGCCGGCGCCCTGGTCGAGTCACCGGAGATGCTCCCGGGCTGGCTCGCGGCCAACGAGAACCCCTACCGGGCGATGGCCCGGTTCGCGCCGCTGGTTCTGCACGCAGCGGAGGCGGGTGACACCGTCGCGCATGACATCATCGGCAAGGCATGCCGCATCCTGACCCACACGGTGAAGCTCGCGAGCGGCGCCGAGGCCGGCACACCCCGCGTGGCGATGCTGGGTGGAGTGGTGGGATCGGACTTCTTTGCTGCGCTCTTGCGGAAGTCCCTCGCTTCGGCTGGGATTGAGGTGGTGGCCCCGCTCGGCGATGGCTTGGACGGTGCTGCCCTCGCTGCGACGCGCCGCGGGCTCCTCCAGGAAAGGTACATCCACCGTGACGGAACAAACTGGCCCGACTAACGCCGACAAACTCGCGGGCCTCCGCACGGAACTCGCCGGATTGCAGACCGAGGCCACAGCCGAAGGCCTGGAGAATCTGGACATCCTGGGCACCGAAGAATTGGTTGCCGCGATGCTCGCTCACAGTGCAGGAGTACACGCTGCCGTTGAGGCTGCGAGCCCTGCCATTGTTCAAACCGTCGACGCCGTTGCGGAGCGGCTTCAGCGCGGCGGGCGCCTTTTGTACGTGGGAGCGGGAACGGCCGGACGGTTGGGTGTGCTCGATGCGAGCGAGTGCCCGCCGACGTTCGGCACCCCGCCGGGACTCGTCGTCGGGCTCATCGCCGGCGGCACCAAAGCCATCCAACATCCGGTGGAGTACGCAGAGGACAACGCAACGGCCGGCGCGCGCGACCTACACGACATCAACGTCACTGAAGCCGACGCCGTCGTGGGTATCACTGCCTCCGGAAGGACGCCGTACGTGATCGGCGCGCTGGAGGAAGCCCGGAAGAGGGGCGCGTTTACGGCGTCGCTGGCGTGCAACAAGGGCTCGGCCGTGAGTCACGTGGCGGATGCGGCGATCGAGGTTGTGGTGGGTCCTGAGTTCATTGCTGGCTCCACCAGGCTGAATTCGGGGACCGCCCAGAAACTTGTCCTCAACATGATCAGCACGCTGGTGATGGTGAAGCTCGGCAAGACGTACGGGAACCTGATGGTGGATCTCCGGGCAACGAACGAGAAGTTGCTCGCCCGTTCGCAGCGGACCGTCCAGCACGCCACCGGCGTGTCTGCGCAAGAAGCCGCCGCGGCGTTGGACTCCGTTGGCGGTTCGGTCAAGGCGGCCATTTTGGTGCTCCTGACGGGCATCGACGCTGGTCAGGCCAAGGATGCGCTGGAAGAAGCCGGTGGATTCCTGCGACGGGCGATCGAAAACCAGAAGTAACGCGAACGGCGGCGTTCGGCCCAGCGCATAAAGTTGCCTGCAGGAGGGCAAATGAATACATACACAGCCGTGCCCAGCGGCGAACAAGTTGTGCAGGAACTGCCATGGCGGTGGAAGGTCCAAGGACGGATTTTCGTGATCGGCGGGCTCGGGTTCATGTTCGACGCCTGGGATGTCACGCTCAACGGCATCCTGATTCCGTTGCTGTCCAAGCACTGGTCCCTGCAACCTGCTGACGCTGCGTGGATTGGCACGGCCAATCTGATTGGCATGGCCGTGGGCGCGTTCGCCTGGGGAACCATTGCCGACACTATCGGGCGCAAGAAAGCTTTCACGGCCACCCTCCTGATCTTCAGCATCTTCACGGTTCTCGGTGCGTTTGCCCCGGACATCGTGTGGTTCTGCATCTTCCGTTTCATGGCTGGCTTCGGCCTGGGCGGTTGCATCCCGGTGGACTATGCGTTGGTGGGTGAGTTCACGCCGCGCAAGCAAAGGGGCAAGGTGCTCACGGCCATGGACGGCTGGTGGCCCGTGGGGGCCGCGCTGTGTGGCTTTATCTCCGCCGGGCTGGTTGCGGCCTTTGGCGACTGGCGGCTCACGATGCTGATCATGGTGCTGCCCGCGCTGCTGGTGTTCTGGGTGCGTCGTTCAGTCCCCGAGTCGCCGTTGTTCCTGATCCGTGCGGGCCGACGTGCTGAGGCGGCTGCGGTGATTGATGGTTTGGTGGAGGCCACGGGCGCTTCGCCGCGCGCGTACAGCCTGCCCGAACCGCAGGCAGCGCCCCGCCTCTCCCCCGGCAGCGCCTGGGCACAGCTGCGCCGGATCTGGCAGTTCAACTGGAAGATCACGACCGCCGCCTGGGCCTTGTTCTTCAGCATCCTCTTGGTCTACTACCTGTCGCTGACGTGGATGCCGCGCATTCTCATCGGGGCCGGGTTCGAGGAGTACAAGGCGTTCGTCACGACGGCGGGTATGGCCGCCGTCGGGCTTCTGGGCGTGGTGGTCGCAGCGCTGCTGGTGGAACGGGTAGGCCGCAAATGGATCCTGGCCATCACCGGTCCGTTGTCCGCCCTGACGCTGGTGATCGTGGCTTTCGTGGTGGACGTGCCTTCAGCTGCCGTGTTCTGGCTGCTGGTGTTCGGGTTCGTGGTCCAGGTGGCCATCCCCGTCCTCTACGCCTACGTCTCCGAGCTGTACCCGACGGAACTCCGCGGCTCGGGCTTCGGCTGGGCCTCGACGTTCTCCCGCATCGGCGCGGGCTTTGGGCCCTTGGTGTTCGCCTCGTTCTTCTGGCCGGAGTTCGGGTTGGCGACGTCCTTCGCCCTTGCCGGCGGCCTGGTACTGCTGTCCGTGCTATGGATGGCGTTCTTCGCACCGGAGACGAAGCAGCGGGTCCTCGAGTAAGCGCCCGCTCCCACCCAACTGAGTCGCAGTAGAGCGCGTTTTGACGACTCAAAACGCGCTCTACTGCGACTTACTTGGGTGACCAGCCGCGGTGTTCGAGCGCCCGCCGCACCTTGGCCACGGCGGACCTCGCATCGTTGCCCATGTGCCGCTTCGAGATCCTCACGAGGGTCCACCCGGCACGGCTGAAGTCTTCTTCCCGGGCTATGTCCCGGACAATCTGCTTCGGATCTGAATGACCCTCACCTTCGTATTCCACGGCAACGCGCTGTTCGCGATACGCCAGGTCCGGTTGACGTACGACGCCGGGACTCAGTTCCGTGGGCACGTTGACTTCCGCTGTGGGCAGCCCAGCCCTCGTCAGCGCCAGCCTAAGTCGCGTTTCGGGCGCTGAGTCGGCACCCACGCAGGCTTGTTCCAAAGCGAGGCGGGCCTTGCGAATACCCGGTGTCCCCCAGTGCCGGTCCAGCATCTCCTCCAGCTCATCCATGGTGCAGTACGGCGAACTGCGTCCTTCCAATTCCGGCCTGGGAATCCGGATCAAATGGTCCGCCACGACGGTGATCTCGTTGATGTCCATCTTCCGGGCGCAGTCCAGCCATGTCCGAGCCCGGCTGGTGATAATGAGGCCGTTGAGCCGGGTGATCTCATCCTCGAAAAACTGCCCCCGATGTCCCACCACTCCGGCTCGGCGGGGAATCGACATGGTGTCCGGGCGGGAAATGTGAATACCAGGGCCGTTGCTTCCGGGCAGGAAACCTGGAAACCCCCACAGCAGAAAGGCAGTGGCATGGGATGCCGCGGAGAATGGCGTGACCAGAGTGAACGGGCGAACCATGTCCGCGAAGGCGTGCTCTGTTTCCGGACGAGGGACTCGAATCGCCCGGCTCGGCGAGTCCAGACCATGGTGACTTAACCGCCGTCGGGATATCCCGGCGGCAACTGCTTCATGCCAAGTGAATGGCATCGACGAGAGTGGTTCGGGCATCGGCCGAGGAGTCTTCATGCCCCATGCTGACAAACATCACCGTGCCTATGCGGCGTTATCCACAGGCGCAAGATACCGTACGGCAACCAAGTAGCAGCACAGCGCGTTTTGAGGGCTCTAAACGCGCTTAAATGCGACTCAGTTGGGTGGCACGAGCTACTTGGGCGCGGCGGGCTACTTGAGTACAGCGAGCTACTCGGCTGCGGCGAGGTCTGCGAGGGTCTGGACCAGCAGGCGGCGCTCGACTACCTTGATGCGCTCGTGCAGGGATTCTTCGGAATCCTCCGGAAGCACGGTGACGGCTTCCTGGGCAATGATGGGCCCGGTGTCCACTCCGGCGTCGGCCCAGTGGACGGTGCAGCCCGTGACCTTCACGCCGTAGGCCATGGCGTCGCGGACTCCGTGGGCGCCGGGGAAGGACGGGAGGAGCGCCGGGTGCGTGTTGACGTACTTGCCGTCGAAAGCGTTGATGAAGTCTTCGCTGACAATCCTCATGAATCCGGAGGACACCACGACGTCCGGGCTGTAGGAAAGCACCTTCTCGCGCAAGGCGGTGTCCCACTCCGCGCGGGTTTCGAAGGAATTGAAGTTGACTACGAACGTCTCAATGCCGGCCTCGTCGGAGCGCTCCACGCCGTAGGTGTCGGGGCGGTCGGCCCCGACCGCGGCGATCTCGACATCCAGTTCACCCGACTTCACGGCGTCGATGACTGCCTGAAGATTGGAACCGGTACCGGAGACGAGGACAACAATGCGCATTGCACTAGCTTATGGGCGGCTCGCGTAGGCTGGAAAACATGAATCCCGACGTCGGTCCCAAGCCGAGCCAGCAACCCCGCTCCGAGGCCGAAAAGTCCGCCCTCGGCGTGACCCAGATCCTGTTCCGCGCCTTCCTGTTGACGGCTTTGGGCGCGTTCTTCGTGTTCTCCCTGAACGTGAATTACGTGTGGTTGAGTGCCATCCTGACGCTCGCGGGTTTGGTGCTGGGCGTGGTGGTGCTGGTGCGGACGCTGAAGTACAAGCACCCGCGCTTGATTCTCTTCGGGACGATCTCCGGCCTCATCGTTTCGGCCGTCATGTGCCTGCTGATCCTGACGTCGGTCCTGTTCTTCAACCAGGTCAGCACCTATCAGGATTGCTCGCGCGGGGCGTTGACGGAATCCGCCAAGACACAGTGCATGACGCAGCTCGAGAATTCGATGCCACGCCCGCTCCGGTAGCCCAGCGCTAAAGTGAGCAGACCCGCTTAGGCGTGTTCGTCGTCGTACTCTGTTTCGTCGAGGTTGGCCTCGCGCAGCTTCTGGCGGCGTTCCAGCCACGGCCCCACTGCGTAGCCAATCACGACGCCGATGCCCACCTCCGCGGCCAGCCAGACTGCCGTCCACAGCGGGTGGGGTCCGATCTCCGTGAGCCGCCCAATGCCGGCCGAACCGCGGGCGATCCATGCCAAGGTCCCGCCGAGGAGCCCCGCAACGGCGCCAATGAAAGCGCCCAGGAACAAGGTTGAGGCGGTGGCCGTGAACCAGCGGGCTTTGATCTTGATGGAGAGCCACTCGTCGAAGTGGTTCTCGCCCTCGCGGAGGAACCACCAGCCAGCCAGGATTCCGGCGACGACGGGCAGCGCGAGTGCCATGGCACCGGCGTCGAGCTGCCCGGCGGGAAGTGCGCCGAGGACCGGGACGGCCGGGAGCGGTCCGACCGCCGTGCCCAACGGACCCGCCGTGGAGCCAACGCCGAGCGAGAAGCCCGCGCCTGATGACCATGCCAGGGCGAAGATCACGAGGTTCGGCAGGAAACCCAGCTGGGCGATGGTAAGGACTGCTCCGCCGAACGCGCCGGCTTGGATGCCTTCGTAGACAGCGATGATGTCCGTCCAGTGCCACACGATGGTCACGGCCAACAGCACCGCGGCCATACAAACGGAGGCCATAGCCGCAACAAAGCCGGCCTTCAACCCCGAGCCCACGTAGGAGCCGGCCCAGCGCGAGTGCTGGCTCGTCTTGGCGAGCCAGGCAACGGCGTCGACGCCGATCAGTCGGCTCCACGAGCCGGCCTCGCGTCGGGCGCCAACAATCATGCCCAAGCCGAACGAAATCAGCGGAATGGTCATGGCGAACCACAGATTGATAACGACTTCGGAGGTGCGGCACACGAATCCGGTGGCTGCCCCGAACGCTGCGTACACAACGAACGCGCCGAGGAAGGCCTGCCAGAGCTGGTCAGTGTAGGAGGCCCGGGCCAGTCGACGACCCGCGCGCCACGCAAGCAGGAAAGGGATGAGCGTCAGACCCAGCGGAATGAGCGACAGCAGACCCGAGCCTGGCTGGGCCGCTGTGCCGATATTGACCTGGGCCAACTCCAACGGAACACCGTGGATCAGCAGCCACGCCTGGCCACCCAAACGCGCCAGGGAGTCTACGTTCCGGTCCTGGAAACCGTCGGTGGTCCACACTCCCACCAACGGCAGCACCACCACGATGGCCGAAATGAACGCTGCTTGCGCCGCTTCCAAACCACCCTGCAGCCAAAGGGGCATCGGGAGGCCACGGTTTCCGGTCTGATCAGCGCGCAGTTTCATCGTGATCTATCGTGCCATGGCAGGCCGCTCCCACCCCGCAGGCACCCCTGAAATACAGCGATTTCCAGCGCTTTTTCCGTGCAGCCGCCGTAAGATGGGAGGTGTTCTCCCGGGGCAGGAGCCCTCAACAACGACCTCGACTCCGCCCCCACCTGCACAGACTTTGCACAGACTTTGAAAGGCCCGGAAACAATCGAAGCCGGGAACTAGGAGCGGCCAATGAATAGGTGTCACAACTCATAGCAGAAAGTCGTACTAGCAGCTGGTGCAGCCGCCTTGGGATTCTTTCCTTAGGCTGCACCAGCCTTCTTTTTGTCTGCCACCTTCCGCCGAGCGGCGACCGTCTCGGCACGCTTACTGCCGAGAGCCAACCCCTCGGGTGAGCCCACTAAAGCTGCGGCCCGTAGATGAATTCCTTGGCGTGGTTGACGGCTTTCTTGAACGCGTCGTTCCGGAGTGTCACCTGCTCTCGACTCGCTCCCCCGCTGGGTTCCAGGAACGTGGTGGGTCCAGGCCGCAGCATCCAAATATCGCCGGCTGGAGGAAGGTAGAAGACGCCGAAGGATCTGTGCTCGGGGTCGTCGGTCCAGATAGGAACGACCGCCACGGCAGCGCCCGTATCAGGGTTGATCCACTGGGCACGGGGCATGGGCTGCTCATGGACCTCGGGATCGAGGAACGGTGCGGTCCCCCTCCCCCAGCGTTTCTCGAAGCGTTCGTAGAACGCCGGGATGATGTGGCCGTCGTAGGGACGCCAAGCACTCATGAATGGCTCCTTGGTATTTTGTGAATGGGGGACAAAGGTTCCCATCTGGTTGGACCGAAGGACAACGGCGGCTGCTCTCGATCGTGCGCCCCTGGCCCCTCCGACTGGTGCCGATGAACTCGCACTTTGACCGGCGTTCCCGAGGCCCGGGCAGGCAGACCAGAGCGCGCACGATCGTAGGCCGCCCGCTTGCTTGGGTCCGACAAAACGACGTACGCCTGCATGATGGCGTGTAGTTCCTGAAGGTCGCCCGCTGAGGTAGTGTCGCCGTCGTCGACTTTTTGCCGCGTGTCCGGGTGATGCGCCCGAAGCAGCGCACGGTAGGCGCGGGCGATTTCACGGGCCGTCGCTTGCGGCGACACGTTCAGGATGGCGTAGTAGTCAGGTTTGGTGTTCACTGCCGTTTCCATCTTTGCCACTGATTGGGGATGGCCCCCGGCGCGAGCCGAGGGCCATCCGATCGGGAGACGACGTCAGGGGTCGCTTTTTCCTCTGCGCGACAAGCGCTGTGGCGTGGCGCGAAGCCTGCGCCCACTATTCCGATGCTGCGACCGATCGGAGGCTCCCGGTCCGGCGCTCCGCTGATGGGCCACCCCCGGGCGAACCCTCCAGCGGAGCGGACGGTTTATGCGTTGATTTCCTGCCTTTGCTCATTGGACGTGATCTCGATGCGCCGTGGCTTTGCCTTCTCGGCGACGGGGATGCGGAGTGTCAGCACACCAGCGTCGTAGCTGGCCTTGATGCCATCAGTGTCCAAAGTGTCGCCCAGGATCAGTTGCCGGCTGAAGACCCCTTGGGGCCGTTCGGCAGCGATCATCTCCGTGTTCTCGCCGGCGGGCGACTTCCGTTCTGCCTTCACTGTGAGGACATTGCGCTCCACGTCGAGGTCAACGGTCTCCGGATCCACCCCTGGCAAATCGAAGGCAACAACGAATTGTCCGTCCTCCTGCCATGCATCCATCGGCATTCCGGCCGGGCGTGCTGTTGTGCCAAAAACCTGTTGGGCGAGCCTGTCGAATTCGCGGAACGGGTCAGTGCGCATCAGCATTTGGTTCTCACTCCTTAGATTTTGATGCTGACTCTGTTGTGGTCCCAGCCTTCCAGATCTGCGGTGGCTGGTATAGATTTTTTATAGCACCGGTGAGAGAGTAGTGCAAGTAGGTTTTCGGAAGATTTTGGAGAGGTTTCGGATGGCTGATTCGAACAGTTCCGTTGAGGAGCACGACGGCGGACTGGTCGCCGCCTCAGCCGACGGCGGGTCGGGTTCTGCGGACGAAGGCGGGTCCGCGTCTGCCGGCGACCGGGACGCGCTGGGCGTCTACGCGATCTCCGTTGCAGCTGAGCTCGTAGGTACAGGCCAGCAGAACCTTCGGCTGTACGAACGCAAAGGTCTCCTCACCCCCGAAAGGACCGACGGCGGCACCCGCCGTTACAGCGAACGGAACCTGGCGACGCTGCGCCGGATCGGGGTGTTGCTGGATGAGGGATTGAACCTGGCCGGCGTGAAGCTGGTGCTGGAGCTGGAGGCCGAGAACCGAGGGTTGACGGAGGACAACCGAGGGTTGGCCGAAGACAACGAAGGGTTGCGGGAAGACAACCGGGGGCTGCGGAAGGATTTGAAAAGGGCGCGGGGTGATGCAGGCTGACTTCAAGACGGTGAGTCCCGCTCAATTTGCCGGCAGTCGGGTTTTGGAAGGTGAGAACAACTCCGCTTCTTGAATAAACGAAAGTAAGGCATCACATAAAAGACTTGGCTCTGATGGGCCACGTTATGAAAAGCAGTTTATTGCCTCGTGTCTTTTATGGAGAGATTCTTCCAGCTCTGCAATAGTGATGCCATGACAACTCCAGAGCTTCCGGGGGCGGGCTCACAGCAGCCTTCGCCCCATCCCCAGCATCCTCAATTCGCACAAGGGCAACCTCAATATCCACAGGGCCCAGGTGTACCGCTGTACTCTGACCAGGTTCCGCCGCCTAATACGAAGAAACAGCTCAACATAGTCGGTCTGATTGCACTCATAACAGCCGTACTGGGATTCATTTTCGCGTGCGTTCCAGGCGCTCTGATCGTTGGCTGGGTCTTGCTGCCTATCGCATTCATCCTGGCCATCGTCTCCCTTTTCTTGAAAGACAAAGCCAAGTGGATGGGAGTCACTGCACTTATCACGTCAGTCGTTGGCACGATTGTTGGAGTTGTTGTCTTTACCGCTGTTGTAGCGACCTCTTTTGACAACGCATTCGGCAGCGGCGACACCAAAGTTGTGGAGCCGTCCAAAGACGGGGCCACTGAGGGCGGGGCCACGACGAACGCGTCCGCGAAGGCCGGCACCCGCGAAAGCCCTTATCCCATCGGCTCAGTCATTGAGTCCAAGGATTGGCGGGTAGTCATTAACTCGGTCACTTTGGCGGCGACCGATGCCGTAGTGGCAGCCAACCAATTCAACAAAGCACCCGCTGCCGGGTCTGAGTACATCTTGGTTAACTACTCCGCGACTTACCTCGGAGATGATGCCAACGGACAAATGCCGGCCTTTGTATCAGTCGACTACGTCACTGCCGATGGAAACACGGTTGACGGCACCAAAACTTTCGCCGTGGCACCCGAGTCAATCGACAGCATGAGTACGCTCTACAAGGGTGCCACAGCAACGGGCAATAAAGCCTTCGAGGTTCCTAGCGCGACTGCTGGACAAGGCGTCCTCGCGGTCCGTGCAGGAATGCTCGGTGACAAAGTATTCGTAGCGACCAAATAGACGAGGCAACGGCAAAACCCCCGACTGCAGGGACCGCACTTGGAGAATGGATTGAACGTCGACTCTCAGCAGTGAAGTTCACTTCAGCGGGGGTTTTGCCGTTTTTACATCAGAGAATTGCGGTCATGCCGTTCCAGCCCTGGCCAATGACACTTCCAATGGGCCATTTCGCCCCGCCGCTGCCGGAGAAGAGCCACAATGCGCCGGACGAATCGCGAGCCATGATGTCCGCTTTTCGATCGCCGCTGAAGTCACCCGTTGCGAAGAGTGCCGTCATGCCATTCCATCCCTGGCCGTACTGCACTTGGGGCAACCAGCCGCCTGCACCGTTTCCTGGGTAGAGCCAGAGCCGCCCACCGGCATCCCGTGCCATAACGTCGGAGGCACCGTCGGTATTAAAGTCGCCCACGCCCACGACGTCCGTCATGGATGACCAACCAGAACCGATCTGGACCCTGGTCAGCCAGCCGCCCTTGCCATTTCCTGGGTACAACCACAAGACGCCGCTACCGTCCCGTGCCGCAACGTCCATGTTGCCGTCGCCGTTGAAATCACCTGCAGAGGTGATTGCGGTCATGCCACTCCAACCCACGCCGATCTGCATACGTGGCAACCAACCGGCAGAGCCGTTCCCGCCATAGAGCCACAGCACGCCGGACGAGTCGCGGGCAAGCACATCTGAAGAGCCGTCACCGTTGAAATCGCCAGGAGTAACCATGGACGTCATAACGTTCCAGCCTTGGCCGACTTGGCGCCTGTCGAGCCAACCGCCAGCACCATCCCCCGGGTAGAGCCAGAGGACGCCGGAGCCGTCACGCGCCAAAACGTCTGCATTTCGATCGTTGTTGAAATCGTTCTTCACGGGTCTGGGATCAGCAGACTGAACAACCGTCACCGAAGCACTTCCCTGATTCGCCACGTAGGTTGCGCCCGTGTACTCGTGGACCGCAACGGCTACAGGGTGAACTCCGGTTCGAACAACTGACGAGGTGTTGGATGAGTCGATGACGGAGACACCCCCACGGCTCAAGGGGGCATATGTTCTGTGGCGCGTGGAATCGACGGCCAATGCGGTGGGCTCGCTCGGGATGCTAATCTGGGCGATCTTCTGCCTCGTTGCCGGATCGACCAACACAATCGACGAACTGCCACTAGCACTCAGGGACTCGACATAAACAATACCGGTCCAGGAATCCACAGCCACCTTCCCGAAAGTCTCATCCTGCCGGTACAGAAAGCTTGCATAGGCCGAGTCTTCAACGATTCCCAGATCGCTTTGTGGACGGCCAAGATAACTTCCCGCGAGGGTTTGGAAAACCTCGTTGGTCCGGGTGTTGACGGCATGGTCAATCGCATCGCCCCCGCCCAACACATAAACGTTCTTGAAGTTTGTCTGTCCGTCGATGACCGTGAGAACGCCACCGTTGGTTGGGACGAACACCCTGTTTCGCGATGAGTCGACGACCACGCCGCCAGGAACGGACCCGTAGTAGGGGATGTCCACCGCCGAATGGCCCGCCCACGGATCAATAACAGTGATTCCATTGCCGTAGGCTACGTACACCTTTCGGGTGTCCTTATTGACGGCAATCTTGCGGGGGTTGGGCCCTGATTTTACGCGGCCCGCAATTGAGGCACCGTTCATAATCACTACCGACCCGTTGGCGCCAGCTTGGCCGTCAACACTGACGTAGGCTGTGCTGCTGCCGAAAGTGGCAACCCCCTGCGCCGGGCCGCCCACGTCTACCGTCGTGACTTTTCTTGTTTTTGCCTCGATCACTGACACCCCACTGTCAGTAGCGACATAAACGTCTCCGTTGTCGGCCACCGCTATGTCGTGGGGGGACTTCCCAACCGGTATGTCAAACGAGGTCGAGTCAGCATTAGCGGGCGCGCCAGCCAACAGCGAAAGGCCCAGTGAGGCAATGACAACGAGCGCAAACGTGGTGCGCTTAGCTCGGAACTTTCCGGCACCAGGCACGGCGGATTTGGACGCGGCAGAACCCAAGGAGACCCTCAGAGAAGTGAGACGCGACTGTCGCGCCGATGAGCGGAGTCTACAGCGTGTGACCTGAACTACAGAATCGCCGTCATCCCGTTCCACCCCGTGCCAACGCGGGATGGCGAAGGCCATGCCAGTCCCCCGCTGCCCGTGTACAGCCACAGCTCGCCCGCGGCGTTCCGGGCCAGGATGTCCGCACGTCCATCTCCGTCGAAGTCACCCGGACCAACCAGCGAGTTCATGACGTTCCAGCCCTGGCCGATTGCCCGCTGCGGCAGCCAGCCACCTGAGCCGTTGCCTGGGTAGAGCCAGAGCACGCCGGAAGAATCACGGGCGGCAATATCGGGCGTGCCGTCGCTGTTGAAGTCACCGACGCCGGTTATCTCAGACATACCGTTCCACCCCGTGCCCACCTGGATGGCAGACAGCCAACCGCCAGAGCCGTTACCCCGGTACACCCACAGAACGCCTGAGGCGGTACGGGCAGCGATGTCCACGAAGGTGTCGCCGTTGAAGTCACCGACCGATTCGATCGCGGTCATTCCAGCCCAGCCTGTGCCCACCTGCACGCGGGGCAGCCAGCCACTCGATCCATTGCCCGGGTAGAGCCACAGCAGCCCTCCGCCGTCACGGGCAAGGACGTCGGCGTTCCCGTCGCCATTGAAGTCGCCGGGAGCAACCAGAGCTGTCATCACGTTCCAGCCCTGCCCTACCTGCACGCGGGTCAGCCACCCGCCTGATCCGTCGCCTGGATAGAGCCACAGGACGCCGGAAGCTTCTCGAGCCAAAACGTCAGTGAACCCATCGCCGTTGAAATCATTCTTGACAGGCCGCTCCACGGTCCCGTCGATGATTCGCACAGAGGCGGTGCCGTAGCTGACGATGTAAGCCTTGTTAGTGGAGGTGTTGACGGCAGCGGAGACCGGTTCACTGCCTGTGTAAACGGCGTAGCTGCTGTTGCTCTGGCCATCGATGATGAGAGTGCCACCGCCGGCTGTAGGAACGTAGACCTTATTGCTCGCGGGGTTCACTTCGATCTCGCTGACACGCGTGGCGGTGCTGATGGTGGTCACTTCCGTGAAGGTCGCCCCATCAATGATTTTCACAAAGCCGTCAGTTGAAGCACTGTCTGCGGCTACGTATATCTTGTTCGTCCCAGGATTAACCGCGAGAGCGCCGACGGTCTGCGAGAACGTGAGGCTCCCCCCACTCGAGTCCGTTGCGCCGTCGATCACGGAGAGCCGAGGCCCGAACCTGCTGATCGTCGTGATGTACAGCTTGTTGGTCGTCTCATTCATCGCAGCGCCGAGGATGCCTGCGCCGATGACGATTGTTGAGGACAGAGTGCCAGTGGCCGTGAGGACTTTGATGGTCCCGCCGGATAGAACGTAGACCTTGCCCGTCACCTGATTGACCAGGATGTCTCCCGCACCCGCGTCGAAAGGCACGGAGGTAGTGGTGTTGGTAGCCCCATCAATGATGGTCACGCCGGTCTTCACGGCCACGTAGATCTTGTTGTTCGTCTCGTTCACAGCCACGACGCGCGGCTCAGCACCCACAGGAACCCAACTGACCGCACCGGAGACCCCGTTGACAACAGCGACGGAGCCACCAATCTCGCTGACGTAAATCTTGTTGGTCACCGGGTTCACGGCAACGTCCACGGGCATGTCTCCCGAGTACAGGAGGCCCCCGTCGGATGTTCCGTTGATGACCGAAACGCCTTCGAATGAGGCAACGTACGCCTTGTTCGTCACAGGGTTCACGGCGATGGCACCAGGTTTGTCGCCTACAGGAACGATGTCCGTGACCGCATCTGCTGCGGCCGGCGGAAGAGGCGAACCAAAGGTTCCCAACAACAGCGCCAGCCCCAATCCGACGGCGACACTACCAGCCGCCACCCGTCGCCGCCGTCGTACGCCAACCCGCCGTCGTACTCCAAGCGCACGCGAATTATCCCCAGCAGCAAACATGGCAAGACCCCCAGAAGTCATGACGCCCCAGCGCGTCGGTGAAGCAGAGTCTACGCGCGCACCCGGACAAAACAGACCCCCACCTGTTAACCCACTCTTCCTCCACAGGCCACCCGTTCGAACCCGCGCAGCCAACCGCCCCGACCACCGTTGAAGGCGTGAGGATCGCAATCGTCGCCGAATCATTCCTGCCACTGATGAATGGGGTAACCCACTCGATACTGCGGGTGCTGGAGCATCTGCAGGAGCGCGGGGATGAGGTGATGGTGATCGCGCCGTCGACGTCGGACACTGATGTTTCGAGCGTCGAGAAGGGTGCGTATGTGCACCGGCTTCCTTCGGTGCCGCTGGCTGGTTACACGAATGTGCGGGTTGCGTTGGGTGGTGTGAATCGGGTCAAGCGAATCCTTGCCGATTTTTCCCCCGACGTTGTTCATCTGGCCTCACCTTTCGTCCTCGGCTGGCGCGCCGTGCAGGCCGCCCACCAGCTCGGCATCCCGACCGTGGCGATCTACCAAACCGAGGTTCCCAGCTACGCCGCCCGCTATGGCGTGCCGTTCCTGGAGAATTGGGCCTGGAACCGCGTGGACAACATCCACCTCCTGGCCACCCGAACCCTTGTGCCGTCCACGTTCGCGCTGAACCAGTTGCGTGGGCGCGGCATCCTGCGCGTGGACATGTGGCGCCGCGGTGTGGATACCGCGCGATTCAACCCCGCAAAACGCTCGACGGCGTGGCGCCGCTCTGTAGCGCCCGACGGTCACCGGATCATCGGCTACGTCGGCCGGCTCGCCGTCGAGAAGCAGGTTGAGGATCTCGCGGTGCTGGCGGATCTACCCAACACGAAGCTGGTGATTGTGGGCGATGGTCCGCAGCGCGCAGCCCTGGAGGCGCAGCTTCCGAACGCTGTATTTGCGGGCTTCCTCGGCGGCGATGCCCTGGCCGAGGCCGTTGCGAGCTTCGACCTCTTCGTCCATCCCGGCGAGTTCGAGACGTTCTGCCAGACCATTCAGGAAGCCATGGCATCGGGCGTTCCCGTGGTCGCGACCGGACGCGGCGGCCCCTTGGACCTCGTCGAAAACTCCCGGACCGGCTGGCTGTACGAGCCCGGAAACCTCACCCAGTTGCGCAGTTACGCGCAGGACCTGATCGGCGACGACGCCAAGCGCCGCGCGTTCGCCACGGCGGCAACGGCCTCGGTCCAAGGACGGACGTGGCCTGTCCTCAGCGCCGACCTGGTCCGTCACTACACCGAAGTCATCGCCTCCTTTTCCCGGGAAAACGGGCCCACAGAACTCACCTCAAGCAAAGGACCCTCCTCATGAAGATTTCCGTGATCGGCTGCGGCTACCTCGGCGCAGTGCACGCAGCAACGCTCGCTTCGATGGGTCACACCGTGGTGGGCATCGACGTCGATTCCTCCAAGGTGGAGCAGCTGAACAAAGCTGTAGCACCGTTCCACGAGCCCGGTTTGGACGAGCTCCTCAAAGACGGCCGCACCACGGGGCGCCTGGTGTTCACCTCCGATTTCTCCGCTGCCGCCGATGCCCAGGTTCACTTCCTTTGCGTGGGCACCCCTCAGTCCAAAACCTCCGACACCGCGGACCTCTCCTACCTGATGGGCGCCACGAAGAGCCTCCTGCCGCATCTGGCGAAGGGTGCCGCCGTCGTCGGTAAATCGACGGTGCCGGTAGGCACGGTGGAGACGCTTCGCGCGATCCTGGCCCGACGCGCCGACGTGCTGCTCGGTTGGAACCCCGAGTTCCTGCGGCAGGGCACGGCGGTGAAGGATTCGTTGGTTCCCGACCGGCTGGTCTACGGCGTCCCGGGCGGCACGGGCACTGCTGCCGGCGCTCCGGTGACCGCCGTTCTGGACGCCGTCTACGAACCGCTGATCTGCGCCGGTATCCCGCGGCTGGTCTGCAATTTCGCGACGGCGGAACTCATCAAGTCTGCGTCGAACGCATTCCTGGCCACGAAGGTCAGCTTCATCAATGCGATGGCGGAGTTGTGTGACGCGTCGGGCGCTGACGTGAGCGAGCTCAGCGAGGCGATGGGGCTGGATCCGCGCATCGGCAACCGGTACCTGCACGCCGGGCTCGGCTTCGGCGGGGGCTGCCTGCCCAAGGACATCCGGTCCTTCCGGGCCCAGGCACGTGAGCTTTCGGTGCCCTCCGTGGACGAGTGGATGGCCCTGGTAGATTCGGTGAACCTGGACCAGCGATCCCGTGCTGTGGAGGTTGCCCGCGAGATGTGCCGCGGGTTCCTGTCCGGCCGCACGGTGACCATCCTCGGCGCCGCGTTCAAGCCCGACACCGACGACATCCGCGACTCCCCCGCCCTGGACGTCGCCCAGCAACTCGCTTCGGCCGGCGCCCACGTCACCGTCACCGACCCCAAAGCCATCAACAACGCCTGGATCCGCTACCCGCAGATCCGCTTCGAGGCCTCCACCAAGCGCGCCCTCGAAGGCGCCGAACTGGTTCTGCTGCTGACCGAATGGGACGAATACGTTTCGCTGTCACCTTCCGAAATTGGAGCGCTGGTACGACGCCGGATGGTGCTGGACGCACGAAACGTTCTGGACGCCGAGGCTTGGCGGAGTGCCGGTTGGACGGTCCGCGGGTTGGGGACGGGTGCGTCGGTGGTTGCTGGCGAACGTGGCGACGCTGGGGTCAGGGCTGCTGCGTCGGGGCGTGCCGGTGGGAAGAAGCACGCGCGGGCTTGAGCCCTGGGCGTTGGCGTGCCGCTTGTAACGTGGGCGGGACGCCGAGTCATAGATAACTTATCCTCCCCTTGCTGTTTCGCCGAGTGTTATGGTCACAGCACGCGCCATCGCATCGGCGCATCTACAAGGGGGCAATAATTGAAAAAGGGTTCTATTCGCACGGCTAAAAACCGGCATTTCCTAGGCAAGTCATTCTTGACTCAAGGACGGAAGACGCTGGGGTTGCTGGCAATCACATCGCTGCTGGTGATGACCGCAGCCTGCGGTCAAGGAGCGACGACCAACGCCAGCTCGGTGAACAGCACAACCGTAACAACTTCTGCTTCGGCGACGCCGACACCCAGCAAGGTCGCTGGGACGGCCTGTACAACCGAGAAGGCGACTCAAACTTCTTCCGGTGAGACGTACATCTGCGCAGTTGACCGCGCCGGCGGACTAATGTGGTTGGACTCAGCAACCGCCAAAAAATTGTCCGATGACCGAGCGGCGGAGGCGGCCGCGAAAGCTGCGGCCGAAAAGGCGGCGGCGGACAAGGCTGCCGCGGATAAGGCCACTGCAGACAAAGCTGCCGCTGATCAAGCAGCGGCGGCTCAAGCAGCTGCAGCAAAGGCAGCCGCCGACAAGGCCGCTGCTGACAAAGCCGTGGCGGACGCAGCAACTGCCAAGCTTGTTCCCAAAGCTGTTCCGGCGGCGCCGCAGGCACAGAGTAACTGCGACCCGAATTACTCGGGTTGCGTTCCCGTTGCATCCGACGTCGATTGCGCCGGAGGCAGTGGCAATGGTCCGGCATATGTGCGGGGACCGGTGACAGTTACTGGATCCGACATTTATGGTCTGGATAACGACAAAGACGGAGTCGGCTGCGAGAAGTAGTTGTCGTGGGGGTGACCGTGCCGAGAGGCTGCGGCCACCCCCACGCTGCACGCGAGGGCTTGAGCCCTTTTGCTTTACTTGGGGCATGGAAGAGTCTGACACTAAGGACCGCGCCCTACGAGTTGATGGTCTCGTCAACGCACGCGATCTTGGCGGTCTGGAACGTTCAGACGGAACGATGACACCTCCAGGAGTATTTTTCCGGAGCGACAACGCGGACCGGATCAGCCCCGACGGTTGGCAGCAAATCTTCAAGGCCGGGATCCGTACCGTCGTCGATCTTCGCCAACCGGGGGAACGTGAAAAGGATGTCCAGGCACGTCCAGCCTGGCTCACCACAATCAACGTGGATCTCGACGGTCTTGAGAACACCGATTTCTGGGCCAACTATTGGGACAACGGCCTAGTGGGCACCGCGCTGTACTTCCTGCCCCACCTCAATGAGATGCCCGAACGAGCGGGAACTGCGGTCTCAGCCATAGTCAATGCACCGCCGGGCGGCGTCCTCTTTCACTGCATGGGTGGCCGGGACCGGACCGGCATCATTGCCATGATTCTGCTTTCGGCCGTGAACGCCGATACCGAGGAAATCGTTGATGACTACCTCGAGACTGTCAGGCTGGGCGACGTCCAAGCCGCCAGCGGCAACAGGAACAGTGCTGAATGCTTACTGAATGAACTCTGCGAGCGCCACGGGACCACCACGGAAGGGGCCTTCCGAGCGGCTTTGGCCGGGTTCAACGTGTCCGGCTTCATGGAAGCGGCGAATCTCCCCGAAGGTGATCGCGCCGCTCTAGTCACCTGGCGCGGCAGCATCCCAAACTCGGAAGTGCCCTGACGGCGGGGCGTTGATCCAGCCGCCCGCCGAAGGTGGCGATCGAGTTTTGGCTTCGGCGCGCTTTCGAAGCATACATAGACGCAGGCCCAGGCGATCTCGCGCGTCCAACTCCGACGCAAATTGCTACCGCTGCCGTTCCATCGCTTCCTTGACGGCCAGCAACCTGGGGTTGTCCGGAAGCGTGTTGTCAATGATCCTTGTAGCCCGCGACCACGGCTGAGCATGCTGAAAATACAGTCGTTGCCCGCCGACGTACCGTTGCAATGACGGATGGTCCGGGTCCGGGCTGCCACCATCCCTCAGGGACATCCGCTTTGCGGTTTCAGCAAACGGAACATCGAGGAAGATCGAGTAGTCCCACATGCTGGCCAGCTCATCCCGATGCAGGAACATGCCCTCTATGACGACCAGCGCGTTCTCCGGGGCCAACTGTCGATTGGGCTTCACCCTTACATTCTTCCGGGCATCCGTGACTCCGGTTCGATACCTTCCGTCCCCTCCCTTACTCAGTGGCTCCAGGACGTTTTGCTTGAAGGCTTTGTAGTCGTAGGTATCCAGCCAAAATCCCTCGGGAGATGCACGACCTCGGCGGTGCCGGTCTTCCTGGAGGTTGAGAAAATCATCCAGGTGAATTGTCACGACTGGCCGTCCATGAACTTCCGAGGAAAGAGCAGCCGCGAAAGTTGACTTGCCGCTTCCATCGACGCCGTCTATTGCGATGAGTGGACGGTCTGGACCCAGAGATAGCAATTCGTCTGCGAGGTACCGCAAAAGTCCCGACCGATGCGGCTCCATGTTTTCCCAAGTCATCAGTCAATGGTCACATGAAGACGAGCTCCGGCCCGAGTTGGTAGAACGGCGGAACGTACGACGGCGCGCCAACACCTAGGTGCTCCCGCCCACCACTCATCTTCACCCGCGTCAGCCCCTAGTTCGGAAGCGTGAAGCACCTAGTTGCGTCGTTCCACCACCTAGAGTCCCGCTACCGGCCATAGTCTCCTTTTGTGCCTTCGAAGCGGGAGTCCCGGTGTCCGGCGGGAGCCCCACCCGCTTTGGCGTAGGAGGCACTACGGCACGGCTCCACCCGTCTACCCCCAGGTGGAGTCGTGCCCAAGCCGGAGAGGCAGCGGCCTAGCGGCCTACGCGCAGCCGGATGGACCTGTACGCGATGCCCACCACGAACATCAGTACGCCAAGCACCACGGACAACGGCGGCAGCGTCGCGACAAGAGCCACGCAGGCAACCGCACCGGCGACCTGTAGGAACTTCGGATACCGGCGGTCCTCGACCGGCTGAGTGTAGGCGGCGATGTTCGCGACCAAGTAATAAAGCAGCACGCCGAATGATGAGAATCCGATGGCTTCGCGAAGATCAGCCACGGCGATGATCAGGCAGATCACGACGGCCAGAGTGACCTCCGCCCTATGGGGAACCTTGTATATCGGGTGCACGGCAGAGAGCCAATTCGGCAGGTCGTGTTCCCGGGCCATCGCCAGGCTTGTGCGGCCAAGCCCTGCTACGAGCGCCAGCAGCGCTCCCAATGATGCGACCGCGGCTCCGATTCGGACCACTGGTGCCGCCCACGCCAACGTTCCTGCGCTGACGGCATCGGCCAGCGGAGTCGGCGTTGCAGCCACGCCGTCGGGGCCGAGCGCCGCCAGCAGCGTCACCGCAATGACGGCGTAGATGACGATCGTCGTGCCCAACGCGATGCCTATCGCCCGGGGAATGGTGTGCTGGGGTTCGCGTACTTCCTCGCCCATCGTTGCGATCCTCGCATAGCCAGCGAATGCGAAGAACAGCAGCCCGCCGGACTGCAGGATCCCGTACCAGCCCTCAGCAAGCAAGCCCTCCCCCACAAAGTCGCCGAAGTCGGGGCCGGATCCACCCCACACTGCAGTCACGGCAATCACCAGGGCAGCCAGCACGGCAATCACCAGCACACGGGTCAGCCCTGCTGTCCGGGTCACCCCGTGGTAGTTAACAGCGGTCAAGAGTACGACGGCGGCAATCGCCACCGGGCGCTCCCAGCCTTGCGGGGCGGCATAGGCGGCGAAGGTCATTGCCATGGCCGCTGCGCTTGCGGTCTTGCCAATGATGAAGCCCCAGCCGGCCAGGAACCCGGCCCATGGTCCCAGCCGTTCCCGTCCGTAGATGTAGGTACCGCCGGAGGTGGGGTATCTCGCAGCGAGTTGTGCTGAGGACGTGGCATTGCAGAAGGCTACGAATGCAGCCACCACCAAGCCGATGAGCAGCCCGGACCCTGCAGCCGCCGCGGCCGGCGTGAAGGCAGCGAACACACCCGCGCCGATCATGGAACCCAAGCCGATGAGGGACGCATCGAAGGTGCCTAGTCGGCGGTCCAAGCCGGGAGAACTGTTCACTGAAACCCTTCACGCTGCTGGAGCCGGCTCCTGACAGGGCATCGGAGACCGGCGTCGGGACGTGATTTCAGCCTATCCCGGCTCCCCGCGGCGGAAGTGAATTCCCGACGAGCATGAAGAGTCCGTTGCGGGACGTTGCGCCGGTCTTGCGCAGCGCGTTGGAGATGTGGTTTTCCACGGTCCTCGCGCTGATGCCTAAGTGTTCGGCGATCTCAACATTGGTGCGGTGGCCAGCCAGGACGGCTACCTCGATTTCCCGCTCCGTCAGTGGCGTGGTTCTGAACGAGTTGAAGGAGAGCTGCTCGTTGGCTGACGGGAACCTGACCGCGAACATGGACGATGCCTGAGCCAGGGCGTCAGCAGCGGCAGTGTCCCCATCAATGACGTGCCGCTTGAGTGCACCCCGGAGAAGCATGCCCACCTGGTAGGTGTCGATATCGGGCTCGTAGTGCTTCAGGAGCAGACCGAGAAGCTGATGGTCTCCTTCAACCACGGCCGTGGCAATGGCGATGAGTTGGTCATGGACCGTGACGCCGCTGTCCCGGAGGATCATCTGTAACAGGTCCAAGACCGGACGCCCCGGGTTCAAGCAGGTGCAGAGGAGCGCCGTCATCATGGCCTCCAGGATGTAGCCGCTCTTCAACTGGCGCCTGATGAGTTTCACGGCTTTCCGATCAAACGTTGAAGGTTTCGCGCTCTCGTGGGCAATCAGTTCGTAGGCTCCCTTGCCGATTCCAGGCAAAGGCCCGACATCGGGCACGTCCGTCCGCGCCTGCGCGGCAATTGAGAGAGCCGGCGGGGTGGCCGACGTTGCGTGACGGAGCCCGGCCAGACGCAGCATCGCGTCGTAAAGGGCGTCCACCACGAAGCCTGGCCGTCCCATGGCGAAGACACTGCTCATGAGGTACTCCGCTTCCTCGAAGTGCCCCCTGTACAGCAGTCCGTGCGCAGCAATGTAGCTGCTGGTGACGACACCGAACTGGTCCAGGTTCTTGCGTGCTTCAGTCCGCCAGTCCAGTGCAAAAACGAGCGACTCGTCGATGCGGCCCACTGCGAAGAGGGCAAACCCCCGAATGAACGGGCGAAGGTGGGAGAAAAGATCATCATCCTCCGGACCGTCGACGGCGTCGTACGCTGCTGCGGGCCTGAAGCGGTACAGCTCCAGCAGCCCATGGACCAGGCTGCCCATTCCTGACGGTTCAGTATCGAAATCGCGTGTTGGCGTCCCCGAAGGGACCCTGCCGTGGGAAGCGCTGAGGAAGGTGATGGCGTCGTTGGCTTCCTCTGCATGATGTGGGTGCTCGGCGGCGAACTTTTGAAGAATGTCGACGGCGGCACCTGGGCCTTCGCCCGTGTGCACGGCGAGCATGGCCCGAGTGATGGCGACGAACAAGACGTCCTTGGGGTCGGCGTCGGAGGTCGTTGTTTCGCGACAGACCTGGGAAGCCCGCTGGACGTCCACGGGAGCGCCCCAATAGATCCGCAGCAACGATGCAGCGTTTGCCACAGACTTGTTGGCTTCCCACCTCGCGAATCGTATGCGTTCACGGTCTGCGTTGTGGTCATGGAAATGGCGGGCAGTGACGGCGTCGCCGTCGCCCTTCTCCAGACGCAAGGTAGCCAAGACCCGGGCGAGGCAGTCTGCCGTCGTCTGGGTCTCTTGCGTTGCCCTCGGTACCGCTTCAAGGACGCCGGCGATCTTCCTTCGCAGCAGCTTCCTGTCCCTGAGGTTCTTGTTTCCCCGGAAGTAGTCAGCGATGACGGGCGGGCTGATGGCGGCGATCGGACCATTGTGGTGGTCGTCCATGACGGACAGGAATCCCCTGCACTCGAGCCCTTCCAGGGCCTCTGGCTGGATGACCTTTTGCAAGACGTCAACGCGGGCTGTGCCCAGGATCGCCATGGTGTGAAGCGCCGTGAATTCATCAGCGCTGAGCTCGGCCAACAGAGCCTCCAGTGTCCCGCGCAGGTGCTCGTTCCAGAGCGTGTTCGTGGCCATGCTCCACTGCTTGTTGTTCATGACCAGCAGGTTGCTCAGCGAGGCCGTTTCAGTGATGCGTACGATGAGTCGCGGGTTCCCGGCCGACTTGGTAAGGATCCGGGCCGTGGTGTCTGCGTCTGCCGGGGCACCCAGGACTTGTGCGATGAGCAGGTGAACCTGCTCGTAGTGGAGCGGATCCAGCTGAAGGTGTGCCTCGCGGCCGTTGTTGAGGACAGCCAATTGACCTTTGGAGAACTCCCAGGTTTCGGGGGCGGTTGCCACCATTGGGCAATCCGACCGACGCCTCACCGCTTCCAGGACGGCCAGTGATTCACTGTCTACAAGGTGGAGGTCGTCAACGACCAGCAGATGCTTTCCATGAGTTGCCAACTGGCTGGCCAACACGTCCGCGATGTCGAAGACGCCGCTGCGGCCGGGCCGTAAGTCCAGGCCCAGTCCTTTGATGGCTGAGTACGGGATGGTGCGATGAGTGCGGAGGCCGGTGATGAAGTGTACGGCCACTCCGGTCTTTTCGAGATTGCCCATAACACTGCGGACCACGGTCGTCTTACCGCTGCCCGGTGCACCGACTACCCGCACGCCGATCCCGCGTGCGACGAAGTCGAGGATTCGTTGAATCTCTGAATCGAACACTCGACCCAACCTTCTGTTTCTGTGGATGCCCGACATGCGGCTCACTTCGCAGGCTAGATCGAGAAAACGGGACTAGGTGGCAAAACGGCCTTGCACAGGCCGAATTGGGTCCATCTAGGTGGTGATTTGGGCAAATCTAGGTGGTGGCGGGACTCGTCTAGGTGGTGGGGCTGTTCGGAAATCAGGCGGCCCATGCGATGCTCCCTCAGCTCTGCGGGTGGATTACCTCCAACGCTACGAGCGGCCCAACTCGAATTACACCCATGTAATTCGCTATGTGGATATATGTTCTACAGACATATTTTGAACCAGAAGACATCTTCTAATGATGAGCAGACAAAAAAACAGGGCCGGTCAGTGACCGGCCCTGCTTTTTGCGTTATCCGAAGACTAGACAGCCTGGATGTTTACAGCCTGGGGACCCTTGGGGCCCTGCTCGACGTCGAAGGAAACCTTCTGGTTCTCTTCGAGGGAGCGGTAGCCCGAGGAGTTGATCGCAGAGTAGTGAGCGAAAACGTCCTGGCTGCCGACAGGACACTACCAGGAGGGATCGGCTCGCACATGAGAAGGGCTACGGTTTGCCCTCAATCCGGTTCCTTGACGTCAAAGCCGCCCCAGCAACTCAGCCTTCTTCACACTGAACTCATCGTCGGTGAGAAACCCCGCTTCTCGCAGCGCGGCGAGTTTGGATATCAACTCTGTGACATCGGGGGTGCTGACTGGCTCTACATCCACATGTGAAGTTTTCGTTGGCCTTGGTAGTCGATCGCTGATGATTCCCGAAACTACAGAAAACGCCTGCTCTGCCACCGTAGGCTTCTCCACCGGAGTTGGAGAAATTTGATCCGGCGATTCTTCGGTGCGGACTACGCGCTCCTTCTCAAGCACGAGTTCAAAGTGCTTGAAGACTCCGTCAGGAAACTTGATCAACGACCGCTTGCCGTCGGTCCAATCGACGCGAACGACGTGCGACGGCCCCATGGAATCGAACGTCGCCCCAACTGCCGCTGACGCTGCCTTTCCGATCTGGCCTGGAAGGATGGCTCCGGCTATCGCCTTGCTAACGGCGCCCACCGGATTTCCCTTCCCGTCTGTGACGACTTCGTCCCATTCCGCGACGTTCTCAGGCGTCAACTTCCGGAACTTGAGTCCGGCTTGCACAATGAGCGTGCTTCCCACCCGCGTCGACACTGTCGCGCCCTTATAATCTCCGCCGACGACTCGGCCATAACCCACCATGGCCACAGTCTAACGGGGACCAAAGAGAGATCCTGACGTATTCGACGCCTGAGCGTCCGCGGCGTTGGTGAGCATTACCCGTCTACAGAACTAGTTCCAACAATGCGACGACGTTGCGATCTGTTCGCGGATGTCGAAGTTGGTTTGCTCCTAATCAGCTGAGGGAGGGCAAAACAAAAGCAGGGCCGGTCAGTGACCGGCCCTGCTTTTTGCGTTATCCGAAGACTAGACAGCCTGGATGTTTACAGCCTGGGGACCCTTGGGGCCCTGCTCGACGTCGAAGGAAACCTTCTGGTTCTCTTCGAGGGAGCGGTAGCCCGAGGAGTTGATCGCAGAGTAGTGAGCGAAAACGTCCTGGCTGCCATCTTCAGGAGAGATGAAGCCGAAGCCCTTTTCGGAGTTGAACCATTTCACGGTACCTGTAGCCATTTTTTTCAGTCCTTACTGAAGGTGGAGATTCTCCCGACTTTCGGGTCTCCGGTGTGGGGTGTTCTCCACCGTTACTTCAGAAGGTCACGATCCAGAGGGATCATGGGGACTGCCTGAACTACCAAATGCCAAACACAACAACACCATCTAGTCTACAGAGATTTGAGCAGATGGCTAGTGCTGGGAAATATTTATCCATCGGATGGTGCTGGCCAAGGCAAAACGCGGCATTCAGTACAGCGCCAAGACCGCCCCTTCCGGGCTAACACCAGCCCAGTAAAGGGGGTCCCACTCTGCAGATGCTATCCCTCGGGTCGGACCGAACCGTTTATGGCTTTGTGAGCTGAGTAGAGTCCGTGCCAACTGATCCCGATGAGGCTGAGAGAGCCTGCCAGGAGGCACACCGCGGAAACCCTGTCGCCCACCACGCTGGCCAGAGCGGTGAGCATGAGTGCCGCAAGTACAAGGCAGCCCGACGCCGCAAGCCATTGTCGGCTTGACCATCCGTGAACCCGGGCGCCGCCGCCGTCATGCCACCAAAGCCGGGCTCGTTCGCGAATGGTCGTGTGCTCGTTGAAAGGATTTCGCTCCATCCAGCCAGCATTGCATCCGCCACCGACATCATGACCAGCCCATTGGCGCTACTGCGGCTCGTCACCCTTGGTTGCGCCCCGAGCCCTGTCCTTGATCACCCAGCTGGTAATTGACGGAGCGGCGACGGCTATGAGGCACACCGTCGCCCAGAAGTTGTCCAATAGGCCGCTGACCAGCAGCACCAAGCTAAGAACGATCATCACCCACATGGTGATATCGAGTACCCGGACCACGTTTGTAGTCGACATTTACGAATCATTCCCCCCCCGGACACGTCCCGAAAGCCTACGTCTTTTGGACACGCACGGCATCCCGCCGCCGCGCATCCCCGGAGGTGCGGCCGTGCCCGAATATGGTGGGCCTTAGCCGATCTACAGGAGGAGCAGAGTGGCAGACGACCCCGCGTTTGAACCAATTCCAGTGCTGGAAGGACAAACGTCCCTTGACGACTTCCTGCCTCCCACCCCCGCGACGACGCCTGTCGAGATCCGGGAACCTACGGACGCCGAACTGGCAGCCTTTCTCGAGGTGCAGGGCCGCTAGGCAAGGCCGTCTTCGCCCATCCCCAAATGCCGCGCCCAAGCGTAAACTCCAGCCATGGGACGCACCCAGGAGACGGTCGTCATTGGTGCCGGCCAAGCAGGACTCACCACCAGTTACTGGCTGACGCAGCTGGGCGTTGAACATCAGGTTTTGGAGCGCCGAGACACCCTGGGTGGGGCCTTCCAAGACCGTTGGGACAGCTTCTACATGAATACTCCCAACCTCTCGCTGGACCTCCCGGGTATGCCGTTCGACGGCGGCGACCGGGACGCGTTCATCCCCCGCGATGCTGCGGTAAACCTTTTCAGGCGGTATGCGGAGCTGATCTCCGCGCCGGTCCAAACGGGCGTTGATCTCACCCGTTTGTCTGCTTCGCCCGACGGCGGGTTCCACCTTGAGACATCACTCGGGAGCTTGCGGGCACGGAACGTCGTCCTGGCAACTGGCGCCTACCAAGTACCCAAGATCCCTCCCCTGGCGGCCAAGCTCCCTGCCGAGGTGACCCAGCTGCATACCCACGAGTACCGCAATCCGGAGCAGCTGCCGGGTGGGGCCGTGTTGATCGTGGGGACCGGGCAGTCAGGCGGGCAGATCGCTGAGGAGCTCCACGACGCAGGCCGCGACGTCCACCTCTCCGTCTCAATCGTCCCGGAAGCCCCACGTCGATACCGAGGCCAGGACCTCATCTACTGGATGCTCGAAACCGGCAAACACGGCCCCGACTACGGAGTGAATGCCCTCACCACCGAGGCGCTCCCCTCCCCCGCTCTACGTTTCGCGCCCAACCCGCTGCTCTCCGGCACCGACGGCGGCCACAGCATCCACCTCCGAGAACTCGGCCGCCGCGGTATGCACCTGCACGGCCACCTTGAATCAATCGACGACGGCGACATCACCTTCAGCGACGACCTCCCCGAACGCCTCGCCGCCGTCGAGTCCGCGTTCGGACAGCGCTCACGCAGGGCTATTGATGCGTACATTGCCGCAGCGGGGATCGACGCTCCGGAGCAGGCGCCTTTAGAGGCAGATGACTGGCTCCCAAATGAGCCGGCTCAGGTGAACCTGGCCGACGCGAACATCACGTCTGTGTTGTGGGCGTCCGGTTACAAGCTCGATTTCACTTTGGTGGATCTGCCCTTGGTGGACGAGTGGGGCTACCCGAAGCACTCCCGCGGAGTCACGGAAATTGCCGGATTGTTCGTGGTGGGACTGCCATGGCTGACCAGGCACTACTCGTCGATCGTTGGTGGCGTGGGGTTGGACGCGGAGTACGTGGCGGGGCGGGTTGCCGCGGCGTGACAGCCATGCTTTAGCAAGGTTGACGGTCCACTCGGAAATGCCGCTCGAAAGCTCCCTCATGGTGAACTTCATTGCTGCTAACGTCACGTCATGACAGAGGGCCAGTCCTTTCGATTTGAATTGCGGCGCATCTATTGGATGCGCCAATCCCTTCGCCTGCTTGTGGCACTCTCCCCGGCATGGCTGTTTGGGGCTGCTTACGTGTTCTTCACTACGCCACGAGTGATTGGCGAGATCGGCACGGGCACAATCGAACAATTCACAGGAGAACTGTTTGGTGGGCTCTGGGTTGCCATCGGAGCGCCAGCAGCATTCATTCTGGCGTTGCTGATTGCAGCTTTCGTTGTGCGGACAGGTGACCTACGCAGGCGTGATCCGCAGCGTCGGTTTACGCGGCATCAGCGACGCGAGGGCATGACTCGTGCAAGGGGGCGATGTGAGCTGGAGTCAGCCTATGGGCGGCGTTGCGCCCAAGCTGCCGAGCACGGAGATCATTTCTACCCATGGTCCAAAGGCGGAGCAACTTCCCTCAGAAACTTCGTTGCCGCTTGTAGTCAATGCAATCGGCGGAAGGGCGCCCGCATCCCGAGTCCTGGGCTATTGACGCGACTGGAACGACGGCGTGCTTCTTATGTCCAGACCGCTGAGGCAGCTCTGGTGGGCGAGCGGCGCGGCCAATGAGGACGCAATTCACGGTTCGAACATTGCCACTGTCAGACTTCCTCCGCCTGATCGATTTCCGCCATGTTCCCCACTGCAGGCGTCCCCTCAACCAGGGCGTAACGCTGCATCACGGCACCCTTCGGTGAGGCAACCACGGGCTCGATCAGCCGAAGGTTCGTCGGCACCACCCCGCCAGCAAACACCTTCTTCCCGCGGCCGAGGAGAATCGGATAGACCCACAGGTTGAGTTGGTCGAACATGCGCTCAGCGAAAAGAGTCTGGACGAAGTCGAGGCTGCCGATGACATGGATGTTCTGGTGCTTCTCGCGTAGCTCCCGCAGGGACGCCACTGTGTCAGTGCCGAGCAGGGTCGATCCCTCCCACTCGAGCTCCAGCGACTGGCGCGAGGCCACGTACTTCGGAAGGCGATTGAACAGCTCCGCGATCTTGCCATCTTGTTGAGGCCAGTACGAGGCGAAGATGTCGTAGGTCCGCCGCCCTAAGAGCAGCGCGTCCATTCCCTCCATTCCGGAATCGATCTGATCGCCGACAACCTCGTCGATGAGCGGCGCCTGCCAGCCACCGAACTCGAAGCCGCCCTCCGGATCCTCCTCAGGTCCGCCGGGCGCCTGCGCGACCCCGTCGAGCGTCGTGAACAGGTCAATGTGAATCAGTCCCATGCGGGGATCCTTCCCTGCTGCCCGTCGTCACCCCGGCGACAGGATCATGTTGAGGGTTCCACAAGTGAGGCTGCCAGGCAATGGTCACCGGAGATTTACAACGACGGCGACAGCACCTTGCGCGGGCACCGCCGCCAAAATCCGGACACCGGGACAAACGCGTAGCCTATGTGCTCTCGTCACCTTCGGAACCGTTCCCCTACGATGTCGTCCAAAGTCTCGCGTCTCCGGTTCCAGAGTGGCTGTGGGAGGAATGCACCCGGCTGGCTAAGATCCTCTGAGCTTCCGCCCAGGAACCCTACGCTTCCTTCAGATCCAGTTGCGGCGCAGGTTTCTGGAACCCTCGCGTCAGAAACGCCAGGTAGGCCAATCCCAGGCCTGCCCAAATCAAACCGAAGGTGAAGGACAGCCCACTCAGGCTGGTCCACAGCCAGATCGTGAGCACGAAGCCAATGCCCGGAAGCACAAGGTTGTGGATCGCGCCGCGAGCTCCGCGGGCCTTTTGGTCGAAGTAGTAGTGCTTGATCACGGCCAGGTTGACCACAGAGAACGCCACCAGGGCGCCGAAGCTGATCAGCGAGGAAATCGTCAGCAGGTCCAACACGAAGGCCAATAGAGACACGGCGGAGGTCAGCAGAATGGGCAACACGGGGGTGCTGAAGCGGGCATGCAGCCGCCCCAACGCTGCAGGGAACACTCCGCTGCGGCCCATGGAATGAATGATTCGCGAGACCGAGGCCTGGGAGGTCAAGGCTGATCCGAGGCTGCCGGCAATGTAGGCGGCCGTGAAGAAGGCCACGAGCATCTCGCCGCCGGCTGCGCCAATGACCTCGATGGCCGCCGAGTCCACGTCGTTGAAGGTGCTGACAGGGAGAACCAAGTGGCTGATGTACGCGAGTCCCAGGAAAATCATGCCGGCCAGGATGGTGGTGATCATGATGGCGCGGGGCAGATTCCGCTTCGGGTCCTTGGTTTCCTCCGCAAAGGTTGAGACGGCGTCGAACCCCAAGTAGGAGAGGCAGAGGATGGCGGAGCCGGCGAAGACGGGCGAAAGTCCCTCGGCACCTTCGGTCCCGGTGAAGGGCGCCAGTAGATCAACATTGCCAGTTCCGGTGATGGAGGAAAGCCCCAGGGCCACGAACAACACGATGAAGATCGCTTGGAGACCCACCACCACAAAGTTGGCCTTCGCAATCGCAGTGATGCCAAGGATGTTCAGCACGGTCACAGCCATAATCGAGACGATCATGAACACCCACGACGGCACCGCTGGGAAGGCCGCGTTCATGTAGATGCCGATCAGCAGGTAGTTGATCATCGGCAGCAGCAGATAGTCCAGCAGGAGCGACCACCCGGCCATGAAGCCAAGGCCTGGCCCGAACGATCGAGTCGCATAGGTGTACGCCGATCCCCCGAACGGGAACGCCTGCGACATCCGGCCATACGAGCGGGCCGTGAACAGCATGACCACCAAGGTCACTGCATAGGCAGCCGAGAGCCGCCCACCGGTCAGTTCCACGACGATGCCGTAGGTGCTGAAAATAGTCAGGGGCACCATGTAGACCAAGCCCAGCAAGACCAGGGATGGAACGCCCAGAACACGGCGCCAACCTTGGGATGGCGCTTGGGCGGAGGCCGGCCCCACAGGCTTCTCGCCTGCCGGTGTATCAGTTTCAAACGTGGGGGTCATTGGGAATCCTTGGTGCTCATTCTGGTGTGTGCTGGGAAGCTGCGACGCTGCAGAACTTCGTAGCGGCTACCGGATCTGCGGGGTCACCGAGATCCTGAAGTGCTGGGTTGGCTCAGGGGCGCGTGGTGGACGCCTCTGGTCTTGTGAACGTGAAATGAATAGCGTTCATTTAGTGTGACGGTGAGGCGGGTCACAGTCAATATGTGACGTGCGGTCGAGGAGTTTCCGGCGTATACATCCACCTCGTGCCCGCTCATGCAGCCCACGGCACGCCACGACGGCGCCGTGCTTGTCGCCGGGATCGGACAAGCAGACGGCCAGACCGCCGAGGAACTGCACGACGCCGGACGCGAGGTTCACCTGGCCGTATCCACATGTCCCGAGGCGCCCCTCCGATACAGCGGCCACGACATTCTTTACTGGCTCCTCGAAACCGGCAAGCGCGGCCCCGACGTCTGCATCCCCGCCCTCACCCGCGAAACCCTGCCCTCCCCCGCCGCCCGCTTCGCCCAGCACCGCCGGCGGCCACAACATCCACCTCCGTGAGCTCGGTCTCCGCCGCGTGCACCTGCACGGCCGGCTGGAAAACATCGACGACGACATCACCTTGAGCGACGACCTCCCCGAACGCCTTGCAGCAGTTGAGTCGATCTGCGCGCAGCGGTCGGGAATGGGGATTGATGCAGACATCACAGCGGCAGGGATTGACGCTCCTGACCATGAACCGCCGCCGGCGGATGACTGGCTGCCTGCAGATTTGGGTCGAGTGCACCTCGTCGAAGAGAACATACGTCGGTGCTGTGGGCCACCGGTTACAAACTCGATTTTGGGTTCGCCGAATGCCGCTCGTGGACGAATGGGGTTACCCAAATCGTTCGCGCGGTGTCACCGAGTTTCCGGGCTTGTACGTCGTCGGGCTCCCATGGCTGACGCGACCCTACTTGCAATAGTCGGCGGCGTGGGTTCGGTTGCCTGGCATATCGCTGAGCGAGTCTCCGATCTATGAACACCCACAGTCAGAGAAAGTGCTCCCGGAGGACGAATAAACGCAAATGCCCAAGCCGTCAGATGCGGACAAGGAACGTTTCCGCTCGTCCGTCCCCGAGACCCCAGACGTGGTGGTGAAACCGATGTTCGGGAACTCGGCGCTTTCGTCGACGGCAACATGTTCGCGGGCTTGTTTGGTCCCACCATCGGCGTCAAGCTCTCCGAAACTGACCACCAGGAATTGGAGGCCAATTATCAGACACAACCCTTTGGACCCGAAGAACGGCCCATGGGCGGTTAGTCGGCCTTCCTAAGTCGTGGCAGGACGACGCCGCACAAACTGCGCAATGGGTGGCCAAGGCCTTAGAGGACGTGGCGAAGTTGCCGCCCAAAGCACCGAAGGTGCCGAAGACCGTGTCATGACGGCGTGCTGCTATTCGAGGCGCCAAAGACGCAGGCAGGATTCGGCGGCGCCCACAAGGTAGAGCATCGCTATGCACCAAGCATAGGGACTGCCTTGCGCCGACCACGAAAGCACTCCCAGAAGCAGACCCGCAACGGCCATATACAGCGACGAGTGAATCCCCGCGATCCGAGTAACTGTCGCAATCAACAGGAGGACTGTCCCGAGAAGGGATATCGACGCTATGCCCCAATACGCCTCCATCGGCAACCTGCCAATCCGGTCGGAGTAAGCTCCGTACTCCAGAGCGGCCGCTCCTCCGAGAGGTAAGGCCGCCAAGGCATAGGCCGCGGCAGCCCCCTTACTTGCCAACGTCGCTCGCCGTCGGGCTTCCTTTGCAAGGGCTCCTTCCACGTCCGCAGGAGTGCCCCAATATTTGTTCAGGCTCTCTCTGGCGGTAGCTCGCCAGATGACAAGGCCTGCGGCAAGCACAAGGATCCCCAGCACCAGAGAGTGTCCAGGTGGCCACGATGTATCTCCTGAGGTCGTCGTCGCTAGGCAAAGGACAGCCATCGTCAAGAGCTTGACGCGACGAACTCTCAAGCTCGACCGGTGAACGCCTCTGGCAGCTTGAATTGTCGCGTCTATCTCTGCACCTTCAGCCCCGGACGCTCGGCATTCAATCGCTTGGACCAATTGCGCCAAAACAAACGGACCGTTGTGAAAATAGGACAGGTGGTCCATAGGAAAGGAACCAGTTTGGGGTATTTTCCGGAAGCGAGTATTTGTGCCCAGCACTGAGAGAACAGAAGACACGTAGTCGTGGTCCGCGCTCAAGTCCAGCCCTTGCACCTCCGGCCTACAAGACGTTTGCACACGTTCAGCCAGCGCCAGAATCTGATCCCTCTGTAAGAAGACCAAAACAATAACGGGGATGATCAAACCGAACGTCAACCCGAGCCAGATCCAAGGGAACGGCCTGTCAATCATCATTACCATCGCTCTGAAAGCACCCTCCATCGGTGACCTCAAAATCACATCCGGCATCGTAGGCGCAGCCCAAACTATCCAAATAACTGCGCCGATCGAAGCCAGGCCATCGAGTCCAAGGGAGACCGCCAGCAATGCGTCTCGAACCAAGGGAAGAACCGTCACGAGTCCAGTGAGCGTGTGCAGCATAACCAACCACATGGCCATAAACACCCATCTCTTCATTCCCTTGGGCACGGAATTCAACACGGAAAGCAAGCCCTGACCACTGCCCAGGGTCATAAGCGTCAGTTGTTCGTCGCGATTCCGTGTGCCAACCAAACTAGTAAGGATAGAACCGCCCTGAGAATGACCAATCAGTACCTGCGCATCAGACGTCCTGTGACGAATCCGTGATTCGACGTAACCGGCTATTCTGGCGCGGAGTTTTTCATCTGATGTCCATGCCAAGGCGTCCAGGGTTCGTTTGCGCATTGATGGCACCAGCATGGCTAAGGCCGCGGCAAGTGCGCACGGAAAACTCAAGAGACTAAGCATGAGGGTGCGCCAGTACCACCTGAGCAGGTGTCCAAACTCCTTGAGTTGGGTGCCTTTGGATCCGTCAACAACCGCTGCCAGGTGGAATAGCGCAGAAACAAAATGCAGCAGGAATATCTGGAGGGTTGCATGAAAAGCCCACCACATTACCACCGCAAAGTTGCGTGGTTGAACCATGTCGGCCCAGTAAACGGGTTCAAGGTCAACCCGCACGCCAGCCAATGAATTGCTTCGCATGTGCCGGTGGTGGTTCGTCTGGTCGTCGGTTGCAATAGCGCAGCTTGCTGCATCGCAGGGTTCCTCGTGCCAACGGTAACGACCGGCCACTGCAAGGTACTCCACCACGGGGGTGACGCTCTTGCCCGCCCAGTCCTCACAGGAAGAAACGCCAATACCGTGCACCACGGGGACATGCACAATGCGCTCCGGTCGATCCCTCGAAGTCGCGCTCTTAGCCCGAACTGGTGACTGCACCCGTAACTCGGCGTCTTCCGCGGACCGCTTCTTTCGTTTAGCCAATTTATCCCCCAAGGTCATCGTGCGGGCCCAACGCCCACTCTGACTATTGGTTTCAACCCTAGAGACGGACTCCGACAGAATTATCATGCACGGCTAATTCGCTATAGGCACGACTTGCTAATTCACGCACGCGTGCCAGCAACGCCTCCGGCTCCCGCGAAAGATCCAGCGGAAACTCCACCACGGACACTCCGGTATTCAGTACTCGGCGTACGCGCGGCTCTCCCGGGCCTGCGTATACGAGCCACGCACGCGGCACCCCAAGCGAGGTGCAGTAAGCCAGCGTCTGGTAGTGGTCCGCGTTTGGGTATGCACCACTAGGGGACGCCGCCTTGTACTTGGCATCAAAGATCATCGCCGGCCGTCCCCGAACGGAGTGCACCACGTCCACATACATCCGTATTCTGTCGCTGCTCGGATACCCGGGCTCTGCTTCGTCCATGAATGCTTCGTATTGCCACTCCGTCAGCCCTGGGTATGGCTCCAGCGCCTCCCTAAGCGCGGTCGCAACAAAGTCCTCAAACACGGTGGCCATATTCACCACAAAAGACGCAACTGCACGGTGGCCCATTCCAGCTTCGGCGGACATGGTCTGAAGGATGATCTCGGACAACCGCAACGCTGGCACGTAATGCCCGTTTATACGAGATTCGCCCCAAGACGGCAGCGGAGCTCCATGCTTCAAGGCCGAAACACCGTCGAGCTTGGAGTCCAAGTGCGCAAGTCGCACGACAAGGGAGTCAGCCAACCGCGGAACATGGAGCATCATCCGAATGGCCGCCCGAAGAATCTGGTTTTCCGCTACGTCCGAGGTGTAGTCGTCATACGACACTTCTAGTGGCAGGAGCATCCCAGGCCGGCGGGTCATCTGATCGCCGACGCGGATGCGCCCCCTGACTGTCCGCAGTGATTCTTCCACGTGCACGTAGCCGTTCAGAGGGCCCCGTTCGAGTGCCCGTTCACCGTGCCTTGCAAGCGATTCACCCAGCGCAGCAAAGAGATCTTCCTCCTCTTCCGCAGCCACATTGTCCGGCCTAAACCCAGGGTCGGCGGCGTAGCCCAGCAAAAAGAGCAACCTGCTGAGACCCACCTTTTCCTTAGGGTTTACCCTGACCAGAAGGTCATCGATCTGAACCGCGCCAACCTTGCCAGAAGGCAGAATTGTCCAAGCACCGTTATGCGCCGGGACGACGGAAACCAAACCGGTATCCCGCAGGGTGGCCGCGACATCGCCTTCCAGCAGGACGGGCTCCGGGTAGCCCTGAAGCTCGTCGAGGATGATCTGCGTCGGCATTAGGCTCGGGCGTTGCCAAGGTCCGAAACATCGCCATTCGGGCCGACGTCACCACTCGCCTTGCGCCGAATGGCGGCGAGGCCGAACTTCTCACGGATCTTCTCCCGACCCATTTGTCCGAAATAGTGTTCCTCGAGCAACGGCAACAACTCGTACTTCCAGATCTCGGCCAGACCCTGGTCAGTTTCCGCATGCTCCTTCATGAAGTATGAAGGCCCAACCATCAAGTCGCGCTTCGTATCACCAAGCTCGCTGTTCAATGCATTTAGCAGGTCGGCGCGCAGGGCCGGCTGCCCGGTCGTCTTCAGGAAGCGCTCGAGCATGCCCGAGATCATGCCCTCCTGCGGATGAAGCTCCACAAACGCGAACCGGCGTCGAATCGCGGCGTCCACCATGGCAATTGAGCGGTCGGCCGTATTCATCGTGCCAATGATGAACAGATTCGGGGGCAGCACGAATGTCTGCTGCGGGTTGTACTGCAGGTTGATTCCTTGGTCACGGTACTCCAGCAGGAAATACAGTTCCCCGAAGATTTTGGCCAGATTCCCGCGGTTCATCTCATCGATGATCAGGAAATAGGGCTTGTCGCGGTTTCCATCCAAGGACGCCTCTGCGGCGATTCGCCGCAAAGGGCCAGGTTCAAGACTAAAGCCGACATTGCCGCCGTCGGACGTTGCGGGACGGTAGCCCTCAAAGAAGTCCTCGTATGCATACGAGGGATGGAACTGTACCGTCTTGACGTGGTCCCCGTGTTCCTCCCCCGCGAGGAAGCGTGCGATCTTGCCCGCCAGGTACGTTTTGCCGGTCCCGGGAGGACCGTAAAAAACGATCTGCTGACGCGTCTGCAGCAGACGAATGATTTCCTGAATGTCGTCGCGCTGGACGTGCAGCTTGGTTGCGAGATCAACGTTCGCCTCGCGCAGTTGAGGTACTACGACGGGCTGCGGCGGTGCGGTCGTCTCCGGTGTGGTGCCGTCCACCACTGGTTCGGCCGCGGACCACGCACTGATGATGGAGAGCGCATCCGTGAGGTCGACGACTGATCCCTGTTCCTCCAACAACCGTGGCATCGGTGCAGGGAGATCATCATTGGCTATGGGTTCCTGGCGCCACGTGACTTGCCTACGCAAGCGGGACGTCTCGTCGTCTGCGTACTCCGCTTCGCCGGTGATAACGCCCAGGTAGAGGTTGCTTTCGAAGGCTGTCAGGACGAAATCGTCAACCTTCATCTGGCTGAGGAATCGGTAAAACTCTTGGGCCCGGACTTTACGTTCCGCATAGTCAATGTGCTGGTATCCAGCATTTACCGCGGCCTGTACCTCATCAAAATTGCTTCGAGGAGAAGGTGATCCTAGGTGCTGAGCCCTGAGGGAGACGAAGTGATTTCCGAACCAGGAATCGACCATCCCAACGCCGCCCTGATTCTGGCGAACCAGCCAGCCCCGTCGACCGGGATTATCCGACGGTTGCCACTCGCTCAGGTACGGCTCGTCATACCATTCGATGAACTCGTCCGAGTCGCCCTGCTGTGCTTTCCGGATGGCGAACAGGTCCTTGGCAATGTCAATCTCGGAATTACCGGTTGGCCCCCCGATAATTCCTGCGAAAGCGTTTCGGATCTTAATCCTGTGATCCTTGCTCACCACA
The DNA here is from genome assembly GCF_050435325.1 of Paenarthrobacter sp. TE4293. NCBI lineage: Bacteria > Bacillati > Actinomycetota > Actinomycetes > Micrococcales > Micrococcaceae > Paenarthrobacter > Paenarthrobacter sp. TE4293. The sequence goes on from NZ_JBNJRY010000002.1 coordinate 339,148, forward strand.
GGCTGAAGATGATCCGGCCACGCAAGAAAATCGATGCTGTAGCGGATAGTGGGCCAGTCATGGGGGACAGATTGTGTAAGCCCAACGAATTCCCACGGATCCGCCAGGGCCGAATTGATCAGACTCTGGGGCTGGCTCGCCGCGTATTCCACAAACCGGCTAAGCCAGGCCACATGGTCTGCAACCTGAATGTTGAACCCCACTCCGCCGTTGAAGGCACCCTCGCTTTGAAGTCCTTGGCGCAGTTCCTCCGGCAGCTCGGCCTTTGTCCCCGGTGCCCAGGATAGGACCTTCTCAATCCGCGCAATCTTAGTTGCCGCCGTAACGTTACTCAGTGGAAGGACTTGGAGGTAAAGCAGTTCAGCTGCCAAAAGAATGGTTTCCCGGGAGGCACCAGCCAGCTGACGCTCCAACTTGGACATGAAAGACCCTGGATCAACCTTCGTGGTGTTCTGCCTATCGACGAGATCAGCAGCTGCTTCAGCTGTCCACGTGTGAGTGACGCCGTCGAGAGGCGAAGCCTGCCCCCGAAGCCCCCCGGTGATGAGTAGCCTCGCTGGCGTTTGTTCCGGTGTCACGCTGATGGGTGAGTTGACATCAGCCGCCATTTTGTCACCCCTCCATACGCGGAATGCCTGACTGTTGGCAGGGCTCCACTCATCCGTCGGGTTGACGTTCATCACGGTCCACATCAATCCCTGGGCGTCTAACCTATCGCGGAGCTTGATTCCGTATTTTGGGGCCAGCCGCAGGATCTCATCAAGCGACTCAAGGAAGAGTTCGTAACGCCGAGTCGATCCATCGTGAGCCCCACGATCATCCCAGCCAACGAGCTTAAGGAAGTTCTTGACGGCTTGTGCCCGATACGGCGGGTGACCGTATGGATCAGAGGCCATGAACAGTACGGAGCCCAGTGAAGTCACACTTCCGACAGTAAATTGCTTGTGATTCATTGGATGCAGCTGCTGCAAGAGTGCATCCAACACACGAGTGTCGGGGGCCTTGCCCCAAACGGGCGCAAGCACCGACCAGAGCTCTTCGGGGTGCTGCCGCCCTGCGTCCACAAACTTCATCATGAAGTAAGGATTGAGCAGCCCTGAAGCCACCAAGTCCTTCCGCAGAGATTCGAACCAAGAGGGATCCTGTGCTACGAACAGCTCGCGGGACGATCCCATCCGTTCTGCAATGCCAAGCTTGAAATTGTATTCATCAGCATCGAGATTCACGGTCTCGGCGAACAGAGCAGCAAACTCCATGAACTGATGCCACTGGGAATCGTTCATGCTGCAGCGCTCCCCACCAAGGCCACCGAACCGCAGACGACACAACGGGACATCCAAGAACTCCAATTCTGCTCAGTCGGCGCAACGAAAATGCACCTTGGACGCGGAGCAACTTTTGGGCTGCCATCACCTCGTTGTGCACCATCAAATACATGTCTAACACTGCTGATACGCGGATCCGCGGGCGACACAGGGTTGCTGACTAAATGACGAGGGTTGGCGTTCCCATCACGGCAGGGCAGGAGCAAGACCCGCCAGAGCAACGCCCCTGCGGTGGATGACTGGCCGCCTGTGGAACCTGCGGAATCCGGGGGTTCTTCTATGTAGCGACGGGGAGGCTCGATCTCCCGACCTCACGATTATGAGTCGCAAGATCGGGGCACTCTGGTTCCACAGCCAGTATCTAAGAGTCCACGAGTTCTACTGCTCACCACGTCAGTGGGCCACGGCCGCTGCCGTCGAAAACACATCGGCCGGCATCGCGCGATGCAGCTTCCATGTAATCGCAATCGGCTTCTCCCCCGAATGCTGGACGTAGTCCACCTGCCCTAGACACGTGTAAGGAACCGTCAAGCCAGTTTCATCCTCAGCGGCGTCTCGGGTAAACAGCAGGATTCGCGAGTCGTTGGCTTTCCGGTCCAAATAGCGCCTACCAACCGGACTGAAGGGCGACGTGCTGTTCTGCGATTCCCAGTGGAACAAGTCAGGACTGATGGCGTAGTCCCTGTACATGGTGGTCGCGGAGTGTCTCTTGTCGTCCTTGTTGAGCGTGACGAAGAAGGCGTCGGTCGCCGTGGCTGGACACCACGCGACCCCCTCGCGATGTTGCACATTCCTCCCGCGTTCGAGTGAGCCATATTCGAGCGCGGCCAGAATCTCCTCGCGCCGGTAGGTTGCATGAGAGAGCAGTGGAATGTGCTGGAGCCCGGCACCTAGACCCTTCGCAGCGTGTTTCGATGCCGCAGCTCCCAGACTGACAATCTGCCTGATCTCGCTGCACACGAACGGGTAACTGCGCAGGTGGTCGAGACCGTCGTCGTACGTCTTGAAACCACCAGCGTCGTCCCAAAGGGTGTAGAAGAGCATCCGCGCGAATGTCTGTTCCCGTGGGCCCAGGTCCGCGTAGCGGGGCGCTTCCGCCCCCACAAGCATGGTGTAGGCCTCTGCACGCTCTGGATCATCAACGTGAATGAGAGAGGCCATGCGTCCCAGGAGCCGCTTCTCGTCCGCATCAGAACGGTCGTGATGTGTTCCCTTGAGTACGGACTCAAGTCCTGAAAAGCCCTCAATCAATTGCGCTTGGCGGAGATAGCCCGTCCACGAGTCGCGGGTTGACCGGTAGATGGACTTCAGATCGCTGCCCGATTCTCGTAGATACGCGGCCAACTCGGTTTCTGCATATGAGGCTATGTCCCGAACCAACTGCGCGCGGTTGAAGCGCAGCTGTGTCTTTATGTTGTCCAGAACCACTTTCTGCGCCACCCGATCGAGCACGATCTGTGAGCCCGACGGCAGGAACGGAAACTCATCCTCTACTGCCTTCTTCAACTCCGTCCTCCCGTACCCCGTCAGAGCCCGGTATCGAAGATCAAACCGGAATTCACGTCGTTGTTGGCCAATGAAATCGAGGACAGTGAGTACAGCCTTGTCGTCCGCTCGGCGTAGGCCGCGTCCCAGTTGCTGTAAGAAGATCGTGGCACTTTGGGTGGGGCGCAGCATCAGGATAGTGTCCACCTGTGGGATATCAAGGCCCTCATTGAACAGATCCACAGCAAAAATGCAGTTGATTTCCCGGTTTCGAAGCTGATCAAGGGCACGTGCTCTTTCGGCCTCATCAGTGCCGCCATCCACGGCCACGGACGCAATACCGGCTGCATTAAACACCATTGCCATGTAGTGGGCGTGCTGGACCGAAACGCAGAAGCCCAGGGCACGCATGTGTTCGGTCCCAGTGACTTTATCTCGGAGCTCGCGGATGACCTTTGCGGCCCGGGCATCATTGCCCGTGTACAAGCGGTCCAACTGGGCGGTGTCGTAGTTGCCGCGTTTCCATTCCAGCTGGCTTAGATCTACGTCGTCAGAGACGCCGAAGTAGTGGAATGGTACAAGGAGGTCAGCGTCCAAGGCATCCCAAAGACGAAGCTCGCTTGCAGTGCGGCCGCCGAAATACTCATTGGCGACGTTGCCGCCGTCGCCCCGTTCTGGAGTAGCGGTCAGCCCGACGAACTGCTGAGGTTTCAAATGATCGAGGAGTTGCCGATACGTGGGCGCCATGGCGTGGTGGAACTCATCGATGACTACTACGTCGAATTGATCGGGATCAAGCGTCTGCACGCCAAGCGACGCAAGCGATTGCACTGAGGCGAAGACATGGTTCCAGTACTTTGGCTTGTGGTCAGCGACGTAAAGTTCTCCGAACGCGCCATTCTGAAGTACATTCCGGTACGCACGGAGCGACTGTTTCAGGATCTCCTGCCGATGTACCACGAAAAGCAGCGTCAGAGGTCTTCCTGCCGCTTCAGAGAGCCGTTTATAGTCGAGAGCTGCTATGACCGTTTTTCCGGTGCCGGTAGCGGCCACAAGGAGATTCCTGTTGAATCCTTTTGATCGCTCGGCTTCGAGGTCCTCAAGCATTTCCTCTTGATGAAGGAAAGGCACAATTTCGAGACCCGTGACAGCATCCGGGGCGGAGGTTCGCTTGCCGCCGTTGCGTTCGAGGGCGGCGTCGAGCTTGTTGCCGTCACGATCGGGATCGTAGCTTTGAAATGCCCGTTGTTCCCAGTAGCTATCGAAAGTAACCTCGAACTTCTTGAGCAGGTCCGGCGTCGCCACAGAACTAAGTCGCACGTTCCATTCAAGGCCATCTAGAAGCGCTGCCTGGCTGAGATTGGAGCTGCCCACGTACGCAGTGTCAAAGCCTGTGTCCCGCCGAAACAGCCAGGCTTTTGCGTGGAGCCGGGTGGCTTGAGTTTCGTAGCTGATTTTCACTTCGGCGTCATAGCGACGTACCAGTTCATCGATCGCGCGACGCTCAGTAGCTCCCATATACGTCGTGGTGATGACTCTGAATTTCACGCCACGCTCGCGAAGTTGCTCTAGTGCTGGTTCTAGGAGTCGCAAACCGGTCCATCGCACGAATGCGCAGATGAGATCGACGGTGTTGGCTGACTCAATTTCCGTTCGGAGCTCGGCGGCCAGATTTGGCTCGTCCTTGTTGTTTGTCAGAAGTGCCGAATCGCTAAGCTTGGTTGTGGGGCGCCGTTTCAACGCATCTGGTCGATGCAGCGATAGCAACTGCCGGGGGCCCGGAGTGATCTGATTGTTTGTTTGGATCTCGGCGAGCAGTCGGTTGGCCAGGGCGACTCGTTCTTCGGGCCTCGCGTGCGTGAGCGCGCTTCGAACGGCGTCGGCGACGTGTCGGGAGAGTAAGTCCGGAGAATCGTCTTCGTCGACCTTGGTCACTGAGGCCAGGAGCTCCGGCACCATTTCGAGATTGGCTGCGACTTCGGTTGTGTGCAGCAGTTCGTACAGCCCTTCCGGAAGGCTGTTTCCTGCGGTTCCCCCATTGAATGTATCCACTGCGCCAGGGTATTGGGTGGGAGTGACAAAGAACAAAGACCCGCCCATCCCATACGAATAGGGCAGGGTCACAGCACCATGACCTTATGATGAGCCCATGCCAGTTGGGGATTGCGAAAATGCGTTTGTTGAGGCTGCACTTAAGCACGGTATTCGGCTCGTCCGTTACAAGAAGCCGTGGCTGAATCAACGAGGCCACTTTGGCCTACCGGATTCCGCTTCCAATGTTGCCATTCCGTTAGAGGAAATATTCGAATCGCTTGGGGGCAATGCTGCAGAGCAGTCCGCCAAACGAACGACGCCACTCCCTGGCGACTTCATACATGAAAGCACTGGGACGCTCATCGAAGTCGACGAGATGCAGCATTTCACGAGCTTTCGACTGCAGACCTTCAGCTTCTACCCTGACGCGTCGCCGCTGGGCTTTGACGTGAAGGAATATACGTCACTCTGTAAACGCCACTCACCGTCGGCAGATAAGTATAGACATACAAAGTCCGCCGCCGCCTTTGGCGTCGGTGGAAGGCTAAGACAACGCGCCTATTACGACGCATTGCGCGATCTTGCTACGCCCGCCATGGGACACCCTCCCCTGATCCGCATCCCCGCACCGGATGGTAATGGCAAAGCCGCCTTTGAGCGTAACCTCGAGCGGCTCCTGAATGCCCTCACATGAAATTCAAACCCGCCCACTTCAGACCCCAAGCTTGGATGACTCCGCCCTCATGACCACTCCCCATGTTTTTGTCACGATGGCGGACATCCTAAACTTGGAATGCGATGCTTGGCTCCTTCCTACGGATTCCTTTCTAAGCATTGGACGGCATTGGCTCCGCGCCCACGAAAACCTTCAACACCTTGCGGCGGAGTCATGTGGAGACGACTTCCGCGCAGGCCGACTCTTCGCCCAAGCCATCATGGACTGGGATCAAACATCGCCGCTCCCGGTACTCACTGCGGTCCCCAACAACATGGCTTGGGGACCACAGGTCGTAGCCGAACGACTGGAAGCTTTCGTCAAAGCCGCAAGAGACACTCTTCGAGAGCCGTCTTCGCACAGACCATACCCCCTGCTGGCAATGCCGTTTTTTGGTACTGCTGGCGGTGGTGCCGGACGGCATCTTGGCACTGCGCTAAGGGATATCCTCGATTGCGTTTCAGACCTCAGCGAGCGCTATTCGGTGGACATCGTTCTGGTCCTCCAAGATCGGGCCGCTTTCTCTCTCGCCCAAAAGCTTCGACGTGAAGCTCAAGCCGCGGGGCGCGGATGGACACCATTGAATCCGCAGCTTCAGGGCAAGGCCGTTACTCTAGGCGGCAAAGCGAAAGCCGGCCACCTTGTGCCCTTCTTGGGAGCCGGCGTGAGTGTTAGTGCGGGTGCTCCTACGTGGGGCCAACTTCTGGAGCGCCTTCGCAATGGCATTGACCTAAAGGACGCCTCGAACGTCGACTTTGACAGGCTTGGGCCCTTGGACCACGCCAGCGTCCTCGAGCAGATGTACATCGATCAGCATGGTTCCCGGGCGGAATTCGAGAAGGCCGTGGCCACCGTCGTCGATCTACCTCGTTATGGACTAGCGCCGGCTCTCCTGGCAACCTTGCCGTCCACTGGCGCCATCACACTCAACTACGATCGCCTCTTCGAGATGGCATGCGCTGACGCCCACCAACCGCGAACTGTACTACCTGAGAATGTCCCAAGCGTTGGCGGCGAGTGGCTGTTGAAGCTCCATGGCTCAGTCAGCAAACCGGACACAATCGTCCTAACCCGGGACGACTATCTCGGCTTCAACAGCAGTCGCGCAGCCTTGTCCGCCCTGGTCAAAGCACACCTACTGACACATCACTTGCTGTTCGTCGGCTTTGGCCTTGCTGATGACCATTTCCACGAGATCGTTCACGACGTGCGACGGGCCATGCCGAGCCACGACCCGGAACGGCAGCAGATGGGCACGGTTCTTAGCCTGTTTGACGAGCCGCACCAACGGCTGGTCTGGTCCGGCAAACTTGACATCCTGCCCATGGCCGGCTCGTCCCCCAACGGGACAACAAGCAAGGACGAACGGGATGCAGCCATTCAAGAGGCCGGCCGCGACATGGAAATCTTCCTGGACATGACAGCTGCATACGCCGCCGACGACCACTCGTATCTGCTTGCTCCCGCATACACACAAGGCCTCAGCACGGACGAGATTGAACTGCGTCGGACTCTGTTGTCACTTGCAATGCAGCAACAGTCACCGGCCACCGCGGAAGTATGGAGTGTCATAAGCAAGACGCTGACCAATTTGGGCTTCGACCCCGATGCGGTCTACACAGACAGGGCAGTGGATGAAAATTGATCAGAAGGTTTTGGAACAGGTGGCCGAGCACTTGGGCAACTATGTATACATGCTCCTGGATCCAAGAACGTCAGTACCCTTTTACGTAGGCAAAGGTTCGCGGACTCGTGTGGCCGACCACGGGCTCGAAGCAGAAGCATTGTCCTCGTCCGAGGACGAATCGGCAGTTGAGCATTCTCGCAAGATCCGAACCATCCAGGAAATTCGTGCGGCAGGATTCGAGCCAGACATCTGGATACTGCGACATGGCATGAGCTCGGAGTACACGCAGGTGGAGGCCGCGGCCATAGATCTCTTGTCGACATTCTTAGTGAAGCCGGCACCAGACTTACACCCGCTGGCCAACCTCGACCAGTTGACCAATGAGCGGCGCGAATCCTCGAAGGGCCATGGAATAGAAGCGTTGGCGAATATAGTGGCGGAATTCGGTGCTCCTCAGCTTGCTCCTCAAACTCCTCCTCTTCTACTTATTACGCTAAAGCAGTGGGTAGATCTGGAGGAACCTCTACCTGATGGCGGAACGCGCGCTGGCTATGGTTTCCGAACTGAATGGCTGAGCGCCTCCGATAAGTCGCTAATCGCGGCTGAACTCGGCGACTCGGTGAGAGCATGGTGGCGTATCGATCCAAAAGCCGTGGAGAGACTGAGGGTCAAACACGTGGTGGCCGTCCACCGCGGAGTAACGCGAGGCCTATTTCAAATCCGACCGGGCAGTTGGGAGTTGGACGCCGAAACGGGTCGCCGTGGGTTCAGCGTGGACCCTGTTCTGAGCGGACCCTTGCACGACCAGGTCGTGGGAAGGTATGGCTATCGGACGCCTCCCAAAAAGCGTGGCGACATTAGCGCCTTTACCTACTGGCCCAAGCAGTAGGAAAGCTGAACAGCGCGACCACGGAGCCTTTCTGCGGCCCGCAAACCTTGCAAACAACGCAAACTAAGGATTCGACCATGGCCTTGCCGGAAATTCTCTCACCTGCGCGCGTAGACGAGGCTGCTGCTCTCGTCAGCGAGTATTACACTAAGCTCTACCGCCACGGAATCCCTCAGACCGGCAGTCGTTTCGACGACTGGGCCGGAGGAGGCGAGCGGGCTGAGGTGGCAAATGCCATCACGGCAGATGATCTCCTCGCCGTTTCCTTCCTATCGGTGCAAGTACCACCTCCCGCGATAATCGGGCTCCTTGAAACACGTGAAGCGGAGGTTGCGAAGCTGCTCGAAGAGATTCCGACCGGCTTGGATCTGGCAGCTGTTTCGGCCGACGAGTACGAAGCCGTCCTTGGTGCCCTGAGTCCTGCCAACAAGCTCTGGCGTTTGCTACGAGGCACAGACACGTACCGGTGGGGAATCGGGCCCACCACGGCGAGCAAGATAATGGCCCGGAAGCGCCCTCGCCTCGTCCCTATCTACGATTCTGTGGTGGGGCCGCTCATGGGTCTGAACAACAATGACACTCAATGGCGGACTTGGCACACTGTTCTGACCGATGGAGGCGGGCTCCCTGACCGGCTGACGGCAATACGGAAAAAATCCGGAATTGACCTGCAAACTTCTCAACTGCGCACCATGGACGTCGTCCTCTGGATGCACGGCAAGAAGCTAGGCATGAACGTTCAGGACGATGCGGATATCAGTTCGTAGGAGAGTATGCGCAGATCCTCATGCTGTTCTGACTTGTCCCCAGCACGACGCCACCGCCTGCTTTTTGCAGTCGAGCATCAGCTCCGTCGATCCCTCAGCGTCTCAGCCTTTTGGGGGAGTTGCCGACCCGGAAGGCTCCCGGAGCGCCCGCTGCACCAAAAACACTGACCCCAGCACCAGCACCGCACCCACCAACTGCCACCCCGACAACGACTCCCCAAGGAACACAAACCCCAGCACAGTAGCAACGAGCGGGCTCAGGAATCCCAGGAACGACACCACCATCGTCGGCAGCCGCTGGATCCCCCGGAACCACACCGCATAGGCAGCCAAAGCACCGATCACGCTGAGGTAAGCAAAGCCCGCCAGGTTAGGCGCAGACACCGACGCCGGCAGCCCTTCAACCACAAACGTCACGGGCAGCAGCATGACTCCGCCCATCGCTAACTGCAGGCCGGTGAACCCAAGCAGCCCCACGCCGTCGGGCTTTCCCCAGCGTTTGGTGAGGACTATGCCGGCCGCCATGCTCAGAGCCGCCGCCATCCCGGCGAGCACACCCACAAGAGTCAGCGTCGCGTCGGATCGCAGGACGAGCAAGCCGACACCTGCGGCTCCCACAGCGCAGGCAATGATGTGCGCCATGCGGATCCTCTCCCCCAGTAACAGCACACCAAGGAAAAGCACAAACAGTGGCTGGATGGACATGACCAGCGCAGCGAGCCCACCCGGCAGTTGGTACGCGGTGAAAAACAGCAGGAAGAAGAACAGCCCGATGTTGAGCGCGCCCAGCGCCGCAGCTTTGAACCACCAACTCCCCCGTGGCCACGTTCGGGTGACCAGCATCAGCACGAGGCCCGCTGGCAGGGCTCGCACGGTTGCGGCCAGGAGCGGCCGATCGGCGGGGAGGAACTCCGTGGTCACCAGGTAGGTGGAGCCCCAGACCACCGGCGCGAGCGCGGTGATGAAGAGGTCTCGAGGGGAAGCCTTGGACGCCCCAACTCCCGCCCTGCTGGCAACCGCTGCAGATGAGCTCATCATTCACTTCCATACATTTCGATGTCGAACTATTTGATGTAAGACAATGTAAGTCCTGTACTGTTTGAGGTCAAGCATGGGAGGACGATGGACCGCGACGCAGTAGACCTGATTCTTGAACAGTGGAACAAGGAGCGACCCGACGTGGACGTCAGCTCCATGGGCGTTCTGGGCCGGCTCAACAGGGCGAGTCGCCTCGCCTCACTGGCCGTGCAGAAATTCATGAACCAGTTCGGGCTGGAGCCGTGGGAGTTCGACGTCCTGGCAACACTGCGCCGGTCGGCTGCCGAGGCGCCGTTGACGCCGGGTCGACTCGCCAGCCTCACCATGATCGGCTCGGCGGCCATGACCAACAGAGTGGACCGGTTAGTAAGCCGCGGCCTGGTTCATCGCGAGACCAACCCCGAGAACCGCCGGCAACTACTCATCAGCCTCACGCCCGAGGGACTCGCCTTGGTGGATGACGTAGTGGAGCACCACGTTGAGAACCAACAGAAGATGCTTGAGGGCTTATCCAAGACTGAGCGGACACAGTTGGCGAACCTTCTGCGAAAGTTCCTGCTGACAAACAACGACGGCGACCCCTCCTAAGCGGGTACGTCACCCATGCGAGGATGAGGCGTGGACACTTCCTCTGAGCAACTGGCGATCGCAATTGGAAAAGCGCTGGGCGGCGGACAGGCAAGCGCCTACACCGGCACCTCGTATTGCCAGAGCGGCGACCACTTGGTGAGACATGCAGTTTCGGTGCACCCAAGGGCCTTCATGTGGTCTGCGAAGGAGCTGCCGGACGGACCGACGAGAACATTCGACCCCCGCTCCCTTACCCTTCAGACGGATGGCGCCGATGATTTCAGCCTTTCCATTGATCGCATCCCGTTTTCCTTTCCTGAATCCGTCAAGCTTTCGTTCCCACTCTCCCTGCCCATATGGGGCCGACAACTGGACGACTATCATCCGGTTGCATGTGAGGTGAATGGCTCGGACACAACGCTCCTCCTCAGGCACCGCGTTGACCCGACAATCTTTGGTTCCTTCACCTTTGAAACAGAAAGCGGAATCGCAAAAACCCTGTTCACGCCCACGACGGCACTGAAACTGGAGCGCGACCTCCCTCCGGAGAGCGGAGAACACGGCTTCGGATTCGTGTCCGGCTTCGGTGACCCCGATTTGCAGAATCGCCTTCGCCCCGACGAAAACACCCATTAACAACAAGATGGCCTGCAGACGTCAGTCCACAGGCCATCCTCAATTTCTCGCTCATTCCAACTCGCCAGGTTCCTGGCTGGACTCTTTACGCTTGCTCCGCCACAGAAGCCACCAGCCATAAACGCCACCAGCTAGCATCACAGCAGCACCCAGTCCCCGCCACCAAACGAACGGCTGCCAGGTTGCGAAGATGACGGCCATCACGAAGAACATCACGACTTGCAACGACGATGGAGTCTTATTCATCGAGATCATTTCCATTAATTAAGGGGCTACCAACCCGCGCAGCCCATGAGCGTCAGCCCAACGCTCGACAACGTTCCAGCGAGCGCCCACCCAACAACTGCACCGCCCGGCGCGAAGATGGTGACCATACTGACTCCCACGCCTAAAGCGCAGCTCCAAAGGACCGACCCCGGACTTCCGCCGATGTTCAAAGGAGCCACCTGCTGGCCGCCAATGTACACGTCGAGGTATCCCGGACAGCTGGCAGGGTCATTGCTGGTCCAGTTGAACGACATGCCCAAGTTGGTGCAGAAGGAGTAGTACTGGCCAGCCGGCTCTGGCGGCGCCGGGCTGTTCACCTCGCCTGGAATTTCGACGGCGGCCACTTGCTGCACGCTCATCGGTTCAGATGCGTTGGCGGGAGCCAACCCCGCCCAGGGCCAAACCGGCACTAATTGCGAGTGCTGTTGCTATCTTGCTGATGCGCTTCAGGATCATGATTGCTCCTAGTGAAGAACGATCTTGCTTTGACCCACACAGCCTGTGCGTGAAAACCCGGACTAGGTACCCAAATCCCCCAAACTAGGTGCTGTTTCAGCCGATTTAGGTACTGAACAACCCGAAAATGAGTGCTCAGACAGCTTGCCTAGGTGCCAGCCACCTCCCAGCAACTTGTCATTTCGGAAATTTCCGACATATGATCGAGCAGTGCCCATCGATGTCTTCGGAGCCCTCGCGAACCCTTCGCGGCGTACCATCCTCGACAACCTCCTCGGAGGCCCCCTGACTGCGGGCGAACTCACCGGCAACTTGGAACTCAGCCGCTCCTCAGCGTCGGAACATCTCGGCGTCCTCAAAGAAGCAGGCCTGATCCGCGAAGAACGGAACGGCCGGCAGCGGATTTACCATCTCGAGGCCCGGGGCCTCCAAGAGGTCAACGGATGGCTGAAGAACTATGAACAATATTGGAACCGGCGGCTCGATGCCCTGTCCGATCTACTGGACGGCCAATCTACGGAACAGGAAACCCATGGCTGACAACGCAATCCGTCTGGAACGCACCTTCCCGCACCCCAAGGATGCAGTGTGGGCAGCACTGACAACGCCCGAACTCCTCGCCCGGTGGTGGGCACCCGGCGACATCGCACCCGTGGTCGGCCACCGCTTCACTATGGACATGGGCGGTTGGGGCCAGCAGCCATGCGAAGTCCTCACGGTCGAACCCGGCACGTCCATCAGTTTCACCTTCGCCGAAGGCACCTTGGACACCACCATCACCTGGAGGCTGAAAACGGTCGACGCCGGGACCACGCTCTACTTCGAACACGCCGGCTTCAACTTGGACTCACCCATGGGACGGCAGGCCATCGAGGGCATGGGCAACGGTTGGCCCGGCCTCCTCAACCGCATCGATCAGGTCTTGGTTAACGCCAGCTAGTCCCGAAATAGGTGGCGGAAGCCGAAGAATGAGTACGCCTCGAAGCAGAATGAAACAAGTGTGGGACCCGTCCCCTGCGGATCCCACACCTGCCCTACCTCAGCCGATCAAGAAGCTCACTTCAACCCAGGCGGAACATTCCCCACGGCAACGCCCATGATGTTCAGCCCCTCATTCACCAACGCACTCCCCTGCGGCAACGTCACACTGGACACCTCGAATACCGGCGGAATGTCGATCTTCGTGGCAAAGACACGGGCCGGCTCATCCACCCGCACCACCGTCGACGGTCCGCCGATGTAAGCCTGCGTGTGCCGCTGGTGATACGCCGACTCAGCAACAACCACCGCGGTATCCGTAGCAACGCCGGTGCGCCAGTTCGGCAGCGAAATCGTCACCGTCCTGCTCTGCCCATTTGTGAAGTGAACTGTCGCCACACCGGAGGACACGTTGCCTGTGGAGAATCCCGTCACCAGCAATGTCCGACCCCGCCCAGACAACGCAACCTCCTGCCCCGCAGCTTTCAACGTGTCCGGCGTCCCCACAGCCGTCGGATGCCACACGGACGAGACGCCAAAGGCCGAATACGATGAACCGCTCACAAGCCCGGCCGCGGCCAACGCCTCCTCAGAGAACGTCCGACGGTCAGACGTGGCAGCGCCATTCCGGGGATTAGCGGCATTAGCCACGGAGGTTTGATTCACCAATGAAGCAAAAGGCAAAGGAGCAACAGCAACACCAGGCCCTTGGTACGCACCGATGTTCGGCGCCCCAACAGGAGCCCCGACGGAACCGACACCAGAGGTGGGGTTACCGAAAAAGTCCCTGCCGCCGTCGTCGGCTACTACAGTGCCAGCACCCAGCAACGGCGACCCGGAAGCGAGCCGGTACCCGGGAACGTCCAACGAAGACTGCCCCGAACCACCAGCAACCAGCAAAGGATCGCCCAGCACCGACCCCGTCTCGCCAGCGGGCGGGAGGATGCCACCGAAGTACGCGTTGTTCGCATACACAGCAGCAGCGGATTTAAGAACACCTCCAGGTGCCACAAACAGGTTGTTCCGCACCTCACGCGGGCCGGTCATGTCATCCAAGAACACGCGCGACGGGCAGTAGAAGGTGTTGTTGTAGATGTAGTGCTTGCCGGTTCCGCTGCTGCTGCCGCCCAGACGGCAGTCGTCCTGGGCGATGTTGTAACGCAGCACCACGTTGGCCGCCGTTGCCCCGCCGCCGCAGTTGGACACACAGTTGAGGTAGAAGCCGCCGGCGTTCCCGTAGGAGTAGTTGTACTGGAAGAGGCACGTTCCCACGATCTTCATGTCGCAATCCCAGGCGGTGGAGTCGTACGTGGAGGTGGTGCTGTTGCCCACCACGTTGAACTGGAACACCGGGTTCTTGGAGTTGTACGGCCACATGCCCGCGAAGTTGCCGCCCTCATAAGGGTGTGCGCCTTGGCCGAGGTTCAGACCCCTGTTGTGCTCGATGAGCGGCGCGTCAGAGTTATGGATCACGATCGCGTCGCCGCCCACGTCATGGATCTCGTTCCGCGCAACGTACACCTTGGTGTTGTAGCGCTCAGTGGTGTCGGGAGCGGAGATCTTCACACCACCTCCGGCAGCGTCGTTGACCTCGTTATCGGTGATGGTGATCCCGTCCACCGACCCCTTGCCCCACGTGCGCACCATGATGCCGGCCGACTGCGCAAAGCCAGCGCCGTTCGTCGCCTTATTGCGCCACCCTGCCACGTCCTCCACATGGTTGCCCGTGACCACAATCCCGGCAGTCTGCGCCGCACCTGTGTTCTCGAAAAGGATCCCAACCCTCCGCACCGGGGTGTCCGACGGGTTCAGCACATGCAATCCGCTCACCGTCCAATGGCTGGCGTTAGTGATCTGGATGGCTGCAACCGCGCCGTTGCCGTTGATGGTCGGCTTACCGCCGTCACCGTAGGAGGAGAGCGTGATGGGGTGGTTCGCGACGCCGGTGCCAGCCGGCGTGAGTGCACCGGTGCAGTCAGTGCCGGACCGGAAAAGGATCGACTCGCCAGCGTTGAATGCGCCATGGCCGTTCACCTGGGCGATCGAATTGAACGGGCTTGCCTGGCTGCCATTACCGGAAACAGCGGCGGAGCAGTCCACATAGAACTTCGCATCGCTGATCTGCACAATGAACGCGCCGATCCTGCCCGTGGTGGCCACATCGAACGGCCCCGTGCCGGTGGCGAGCAGGTCGGTGGTCCCGCCCGCAGCTCCCGTTGGCACCACAAAGGTGATGGCGGCCGCGCCGGTGGCGTCAGCAACGGCGTCGGCCATCTTTTCGCCCCGGAGGCTCAGGCTGACGGGGCTGAGCGGCTTAAGGTCACGCACGACGACGGTAGCTGGCGTCCCGGGGACCAGCCCATTGAGGTTGGTCCCGGCTGAGCCCTCGACCCGCAGCGGTGCTGCGATGAACGCGTCCGAGCAGTTGATTTTGGCATCGGCCCAGTCGGCGTGATCGTTGCCGTTCCCTTCCGGGCCGGTCTCCACCTTGAGCTGCAGCGTGGTGCCGCCTTGCAGGTTCACATTGACGGGCAGGGCTCCGTCCGTCCCCTTCCGCTCCCCCGCGAACCGTTCCACCCCGTCCACCAGGACTTTGAAGTCCACTCGGCCGCGGTCGGCCTGGGTGTCATCCACACCCACCTGCGCAAGGAACTGCCGGCACTGCCCGCCAAGGTTGTAGGAAATGGACGACGCCGCGTGGGTACCAATGCCCTTCGAGTACACGGTGCCGCCGACGGTCAACGGACGGCGATTCGCATCGCCCGCGGCTTGGCCTCCGTTGCTCATGTCCAGTTCAGCCGGTCCCCAACCGTTGCTCATGCTGGCCCACGGAACGTCGCTGGCATATACGACGCCGGTGGGCGGGGGTGGTAGTTCAGCTGCGGTTGCGCTGGGGCTGGCTGCGATTCCGGTTGCCAGTGCTGCTGCTGTTAGTGCCGCTGATGCGGCGATTGCTGCCAGACGCCTGGCCATGGGTTGCGGGTGCAAGTGGGGCTCCTCATTGAGTGGGTTTCCTCAAGGAGTTTCTTGCGGGGTGTGCGTTTGTGGCAACCAAATGCACAGGTATGAACAGACTGCGGCGTCATCCGCTTGCCGGAGACTCTCTGGCCCCCGGCCACCCCTAACAAAAGCCACCCAACAGGACTAAGCTCCGGTGAATCGATTGATGACTATGTTGCTAATGGGGGTAACAGTGATGTTCCGATCAAAGTCGACCAAGAATTCCTGCCACAAAACATCCGAAAATCGTAGGTGCCCACTTTTCATAGGGACAACTCTGGCCGCGGCCGCGGCAATGCTCTTGGGTACAACTGCCCTTCCAGCACAGGCAGGCCAGCCGAGCACACGCGCTTCAAGCGTGCCAGCAAACAACTGGGACTACGTCGACATCAACACCAGCTACTTTCACGACGTACTGGCCCGAGACACAGCCGGTGACCTTTGGGTCTATCCCGGCGACGGCAAAGGCGGTTGGAAAAAGCCCCCCTTCAAAATGGGCGAGGGCTGGAACGTGATGACCGCAATCATTGGTGCGGGCGGATTCCAAAGCGAGTTCAACGACGACATTCTTGCCCGGGATACCAACGGCGATATGTGGCTCTACCCCGGCGGTTACGGGTACCTCAAGCCACGCACCAAGGTAGGCGTTGGCTGGAACGCCATGACCGCCATCATGGGACCTGGTGACTTCGACGGCGACTACTGTGCCGACGTCATCGCCCGCGACGTCGAGGGCCGTCTCTGGTTGTACCCGGGTGACCACCAGGGTGGATGGAAGCCACGGGTCCAAATCGGCGTCGGCTGGAACGTGATGACCGCACTGATCGGCCGCGGCGACTTCAACGAGGACGGCAAACGGGACGTCATGGCGCGCGACACCAGCGGCCGGCTGTGGCTCTACCCCGGCGACGGCAAGGGTGGATGGCTGCCGCGGATGCAGGTAGGCGAAGGATGGAACGCCATGACGGCCATCATCGCTACCGGGCGCTTCGACGGCACCTACCCAGGGTATTCGCAGATCATCGCCCGCGACGCGAACGGAGACCTCTGGCTCTACCCTGGCGTTGGCAGTCGGCACCTCGAACCCAGGAAGAAGATCGGGGAAGGCTGGAACGTCATGACCGCGCTGGTCTGACCCAGCCCACACGTCACTAAACGGCCGACACCCAAGGCGCGTTCCGACGTCGTACGTCTGCAGCCCGAGTGCTACTTTGTACGGAAGCTGCTGGTTCAGGGGGATGACATGGAAGCTTGGGAATGGGTCGTGGCACTGCTGGCAGGACTGTCCGCGGTGTTCGTCATGGGAGCGAACATTTGGGCAATCTTCGATGTCCTGCGGCAGGACGGTCTCGATCAGATGACCCGGGTCATGTGGGTACTGGTGTTCTTCGTGGTGCCGCTGTTCGGTGTTGTCGTGTGGCTCTATGCCAAGCCGCGTCCAAATGGTTTGGGTAGTCGCCTGCGATTGCGGAAGACTCTTTAGATGATGGGTACAGCCACTGTGGCCTTGATTGCCGCACAAGCATTGTGGTCTATCAGGCAAGATGCGGCAGCCGCGGCTATCGCGGCCGCGACGGACGCCCTGGTCGAAGGGCTCGACGGCCCGGCCCTCCGCGAACTTGCCGGCGCTTGGCCGAACATCAACGTCTTCGAGCTCGGAGTACTTATGGATGATGCTCTCAAGGAGCTGGGCGTGGCGACGGGCGACATGACCAAGGACGATGCCCAGCTTGTGGCGGCTTACCATTACGCCAGCCAAACCACCGATGGAACCCTGCCGTTAAGGGAACTCGCATCGTGGGCGCACCGGGTTGTCGGCCACGAAGGACACCCAATAGCGCAGGAGCTGGTTGAACTCGATGACGCATATGATGCGTATGACGGATGGGGTGGGAAACCCGACGACGCCATGCAGGTGGTCACTAATTTCATGGACGCAGCCGGGCCGGAGATTCAAAAGTGGATGCGACCAGGAGCGGCGAGCCAATGAAGCCCTCACTCGTGCTGTGGACGTGGCCCACGACATTCGGGCCGGACGAGATTGTCCGTTGCATGGTCGATTATGCCTTCAGCATCGAGACCAACGGCGGCATTGTCCTCAGGGTCGAGAATGAATTCATTTACAAGACAGCTTCAGGCCTGATTCATCGTCTCGACCCCGCCGGGGTTCCTTCCCTGTTGGGTCCCGCACTCTCGATCGCACGTTCCGCAGTCACGGTAGGGATCGCTGACGACCGTGGAAACCTACATGTCGACTTCGCCGACGGTAGCTCCGTTGGGGTCTCGTCAAATGAACAGTACGAAGCCTGGACACTCAACGGGCCGGAGGGATTGCTCTTGGTTTCTTGCCCCGGCGGCTGTCTCACAACCTGGGGTCTGGACGGACAGTAACCCCATTGAAAGCATGTTCAAGCGTCAGGCAAGCTGCAGGCACCCAAGGCGCGTTCCGGCGTCGTGATTCAGCGCGGCAGAGCTTACTGCTGCAAGGATGAAGGCATGGAATCAGCCGTAGAGCAATTGCTTAGTGGGCCTCGTGGGCGCCGCCTCTGCCTTGAACTCGCGATGGAAAAGGACCAGGACATCCGGATCGCCGTCTTCCACCTCGGCTACAACCTGGATCCTGGCGTCGGCAGGTCACGAAAACTGTTGACCATGAATCCCTCCGGAGAGGATCCGCCGCACCTGCCGGAGCTGACTGTGGATGAGCTTGCAGCTCTGATTACGTCCCTGGATCTTCAGACCATCACGGACGAGCTGGTTCAACACGCCCTACAGCGCTCCGTGGACACCGCAAGATACTGGCAGGAGCCCGACGGCGAAGACGTCCTCGCCGCCACCGAAGAAATCACCAAGTCCCTGACGCACGTTGCGGAAAGTCTGGTCGATTCACCCGAAACCCAGTGGTGGAACCAGAAGGCGCAAGCCGGGCAGTCGTCCATCGACTGGCGCGCAGAATCAGATCCCGCACTGCTCCCCCGAAACCCGCAACACATGCTGGCCGAATGGGCACGAAAGGAACGGGCCGAGGAAATCCGCGCGGCCAAGGAACGGCCACGAGACCCTCGCGCCAACTTCAGCGGCGAATGGTGGTCGATCCCCCATGGCCTGATCCACACCGTGGCGCGGATCCCTGAGGGGCTCAGTCTGGTTGAAGATTCCCTCGGGTGGGAAGAAGCCACCGTTATCCCCGTCGCCGGAACAGGAAGAATTCTGGAGATCACCACAGAAGAAGACTGGATCAATTTGTGCCGGTCTTTCCCGCTGGAGGTCACCGCGTCCCGCCGTCACGACTGGTTCCGCACCACTGGCCGCCATGGGCGCTGGGTTATCCCCGACTGGGAGCAAGCTGCAACCGAATGGGATGCCGTTCACCTCACTGTCGCCGGCTACCTCAGCGCGGCGGGCCGCGCACTCCCAGTCATCGAGGATACCTCAACCGTCATCGCGGGGTGGGACCCTGGCAGCACCATTTGGCTCACGGACGTGGCCCGTGAATCTGAACTTCCACGACAATTCTGGCAACGGCCGCGTACCGAGGAGCAGTGGCGATTGACCCCGACCGGCTAGACCCCGCTCAGCCGCCGTCCGCCGTCGTGCGTTCCCGCACGGGCCCCGGCGGGTCAGCTTCCGGCGATGTCCCGCAGCGCCTGCAGATGCCCGGTCCAAGCCTTCCTCCCGTCGGCGGTAACGCTTGCCGACGTCCGGGGCATTTTGCCTGCGAAGCTCTTCTTGATCTTCACGTAGCCAGCCTTCTCCAAAAGTGAGAGCTGCTTGCTGAGCACGGAATCGCTGACCTGGATGGCGTCCCGGAGGTCCTTGAAATCCATCGACTCCGCTCCTGCGAGCGCCGCCATGATGGAGAAGCGGACCGGCGAATGGACAACCTCGTTGAGCTGGTGGCGGGGGTGGTCGTTCATGCGCGGAGTTCCCGGAGTGCCGCACCGATGCCGACGGCTGCCAGCAGGAGGGCGGCGGGGAGGTAGAACCAGAGGTTCCCGTCCCGGAAAACGATGGCACCCACTGCAAGCAACACCACATAGAGGCCGAAGTATGCCAGCAGCGATGTCAGGAAGCGCTTGGTGTATCCGGCTTTGGTGGACCGTTGGAACATAGGCCAGATGGAGGCCGTCACAGCACCCCAAGCGCCTATCGAGCAGGCCAACAGGGCTGCGCCGTAACCGGTGACCAGCACGATGTGCATCCCGATCATCAGCAGGGACCCGATGATCGCGAGGCTGGTGAACATTACGGCAACAGGCCATGCGGCCGCATTGGTGGAAGTTGCGCGGATGGCGTCGGCCTTGGCGAGGAGTTCGCGCGCTTCGGCTGGCGACAGATTGCCGGTGATCTCGTTCATGGTTCCCCCAAAGATGTTGATCGTTGGGACCAACATAGGAAAGTACTTTCCATGTTGTCAAGTACTTTCCAGCAGGCGCCAGTTACCACCAGCCCCATCACTCCCGGTAAATTTAACTCCACGAGTTTGACCCTCGGTGAGCAACACCACTCGCGCGCCTCACGAAAGCAGGATCATATGACCGTCTCTCCCCTCATCTGGGGCATCACCATCGTCGTCATTTTGGCGCTCTTGGCCTTTGACTACTTCTTCCATATCCGGAAGGCACACGTCCCTTCGCTCAAGGAAGCGGCCATCTGGTCCTCCATCTACGTGGGCTTGGCCGTGCTCTTCGGCGTCCTGGTGCTGGTCTTCGGCGGCGGCCAAATGGGGTCCGAGTACTTCGCCGGCTACATCACGGAGAAGGCCCTCTCGGTCGACAACCTGTTCGTGTTCCTCATCATCATGGCGAGCTTCCGGGTGCCGCGTGAAGACCAGCAGAAGGTCCTGCTCTTCGGCATCGTGTTCTCGCTGATCGCCCGCACCGGCTTCATCTTCCTGGGCGCCGCGCTGATCAACTCGTTCGCGTGGGTGTTCTACATCTTCGGCCTCATCCTGCTACTCACGGCAGGCAACCTGCTCAAGCCCGGCGACCACGGTGACGGCCAGGCCAACAACTTCATCATCCGGCTCGCCAAGAAGCTCTTCCACACCACGGACAAGTACGACGGCGACAAGCTCTTCACCGTCGTCAACGGCAAGCGTGCCCTGACTCCCATGCTGCTGGTAATGGTCGCCATCGGCGGCACGGACATCCTGTTCGCGCTCGACTCCATCCCGGCGATCTTCGGCCTCACCCAGAACGTCTTCATCGTCTTCACCGCGACGGCGTTCTCCTTGATGGGCCTGCGCCAGCTCTACTTCCTGATCGATGGCCTGCTGGACCGCCTCATCTACCTCTCCTACGGCCTGGCAGCCATCCTCGCCTTCATCGGCGTCAAGCTCATCCTCCACGCCCTGCACGAGAACAACTTGCCTTTCATCAACGACGGCGAGCACGTCAACGTCATCGAGATCACCACCGGCCTCTCGCTGAGCGTCATTATCGGCGTCCTGATCGTCACCGTGGTGCTCTCACTGATCAGCCCGGCCGGCAAGGCCCAGACGGCAATCAACAACGCCCGCCGCCACGCGGTGGACTACCTGGACCTCGACTACACCGCCGACGCCAACGAGCGCGAGCGCATCTACCGCGCACTGACCGCGGAAGAAGCCCAGATCGTGCAGATGCCGCTGAAGTACCGGAACAAGGCCAAGGACGTGGACAAGATCCGCGAGCAAGTGGCGGAAGCACACCGCCAGCACGAGGCGTTCCTCAACCGCTAAGGCCCCCCAGACCTAAGACGTCAGGCGCCCAGGAGCACGCTGATCTGATCCCGGATCCCGTCGCCAACCTGGGCGTCTGTCATTCCGGTGGTGGCCGAGGACGTCATGCTGATGAACATGATCGCGGAGATGATCCGTGCCAGCTTGGCGGGGTCGCGGGCAAGCAGGTGCTGGTCGCGTCCCAGGGCTTCGGCAATGGCTTCTTCGGTACGCACGGTCAGGGACAAGGCCTCTGCATGGTGCGGCTCGGCGGGATCGCCGAAGACGATCTCCCTCAGGTAGGTGCGGCCGTTCTCGATCTGCACGCGGTTGCACTCGATGATGGGTCGAATAATGGCCATCACCGCATCGAGAACCGCGACTTCAGCTGCCGCGGCGTCGATCCCCGACTCCAGCGCTTGGGCGTACTTGGCGTTGTGCACCAGCAGAAGCAGCTCCGCCTTGTTCTTGGCGTACAAGAACAAGGTTCCCGCACCGACGTCGGCCTTTTCGGCTACTTGCTGGGTGGTGACCTCGTCCACTCCATGCTGGGTGAAAAGCTCACGGGCAGCCGCGGTGATACGGTCAAGCTTCTCCTGCTTATTCCGCTCACGTCGGCCAAGTGTCTGGGGCGCAGGTTGCATGGAGCTACCGTATCAGCGGTCCAGGAACTCGAGGGCTACAGGGACGAACCTGTCATGGAATTGGAAGATGCCACCATGTCCCGAATCAGGGTAGATGACCAGTTCGCTGCCGGGAATCCGACGGTGCATGTCGCTTGAAAGCACGGACGGCACCATACGGTCGTTGTCTCCGTTGGCGATCAGCGTCGGCTGGGTGATGACGCCCAGATCGGCCGACGGCGACAGTCCCCACCGACGGATGGCTTTCAGTTGCGTCTGGAAGGCGCTGAGCTTGATGGGTGCCTCTCGGTTGGTGGCGCGTACCTTGAGTCGGTTAATGAAGGCCCGGGCGGCAGGCTTACCGGCGGCATTCCTGTTGAAGAACAGGAACTCCTTGGGATCCTGCCGGGTGAGGCTGCCCCGGAGAACGTCGTAGTACGTGGTTCCCATAATCTTCTTGATGCCTTCTCCACCGGCAGGGCCGGTACCGGCGAGAACCAGCTTGCGTACCAAACCGGGGTGCTTGAGGACCAGCGACTGCGCGATCATGCCACCGAGCGAGAAGCCAAAGAGATCCACCTTCTGGTAGCCGAGAGCCTGGATGAACGTGGCCGCATCGTCGGCCATGCTGTCGATGCTGTCCGGAACGGCGCCGGTGGACGCGCCCACGCCACGGTTGCTGAAGGTGATCACGTGATGCTTCGCGGCGATGGGATCGATGATGCGCGGATCCCAGTTGTCCATGGTCCCGGCAAGGTGAATCAGGAAGACCACTGGAACCCCGCCCCTTGGTCCCAACTCCCGGTAAGAGTAGGTGACCCCGCCGGCCGTCACTGTCTTTGCCGGAACCTGCAGATAGGTCTCCGTGTGCTGTTCACTGCTCATGAAATTCGTCCTGTCCTGGTGGTTGCTGGCTAAAGGTGGCTAATGACGGTCTTGCCGCGGACGCCGCCCTTTTCCAGGGCTTCGAGGACATCGGCCGTCTGATCGAACGGCACCACCCGGCCCAGGACCGGCTTGATGTCCCCGGCATCGATGAGTCCCGCAATGCGGCGAAGCTGGTCGCCGTCGGCACGCATGAAGAGGAACTCGTAGCTGACGCCCAGACGGCGGGCCTTGCGGCGGATGCCCGAGCTGAGCAGGGTCGTCGCACCCAGCAGTACAGGGTTTCCACCCACCTGCCGGGCGAATCCGGCATCAGGCGGACCCGCGATACCGATGGCCTTGCCGCCCTTCTTCAAGACCTTGAGAGACCGTTCCAGGTTCTCGCCGCCGAGGCTGTCCAGGACGAGGTCGTAGTCGTGAAGGATCTCCACAAAGTCCTCGGAGCGATAGTCAATCACCACATCAGCGCCCAGCTCACGGACAAAGTCCTTGTTCCCTGCGCTGACCGTCGTGGCTACCGTGGCGCCCAAGTACTTGGCCAACTGGATGGCGATGGAGCCTACTCCCCCGGCACCCGCATGGATGAACACCTTCTGGCCGGGGCCAACGTTTCCGCGCTCCACCAGCGCCTGCCACGCGGTTAAGGCGACCAGCGGAAGCGAGCCCGCTTCTTCCATGCTGATGGTGGCCGGCTTGATGGCCAGGTCTTCTTCGGCCACGGCGATGCGCTCCGCGAACGTGCCGATCCGGTGGTCCCCCGCACGGGCGAAGACCTCGTCGCCGGGCGTGAAAGACCGTACTTTCGGCCCCACCTGCAGGACCACGCCAGCAACGTCGTGACCAAGAACCTGCGGCAGTTTGTACGGGAGGATCTGCTTGAACTCCCCCAGCCTGATCTTCTCGTCCAGCTGGTTCAGGCCCGCTGCGTGCACCTGGATGAGGACATCGCGCTCCCCGAGCACCGGCTCAGGTACGTCGATCTGCCGCAGGGGCTCCTTGTACTGATTGAGGACGAAGGCTTTCATGTGGGTCTCCCGTATTGTTTCTGACTTAACTCAATTATGAGTCGACTCAGTAATTTAAGCAAGGGTCGCTGCGGACGTCCCCCGTCGGAGAGGCCCGCACGCTACCCCGGGAGACGCACCGACGTGGGTTTGTTCGGGCTAGCCCGCCTGTTCGGCCGGCCACCCTCAGGTCGGCAGCAAATTGCTCGAAACTGGCGTCGAAGGACGGGATCTTGTTGGCGAACAGCGGGAAGGCTCTGGTTCGGATCCACGATCCACCGCCGTGCGGCACCCGCCCGGGCTCACGCCGCAATCGTGATGCATGCCCGGCGCCGGTGGGACTGCTGAGCCCCATGTAGACGACTCGCTGCGTATAAGACGGTAGGAAACGTCGAGTACGCAGCGAAACATCGAAATGGCCAGCCTGAAGCGTTACGTCGCCGGCTTCCGCCACATGACGGCCAGAACCAGCACCACCGCGCTGAGCCCCAACATCACCAGGACCATGATTCCCCAGTTGGCCTGATTCACGCCCGGGCCGTAGAGGACACCGATCAGCACGGTGGCAGTAATCGCTCCAAGGTAGCGGCAGGTCTGGAAGATTCCGGCGGCCACCCCGCGTTCCTCGGGTCGTGCGGAAACGTAGAGGCCCTGGTTGGAGGCGGTGCTCACCACACCGTAGGGAACGCCCATCAGCGCAGTCAGCACAAACACCAGCGGCGCCCACAATGTCAAGGTCAGGAAGCCGAGCGTTCCCGCCGCGACAGTCAGAATCAAGACGCCGGTGATCAGGACGGAACGCACGCCGAACCGCTCAATGAACCTCACCGTCAGCGGCGTTACCACCACCGACAACGCCGCAAGGGGCAGCATCAGCAGGCCGACCACACCGGCGTCGTACTGTCCTGCTTCCTGCAGCAACTGCGGAAGGCCGAAGAACGCAAAGTAATAGACGCCGCTGAAGACGACGAAGAGCAAGTAGACCAGCAGCAGGGGGCGGTTTCGGCCCAGCAGGCGCAAATCCAGGAACGGCGGCTGGAAGCGCAGCTCCCGCCAGGCGAAAAGCGCCCCGATCACTGTGGCAGCACCCAGCAGGTACCAGCGGTAGCCGGGCATCACGTTGAGCAGCGCCATCATCGCAAGCATGAGCGAGGTGACGAACGCCAAGATGCCGGGGATATCGGAATCGCGGAGCAGTTGGCCGAGCTTGCCGGTTTCACGCCCGGAATCAACGGGTGCCACCTTGTAGACCACGATCATGGCCAGCAGTGCGATAGGCACGTTGATCGCGAACAGCGCCTGCCAGCCGACCAGGCTCACCAACAGGCCGCCCACCACCGGCCCAATGGCGGCGGCCGACGTGTTCGCCATCTGGATCCGGCCCAGCGGCCGCGTAGACGGCAAGTTAGCCAGCCGGCTGAGCTCGGTGACCATCACGACGGCGGACGGATACGCCGTCGCGGTCCCGACGGCCATCAGTGCGCGGGCCACGCAGACCAAGGCGAAGTTGGGCAGGAACGGGGCGATGGCGCAGGTAACCGCCACCAATGCCATGCCGAACATGAACAAGCGGCGCGGGCCGAAGCGGTCGGCAAGCCTGCCCATGAGCGGCTGGCCGGCGGCGGACGCGAGGTAGAAGGAAGTGATGACCCAGGTGACCGTGGCGACGTCGAGCTCGAAATGCTCCCTTAGGACCACCAGGGCAACGGCGATCATGGACGAGTTCAGCGGGTTCAGCGCCGTCCCGAGGCTCAGCGCAGCAATCGCGAGGCCGGGGCGGGGTTTGTTGACGGTCACCCGTCTAAGTCTGCTCCATGGTTGCCTCGGGTCACCAAGCGGGGTCACAGGGCGGACTTCGTAAGCCATCCCAAACAGTTAACCTCCCCGCCATTTCAAGTACGGCAGTCTCGTAATTCCGATTCAGATACTGCTGGTTTCGTAATTCCGTCACCCCAACACATATGACGGAAGGCACCACCATGCACGCTCGTGCAGGCATCATCGCAACTTCGTTCATCGGCCTGTTGGCCATCGGCGCCCTCGCTGGCTGTTCCGGCGACGCCAACGCGGCCGGAGACAACAAGAGCAAGACCGAGATCGTCTTCGCCACTCCCCCGGGTACCGACGACCCCGATGAGCAGGCCATCATGGCCGACCTCGCCACCATGGTGGGCGACGCATCCGGCCGCACGGTCACCAACCTCCAGCCCGCCGACTACCTCGGCGTCGTCGAAGCCGTCCGCAACGGATCCGTGGACGTCGCAGTCCTCAGCCAGTTCTCCGCAGCACTCGCGTACAAGACGGACAGCGTGGATCCCCTCCTGGTCTGGCCTGCCAGCACAGAGCCCGCCAGCTTCTGCCTGGCCAAGAAAGACAGCGGCATCGCCTCTCCCGCCGACGTGAAGGGCAAGCAAGAAGCCTTCATCGACCCCGGCTCCACCACCGGCTACTTCATGCCCAAATCACTCCTGGCCAAGGCCGGCCTCACGGACGGCACCGACTACAAGAGCACGTTCGCCGGCTCCCACGATTCGGCAATCCTGGCACTGGCCAACGGCAACGTGGACGTCGCCTGCACCGCCCGCCAGCTCTACCCCACGTTCGTCCAAAAGGGCCTCATCAAGGAGGAAGAGACCACCATCATTGCCAAGTCCGATCCCATCCCGGTCGGCATCTCCATCGTGGTGCGCAAGGACCTGGACAACGAGGCCCGAGAAGCCCTCAAAGCCAAGCTCCCTGCACTGATGGTCGGCAACGAGAAGATCGCCAAGACGTTCGGCATCACCGGCGAGCCCACCAAGGACCCGGAATTCACCACCTACGCTCCGCTGGTGGACGTGGCCGAGTCCATCGGCGTTGACCTCCAGGACCTGCGATGAGCCTCATGACACAGACAGAAAGCACGACGGCGGCACTCGCCCCTGCCGGGTCGCCCACCGTCCGGGCACGCCGGTTGCGGGTCCAGTACGGCGATCAGGTAGCGCTGGCGGGCATCGACCTGGACGTCTACCCCGGCGAAGTCGTGGCATTGCTGGGCCATTCCGGTTCCGGCAAGTCGACCCTCATGAAGACCCTCACCGGCATCGCACCTTTCACCGCAGACACGCTGGAAGTAGCCGGCCGTTCGCTAGCCCAGCAGAACGCGACCGGCCTGCGGGAGCTGCGATCCGACGTCGGGTATGTCTTCCAGCACTTCAATTTGGTGCCGCGGCTGACCGCACTCACCAATGTGCTCACCGGCGGGCTGCACTCGGCCGGGCCGTTGAACATGCTGGGCACGTTCAGCAGGGCGCAGCGGACCATGGCCCTGGAGCTGTTGGATCGCGTGGGGCTGGCGCACAAGGCCAAGCAGCCATGCCGGAGCCTGAGTGGCGGTGAGCAGCAACGTGTCGCCATCGCACGGGCCTTGATGCAGCAGCCGCGCCTGATCCTTGCCGACGAACCGGTCGCGTCCTTGGATCCACGGCTTGCCGGCACCATCCTTGGGCTGCTCCGCGACATCGCCCGCGAGGAACAGATCCCCGTGATCGTCAGCCTGCACGTCGTGGGTCTCGCCCGCCGCTACGCCGACCGCGTCCTTGGCCTGCACTCGGGCGAGCTCGTCTTCGCCGGTCCCGCGACCACCATCACCGAAAAGGAGGTGCACCAGATCTATGGAACAGACACTGAACTCCTCGAAAACTGAAGCCCACGCCGAGGCCCTGAAGACCATCAATACCAGCCTCCCCGAGGCCGACCGGCTCCGCCTGTCCCGTCCTTTCGGCCTCCCCACACCGCGCGGAGCCGCGCTTTGGGTGATCGTCGCCGTCGTGCTTGTCTGGGCCGGAATGGGCGCCGGATTCAACCCGGATAAACTCCTCAGCGGCATCCCCAACATGGGCAACTTCCTGGGCCGCCTGTTCCCGCCGACGTTCGACAAGTTCGGCATCATCATCAAGCTGCTCGTGGAGACCCTGCAGATGGCGCTCGTGGGTACGGTCATGGGTGCGTTGGCGTCACTGCTGCTGAGCTTCGGCGCGGCCAGCAACATCGCCCCGCGCTGGGTGTACACGTCCTGCCGGGCCGTGCTGAACGTGCTTCGCTCGATCCCTGAGCTTATCTTCGCGCTGATGTTCGTCTCCGCAGTAGGGCTCGGCCCGTTCGCGGGCATCCTGGCGATCGTGCTCGGCTCCGTTGGATCCATCGGCAAGGTCTACGCCGAAGCCATGGAATCCGTGCAACCCGGGCCGGTGGAAGCACTGACCGCCGTCGGCGCCAACAAGCGCCAGATCATCAGCTACGCCGTCCTGCCCCAGGCCGCGCCGCTGCTGGTCAGCTATACGTTGCTCCTCTTCGAAGGCAACGTCCGCGGCGCCACCATCCTAGGCTTGGTGGGTGCAGGCGGCATCGGCTTGGAGCTCACTACCGCCATGCGCATGTACGATTACGGACACCTTTGCGCCATCATCATCAGCATTGTTGTGCTGGTCACCATCATCGACCGGGTCAGCGCCTTCATCCGCGCCAAGCTCAGCTAGGAAACGCTCCTGTGGAAACTCTCGACCTCGCTCCCGTCAACCTGCGCGACCTGGGCGGCCTGCCCGTCGACGGCGGCACCGTCCGCCCCGGCGTGCTGCTCCGCAGCGACGACGTCTCCGTGATGCCGGCCGCTTTCGCACGGCAAATGATCGACGACGGCGTCACGTCAGTGATCGATCTCCGCTCACCTGAGGAAGCACTCATGACGGGTCGCGGCCCGCTGACCGTGCCCGGCGTGAACTACCACCACCTGGCCCTCACGGCCTCGGTGTCCTCTCCCGAGGACATCAGCCACGAGATCATGTCCTCCGCGACCACCCCCGCACAGGTGGGTGCTTGGTACGCAAACCTCCTGGAGACCCAGGCCCGGCAGCTCGCCCTCGGCGCGACGCTGGTGGCCATGGCCGACGGCGCCACCGTCTTCCATTGCGCGGCTGGTAAGGACCGTACGGGAGTGTTCGCCGCCGTCGTGCTTTCCGCTTTGGGAGCGACGCCGGAGACCATCTCCGCCGACTACGCCGTGACGGCCACCCGTCTGCCGCAGCTGTTCCCGCGGCTCCGCGCGATCATGGGTGGGCTCATGCCGGACGGGGTCCTGGACGAGGAAGCGATCAAAGGCATGGGAGCCATGATGGGTGCACATGCGGAGTCCATGGAAGCAATGCAGAACGTGCTGATCGAGAGGCACAGGAGTGTCCTGGAGCCGGTCCGCCGAGCAGGGCTGTCCGACGCGACCATCGCGCAACTGCGTGAGCGTTTGGTGGTTGCCGATGCCTGACACCGGGGCTGTCGCGGCCGTCGTTGAGCGGCGACCCGGCAGGCCCCGCGACACCGCCTTGGAATCCTCGGTCCTTGCGGCCACCGTGGAACTTTTGCTGGAGCGGGACACCCGGGACGTGACGATCTCGGCGATCACCGAACGTTCAGGCGTCAGCCGTGCTGCCCTGTACCGGCGGTGGAGCAGCCGCGAGGAACTGATCGCCGCCGCCCTGGACAGCGTTCGATCCCGCATTGGTTTCAGACGCAGGGCTAGCACCCTGGAGACGATCCTCGCCTCGTATGAAGAAGCAGCGATCGACGTCCAGGGCCGGGTGGGTGCGCTGGTGAAGAAGCGTGTGGCCATGGGCCTGGAGAACGACGATCTCCGCGCCCTGTCCTGGAACCGGCATGTGTCGCGGCGTCGTGAACCCATTGCTGCGGAGATCCGCCACGGCATCACGTCCGGTGAGCTTTCACCGGACGTGGACGTCGAAGCGATGATCGACCTCATCAACGGGTTGTACTACTACCAGTTCGTGGTGCGGCCTGCGGCGTCCGATGCTGCTTCCAGCGCCGCCACGAGGGAACGGGTGCGCAACGCCGTGAAGATGGTGTGGGAAGGGGCGCTGCGGCGGTAGCTACTCCTCGAAATGCGTCGTAATCTTCCCCGACGACACAGCCGCGATGATCGACTTGGCCAGGTGCCGCAGCTTGATATTGCGGTTGCTGGAGGCCGTGCGCAGGATGGCGAAGGCCTCGTCCTGGCTGCAGTGGTTCTGCGCCATGATCGCGCCGACAGCCAGGTCGATGACCGTTCGGGACTCCATGGCGGCTGCGAGATCGTTCCGGGCGTCGCTGAGTTGTGCGATCTTCAAGGCCAGGCGCAGGGATTTGGCAGCATGCGACGCGAAGACCTCGGCATGTTCAATATCGGACTCGCTGAAAGCGTTGGTCCGCTCGGAGTACAGGTTCAGGGCGGCCCGGGTGTCGCCCTCCACCAACAGCGGAACACTAAGAACGGACCGCAGTCCTTGATTTGACGCAGCCTCGACATATCCCGGCCAGCGGTGCTCACAGAGGAGATCCGGGACCAGGACAGGCGTCAACTTGTCCATGGCGGTGAGGCAGGGGCCCTCAAAGTCATTTTGGAGTTCATCCATGACACGGGCGCGGTCATCGCTGCTGGCCGCAGTGGCTGACTTCTTCCTGCGCAGGACGGTGATGCCGCAGAAAACGGGACCATCGGAATGCGAGAGACTCTCTGCCGAGAAGGCTGCGAGATCCGTGAGGAAGGCCTCGACATCTTCGCTGCCCAGAACCAGATCCAGAAAATATCCGTTCTGCAGAGCTTCCTGCTCGGGGCGGGGGTTAACCATATGAAAGCGTTCCTACTGACTGAAATGCGTCCCCAGCAGACAGCAAAGGAGCGTAAATTGCCGCCCTCTGCAAAACGGTCTGGAAATACCTTAGCGCCCAACGATCCACGGTACAAAGTGCAGCGCGAACGGTCTTGACCTGCGGTTACGCAACCCGGAAGAGGCAATTTTGTCAACCCCTGCACGGCTTTCACATCACCAAAGAAGTAAGTAGGCTTACTATGCAAGCTGGCCCGGTAAGCGGGCCGTTCGAGCAAAGGAGTCATCTCATGGGCGTCGAAGACAGCATCCGCAAGGCCACTGAAAACGCGATGGAGGACCTCGCCGGCACGTCCAAGCCGGTGAATGACCAGCAAGTCCCGGAGCCCGGTGAGAAGGACGACGACATCCAGGTCCACTCGTCCATCAGCGAAGGCTCCAACGCCATGGACGAGGACCTCTCCCCGGACAAGCCTTCGGCAGGCGCAGTGACGGGGTCAGCCGCGGGGACAGCTGGAGACGCAGCGACGGGGTCAGCCGCGGGCGCTGGCCAGAGCCACAGCGATGCTGACACCCCCGACGCCGACACCCTCCGCGACGACGAAGCGGACGCTGACGTTCCGACTGCCTCCGGCGACGTTTCCGGTCCGGCAGGACTCCCCGAGGGAGACCCTGACGATCTGCGTGCAGACCCCTCCGAGGGCGGCGGCGACCCGTCGACCAGCATGGGCCGGGGCTAAACCCGCGATCTGACCGGCAACGGCGGTTCGGGCCCTAGGCGGCCGGCGCCGCCGTCGAGCCCCTCACCACCAGCTCAGTCCCGAGTTCGATCCGCTGCGGCAACTCCTCGTCGCCCTCCAGGTGGCGGAGCAGCGCACGCATGGCGGTTTCGGCCATCTGCACCACAGGCTGGCGGATGGTGGTGAGGCCGGGCTCGATCCATTCCGCGGCAGGGATGTCGTCGAATCCGATGATCGAAAGGTCCTCCGGGATGCGCAGCCCCGCCGAACGCGCTGCGCGGTAGGCGCCCAGTGCTTGGGCGTCGTTGCCTGTGAAGATCGCCGTGGGCTTCTCCGCCAAGGAGAGCAGGGCTTCAGTCCCGCGCGCACCGGACTCGGTAGAAAAGTCGCCCGGGACCATCAACGCAGGATCTGACTCGACGCCGGCACGCCGCAGCGCCGCCAAGTACCCGTCCTCGCGGGCACTGCTGCACTGCAGATCGTCACGGCCGCCGATCATGCCGATCCGCGTATGGCCAAGTTTCAGCAGGTGTTCGGTGGCCGAGAAAGCACCGTCCCAGTTCGCAGCACCGACGGTCATGAGGTCCGGGCCCGGCTGCCCCACGGGATCGATCAGGATCACGGGGATGCCGAGGGACTTGATGCGCTGGATCTGCTTCGAGTCCAGTTCGTAGACGGCGAGCAGCACGCCGTCGGACTTTCGCTCAGCAAGGTTGGCCAACCACGGGCGGATCCTGGACCCGTCCAGAGACAGGCTGCTGACAACGGTGCCGTACCCGGCTTCCTGGGCGACGCGCTCAACGCCTTCGATGATCTCGCACGCCCATTCAGAGCCCATACCCGGGAACACGAGGTCAACGAGCCCGGCTTTCTTGCTCCGTTTGGCGGGTCGGCGGGCGTAATCGCGTTTGGCGATGATCTCTTCAACCCTGGCGCGAGTGGCTGCCGCGACGTGGGCATGGCCGTTGAGGACCTTGGAAACCGTGGGAACGGAGACACCGGCCTCCCGGGCGATCTCGCTGATCGTTGCCCGCCCCGAGTCCTGCTTGGTCACCATGGATCCCCACCTTTCCGGCCGGGAATCACAGCCCGACGTTTGCAGTTTCGGAAAGTTCCCACGCCTGGATCCGGCCGCACATGCCGTAAATCCTGCGGGTTTTCCGTTCGCCCATCGTAGTCCTCGCATCCTGCATGTAGAAACTTTCCATGGATTCGAGAGATGTCAGCTGCTGGTCGGTCACTCCAGCCTGCCGCTCGGCTCCTGCGGCCAAGTACCCGCGCCAGGTTTCGGTTTTGCCGTTCACCAACCGCGCTGCCGACGCATGGAAATCGGCGAGCGCGGAAACACCGGAAGCCTGCACGGCAGCTTTCAGCGCCAGATACCCTTCCACCGCCAGGTCACGACGACGGCGCGCGGCCGCCTCCGCCGCCACGTCGCCGCCGTCGGCGTTCTTCGACGGGAGCGCCGCCGCGCGGGCATACGCGGCAGGGTCCACCAGATGCTCCGGCGGGAAGGTCATCACGGCGTCGCCATTCTCCGGCAGCCCGGCGTTCTGCATGACCACCAGCACCCTGAGGTCGCCGGAGTCGTTGATGGCGCGGTGGATGGTGCCCGGCGTAAACCAGACCACCGTCCCGGGAGCCAACGCAGTGGAGGTGAAGCCGCGGGAGTCGAGGGTCTCCAAGCGGCCCGTCCCTTGCTGCACTACGTAGGCCTCCGTCGATGCCGTGTGCAGATGCGGCGACCCGCCGGCCGTGCCATCCGCATCAGGCCAGTCGTAGATACTGACCTCGGACACCGCCGTGGCACCCGGAAACGATGTGCACATCTCAGGCCCAGGCATCCAGGGCGGCTTTGGCGGCGTCGGCGAGCGCAGCGGCCCTCTGGTCTTCCAGGGAACCGTCAGCAATCACGACGGCGTACCGGTAGGTCAGCGGCTGTCCCTCCTTGAGCGGAACTACTTCGCTGAAGAACGGTGCGGACCCGAGGCAGGCAAACATGGACGAGCGGGCGAACCACTGGTTGGAGGCGCCCGGGTTGGTTTGGTCCTCGACGAACAGGATGCTGGACTTCCGGCAGGTGACATCGTGTTGGCCGGTGAAGGCGATCCACGGAGAGCGGGTGCCCATGAACTCGTCGCCACCGCTCCCGGCGTCCGAGCGGAATTCGCCGCCTGTGAAGGATCGTGGTCCGCGCCAGAACAGTCCGCCGTAGCCTGCGTTGTCGCGGCCCTCCGTGGTGGGGCTGCCGATGCCGATCTCCGCGCCGGAGACGTTGCTCATTTCCGTCTCGAACAGGAGGGCCCATGCCTTTCCGCCCGGCAGGGGCTGGATGCTGAAGCTGCGTTTCTCGGCGATGAGCGGCTGTCCGTCCTGCCCCGGCCCGGCGGGCTGGGCCGTCCAGAGCAGGGACTCCCTGGCCGTAATCCCCGTACCGGATTCTTCGATGCTGGTGAAGGCCTCATGGTTCATGGCCCCGTTGTTGTCCAGGTTTGAGTAGCCGGTCTCCCGTGCATAGGTGGCTCCGCCCCAGAAGTTGTGCTCTCCAACGTTCGGCAGCGCCCACGACAGTCCTTTGTGCCACACGTGGTCCCACGGCCTGTAAATGGTGAGGTCGTCGCCTTCCAAAGTGGTGAGCGGGTGGAAATAGGGGCGGGGGCTTTCGTATTGGTCGTCTGTGGGACGGTACGTGTAGGTGGCGATCTGCTGGTCTCCGACGGTGAACGTCAAGGAGTGGCCGTTGTCTGTGTAGCTGACGGTTTCGGTCATGGCGGTCTGGGCGGTGGTGGTCATCAGGTTCTCCGGTTGGTGTGGGTTCAGGCGCGGGCTGTGGAGGCCAGGACACGGGTGCCGCGACCCTCACCGTCCATGCCCTCATAGAAGGCGTGGCCGGGGACGATGTCCCCGCGTCGCACGGATTGCCCGGTGAAAGCCGAGGCGTAAATCGCGGCAGCGAACTCCAGCGTTTGCCGCGCTGAGTCCGCGTCGGCTGGAAGCGGCAGTCCGGCGTCGAGCGCGTCATACATCGCGAGGAACTGCGCGGAGTGACCGCTGCCCCGCTCCAACGACTGGGCGGACCACGCCGAGGAAACGGCGTCCTCGTGTCCGGGCGCGGCCGTGATGGTCCAGTCTTTGGTGCCGTAGCCGTAGAGGTGGCTGAGTTCGATAGTGGCGAACTCGCAGTCGACGCGGATGTCCGAGGTTTCCCGCGGCGAGAGCAGGGAGTTGATGACAGTGGCGGCGGCGCCGCTCTCGAACCGGACCAGCGCAGCGGAGAAGTCTTCGGTGGAGGTGGCGCGGGCTTGCCGGGAGGCGATGGCGTTGACTTCATCCCACGGGCCGAGCAGGTGGAGGAGGAGATCGAACTGGTGGATGCCGTGGCCCATGGTGGGTCCGCCGCCTTCGGCCTTCCACGTGCCGCGCCACGGGAGGTCGAAGTACTCATCCGGCCGGTACCAGAGGGTGTCGCAGCGGGCAACGAGCGGGCGCCCAAAGTCGCTGCCGCCGATCAGTGTGCGGGCCGCAGCCGAGGCGTCGCCGAAGCGATGTTGGAAGACGCACGAGAACTGCGTGCCGCCCTTCGCCCGGGCGTCGTTGAGTCGGTCGAAGTCGGCCAGGCTCAGTGCCGGCGGTTTCTCGGACAGGACGTGGGCCCCGGCTTCCAGGCACTCGATCGCTTGGTCAATGTGCATCATGGGCGGCGTGCACAGGTGCACGATGTCCGGCTTCGCCTCGGCCAACAACTCCGTGAGGCTCTGGTATCGCCCAGCGATTGCATGGTCATCGGCGAAGGCCTGCAGGCGCGCCTCGTCGACGTCGCACGCGGCCACCACCTCCGCCCGGTGGTCGGTGCGGGCCAGATTGGACGCATGGACTGCAGCGATCCCGCCAGTGCCGACGATGGCGACTTTGTAGATGCGCATGGTGAGGTTCTCCGATGGGGTTGGTGTGATCATTTCCGAAAGTTTCTTATTGCATCGGGCGGCGCCTGGGTGCCGCTCTCGCAACATCGCCGCTTCAGTGCTCCACGCTATGAAGACCCAAGCGGCGAAGTCAAGGGTTTCTGACTATGGAAAGTAATTGAATGTTTCTGATAGTTTCTAAAAATCATCAGTAGAATCCAAGGAGAAGCCTGTGAGCACCGGCGCCGCCGACCAGCAAGCACTTGCCCGCGTTCCAGCGTCGGACGTCGTAGAGCACCTCATCCGCGACATGACCCTCGAGGAGAAACTCGCCCAGCTGGTGGGAGTATGGGTCAATGCCTCCACCGACGGCGATTCCGTGGCTCCGCTGCAAAGCCAGATGGCGGGAGACACCCGCACGTGGGACGGCATTATCGCCGACGGGCTCGGCCAGATCACGCGCATGTACGGCACCGTCCCCGTGGAACCGGCCGAGGGCGCGCGCCGCCTGGCCGCCGCCCAGGAGCAGATCATGGCCGCCTCCCGCTTCGGTATTCCCGCTCAGGTCCACGAAGAGTGCCTGGCCGGCCTGGCAGCCTGGAAGGCCACCGCGTTCCCCGTTCCGCTTGCGTGGGGCGCCACTTTCAACCCGTCCCTCATACGGGAAATGGCGGCCCGGATTGGCACGGGCATGCGGTCCTTGGGCGTCCATCAGGGCTTGGCTCCTGTCTTGGACGTGGTGCGCGATCTCCGCTGGGGCCGAGTAGAAGAGACCATCGGCGAGGACCCCTACCTCGTAGGAACAGTCGCCACCGCCTACGTCCAGGGGCTGGAGTCCACCGGCATCGTCGCCACGCTCAAACACTTCGTGGGCTACTCCGCCTCCCAGGCCGGGCGCAACCACGCGCCGGTCTCCATGGGTCCCCGCGAACTCGCTGATGTCATGCTGCCGCCGTTCGAAATGGCGATCCGCCACGGCGGCCCCCGTTCGGTGATGCACGCTTATACCGACGTCGACGGCGTACCGACCGCCGGGAACCGCGCCCTTCTGACCGGGCTGCTTCGCGGGAAGTGGGGCTTCCCCGGCACAGTGGTGGCCGACTACTTCGGCATCGCCTTCCTGGACGTCACGCACGGTGTGGCGGCAGATTCAGGTGACGCCGCCGTGCTGGCCCTAAGCGCCGGCGTCGACGTTGAACTTCCTACGGTGAACTGTTTCGGCGAGCCGCTGCTGAGGCGGATTCGTGAAGGGGCGCTGGATGAGTCCGTTGTTGACGAGGCACTGCGCCGGGTCCTGACGCAGAAGGCCGAGGTTGGCCTGTTGTCGCCTGACTTCTCTCCTGTCCCCGAGGCGCTGTCCGGTCCAATCGACCTTGATCCGGCTGAGAACCGTGCGTTGGCCCGGGAACTTGCCTCCCAGTCCCTGGTGCTGTTGAGCAACCGGGAGTTTGACGGACTCCCGGCGCTGCCACTGGCTGCCGCTTCGACCGGTTCGCTGGCTGTTGTCGGTCCGCTGGCTGACGATCCCTTTGCGATGCTGGGCTGCTACTCCTTTGATGCCCATGTTGGAGCCTCGCACCCTGACGTGCCGATGGGTATTTCCGTTCCTTCCGTTGCGGGGGTGGCGGCTGCGCGGTTCGGTTCCGTGGCCACTTCGGTTACCGGCAACTGCGAGTCAGCTACGGAGGAGCAGATCGACGAAGCGTGCCAGGTGGCGTCTTCCGTGGACACCTGCGTGGTGGTGGTTGGCGACAACGCAGGTCTCTTCGGCAGGGGCACCTCAGGCGAAGGGAACGACGCAGCAGATCTTCGTCTCCCCGGCGACCAACACCGGATGCTGGACCGTGTTCTGACCGCGTGTGCTGAATCCGGGACGCGTGCCGTAGTGGTGGTATTGAGCGGGCGACCCTACGCGTTGGGTGACTTCGTGGATCGAGTCGACGCGATCGTCCAAGGTTTCTTCCCGGGCGAAGATGGTGGCGAGGCGCTCTGGGACGTGCTGACCGGCGTCGTCAATCCCTCCGGAAAGCTGCCCGTCTCGGTGCCTCGATCCCCGGGCGGCCAGCCCGGCACGTACCTGCATTCCAAGCTCGCCGGCCCCAGCGGCGTCAGTGCGCTGGACCCGTCGCCGTTGTTCGGCTTCGGGCACGGATTGTCCTATACGACGTTTGAGTTGTCGGGGCACCAATGCAGCACACCGACGATGTCGACGTCGGACTCGGTCACCGTCAGCTGCACGGTCACGAATACTGGCTCCCGTAGTGGCGCAGAGGTGGTGCAGCTGTACTTGGAGGATCCGGTGGGCGAAGTGGTTCGTCCCGTCCGCGAGCTGATCGGCTATGCACGGGTTGAGCTTCCAGCCGGGGGTTCTGCCGAGGTGGAGTTCCTGGTCCATGCCGACCGCACGTCCTTCACCGGGCTGGACCTTCAGCGAGTGGTGACGCCGGGTTTGGTGAAGCTGCACGTTTCCACGTCGAGCACCTCCGATGCTGCCTCCCATGAGGTGATCCTGCACGGACCACGGCGGGTGGTGGGGTTTGAGCGGGAGATGCTGACGCCCGTGGAAGTGCGGGCTACGGCGTGACCGGGCGCTCTTGTCCGCTCTGCTGAAGGTAGGCTGCGGACATGCTCCCCCACCCGACGGACCGGCTGCGCTTCCGCGAAATGACCCCCGCTGATCTCGACGAGATGGCGTCACTGCTCGGCGATCCCGCTGTGATGACGTATTACCCGGCGCCCAGGACCCGGGACGAAGCAGCAGCCTGGATCGAATGGAACCAGGCGAACTACGCGCGCCACGGGTACGGATTGTGGATCGTGGAAACGCGCGACGGCGGGTTCGTGGGCGACTGCGGGTTGACGTGGCAACAGGTCAACGGGCGGTCCGAACTCGAGGTCGGGTACCACGTCCGCTCGGACCTTCAGGGGCGCGGATATGGGACGGAAGCGGCCTTGGCATGCCTGGATTTCGCTCGGAACGAGGTGGGGGTCGCCCTGCTCGTGGCCATCATCCACCCCGACAATGCGGCCTCACGCCGGGTCGCCGAGCACCTGGGGATGCGGGCCCTTGATGACGACACCGGCGGGTCGGCTGTTCGGACCGTGATGGGCGTGGAGTTGGGCTAGTTCGCGTAGCGTCCCACCCCGTTGACTACAGGAAGGTCCAAAATCAGTCTATATGGGTTGCACTTCGCTCTATCCGGGTTCAAAGCAGGTCAGGAAGCCACGGCTAAGAGACGTCGTCACGCGAATCGAACGTCCGTGTCCGGGTCCTTGCGGGTGTCCAACATGCTGACAATCTTGCTTTCCAGCGCAGCAACCGTCGCCTCCGGGAGAACGATCAGTCCATCGAGTTCCTTGCGGGCACGCTTGTAGGCCGTCTGCCGTTCAGCGGGGGTGGCTGCGGTGTCTTCCGCGATGCGCAGGAGTTTCCGCGCAGTCGCCAGCCGTTGCCGTTCGGGGCCGCTGAAGTTGCCGTCCTTGATACGCCGGGCTTCCCGCTCAGCGACATCAAAAGCGAGTTCATAGCTGTGGACGGCCGCGCGGTACTCAGCCAGCCGGGCCGGCGTCGAAATGTCTTCGGGTGCTGCGGGCCGCAAGCCGTCGGCCTCTTTCTTGGCGCGAAGGAAGGCTACCGTGAGCGGTTCGCGGACGTCCGTCATGAGCGGGAAGTCAATGAGGTTCCCGACGTCGAGCTCGTAATCAAGCCATCTGTGGTTCACGGAATCATGGGCCTCAATCAGGGAAACGACTTCCGCCTGGTTGGCTTCTTCGTGCACAGCCAGCTGGTTTTTCAACTTCAGCAACTCCACCTTGCGGCGGTGACGTTCTTCGCTGGCCTTGGACCACGACCGCGCCCAGCCACCAGCCATGCCGCCGATGGGAAAGATGAGCCACCAGTAATGACCAAGGAAATCAAAGAGGGGTTCCACTGCTCCATCCTCCCACCGGCTGGAACCGAGGCTCAACAGGACTGGCCAGGTTGGCTACTTCGTGATGGTGAGCGGCTTCATCGGTTCAGCACAGGACGCCCGCTCCAGCTCTCCGTCGCTTGAGTGGGCGCGGTTGTTCGTGCCCGTGTCGTCACACCAGTCGACGCCATGGGGCTCCGCCTTCACTGCCATGACACCTGAGGCAGTCTGCACCGGAACTTCAGCAGTGAACGTGAACCCGCCCGCATCCGTCATCGGAGCCGTGGTGTTGAGAACGTCTGCCCCGGCCGCATCCGTGAAAACTATGTGCACCTGCGCATTGGGGCCATAGCGGGGATTGCAGGTAGCCTCCGGCGCCGAAACCGTCACCGTGTCACCACGCTTGGCGAAGGACGGATCCACGTGGTATTCGGGAGGCGAGCAGGGCAGCGATCCCAAAGAAGGGCTGCACCCAGCAGCTGCCATCGTGAGGAACGCCGCCAGCGTGATGAACCCCGCCGGCCCCGGAAGCCACGACTCCACGCCGCGTGACGTGGGCTGCGCTCGTTTGGCCATGACTTCATTGTTGACGTTTTCCCCTCATCAACGATCACCCTCAGCAGGAATGGCACCCAAATCGTTGCAGGGCCCCCGGCCGGCGCCCCCGGGCCGCCCGGGGCGAGTGCCGCCGTCGTACCCTCCCGCTAGGCTTCCTCTATGGACCAGCGATTGCATTTCCTCACCTTCGCCACACCGGACCTCGACGCTGCACGAGCCTTCTACAAGGACGGCCTTGGATGGGATCCAACCATGGACGTTCCCGGCGAGATCCTCTTCTTCCAGATTGCACCGGGACTGATGCTCGGCCTGTTCGACGCCGAAAAGTTCGAACAGGACCTTGGCACCTCCTCGCCGGCACAGGGTGTCAGCGGAGTGACGCTTTCGCACAACGTCGGCAGCCCGGAGGAGGTTGCCGGCACCATCGATGCCCTGGTCGCCGCGGGTGCTTCGGTGGTGAAGCCGGCACAGGCGGGCGCTTTCGGCGGCATCTTCCATGGCCACGTCAAAGATCCGAACGGCATCGTCTGGGAGATCGCCCATAACCCCGGCTGGAAAATCAACAACGACGGCACGGTGGTTTTCGGATGAGCATGCTGCCGGAGACATTCGCCGACGACGTCATCAACCAAAGTGCCCGAATACAATTCGAGACGTTCCTGGACGAGCACCGCCGGGGTCTCAACGCCAGTTTGGATGGCCTCACGGAAGAGCAAGCACGACGGCGGCTGGTCCCCTCCCGCACGACGCTTCTGGGCTTGGTGAAGCATGCCACCTTCGTGGAAAAGGTGTGGTTCGACGAAGCGATCACGCGCAGGTCCCGTGCCGATATCGGCATCCCCGCGACGCCGGATGAGTCGTTCATCCTGGACGACCACGACACCATCGCCAGCATCCAGAAGGCCTACGCCGAGGCCTGCGAGGCCTCCAGGCAAGCGGCCGCACCACTGGGGCTCGACGACCTGGTGCTCGGAAACCGCCGTGGCCCGCTCCCCCTCCGCTGGGTGTACCTCCACATGCTCCGCGAGCTCGCCCAACACTGCGGCCACGCGGATATTCTGCGGGAGCAGGTCACCAGGGAGACGGCACCCTAAGAATGTCGGTCTTCCCCAAGCTGGCATACCAAGCGTGCCAGTACTTCGCTAGATTACGGACTATTGCTTGCGTCACACCCCAAAATTGGGGCATTCTGGAATACCAAATGCTTAACCGCAGTCAAGTAGCGGCCCAGCAGCTCGTTCCCCAGGAGTCCAACAATGTGCCTTCACGATCACACCTCAGCACCCAAACCCCAAGGTGAGTTGCCCCGCCGAGGCATCCTCGCCGGGGCTGCAGCACTGGCCGGGATCTCCGTGGCCGGCATCGCCGCGCAGCTGGCATCAGCACCGGCAGCCCTTGCGGACAACACACAGTCGGGTCCGAACTACCCCGGCCGTCCGCTGACCGTCCAGCCGCTCATTATCGAGGGCGGAACAGTGGTGGACCCGAAAACCGGCGATGCTGTGGCAGACGGAGTGGTGGTGCTCGAAGGCGGCAAGGTCACCGCCGTCGGCACCCGGGACGAAACACGCAAGGCTGTTGCCGCCGTCGCAAACCGTGCACGGAGACTGAACGCTTCGGGTAAATGGGTCCTTCCAGGACTCGTCGATGCCCACGTCCACGCCAACGCACTGGCGGACGCCCGCGCCCTCCTGCAAGGCGGAGCCACCAGCGTACGCAGCGGCTCGAGCACTTTCTATCAGGACATTGCCCTCGCCGCGCTGCCCTCGTGGGCTCCCGGCCTCTCACCCAGGATGACTCCGGCAGGACTGTTTATCTCACCCGATCAGGGAGATTCGCTCCTTGCTGATCCGGATTTGGCGCCTTTGGCGACACTCAGTGGCGGGGTTAAGGAGCCGCAGGACCTCGCCTACCTGACCCGCATCAACCTCAAGCGCGGCGCCGAGGTCATCAAGACCCGCGCCAACCCGCGGGCTGGCATTCCCGAACAGGATCCACGCGAGTTGGTTTACAACGTGGACCAGATCGGTGCGATCGTCAAGGCAGCCAAGGGAGCCGGAGTCCTCTGCCACGCCTACAGCGCCGAAGGAATCGATGGCGCCGTCCGAGCAGGCGTGCGCAGCATCGAGCATGGTGTCTTCATGACGGAAAAGACCATTCAGGAGATGGCCCGGCGCGGCACCTTCTTCACACCCACCATGGACGCCATCACGAGTATGGCCCGCTCCACCAACCCGATCCTGGCCGCCCGCGGAACGGAGTACACGCCTATCCTTCAAGCTGCCGTGCGCGCAGCCAAGGACGCCGGAGTCACGATCGTGGCCGGCACCGATTCCTTCGGAACGGATGTGACGCCGATCGGTACGGAAGCGCGCTTGCTCGCGGAAGCCGGGCTAACCCCTTTGGAAGCATTGCAGGCAGCCAC
This sequence comes from Paenarthrobacter sp. TE4293, assembly GCF_050435325.1. Taxonomy (NCBI): domain Bacteria; kingdom Bacillati; phylum Actinomycetota; class Actinomycetes; order Micrococcales; family Micrococcaceae; genus Paenarthrobacter; species Paenarthrobacter sp. TE4293. Next base: position 381,316 of record NZ_JBNJRY010000002.1, read on the forward strand.
CACCAATGCGGCGCGTTTGCTGGGACGCGGCGAAAACGTTGGGCGCTTGGTGCGCGGTTCCATGGCGGACGTCGTGGTGGTGGATTCGGATCCCCTGACCGATGGCTCTGCCTTGGAAAAGGTCAGCACAGTCATCGCCCAAGGTGCTGTGGTGCGCACCAGCCTCTAACCCACCGGCGAGGAAGCGGCCGCGGAAACTTTTGCGGCAACGGTGAACTTTTCCTCCACGAACGCCAGCAGCGGCCGGGAGTTCATGCACAGCAGGTAGAGCAGCAGGCCGACGGCAAACAGCATCAGCCAGACACTGGTGGAGATCAGCACGAAACCAGCAATGAAGAGAATCCCCACGTTCCCGAGCGCTACCCGCTTCCGGGCACCAAGGCTGTAGATGGATAAGCGGTAGATGTCCACGGTGCGGAAATTGAAGCGGGCAAGCAACATCATCGCGTGCAGGGCAGCTGTGCTGACCAAGAGGCCGAGCCCCACCAGCCCGATCCGGGCAGCAACCGTTTCAGGACTGCTGCCCGGCAGGCTGGTGAGGTTTGCGCCGATGACTGCAAGGAGGGCGGCGTAGGGCAGCCATACCGCCAAGGCCTGTCCAAAATTGCCCCGATAGGACTTCACGAAGTCGTGGAAAACCCCCCTGTCCTCACGGGCGGGAAGCCGGTTGAAGGCATAGCAGCAAGCCACAACTGAGGGTCCAACCAGGACGAAGCCCAGCAACGCAACTGGACCGACCAGACCAGCCAGCAACGGCATGAGCACTACCAGCGCATTGGCCAGCACCAGCAGCGCTCCGCCCACCATGACCCCGTACACCAGGCCGGCCACCTTGAACAACGGACCGGACCCGTATTGTGTGTCCTTCGCAGCCATCGGAAGAACTACTTCTTGTCCGCGTAGGCCTTGTACGCCTTGTTCGCCAGGTCGACGTATTTCGTCTGGCCCTTGCTGTCGAGTTCCTTCACGTAGGCGTCGAATTCGCCCAAGGCGCGCTGCCCGGTGATGAATTTGAGGGTGTTCTGCTTGACGTGGTCCTTGAGCGGGGTGAGCGCCAGGGTCGCCTGCTCGCGGTCAACGTCGCTGAAGGGGACAGGCGGAGCAACCGGACGCGGCGTCTTGGACTTCATGGCTTTCTGGAATGCCAACTCTTCCTCGTTAAAGGTTGAGTGCAGCAGTTCGGTGGCGCCGCCGTAGGCGAAGTTTCCGCCGGAGAATCCGTAGTCCACCCGCAGGTCTTTGGTGCCGGCGGGATTGAGTCCTTGGAAGTTGATGTCGGCCGCGAGTTGACGCTTGCCGCCGGACTTGGTGAATGTGGTTCCTTCCACTCCCCATTTGGAGAACTCCTGCCCGGCGTCGCTGTAGAACAACCAGTCGATGTACTGGATGAGTGCAACGAAGCTGTCCTTGTCCTTGACGGACGAGTTCAGCATGATGCCGTTCTCCAGCCGGGTTCCGCCAATAATGTCTCCGGCCGGCCCACCGGGAACCGTGATCTTGCCGATCTCAAAATTGCCCTTACCCAGTGACTGCTCCATCGAGGTGCGGTAAGTGATGACATTCTGCGAGTTGGCACTGATGACGAACGACTTGCCGGAGACGAACTTTTGGGTGGCGGAGTCGTCGGTTTGGGTGAAGCTTTCCGGATCCATCAGTCCCTCGGAAACCAAGGAATTGAAGTACGTCACCAAGTCCTTGAACTTCTCCGATCCGGCGGCGAAGCTGAACTCCTTCTTGTCCTCGTCGAACTGCAGTCCGTCCACGAGTCCCCATCCGGCCACAGTCCCGAAAGCAGCGCTGGCGATGTTCAGGACACTGTCGCCCTTGAAGCGGTCCGAGTACGGCACCACATCCGGGTAGGCCTTCTTGAGTGCGCGCAGCACATCACGGAATTCGTCCCACGTGGTGGGCTCGTCGAGCCCTTCCTTCTTGAGCACGTCCTTGCGGAAGCAGAGCGAGTAGTCGGGCCACAGTTCCTCATGGAGACCGGGCAGGACGTAGTACTTGCCGTCCTCCTGGGTCAGTGCTTCAATCTCCGGTTCGAGCTTCCATTTCTTGACCTTCTCCTGGAAGTGCGGCATCAGGTCCACGTAGTCGCTGACCGCCAGGACAGCTCCGGCCGAAACGAACGCAGCTTCCTGCCCCGGGTAGGTCTTTGCGATGATCTCCGGCGCGCTGCCAGAGCTGATGAGGAGGCTGCGTTTCTGTTCGTAGTCGCTGTTGGGCACGATGGTCGGTTCCAAAGTGACGTTGTTGTCGCTGGCCATCTTGGTGAAGAGCAGCCAGTCCTTCTTGTACGGGTAGGTGGGCTGATCAGAGAAGAGGAAGGTGAACGTCAACGGCACCGTCGCCTTGAATGTGTCACCGACGTTGAAGCTGTCCATCGCACCGTTGCGGGACTTGGACGTATCCACCTTTTCGGTGGTCTCGGCGTCGCAACTGGTCATCATGAGTCCGATAGTGACAACGGACGCGAGTCCAAGAAAGTCGCGCCTACGGAATTCTGGCCTGCGGAGCTCGGGTTTGTGGATCATTGGGTGTCCTTTCATAAGGGTTATTCCTTGACGGAACCGAGCATGACGCCCGAAAAGAAGTACTTCTGCACGAAGGGGTAGACGCAAAGGATGGGGATGACGGTCAGGACGATGGTGACCGATTGGATGTTGGCGGCGATCTGGCCGACGTTCTCCGCTGTTCCGCCGGCTGAGCCTGCTGTGGTGACTCCGGCGATCATGTTGCGCAGGTAGATGGTGACCGGGAAGAGGTCCGGGTTGTCGAGGTAGAGGAACGCCTGGAACCAGGAGTTCCAGTTCGCCACGGCATAGAACAGGACCATGGTGGCCACGATTGCTTTGCTGAGCGGCAGCACTACCCGGAACAGGACCCCGTACTGGGTGAGCCCGTCAATCGAAGCCGCTTCTTCCAACTCGCGGGGCATGTTCTCGAAGAACGACTTCATGATGAGCAGGTTGAACACGCTGATGGCGTTCGGCAGCACCACGGCCCAGATGGTGTCCCGCATGCCCAGGGAACTGATGAGCACGTAGTTGGGAATCAGCCCGCCGTTGAAGAACATCGTGAACACGGCGAGCCCAATGAACACACTGCGTCCCTTGAGTTCCTTCTTGGCGATGGCGTAGGCGAACGACGTGGTGAGCACCATGGATATTGCAGTCGCCACCACCGTGTACAGGACGGTGTTGCCGTAGTTGTTCCAGAAAGTCGAATCGGCCAGGATCAGCTTGTACGTCTCGGTGTTGAAGCCCATCGGGAACAGGTTGACCTGCCCGGCGTTGATGAACCCTTCGCTGGAGAACGATTGGGCAATGATGTTCAAGAACGGGTACACCGTCAGGAACACCACCAGCAGCAGGAAGACCAGGTTGAACGCCCGGAAGACCCGCATGCCGCGTGAGACTTTCATGTCTTTCAGCAGGACGCCTTGGGCGGCGCCGCCCTTGATGGCAGTAGCTGTCTTGTTCACCACAGGCTCGTTCCTGCGACGCGCTTGGAGATCGCGTTCGCTGAGAGGATCAGCGTGAGGCCAATGACGGATTCGAACATTCCGATCGCGGCCGCGTAGCTGAAGTTGCTGGATTCCAGGCCCACCCGGTACAGGTAGGTGGAGATGACGTCCGAGGTTGCGTAGTTGAGCGGGTTGTAGATGAGGAGGATCTTCTCGAAGCCCACCGCCATGAAGGTGCCGATGTTCAGGATCAGCAGCGTGATGATGGTGGGCCTGATGGCGGGAAGCGTGACGTGCCAGGTCTGCTGCCAGCGGTTGGCGCCGTCGATCCGGGCCGCCTCGTACAGGGACTCGTCCACGCGGGTCAGCGCCGCGAGGTAAAGGATCGCGCCCCAGCCCATGGTCTGCCACACCTCGGAACTGATGTACATGGGCCTGAACCAGCCGGGATCCTGCGTGAAGTTCACCGTAGTGCCGAACAGCGATTCCGCGATCTGGTTGACGGTGCCGTTCATGGAGAAGTTCTGCAGGATCATGCCCGCGATGATCACCACGGACATGAAGTGCGGCAGGTAGGCCACGGTTTGAACGAACTTCTTGAACTTCTGCGACCTCAACTCGTTCAGCATCAGCGCGAAGATGATGGGCATCGGAAAGCAGAAGACCAAGGTCAGGACACCAAGGATGATGGTGTTCTGAAACGCTTGCCAGAAGCTGGGGTCGTTGATGAACAGGGTGATGTATTTGAAGCCCACCCACTTCTCACCGAATATGCTGCCGCCAGGCTGGAACTGGCGGAAAGCGATCACGTTGCCTGCCATCGGCAGGTACCTGAAAATCAGGAGGTACAGCAGGGGAAGCGCCAGCAGTGTGTACAAACGCCAGTCCCGTTTGAGGGCCAGCTTCCAGCTGCCGGGCTTGTCGCGCCGCTTCTTGGAGGTGCTTGATTCAGTGCCGGCGACGGCCTTGGGCGGAACATCCAGTCGCAATGCCATCAGTCCGCCTCCTGTCCCGCAGTTTCGTCCGGAATTTCGTCCAGGATGAGGACTCCGTTGGCAGGGAGCTCAACCAGCCCCGTCACCGCGCGTCCGCTGATGCGGTCCGTGCCGCCGTCGAGCACGTCCACGCTGGACGGTGCGTCGTTGTGGTTGAGCACCATGAGGAAGCTTTTGTTGGTGCCGTCAGCTTTGGCGCCGGTACGACGGCGGACCTGGACTCCCGCAGGTGCCTCCAGTTCCGGCTCCACTCCCGCCGCGCGGAGCTCGTCGTCGAGGAGCTTGTTCAACAATCCGTCGTCAACCCGTGCCGACAGATACAGCGCAGTGCCTGAACCGAAAGCGTTGCGGGTCACGGCCGGAGCGCCCGCCAGCCGGCCCGAAGAGTAGCTGGCCAGCACGTCCGCCGTTTCGGCATGCAGATGCTCAGTCCAGTAGCTCGCCGAGGAGGTGCCGCCGTCGGGTGTTGAAAGCTTCACTTGCTCACCCTCTCCGGCGAGCGGGTGCATTTCCTCGCTCCAGGCGCCAAGAACGTTCTTCAGCGCGCCCGGATAACCGCCCAGCCGGATGGTGTTGTTGTGGTCCACGATGCCGGAAAGGTAGGAAACCACCAGCCGTCCGCCGTCGGCCACATGGTTTTCGAAGCGGCCGGCCGCGGCGTCCGTCAGAAGGTACGACGCCGGCATGATCACCAGGCTGTACGCGGAAAGGTCGCTGTCGGCATTGACGAAGTCAACGGTGACATTGGCATCGAACAGGGGACGGTAGAAGCGCAGGACTTCCTGCGCGTAGTCCAGGTCCGAGCGCGGCGAGTTGCCAAGCTCCAGCGCCCACCAGCAATCCCAGTCGAAAACAATGGCCACTTTGGCGGTGGATCGCGTTCCCGTCACCTCGCCCAAGGCCTTGAGTTCCTGGCCGAGCTCGCAGACTTCGCGGAAGATCCGGGTGTTGGGGCCGGCGTGGTTGACCATGCCGGAGTGGTAGCGCTCAGTTCCTCCTCTGGCCTGGCGCCACTGGAAGAACAGGATCGAATCGGCGCCCTGGGCTATGGCCTGGTATGAGCCGAGGCGCATCTTGCCCGGAAGCTTGGAGACGTTGATGGACCATTGGCTGACGGCGCCGGTGGCTTGCTCCATCACCATCCATGGCTGGCCCTGGCGCAGCGAACGCATGAGGTCGAAGTTCAACGCAGCAGCGATGTGGGCGTCGTCTTCGCGCGGATCCGGGTAGATGTCCAGTGCAGCAGCGTCTTCTTCGGCTGCCCAGGCCCAGTAGTCGATGGTCTTGTAGAAGCGCATGAAGTTGGTGAGGATCGGCAGGTCCGGGCTGTGGCGGCGGAGGACGTCGCGCTCGGCCTTGAAGTGTTCCAGCATGCTGTCCGAGGTGAAGCGATGGAAGTCCAGCCGGCGTGACGGGTTGGACCAGGTGCGGGGTTGGGCAGGCACGCGGACCTGGTTCCAGTCGGAGTAGAGCTGGCCCCAGACGGCGGTGCTCCAGGCATCGTTGAGCTCATCCAAGGACGAATACTTGTGCTGCAACCATTCCCGGAACGCCTTCTCAGCCCACGGACCATAGGACACAGGTCCGTACTCGTTGCCGACGTGCCACATCCGCAGCGCAGGATGGCTGGCGTAGCGCTCCCCCATTTTTTCTGCGAGGGCCAGTGACTTGGCGCGGTACACGGGGTGGGAAACGTCGAAATGCTGCCGGGATCCGAAGCCGAAGATACTCCCGTCGGGCCGCTCCGGCATGATGTCCGGGTGCTGCTCCACCAGCCAAGCCGGTGGGACGGCGTCCGGAGTTGCCAGGTCCACCCCGATGCCGTGCGTATGCATCAGGTCCATGACGTCGTCCAGCCAGCCGAAGTCGAAGATGCCGTCGCTGGTTTCCAGTCGGCTCCAGGAGAAGACCGCCAGCGTTACCAGGTTCACCCCGGCCTGCTGCATGAGCCTGGCATCCTCTGGCCACACTTCCCGTGGCCATTGCTCGGGGTTATAGTCCCCGCCGTAGGCTATCCCGCCTATTCGTTGGTGCAGTTGCTGGAGCCGCGCCTCGGCTGTCCGCAAATCCTCAGGGTGGATGGTCATCGTTGTCCTTCACTCGGCTTCGTCGCCCCACATCACTGTGCGACGCACATCACAGTGAGAAACTATCGTAAAGTTTACGCAATAACAACAGATGAGTATCGGAAACTCATGAGTAACAAAGCGTGCGGAAAATAGCCCAACGACGCCTGATCTCCGGAGTTTCACAGCAGCTGTTGCCAGTCACAGCAGGCTAAATCGAGCAACGAAGTGAGCAAGTTTCCGAGGTTGAATGGAAACTATCGGACCGCTGTCGTGGTGACCTGCGAGATGCCGCATCACACCTGGAGCGCGGGAAAGCTGCGGAATCGCCGGAAAGGGACGGCGATTTCGCAGCGTTCCCACGATCTCGGCGCTCCGCCCCCAGGCCACGGACACCGTGAGGGCAAAGCCGGCCCAAAATCGTTGACACGTGACCAAACAGTCACCTATTCTGAACGCATGGACACCGTGTTCAAGGCCTTGGCGGACCCCACCCGCAGGGAGTTGCTGGACGAACTGTTCCGGGAGGACGGCCAGTCCGCGTCCGCTTTGGGAGCCCGGTTCGAGATGACCCGTTTCGGCATCGCCAAGCACCTCAAGCTGCTGGAAGATGCGGGATTGGTGGTCACCCGCCGTCGGGGTCGTGAAAAGCTGCACTTCCTGAATCCGGTTCCCATCCGCCTCATCCACGATCGCTGGGTGAGTAAATACGCAGAACCATGGGCCGCTGCCCTCAGCGACCTCAAATCCAGATTGGAAAGTCCCATGGAAAAGATCTTTGAGATTTACATCAAGACCACTCCGGAACGGCTTTGGGAAGCCATCACCGACAGTGAGATCCGCAGCAAGTACCAGTTCGGGAACACGTTCACGTCGGACTGGACCCCGGGCAGCCGCTTCGAGATGCATAACGTCAAGGCCGATGCACCCCTCGGCGAGGGTGAGAACATCGAAGTCGATCCCCCGCGCCGGCTCGTCCAAACCATGCGTGCACTCTGGGGCGAGGACGTGAAGGCAGAAGGAACATCGCGGATCACCTGGGAGATTGAGCCCGTCGGCGACTCGTGCCACCTCACCGTCACGCACGACCAACTCCGCGAAGGCGCCAACGACCAGCTCTACGGTGGCTGGCCGATGATCCTCTCCGGACTCAAGACCTGGCTGGAAACCGGCGAGAAGCTCACCACCCCCGGCTCGCTCATGTACGCATAGACGCCTTAAACGCAGACGACGACGGCGGGCCGCTGCCGCCGTCGTCGTCTGTAGTTCAGTCTCCCGCAGGTCAGGCGACGGTCGACGCCACCTGCTCCTCGGTCAGCCAGGCTGCCTGCAATGTGCCCAGCAGGTGGGGTGCGAAGTCCTCGCCGATTTCCAGCACTACACGGCAACGCGCACCACGCTGGTCCGGCAGGCCGACATAGAGTCCGCGGAGATCGCAGACGGTCTGTCCACGTCCGGGGCCGTCAGTGGTGTCCACCTGCACCCGAACGGTCGGTGCCACGGTGAGCTCCACTCCCCTGACGGCGATGGCTGCGGCCAATGGATCGTGCATCGCCGAACATGCCCGTCCGAAAATGTCGACGTAGAAGCCGAAGTAGTAGCCCAGCATCTCACCGAGCGCCTGCGACACCGGGTGTTCGGAGGCATGGAGCTCCTGCCGGTGGTTCTCCTCCAGGACATTGGTCATGGTGACGTCCAACGGAACCATGGTCACGGTCCAGTCGGCCGCAAGGACTTCGGCCGCGGCCTCGGGGTCGTTGGCGATGTTGGCCTCCGCCACGGGCGTGATGTTCCCGGGGGCCAGTGCTGCGCCGCCCATGATGGTGACCTCGGCGATGAGCTCAGGAAGCCTGGGTTCCAGGCGCAACGCCTGGGCGATGTTCGTCAGCGGTCCGATGGCCACCAAGCGCAGCTCCCCGGCGTACTGGTGTGCCAGCTGGACCAACAGTTCTGCGGCCGTTGCGTCGACCGGTTCGCGGTCGGATGGAACCAGGTCCACTCCGCCGATGCCGTTGTCGCCGTGGACGTGCGGGGCGCCGCCGTGGAAAGTGCCCACCTGCGGATCGTGCGCACCGATGGCTACGGGGATGTCCGGGTGCCCGGCCAGGTTCAGCAGGTCCAGGGTGTTACGGGCGCCGCCGGCCGCACTGACGTTGCCACTCACTGTGCCGATACCCACGAGGTCCGCCTGCGGGGAGGCCAGGAGGTAGGCGAGGGCGAGGGCGTCGTCGATGCCGGTATCGCAGTCAAGGAAGAAGGGGGCGGGCTGGGTCATGGTCTCTCTTTTCGGGATGCAGCGGCTGCTGTGGGTAAGTAGTAGGTGGTGGCACGCGAAGCTGCGCGCCGGCGTCGTGCGTTAGATCTTTTCGCCCTTGGGAGCCGCGATGAACAGGCTGACGATGAAGGCCAAGGCCGTGATGGACACTGAGATCCAGAGGGCCGTGGAGTACCCGGCTGCGGTGCCCTGGCCGGCGAACGGTGCAACAACCACGACGCCGAGGCTCGCCCCGATGCCGAAGGAGGCACCGTTGATGCCCGGCAAAGCGGCCGGTGCTTCCTTGGGCGAGAGCAGCACGGACAGGCCGTTGATGGCCGTCAGGAAGAAGCCGTTGTAGAAGATGCCCAGGGCAGCGATGGCGATGAGGACCGCGATCTGGTTGTGGGCGAAAAGAGCCGCGACGATGGCGCAGGCGAGACTCGTGGCCGTGCCGACGCGAACGGTCTTAATCCAGCCGCGGCGGTCGGCGATCCACCCGGCGAGCGGTGCCGCGAAGACGCCGATCAGCGCGGCAGGGGTGAGGAACAGCAGGGCTGCGACCGAGGCCGAGAGTCCAAAACCGTTCTCCTTGTCCTGGCTCAGCAACACCACGGTGAAGTTGATGATGGCGAAGATTCCGGCGAGTGTCAGCACCGTGGTCGCGATGACCGGCCAGACCTGGCGCGAACGAAGGTGGTGAACGGCGACCAGCGGCGTTTCGCGCTTCTTTTCGATCAGCCAGAACGCCGTGAAGGAAGCGATGCTGCCGGCGAGCAGGGCGAGGGCGGCAGGCGAGGTCCAACCAGCTGAAGAACCGGTGGAAACGAAGTAGGTGATGAAGACCAGGAACACGGACAGGGAGCCTGCACCCCACCAGTCCATCCGGCCCGGGGCGACGGCGGACTTGCCGCCGGGGACCACTTTGATGACACAGATTGCCGCGATCACGGCCAGTACCAGGACTGCGACAAAGATCGACTGGAAGCCCAGGGTCTCTGCCATGAGTCCGCCGAAGTAGCCATCCACGCCGCCAACACCTCCGTTGATGGCGGCGATGATGCCGATGGAGGTGCCGAAGAGCCTGGCCGGCAGGTATTCATTCAGGACGATGTAGGAGAGCGCGAAGATAGCGCTGGAGACGCCCTGCAGGAAGCGGCCGGTGACCAACAGCGGCAGGGTGGGCGCGAAGATGCACAGCACCGTTCCCACGCCCATGATGGCCAGCACCAGCAGGAGGGCATTGCGGCGGCCGATGAAGTCGCTCCACCGTCCGATCACAGGGCCGGAAATGGCGCCGGCCAGGAAGAACATCGACTGCACTTGGGCCACGGCCTCGGGGGTTTCGCCGAAGAAGGAGCCGATGTGCGGGAGGGCCGGGGTGATCATGCTGGCGTTGAGCTGGAAGGCGAGCACAGCCAGGACCAAGGTGGTGATCAGCAGGGCTGCGGCTTTGCCTTGGAAGCGGCCTTCGTCAGTCTTGGTGCCGGCTGTTCCGGTCTCAGTTGCCGTTGGGGCCAGCGGGTCTGCAGCCTGCCGGCCGGTGGCGGTGGGGATGTTCACATCAAACTCCTTTGTCCGAGGGCGCGGGGCGGCGCCACGAGATGTGAGTTGTTATACAAGCATGTATTACGAGCTTGTGCAACCTATCACAGTCATCCGGTACAGTATCGGTAACCCATCTCAAGTGAGGCACCCTTGACCGACAACGCCGTCCAGTTCCTGTCCCGACCCATCGCCACCCAACCCGGGCAGCCTTTGCGCGTCGCGGCCTACTCCCGCATCGCCGAAGCGATCCGCACCAAGATCCTGCCGCCCGGCTCCCTGCTCCCCACAGAGACCGAACTGGGCACCATGATGGACGTCAGCCGCACCGTGATCCGGGAAGCGCTGATGCTGCTGGAAGAAGACGGCCTGACGCGGGCACGGCGCGGAGTGGGACGCTTTGTGGCGGATTCGCTCCCCCGCATCGGCATCGAACACATCCGCCCGTTCGACCAGCTCCTCGGCGGACCGGACCAGGACATCCAGGTCAAACGGGTCGCGGCCATCAAGCAACCAGCCTCCGAATTCGTGGCACCGGGCATCGGTGTCCAGCCCGATGAGGATGTGTGGTTCTGGGAGAGCGTGCTCATCCGGAACGGCGAACCTGTGGCACACCTGCAGGAGAACGTGGCCCAAGGAATCCCGGAAGCGGAAGCGCTCGCCGAAGCTGCAGAGGCTCCCACCCTTTCCGCGTCAACCCTCCTGGAGATCCTCGGCGGGCTCCCCGGAGTTTCCCTTGGACCCGGAGAATGCGAGATCAGCCTCAGCACGGCCGGACCCAGCCGCGCAAAGCTGCTGGGCCTCCGACCCTCCGACCCCGTGCTGGTCCTGACCCAGTACGTGCGCCGCAACGGCTCCCCGTTCTACCTGGCCAAATGCCTCGTGGCCGCCAAAGCCGGCCATCTTTCCGTGATCCAGTCCTCCTGATTCCCTCCCCGCTATCCCGAAAAGGACCTTCCATGAGCACGTCCCTGCGGTCCGCCGCGCCCTCTTCCCTGTTCTCGCTCACTGTGGTGGGCAGTATCAACCTCGACATCACAGCCACCGCCGACAGGCTCCCCTCGCCGGGTGAAACCGTCGGCGGCGGCGTGCTCCGCCAGCAGCCCGGCGGCAAGGGAGCCAATCAAGCCGTAGCAGCTGCCCGACTGGCGGGCATGTCCCGTATGGTGGGGGCCGTCGGCCAGGACGACGCCGGACTCAGCCTCATCACCGCCATGGCGAGTGCCGGCGTCGATGTCCAGGACATTGCCCGGGTGGAGGCGGCCACGGGAACAGCGCTGGTGCTCGTAGACAGCGAAGGCGAAAACCAGATTGTCGTGTGCCCCGGCGCCAACGGCTCGGTGGCCCTGGACGGTGTGACCTTCGGCGGCGACGAGGCCGTCCTCTGCCAGCTCGAAGTGGACCAGGCCGTGGTGTTGGAAGCCGCCCGGCTGGCCCAGGGGTTCTTCGCCCTGAACGCCGCCCCCGCTGCGCCGATCATTCCCGAACTGCTGGAACGGTGCGACCTGGTGATCGTGAACGAGACAGAGTATGAACTGATCCCCGCCCTGCGCAACGCCCCGCTGGTGGCCGTCACCTACGGCGGCGACGGCTCGGCCATCTTTGTCGACGGCGAACGGGTCGCCGAAGCCCCGGCCGTGCGGGTCACCGATATTGCCAACACCATCGGCGCCGGGGATGCTTTCTGCGCAGCCCTGGTCCTGGCACTCCAGTCCGGGCTGGAGTACGCGCACGCTCTGGCCGTGGCGAATGCTGTTGGCGCGGACGCCGTCCGGGATGCTTCGTCGCAGCCGGCCTTGAAGCCGTTGGAGCACTACATCGAGGCGACGCGCATCTCGCTCGCGTCAGGTTCCGCAACCAAATAGTCTGCCAATTGCTTTTCTCTGGTCGTTGCCACCAATGCCTCCGTGCGTTCGGCTGCTCCGATTGCTACGGAAGTTAACCATGACAACTATTCCGCACCGCGAACTGCGCAACCAGAGCAGCAGGATCCTTGAACGCGTCAAGAATGGTGAGGTCATCGACGTCACCAACAACGGCGAGATCGCTGCCACGCTCATTCCACCGTCCGCGTCCCCGTTCGAACGCCTCCTACGAGCCGGCAGCGTGCGGCCTGCCTCTGACCCGCCGGTCGACTTCCGGATCCTGCCGCGGGTCAAGAGTGAAATTTCCACGGCCGAGATTCTGGCCGACCTGCGTGGCGATCGGTGATTATCTACGCCGATACATCCGCGATTCTGAAGCTTGTGGTGGAGGAGCGTGAATCCGAAGCACTGGCCGCCCACCTCTATGAAGTCCGTGCGGCCGGAGGCCATGTGGTGACGTCGATGCTCCTCTACACTGAGCTTCACTGCGCAGCACGCCGCCGCGACCTGCCCTTTGACCAAGTCAACGATGTCCGCACGGGCATCAATCTTGTGGATGTCACCCGCTCGGACGCAATGTTTGCCTCAGCCCTGCCCAGGCAACTTCGGAGCGCAGACGCCATCCATCTTGCAACCGCCATCAGATTGCAAGCGGACGTGCTGGTTGCCTATGACCAAGAACTGCTCCTGGCAGCGAAGGAATCCGGGCTTATGACTGGGTCGCCGGGAACTTAGGGCTGCTACCCGACGATCCGGAAGTCGTCGAACTCCCCGGTGGCCTCGGAAAGCTGGAAGTCGACGGTCTCCACATGGCCCGGGGCATGCGAGGAATGGAGCCAGCTCGTGAAACGCTCAACACGTTCCACAGACCCCTCGGCCACGAGTTCCACCGAACCATCCGAAGCGTTCCGCACAGTCCCTTTGAGCATCAACTCGTCAGCTTTCCGGGCAGTCCAATAGCGAAAGCCCACACCCTGGACCACGCCCGAAATGCGCGCGGTAACCCGGACCGTGTCTGCCTCCATGGACCCACCTTAACGAGTCCCGCCCTCCTCCGTCACGCACCCCGTACAACGGGAGGCGCCACGAACAAGGGCGGGTTCCAGCGAACGAAAGAGCTAGCCGATCACGATGTCCCGGGTCACGTGGCTGTACGTGATGGTGACGGGACCGCCGTCGTGGTTCAACTCGTGGTTTGCGCCGTCACGGGCGCCGAACGCACCGTAGTTCTCATCCCACGACCGGTTCAAGGCGATCTTGTAGGTGTAGTGCCCGGCCGGAAGATCAGCCGTTAGCGTCCACACCTGAACCAACGGGTTGAACTCCATCTGGGCTTCGTCGTACTGCGGCGCCCAGTCCTCGGGCGCACCCAGGATGGTGTTGAAGTCGCCCGCCACCGCGACGGCGTCCGGCTGCGGCACGGTCTCGACGGCGGTAGCTCCCGCAGCTTTGGCCGGCGCCTTGCGGGGTGTCTTCTTCGCGGCCGGCTCAGCCTTTGCAGCAGCTGCCTTGGCCTTGGGTGCGGACACCTTGGCAGCGGCAACCTTCGGCTCGGCCACTTCATCAGGAGCCGCCTTCTTGGCTGCAGCCCGCTTGGTTGCTGCCTTCTTCGCCGCAGGCTTCACTGGCGGGGCCGTCGGAACCGGAACGTCGGCTGGTACCGGCGTTCCAGCGTCGAGCGCTGCCGCGAAAGCCGCCACGTCAGGGAAAGCGACTGTGGCGCGCAGGCCGTCCTCGGGAATGGTCCAACCGGATCGGCCCTTGACCAGCCACCCGGCCTTGACCAATTTCGCCGAAGCCGACGTCAGGGTCTTGTGGCCGCGCGGGATGCCGCCACTCAGGAGCTCCGCTTCGTGGTCGTTGAAGGGAACGCGGGCAATCGCCTCAGCCAATACCTCCCCGGCGTTCAGTGAAGTCCCGGACCACACGCTTTCAGCGAGGATGTCCAGTACGGCCTTCAGACGAAGGTTGGTGTTTTCGGCGGTGTTCGCGCCCATGCTTCTCCTTCAACGGTGGTTACTCCACAGCAGTTTGCCAATGATTTGTTAATTCCCACGACTGCTGAAGGTAAACACCGTGTGTCGTGACCGAGTGTGACATCACAGTCGCCGCAAGTGATCTACGGGTCTCGGCTGCCGTGCCCACGCGAGGCTCAGGGGTGCGGCACGGAGGCCTTGACCCACTCCGTGACTTCGTCCAACAGCGCCGCCTTTCGGGCGTCGCTGGCGAACGAGGACCGGATGGAATTCGCGGCCAAGGTTGCCTGCTCCGGTACCGAGAATTCCAGGACCTTGACCAACTGCTCAAAGTTGTCATCCACGTACCCACCGAAGTAGGCCGGGTCATCTGAATTTACGCAAACGTTCAAGCCGATGGCGAGCATTTCCGGGAGCGGATGGTCTTCCAGCTTGTCCACCGCGCGCAGGCGCACATTCGACAGTGGGCAAACGGTCAGCGGCACCTGCTCGGCGACAAGTCGCTGAACAACGTCCGTATCTTCCATGCAGCGGATGCCGTGATCAATGCGCTCGACGTGGAGGACGTCCAGCGCCTCCGTGATGTAGGAGGCCGGTCCTTCCTCACCCGCGTGGGCGATCCTGCGCAGCCCGGCCTCGCCGGCGCGCTGGTACAGGCGTTCAAATTTCGACGGCGGGTTGCCCACCTCTGCAGAGTCCAACCCGATGCCGGCGATGGGTGCGTGCATGGCCAGGAGCTGTTCCAGCACCTCAAGGGCCGAATCCTCGGACATGTCCCGCAGGAAAGCCGCGATGAGCAGGGTCGAAACGCCGAAGTCCTCTTCGGAGGTTGCCAGGGCGTTGGCCACCCCGTTCACGCAGGTTTCCAGTGCGACACCCCGGGAAACGTGGGCTTGGGGGTCCATCA
The DNA here is from genome assembly GCF_050435325.1 of Paenarthrobacter sp. TE4293. Taxonomy (NCBI): domain Bacteria; kingdom Bacillati; phylum Actinomycetota; class Actinomycetes; order Micrococcales; family Micrococcaceae; genus Paenarthrobacter; species Paenarthrobacter sp. TE4293. Next base: position 396,390 of record NZ_JBNJRY010000002.1, read on the forward strand.
TGATTTCCGCATGGCGCACTCCCCCGGCGGCTGCGCGCTTCAGGTAGGCACGGGTCATGTCGGTGAAGTCCTGTTCGGTTTGCAGGACGGCCATGTTGGCGTAGTAGAGGTCCAGGAAGGATTGCAGGTCAGTGAACTCGTACTTTTCCCGGAGTTCCCCGATGTCTTCATACGGCAGTTCGATGCCGTTGCGTTCAGCCAGGGCAAAGATCAGCTCTGGCTGGAGAGTCCCTTCGATGTGCAGGTGCAGTTCGGCAACCGGGGGCGCCGTGGTTGTAGTTTTCTCGCCAAAAGTTTCCACCCGACAACTCTAGGCCCCATCGCCGTACGTGTCCCGGAGCACTCAACTTGGTTCTCAAGCCCGGCACCCTCAAACTGAAAGGATGCAGACTTTCCTCCCTTTCGCCGATTTCCGTGAGAGCGCCGCGGCGCTCGACACCTCAAGGCTCGGCAAACAGCGCGTCGAAGCACTCCAGGTCCTCCGCGCGCTGGTAATCCCGGAGTACGGTTGGCAGTCACACCCGGCCGTGCGAATGTGGATGGGCCACGTCCCGGCGCTCACCCTGTACGGCTTGGCGATGGCCGACGAATGGATGGAGCGGGGCCACCCGGACAACACCCGCACCAACATCGCGGAGTTCGCACCCCAGGCGGCCCACCCGGACTACGCGTCCAGGATCATCATGCCGCCATGGCTCGGACACGAGGACCTGCACCTCAGCCACCGCTCCAAGCTGATCGGCAAGGACCCCAAGTTCTACACCCAGCTGTTCCCGGGCACCGATGAAAAACTGGAATACGTGTGGCCGGAGCCCAAGCACGAGTTCCACCCCGAGGAACCCGAAGAGGACAGCCTCTGGATCCTGCGCGCCCCAGTGGAGGAAATCCGCCCGGAGCAACTCACCACGGTCAGCATGCCCCCACACGGCAAGGCGAAGCCCGTTTCGGACCCCGACGAGTACGAATTCGTGTACGCCGAGGAGAAGTCCCGCAGGCAGGTTGGTGGGCCCAAGAAGCGTCCCGCCGCGCCGAAGGAAAAGAAGCCCACGCGCAAACGCCAGGCACAGGAGCAGGCGTTCAACACCCTGCCTGGCAAGACCGAGATCGCGGTTCCGTTCGACGGCGGCCAGGTCTTCGCCGTCGGCCTCATCCAAGGACGCCCCATCACCGTTGACGGACGCTTCGCCCGCAACTTCGAAGTCACCAACGTGATCAAGCGCTCCGATTTCGACTACCCGGCGCTCCTGCAGGATCCCCGCGTGTTCTACCGGGTCCCGGCGCCCGCGCTGTAGCGTTTGCAGGTTCACGACGGCGGCAGTCAGGTTCGGTAACACCGGAACCTGGCTGCCGCCGTCGTTGGTTTGTGAGACGGTGGAGGCACGCAGCTAACCGGGGAGGGCCATGGATTTCCAGCACATCATCGAAGCAGTCGGCCGGTACATGGACTTCGCCGGGGTGGCGGTGATGGTGATCGGCGCCTTGGTGTCCATCCCCATGGCCCTCCGTGGATACCAACCCAAACGCGCCAGCGGCCTGGAACCGTTCTCCCCGTACCGCGCCTACCGGCAGTTGTTGGGCAGGTCCATCTTGCTGGGCCTGGAACTTCTGGTGGCCGCCGACATCATCCGAACCGTCGCCGTCACCCCCACCTTCGAGAGCGTCGGGGTATTGGCGATCATCGTGCTGATCCGGACGTTCCTCAGCTTCTCCCTTGAGCTGGAGATCACCGGCCGCTGGCCTTGGCAGAAGGAAAAGGACGCATGACGCAGCCGTGGGAACCGGACATTCTTGGGGACGGCTTCGAGCAACAAACTTTAGAGCTCGACGGCGGCGCTGTCGCCACCTTGGTGAGGTACGTCGGCGCCGCTTCCCACGCGCAGCCTGACCTGGACGGTCGCGGTTTGGACGCCGATGTCCTTTACGTGCACGGCTGGTCCGACTACTTCTTCCAACGCCATGTGGCCGAGTTCTGGCACAACGCCGGTGCGCGGTTCTTCGCCTTGGACCTGCACAACTATGGCCGCAGCCTACGGCCCGGACTGGTACCGGGTTTCGTCACCAACCTGGCCGACTACGACGCCGACATCGGCGCGGCGCTGGAGGCCATGGGACGCTCGGGGGTTTCGGAACGGCCCCTGATCCTGCTGGGGCACTCGACCGGTGGGCTGACCCTGAGCTTGTGGGCCCACCGCCATCCGGGGGCAGCTTCGGCACTGATCCTTAACAGTCCTTGGCTGGAGTTCCAAGCCACGGAGCTCGGCCGGCGGGCGATTGCGCCCTTGCTCGGCCTGCATGCACGGCTGCACCCGTTGACCCCACTGCCGCCGGTGGACCCGGGAATTTACACGCGGGCTGTTTCCGCTGCGTTGGACGGCGAATGGGACTACAACCTCGAGTGGCGTCCGGACCGGGGCTTCCCCCTCACCCCGGCGTTCCTTGACGCGGTGTTCCGTGGACAAGCGACCGTCGCGGCGGGCCTGGGCATCGACGTTCCGGTGTTGGTGATGCTCTCGGACAAGAGCTACCTGCAGCCAAAATGGTCCGCCGACGCACTCACCGCGGACGTGGCCCTCAACGTCGACGCCGTGGCCCACCGGTCACTTTCCCTGGCGGACACCGTCACCATCAGCCGGCTACCGAACGCGCTCCACGACATCTTCCTGTCACCCGAACCCATCCGGCGGGAAGCCTTTGCGCGGATCGGTCGCTGGCTTCCCGCAGCGCTGCAGCCCTTGGGTGCAGGGGTGTGGGAAGCCAGGACCGCAGGCTCCTAGGCCCTACTTCCCCAGTCCCGCCCGACGCAACGCCTCGGCCATTGCCGTGTTGGCGGGCGCTGACGGTGCCTGCTGGGGCTTGCCCTGACGCTGCCCGCCCTGCTGCGGACGGCCCTGGTTACCGCGGCGATCGCCCTGACCTCCAGCTCGCTGACCGTGTTGGCCGCCGCGCTGCCCCTGCTGTCCTCCAGGGCGCTGGCCATCACCCGAAGCACGCCCACCTGAGGTGCGGCCGCCCCCGGTGCCGGGTTCGTCGTCGAGCCTCAACGTCAGGGAGATGCGCTTGCGCTCGGGGTCGGCCTCGAGGACCTTGACCCGGACCACTTGGCCGGACTTCACGATTTCGCGGGGATCAGAAACGAACTTGGTGGACAGGGCGGACACGTGGACCAGTCCGTCCTGGTGCACTCCAACATCCACGAACGCACCAAAAGCGGCCACGTTGGTGACCGTGCCTTCAAGAATCATGCCGGGCTTGAGGTCGGAGATCTTCTCGATACCCTCGGAGAACGAGGCTGCCTTAAACGCGGGTCGCGGATCGCGGCCCGGCTTCTCGAGCTCTGACATGATGTCCTTGACCGTGGGCAGGCCGAAAGTGCCGTCCACGAAGGCCTGCGGATCCAACGCCGTGGCCGGACCGCCACCAGCTGCGACCAGGATCTTGCGTGCCACGGAGTATGCCTCGGGGTGCACACTGGACGCATCCAGAGGCTCCGCTCCCCCGGTGATCCGAAGGAAGCCGGCGCACTGTTCGAACGCCTTGGCGCCCAATCGGGGAACCTTCTTGAGGTCGCTGCGCTTGGCGAAAGGCCCGTTCTCATTCCGGTACGCCACGATGTTCTCGCTCAACAAAGGACCGACACCGGCCACGCGGCTGAGCAGCGCAGGCGATGCCGTGTTGACGTCCACACCCACGGCGTTCACGCAGTCCTCCACCACGGCATCCAGCGAACGGTCCAGCTTCGCGGCCGTGACATCGTGCTGGTACTGGCCCACACCGATGGACTTGGGTTCGATCTTGACCAACTCGGCGAGGGGATCCTGCAGGCGGCGGGCGATGGAGACAGCGCCACGCAGGGAGACATCCATTCCCGGAAGCTCAGAGGCGGCCAGGGCTGAGGCTGAATAGACGGAAGCCCCGGCCTCGGAGACGACAAGCTTCTGGATTCCCTTGGAGCCGGCAGCTTCAAGTGACTTGATCAGCTCGGTGGCCAGCTTGTCCGTCTCGCGGGAAGCCGTCCCGTTGCCGATCGCCACGAGTTCCACGTTGTGCTGCTTGGCGAGCCGGCCAAGCGTGGCCAAGGCTTCGTCCCACTTCTTCGCAGGGGCGTGCGGGTAGATGGTGTCCGTGGTGACCACTTTGCCCGTTCCATCCACCACGGCCACCTTCACGCCCGTGCGCAACCCGGGGTCGAGGCCAAGCGTGGCCCGGTTACCGGCCGGTGCGGCCAGCAGCACGTCACGCAGGTTGGCAGCAAAGACGCGGACGGATTCATCTTCGGCATCGGCGAACATGCGCCCGCGCAGGTCAGTCGTGAGGCGGTCCAGGATGCGGCCGCGCCAGGCGAGTTGGGCGGTTTGCGTCAGCCAGGCATCGGCGGGACGGCCTTGGTTGGCGACCCCGAGGCACGCGGCCACAGCGTTCTCATACTTCCCGCGGGCGGCGGCCAGTGCGTCGTCGTCGGCTGGGTCCGCTTCGGCGAGATCCAGTTCAAGGACGCCATCCTTTTCACCACGCAACAGCGCAAGGACGCGGTGCGACGGCATGCCGGACGGCACCTGCGTGAACTCGAAGTAGTCCTTGAACTTCTGGCCCTCCGTCTCCATGCCCTTCTTGACGCGGGACACCATGCGCCCCTGCTTCCAGAGGCGTTCGCGCAGGTCCTCGGCGAGGTCGGCGTCCTGCCCGACCCGCTCCACCAGGATGGCGCGGGCACCGGCGAGCGCCGTGGTGGCATCCTCGATGGAATGCTCGGCGTTCAGGTATTTTGCGGCCTCGGTGGCCGGGTCCAGCTGCGGGTTGGCCAGCAGGGTGTCGGCCAGCGGTTCCAGCCCGGCTTCGCGGGCGATCTGGGCTTTGGTGCGGCGCTTGGACTTGAAGGGCAGGTAGATATCCTCCAGCCGCGCCTTGGTATCAGCGCCGACGACGGCGGCTTCCAGTTCCGGAGTCAGCTTGCCTTGGGCGGCAATCGCCTCGAGGACGGACTGTCGACGTTCTTCCAGCTCACGCAGGTACCTGAGGCGTTCCTCGAGATCGCGCAGCTGGGTGTCATCGAGCGTCCCGGTAACTTCCTTACGGTAGCGGGCGATGAAGGGAACGGTGGAACCGGCGTCGAGCAGTTCCACCGCAGCCTTGACTTGCCAGGCCTTGACGCCCAATTCGGCGGCGATTTGGGCGTGGATGGCGGAATCAGCTGACTGGTGTTGGAGATTTGAAGTCACCATGACAGTTTGCCTCACGCGACCGACAGTTTCCGAAGGCGGGACCGGGAAGGCCTATCCCACGGACGCCGTTAGTGCTGTAGTTGGACCATGCAGGAACTGCTCATCATCCTCCGGGAAGGGTTTGATTCCGATGACGTCACCGTGACTGTCAACGGCAAGGAAGCCCTGTCCGAGCGCGGCATCTCCACCAAACTGCTGCTGGGGATGGCGGACGAAGTCACTGTGGAACTGCCCGCCAAGGGCGCCACGGTGGGCGTAGAGGTGAGGAGCCGACAACTCAGCGCAACGAAGAAGCTCGTCGGAAAGCCGAAGAGCCTGATCGTCTCCATTGAAGAGGGCGAACTCGTCTTGCGTGAAGGAACGGGCCGCGAGGCCTTCCTCTAAGGAGGGCCTCGCGGCGGCTGGATTGGTTAACGCAAGCTCAGTGGGCCATATGCTCCTTGGCGGAGATGTGCTCCACCATTTCGCCCAGGCGCTGTTCTGCGTAGTGGTTGCGGGCAATATCGCCCTGGCTGATGATGCCTACCAGCTTGTGATCGCTGATGACGGGCAGGCGGCGCACCTGGTGGTCCTCCATCATGGCGACGGCTTCGTCAACGCTGGCGTCGGCATCAACCCAGTAGGGCTTGCCGGTGGCGAGCTCACGGGCAAGGACTTCGCGGGCGTCCTTGCCTTCGGCCACGCACTTGACCACGATGTCGCGGTCGGTGATGAAGCCGGTGAGCTTGCCGTCGGTGCCGCAAATGGGGAGTGAACCGCAGTCCAGATCCCTCATCAGCATGGCGGCTTCCTGAAGAGACTTATCCTCGGCGATGCACTGCGCATTCGTCGTCATGAATTCACGTACGGCACTCATGGGTCCTCCTTCATCGATTGGGGTGATCGACGCGGGGCCTTCGGCACGGGTCCTTCGGCTCCGGGCGCCGATGATTTCAGCCTACGCTCGGCCGGTACCCCTGACCAGACGGTTCAGGCCATCCCCCTGGCGGCTATTCCGCGATGTCCTCTGCCCAGAGTTCCGGGTGCTCCTGCTGGAAGGTCCGCATCATGTCCACGCAGCGGGGGTCGTCCAGGACCACCACCTCCACGCCGCGGGAACGCAGCAGGTCGAACTCGCCGGGGAACGTCTCGGCTTCGCCTACTACTACGCGCGGAATCTTGAATTGGATGATGGTTCCCGTGCACATCGCGCACGGTGCCAGGGTTGTATAGAGCGTGGTGTCGCGATACGTCTTTTGGCGTCCGGCGGCTCGGAGCGCCGACATCTCGCCGTGCGCGATCGGGTCTCCATGCTGCACCCTCTCGTTGTGTCCGCTGGCTATGACCTTGCCATCACGGGCCAAGGCGGCGCCGATGGGAATGCCGCCCTCGCTGAGGCTCTTTTGCGCGGCGTGGTACGCGGCTTCGAACGCAGGGTCCGGGGTACGGGCTGATTCGGTCATGGGTGCAGTCTATGGTCGCTGCGCCAGGATTGGACGGAGCCTAAAATGTCAGGGCCCGCTGATAGCTTGGCTACAAGGTATTCACGTGGTGTGGAAGGAAGGTGGGTCGCTGTGTTTTTTCTCGATCCGGAGAGTGCGGACGCCCCGCAGGACCTGGTCTTCTCAGCCAGTGACCTCGTCATTGCGGCAACCTGCGAGTACCAGCTGCTCCGGAAGCTCGACGAAAAACTCGGCCTGTCGCCAAAACCGGACTTCGCGGCGGACGCCATGCTGGAGCGCACCGCCGCGCTGGGCGATGTCCACGAGCACCGGGTCCTGGATGAGTTTGTCGCTGAGTTTGGGCACTGGGACCCGGCCACCGGAAAGGGCGTTTACGACGTCGTCCCCGCCGAAGCCATGGACCGCGCCACCCTTTCGGCCAAGCATGCCGAATCCATTGACGCCTTGCGCTCCGGTGCCGACGTCGTGTTCCAAGCTGCCTTCTTCGACGGCCAATTCCATGGGCGGTCCGATTTCCTGGTGAAGCAGCCCGGCGGGCTTTATGCCGTGTTCGACACCAAGTTGGCACGTCATGCCAAGGTCACAGCGCTTCTACAGCTTGCAGCCTACGGAGACCAACTCCTGAAAGCGGGCATCACTCCGGATCCCACCGTCACGTTGGTGCTGGGCGACCGGGTCCACAGCGACCACCCCTTGGCACAAATCCTTCCGGTGTTCAGGGAACGCCGGGAACGCTTCCTCGCCATGACCGGGGCACATGTCCTGGCCGGCCACCCCGTCGAGTGGGGCGACGCCCGGTATTCCGCGTGCGGCCGGTGCGACTACTGCGCTGAACAGGTCCAACTGCACCGCGACCTCCTCATGGTGGCCGGCATGCGCATCAGCCGCCGGAAGAAACTCATCGAAGCCGGCATCACCACCATCGATCAGCTGGCAGCCATTCCGGCGACCGGCGATTCAACGCTGCTCAGGCTCCGCGGGCAAGCCCAACTGCAAACGGGCACAGGCACCCCGGACGGAACCGTCAATTACACGGACAAGACCGGTGAGGCCAAGGCCGTCAGTTACAACGTGCTACCGGACAACACCCTCGGCAGGTTGCCCGCACCGGATCCCGGTGACATCTTCTTCGACTTCGAGGGCGATCCTCTGTGGCAGGACCCCACGACCGGTAAGTGGGGTCTGGAGTACCTCTTCGGCGTGATCGAGAATCCCGTGGAACCTGGCGCCGACCCGGTATTCCGGCCCTTCTGGGCGCACTCCCGGGCCGAGGAAGGCCAAGCCTTTGTGGACTTCCTGGACTACGTGGCCAAGCGGCGTGCGCAATATCCCGGCATGCACATCTACCACTACGCTGCCTACGAGAAGACTGCCCTCCGCAACCTGTCCCTGACGCACGTGGTGGGTGAAACCGCCGTCGACGACCTCCTGCGCCAGGGCGTCCTGGTGGACCTCTATGACACCGTCCGGCACAGTATCCGGGTCTCGGAGAATTCGTACAGCATCAAGAAGCTGGAGCCCCTGTACATGGGCCAGCATCTGCGTTCCGGCGAGGTCACCGACGCCGGCGCCTCCGTGGTTGCCTACGCGGACTACTGCACGGCACGGGACAACGGGGAGGCCGAACAAGCCGCGGTTATCCTGGAAGGCATCCGCGATTACAACGAGTACGACTGCCTGTCGACGCTGGAACTGCGTAACTGGTTGCTGGCCCGCGCCGCCGAGCGCTCCATCGTGCCGGGCGGCCCGGTGGACGATGGGCCCCCAACAGAGCCGGAGAAATACGAGGCTGCACCCGAAGAAACCGCGCTCCTGGAGTACTTGTCGGCACTGCCCGCGGATGAGCGTGGCTCTGCCGACGCCCGTGCCGTAGCAATTGTCGCCGCTGGTGTCGGGTACCACCGTCGCGAAGACAAGCAGCACTGGTGGGGGCATTTCGACCGTCTGGAAAAGCCCGTATCGCAGTGGGACGAGGGCCGCGACATCTTCATCGTGGAGCATGCCCGGGTACTGCAGGACTGGGCCAAACCAACACCGCGAAAGAACCCCGTGCGTGTCTCGCAACTGATCGGCCGCTCGGGGGACGGCTCAGGCTTGGAGCCCGGCAAGAAGTACTTCCGCATGTTCGACTCTCCCCTGCCCGAGGCACTGGCCCCGAAGGAGTCATCCGTGCTCGGCCGCGCCGGTTGGAGCGGCACTGAGGTCATCGAAGTAGGGGAAACAGACGACGCCGAGACCGTCACCATTTCCGAACGACTCCCGCGCGGCGCAGCCGAATACACCGAACTGCCCATGGCCCTGGCCCCGGACAGCCCCATCTCCACCGACGGACAGAGGGCCGCCCTCGCGGGGCTGGCCACGAAGCTCAGTGCCTCACTGCCGGCGTGGCCGCGGGACTGTTCCTTGGACTTGGTACGAAGGCAGCCTCCGCAGCTTCGCTCCCTCCCGTCGTTGCCTGCCGTCGGACCAGGGCCGGACGGCTATATTGACGCGATCACCACCGCTGTCAAGGACTTGGACGACTCCTACTTGGCAGTCCAGGGACCCCCGGGCAGCGGCAAGACCTACGTCGGCTCACATGTCATCGCCCGCTTGGTCGCCGAGGGCTGGAAGGTGGGGGTGGTGGCCCAGTCCCACGCCGTCGTGGAAAACATGCTCTGCGCGGCGGTGGACAAAGCCGGAGTGGATCCCCAGCGGGTGGCCAAGGAAGTCAAACACGACGACCCCGTACCGTGGACGCAATGCGCCAAGGGCGACGTCGAAGAGCTGTTGTCCACGCAGGGCGGAGCCTTGATGGGCGGCACCGCATGGACCATGGTGGGCAGCTCTGTTCCCCCGGGATCCTTGGATCTGTTGGTCATCGACGAAGCCGGGCAGTTCTCGCTGGCCAACACCATGGCCGTGAGCCGGGCGGCTAAACGGCTGCTCCTCCTGGGTGATCCGCAGCAGCTGCCGCAGGTGACCCAGGGCAAGCACCCGGAACCAGTCGATGAGTCGGCGCTGGGCTGGCTGTCAGACGGCTTCAATACCTTGCCGGCCGAACTGGGGTACTTCCTGGCGTTGTCGTGGCGCATGCATCCGGAACTATGCAGCGCGGTTTCAGAGCTCTCCTACGACAACAGGCTGGAGGCAGCCCCCGCGGCCAAGGATCGTCAGGTGGAGGGTGCCGGTCCGGGGATTGCCTGCGTCCATGTCCCGCACACCGGTAACTCGACGCACTCCCCCGAAGAAGCTGCAGAAGTGGTCCGGCAGGTCCAAGCACACCTCGGCTTGACCTGGTTGGACCCTTCGGTCTCACCGGACCGCCGGCCCCTCGAGGAGACCGACATCCTGGTAGTGGCGGCTTACAACGCGCAGGTCCAGCTGATCAAGCACGAGCTCCGTTCAGCGGGTTTGGGCAAGGTGCGCGTGGGGACCGTGGACAAATTCCAGGGTCAGGAAGCGCCCGTGGTCATCGTGTCCATGGCTGCCTCGGCTGCAGGTGAAGTCCCGCGCGGCATGGAATTCCTCCTCTCACGCAACCGCATCAACGTGGCGGTCTCGCGCGGACAGTGGAGGGCCGTCGTCGTGCGTTCGCCCGAACTGACCAACTATCTCCCGACGCATCCTGAAGGTCTCGAAAACCTGGGCGGCTTCGTTGCCCTCTGCCAGCCCAGGTAGCTGACAGTTGCCACTCAGTCAGGGAGGGCGAGGGCGAGGGCTTCGTCCAGCACCAGGCCGAAGTTCGCGGCATCGTGGGCGAAGCGGCCAAGGAAGAGCCCGGAAATCCCCGTCAAATGCGGCAGCAAACCGGGTTTCGCTGAGCCGCCATAGATAATGGGCAGCCCGGCGAGTCCGTGCCGGCCCAGCGATCCCCTCAGCGCGCCCACTACCTGCGCAACGTATCCAGCCGATGCCGGCTCCGGGGCACCGATCGCCCACACGGGTTCGTAGGCGATGACCAGTCGCCCCGCCATGGACCAGTCGCCGGATACGGCTTCCTTGATTTGCCTGAACACGGTGTCCGCCGCTGCCTCGGGCTCGAGGACCTCTGTCTCCCCCACGCACAACAACGGCGTCAGCCCGGCGTCGACGGCGGCGCCCACCTTGAGCGCAATCATCGCCTCATCTTCGGCAAAGCAGCGTCGCCGTTCGGCGTGCCCGATTTCCACGAGGCCCACCCCGAGCTCGGCGAGCATGGAGGGTGACACCTCACCGGTCCAGGGGCCGTCAGCCCAACCACAGTTCTGCGCGCCCAGTACCAACGGGGTACCTTCAATCAAACGCGCGGCCGCGGGCAACAGCGGGAAGGACGGGATGACGAACGGGACCACCCGCCCGGCCGCGAGGGCCGGACGGGCGTCCACTTCTGCCACCAACTGTTCCAACCACGCCAGGCTGTGGGCGTAGCCCATGTACATCTTGGTGCTGACGCCGATGTACAGGGTGCCCGGCGCAGCGTCCCCAGCAGCGGGTTCCACGCCCTACTTCCCCAACAGTTCGTCGGCCTTGTTGCTGAAGCGCTTGGTGCCGAACATGAGCAGCGCAGCCACAAACGGCAGGACACCCAAGGCGTAGACGCCCATGGTTCCGGTGTCCGACGCTGTGACCTGGTTGACCGTGGTGCGAAGGATCGGTGCCACGAAACCGCCCAGGTTTCCCAGCGAGTTGATCAGCCCGATACCTGCAGCCGCGGCAGTTCCGGTGAGGAACGCCGTCGGATACGACCAGCAAATAGGGCCGGCCGACAGGAAGCTGCACACCGCCAGGGTGATGAAGATGATGCCGACGGCGGGCATCTGGTTGGCGCCTGCCCAGGCGGAGCCGAAGATGCACAGGCCCGTTGAGATGAACAGGGCCGTCCCCCAGCGCCGACGACGCGCCACCGTGTTGGCTGCCTTGCCGATGAAGTAACAGGCGAAGATTCCGAAGAACCAGGGAATGGCTGCCAGGAGGCCGACGGCGATGCCCACTTTTTGGCCGGTCAGCTGCGCCACCTGCTGGGGCAGGTAGAACGTCACACCGTAGACCGCTACCTGGAGGCAGAAGTAGATGATCGTGAAGTACCAGACACGCCCGTTGCGCATGGACGCCAGAACCCCGCGGGGACCGGTTTCTTCCTTCACGGTGTCTTCCAACGCCATGACGTTGGAGAGCGCCGTCTTCTCTTCCTTGGTCAGGAACTTGGCGTCCTGTGGGCTGTTGATGAGGAAGAAGTAGGCCGCGACACCCGCCAGGACGGCGAGCATGCCTTCGACGAAGAACATGACCTGCCAGCCGGCAACGCCCGGGACTTGGTCGCCGATGTTGATGAGCCAGCCGGACAGTGGTGCGCCCATCATCTGCGAGAACGGCTGGGCCAGGTAGAAAATGGCGAACATCTTCACGCGGACTTTGTTCGGGAACCAGGCCGCCAGGAACATGATGACGCCCGGGAACAGGCCGGCTTCTGTGACGCCCAGCAGGAAGCGGAGAATGATGAAGGACGTCTCACCTTGGACAAACGCGAAGCACGCCGAGACGATACCCCACGTGATGGCGATGCGGGCCAGCCATACCTTGGCCCCAAACTTGGTGAGCAGCAGGTTGCTGGGGATCTCGAACAGGGCATAGCCGATGAAGAAGATCCCGGCACCCAGGGCATACGCACCGGCAGTGATGCCCTTGTCCACTTCCAGCGCTGCTTCGGCGAAGCCAACGTTGGTGCGGTCCAGGAAGGCCACTACGTACAGGATGACGAGCATCGGCATGAGCCGCCGTGATGCTTTGGAGATCGCCGATTTAAGGACCGGCGTGTCCAGCAACTCCTTGGTGGAATTGGTGGAAACAGACATTGAAACTCCTCTTTGAGTGACAGGAAATGACTAGTGCACCCGCGATCAGCGCGGGAAGAAGATGAGCACCATGCCCACAGCGCAGGCAAGGATGCCCACGGCAAGGTAGATCTTGCGTTCTCGTGTCCAGGTCCGCATGGGGTCCTAGTGCATGTACAGACCGCCATCCACATTCAGCGTCTGACCGGAGATGTATCCGGAGTCCTCGCTGATGAGGAAGGCGATGGCAGCGGCGATGTCGCGGGTGGAACCCACCCGGTTCACCACGAGGTCCTTGGTGAGCTCATCCTTGCGTTCCTGGCTCAGCGTGCCGCCCATGATGTCGGTATCAATGGGGCCAGGTGAGATGGCGTTGACAGTGATGTCGTATTCCCCGAGTTCGCGGGCCGTTGCGCGCGTCAGGCCGATAACGCCGGCCTTGGCCACGGAGTACGGGGTCTTCGAGAACGTGCCGCCACCACGCTGGGCGGAGACGGAGGAGATGTTCACGATGCGGCCGATCCGGTTCTTGACCATGGACTCGGCGACGCGGCGGGTGGCGTAGTGGACGCCGTTGAGGTTGATATTCAGCACGCGGTCCCATTCGGCGGGTTCAAGTTCCAGGTAGCCGATGGGCGAGCTGACACCGGCCACGTTGGCCAGGGCCACGATTTGCGGCAGCTCCTTCTCCAGCTCGTCAATGGCCGCCCTGACCTCGGCTTCGCTGGCTACGTTGGCGCCAACGCCATGGGCTTGGACGCCGTATTCGGCAGCAACTTCCTTGGCTGCGATCTTGCAGGCGGCGTCATCGAGGTCAATGATGCCGATGTTCCAGCCTTGCGCGGCGAGGTAGTTAACGGTGGCTCGGCCGATGCCGCGCTCGGAGACGGCGCCGGTGACGATTGCGGTGCGTTCAGCGGGGAAAGTCATGTGTTGTTCTCCTGAAAGTCTTAGTTGATGGGGGCCGGGCCGAGCTCTTCAATGAGCTTCTGCATGGCGACGTAGGCCTTGTTGCGGTAGGCGATGAGTTCCGGGGTGCGCTCGGCGGGAACGTTGAGGAAGCCGGCGCCTGTCTTGGTGCCGAGCTTGCCTGCCTCCACCAGGTCCGACAGGATCTTCGGCGTCGCGAACCGTTCCGGGAAGCCGGTCTGCAAGGACTTGTAGCAGAAGTTGTAGACGTCCAAGCCGGCCATATCGGCGATGGCGAAGGGGCCGAAAAACGGCAAGCGGAAGCCGAACGTCGTACGGACCAGGGTGTCGACGTCGTCCGCTGTTGCGATGCCCTGCTCCACCAGCTGCGCTGCCTCGTGGAACAGCGCGTACTGGAGGCGGTTCAGTACGAAACCGGTGACGTCCTTGACGACGGCGGTCTGCTTGCCGGCCGCATGGACCAGCTCGCGGGACGCCGCAACCGTTGCAGCAGCGGTGCCGGCGTGGGGGATGATCTCGACGCCGGGAATGAACGGTGACGGGTTGGAGAAGTGCACGCCCAGGAACCGCTCCGGACCTTCAACAGCCTCGGCGAGCTCGCCAATGGAAATGGTGGAGGTGTTGGAACCGATCAAGGCGTCCGGCCGGGCGGCTGCACTGATACGGGCGAGCGTTTGGTGCTTGATTTCCAAGACTTCGGGGACGGCTTCTTCGATGAAGTCGGCGTCCGCCACGGCCTCCTCGATGTCCTTCGCGGCCCACAGGTTCTGCTTAAGGATCTCGGTGGAACCTGCCGGGAAAAGTCCATCGGCGATGAACTGGTCCGACTCCACCAGCAGCCGGTCGTAGTTCTTCTGTGCGATTTCGGCAGAGACATCGGCCAAGGCGACACGTGCCCCGCCGAGCGCCAGGACCTGGGCGATGCCGCCGCCCATGTAGCCGGAACCGACGACGGCGATCTTCCAAGCGGCGTTGTTCGCGGTTGCTTCAGGAGTGGTCATGATCAGACTGCCTTCGTGTAGTCGGGCTCGTACGAGCAGATGGCGTCCACCTTGGCGGCGGAGGATGAATTTTGGTCGAAGCGGTGGTCGAGCCACTCCCCTACGAGCTTTTTGGCCAGTTCCAAGCCAATCACCCGCTGGCCGAGCGTGAGGACCTGGGCGTTGTTGCTGAGGATGGACCGTTCCACGGAGTAGCTGTCGTGGGCCGTGACCGCGCGTATTCCGGGGACTTTGTTGGCGGCAATGGCCACACCCAGCCCGGTGCCGCAGATCAGGAGTGCCCTGTCGGCTTCGCCTTCGGCCACTTTGCGGGCAGCATCGACAGCGACGTGCGGGTATGCGGTGGAGTCGTTGAAGCCGACACCCACGTCTGTCACGGCCGCTACGCGCGGGTCCGCTTCCAGCAGTGCCAGGAGTGCTTGCTTGTATTCGACTCCAGCTTCGTCATTGCCGACGATGATGCGCCAGCCTTCGGTGTTGCTCATGCTTGGGCTCCTTTTCCGGCAGGCTGTCCCGCTGGGGCGGCCGTGGCCAGTTGTGAATCGATGAACCGGGAAATCCTGCCGACGATCAGTCCAAAAGAGACTGCCCCGGGGTCGGGATGGCCGAGGCTCTTTTCTGCGAGGGGCCGGGCACGGCCCTTGAGCGGACGCAGGTCCGCAGTCGTGGCGGCAGCGGACTCGGCGGCCGCCGCGGCTACTGCCAGTGCCCGGTCAACGGGAGTACCGCCGTCGAGCTCTGCCAGGAAGGCGTCCCGGAACGGAAGAAGCGCGTCCACCATGGTTTTGTCGCCGGGCTCGGCCTTGCCGAGTTCGGTGATGGCGCGGACGAAAGCTTCGACCGCGGCGGCAGCGTCCTCGGCGCCGTAGCTCCCACGGTTCCCGAGCGCGTGTCCGGCGGCGATGACGGCCGATCCCCACAGCGCTCCCGAGGTCCCGCCCGCGCGTTCGCTCCATGCCTCGCCGGCCGCGGCCAGGACCCGCGCCGCGGAGGAACCAGCTGCGGCCTCGCCGGCTGCTGCCGCAGCGTCAACACCACGCCGCATGCCGATACCGTGGTCGCCATCGCCGGCAATCGCGTCGAGCTGACCCAGCTCGCCTTCATGCTCGACGACGACGTCCCTCACCTGGGCGAGCACGGCAACCGCCAGCTGCCCGAGTTCAGCTGATGCGGAGGTGGACTGTTCGACGTCGGCCGTTTCGGCGTCGTCGATGGCCGCCGAGCTGCGGGGTGCGCGCGGGGCCATGCTGCCCTTGCGAAACGCGGGAGTGTCCGTGGGCGCGGCCCAATAGTGCTCAAGTTCCTCGTCCAGCCAGAGCAGCGTCAGCGACAGTCCGGACATGTCCAGGCTGGTCACCAATTCGCCACACTCGGGCTCAACGACGGTGAGCCCTGCCGCGGTGAGCAGCTTCTCCACCTTGCCGAACAGCAGGAACAGTTCGTCGTACTTCACCGTGCCCAGGCCGTTGACGATGGCGACCACGCGGTGGCCTGCGTCCTCGGGCTTGTCGTTGAGGAGCTTTGAGACGAGGAGTTCAGCCAGTTCCGATGCTGTGGGCATGGGGTGCTCGGAGATGCCGGGCTCGCCGTGGATGCCCAGGCCCAGCGACATTTGTCCGGCAGGCACGTGGAACAGGGGGTCCGCAGCGCCGGGAAGCGTGCAGCCGTCAAACGCCACCCCCAACGACCGCGTGCGGTAGTTGGTCTTGATGGCCAAACGCTCGACGCCGTCAAGGTCCAGGCCCGCTTCGGCGGCGGCGCCGGCGATCTTGAAAACGGTGAGGTCGCCGGCGATGCCCCTGCGCTTGTCGAGTTGGTCCATCGGTGCACTGGCGATGTCGTCAGTGACGGTCACCGTCCGCGTTTCAATGCCCTCGGCGTTCAGGCGCAGCTGCGCTTGGCCGAAGTGCAGGACATCTCCCGCGTAGTTGCCGTAGCTGAGCAGGACACCGCCGCCCGCATTGGCCGCTTTGGCCACACGGTAAACCTGACCGGCCGCCGGGGACGCGAACATGTTGCCGCAAGCAGAACCAGTGGCGAGTCCGGGACCAACAAGTCCGGCGAAGGCCGGGTAGTGTCCTGAACCGCCGCCGACCACCAAGGCCACCTGACCTGCCGGGACCTCGGTGGAACGGACCACGCCGCCATCGACGCGGGCAACATAGCCACGGTTGGCAGCGACGAAGCCGTCCAGTGCGTCATCGGCAAAGTCTGCCGGGTTGTCGAAAATCCGTGTCATCTGCCTAGACTCCTGCGAATTCGGTCGCGGGCTGCTGGCGTCCTTGGGCAACCTGGCTCTGCCCAAGGGGGTAGCCTTCAGTCTTCGGCAGGACGTGGCGGCGGAGGTACTCCTGGTTGCTGGCCGTGACGCTGAGGCCGTCGCCACCGTAGTGCTCGGTGCAGAGGATGCCCTGGAAACCGACGGAGAGGGCGAACTTGAAGGCCTCGCGGTAGTTGATGAGGCCGCTCTCCATCGGAGCCGGCATGGTGATGTAACTGTCGCGGGCCACGTCTTCGTCGCGGATGTAGTTCTTCATGTGCCAGTAGTTGGAGTACGGCAGGGTCTTGGCCACCATCTCGCGCCAGTCCTCGATGGGACGGTGCAGGCGGATGAGGTTGCCCAGGTCCGGGTTGAGCCCGACGTTGTCCAAGCCAATGTCCTGGACCAGCTGGACCGAAGAATCAGCAGTGCCGAGGTAGGTGTCCTCGTACATTTCGAGCGACACCAGGATGCCGGCCTCTGCTGCGTGCCTGCCGAGCTCGCGGATGCGGGAGACGGCGTTGCCCCACGCCTCCTTGTCCCCCACGGGATCCTTGTAGCCCTCGACGGTCCAGAACCAGAGCTGCTTCTGCTGTTCCGGGGTGATGGCCTGGTGGAGCCCGAACGACACGACTTCGCAGCCAAGTTCCGCAGCAGCATCGATGGTCCGGTGGCTGTACGCGAGGTTGTCTGCCCAGTCCGTTGCATGGATAACGCTGCGGCGGATGGCCGATATCACGGGTACGCCAATGCCCACCTCGTCGGCGGTCTGCTTGAACTCGGAGAGGCGCTCCCTGCTGAGATCGCCGGGACGGACCCAGCTGTCGGTGAGGTCGGCGTTGGCGAAACCAGCGTCCTTCACTTCCTGCAAGACGGAAGCCCAAACGGAAGGGTCGGCGTCGTTGACCTGTTGTCCCGTCGCGTTGGTGCCCGGGAACTGCAGGAGGGCCGCAGTGATGGGCCAATTCTCGGCGGTATACGCCATGATGATCACTCCTTCGTGGAATCCTGTTTCCTATAGGATTTACGAACAAGGCGATGCTGTCAACCTTTTTGAGAAACTTCCTAGATCCTATATGTCTTACATATGAGTGTGAAGGGTGTCACGAAAGATGCGGAATCCCGCGTGGAGTCAGGAGGTCTTCGGCTTTAGGTTAGTCCCCGGGCGCGTCGGCCATTGCCCGCCCGCGCACCTTTTGGACGTGATCCACCATCATGGCCGCAGCTTTGTCCGGGTCCCCGCTGGTCATGGCATCCAGCACGGCCTGGTGTTCAGCGATGGCTTGCTCGGCGTCAGTGATGCCCACTCCCCCGAACAGCCGGAATCGCTGGATCTGGCCGCCGAGGGTGTTGTATGCCGCGAGCAGGAATTGGTTGTTGGCCTGCGCGGCGATGAGCTGATGGAATCGCTCGTCAGCTTCGAGGTAGCTGCGGTACTCAGCGAAAGTCGCACCACGGGGTGCGGTCTTCAGATCCTCTACGGCTTGTTTGAGGGCGTCCAAGCCCTCCGGGGTCATCCGCGAACACGCCAGTTTGGCGTTGACGGGTTCAATGGAGAGCCGGGCTTCCATGAGCTCCGCGAAGTCTTCCCTGGTGAAGACAGGGGCCACGCGGTAGCCCTTCAGCGCCACACGCCGGACCATTCCGGTGTGCTCCAGCCGGGCCAGGGCCTCCCGCACCGGAGTTGGCGATACGTCGAGGTCACGCGCCATCCCATCGATACTCACTGCCGCCCCGGGCTCCAAGCGGCCGTCCATGAGCCACTCAAGGAGGGCCTCGTAGACGTGGTCGGCCAGCACTTGGCGGCTGACGGGAAAGCCGGCGCGGGCACCAGCCGGGGAACGATCAGACATGCCACAAATCCTATAGGAACGCGGGCCCATGGCCGGGTACGGGGCCTGTCACATACGTCCGCGGAGACCCCACCACACGTTAAACCACGACGTCGGCACTACGTTGAGTGCCGACGTCGTGGTCAGTTTGGGGTGCTGCGCTTTAGTTCGCGTAGAACGGGTAGTCCGTGTACCCCTCGGCGCCGTCGGCGTAGAAGGTGGAGGCGTCCGGCTCGTTCAGCGGCAGGCTCTCGCGCCAGCGGCGGGCAAGGTCCGGGTTGGCGATGGCGGGGCGTCCGACCACCACAGCGTCCGCGAGGCCGTCTTCGATGATGGCGAAGGCTTCTTCACGGGTGGTGATCTCGCTGAAGCCGGTGTTCACCATGAACGTTCCGTTGAAGCGCTCGCGAAGGTCCTGGACCAGGGCACCCTTGGGGTCGTGGTGCAGGATGCTCAGGTAGGCCAGGTTGAGCGGGGCGATGGTGTCCACCAATACCTCGTACGTAGCGCGTACGTCGGCAGCATCAACCTCGGCGATGCCCTGGACGTTGTGCTCCGGAGAAATCCGGATGCCGACGCGGTTGGCACCGAGGGCTTCGACGACGGCATTGACCGTCTCGATCACGAAGCGGGCGCGGTTCTCCGGGGAGCCACCGTAGCTGTCCGTGCGCACGTTCGAGTTCGGGGCGAGGAACTCGTGGAGCAGGTAACCGTTGGCTGAGTGAAGTTCGACGCCGTCGAACCCTGCCTCTATCGCATTCTTGGAGGCGGTGACGATTTCCTGGATGACGCCGGGGAGCTCGTCGGTCCGCAGTTCGCGGGGCACCGGGTAGGCCTGCTTGCCCTTGGGAGTGCGGACTTCGCCTTCGATAGCGACGGCGCTGGGGCCAACGATCTCGACGCCGCCGGTGATGTCAGCGTGCGAAACGCGTCCACCGTGCATGATCTGGGCAAACATGCGGCCACCCTCAGCGTGCACGGCGTCAGTAACGTGCTTCCATCCGGCGACCTGCTCTTCAGTCACGAGTCCCGGCTGGCCCGGGTAGGACCGGCCCGCGGGGGTCGGGTAGGTTCCTTCGCTGACGATCAAGCCGAGCGAGGCCCGCTGGCGGTAATGCTCAGCGATCAAAGAACCAGGAATGCCTTGGTCGCCTGCGCGAAGACGCGTCAGGGGCGCCATCACCAGTCGGTTGGACAGTTCAAGTTCGCCGAGGGCCAGGGGGGAAAACAGCATGCGCGGATCCTTTCAGAATGAATCAGGTTCACTCTGGGCAACTGCATGGCGTCTGCAACTATTCCGGTTGAGGCGCAGATCACAGCCAGGCCAACGGCAGCAGCGGTTGTTCTGAGGCCCGGAACAACCGCTGCTGCCACTCAAAGGGGGATTTACTCCGACTTGGTGTTCTTCAGGGCATCGTCAAAGCACTCGCACAACGCCAACACGGCTACAAGATGCGCTTCCTCGGCGTGGGCGGGGTCCGTGTTGACGCAAATGGCTTCGTTGACCGACTGGGCCAGGTCCTTTGAGTCCCTGCCTGTCAACGCCCACACCCGCGCACCCTTGGATTTCGCTGCGGCGGCAGCGTCGCGGAGGTCATCGGTGATGCCTTTCGCGGCGAGCAGGACCACGATGTCGCCGCTGCGTACCTGGGCTGAGATTTGGGCACTGATGTTGCCTGCGCCATCCGTCCCTGCGCTCTTGGAGATGGAGATGGCTTTGAACGTGGCTCCGCCTCCCGGGTCGTGGGCCGCCAGCTCGGACGCGAACCTCTGAGCTTCGTGCGCTGATCCGTCGCTGCCGGCGGCAAAGACGCTGCCTCCCCGGCGCCGGACCCGGGCAAGTTCTTCGCCCCATTCGGCAAGCCTGGAGGATTCCCGGCGCAAGGCAGCTACGGCCGGTCCGATCTCACCCAAATGTCCCAGAACGACGTCAACTGCATGCCGGCTGGCCTTTGATTCAGCCAAGCGCACCGCCTGACCCGTTCGCCTCACAACGATGCTCACTTCCTGCCTCCGTTTCTCCGCTGAAACTATGAATTCCTATCACCCTCACGGGTTGAACCGTCACGCACCGAACCCTCACGGCCGCTCCGGTCGCGCGTCAGGCGCTCACCGTCGTCGAGCGTTCCGTTGCCCCGGTCGGTCGCACGGTCCCGGTCGGTCGTCCGGTCGCCGTCAGCCCGGCTGTCGTGGTCATTCGCGCGGTCCGACTGGGACTTGACGTTGGGATCCAGTTTGTCGGCATGACGAAGGTGCTCTTCGACCCGATCGTGGGCTTCGCCAGCCTTCGCCGCATGCCGTTCTGCATCCTTCCGCAGACGGTTTGCTTCTACTTCCGCCTGGAGCGCAGCCGCTTCGGCCTGGGCGGACTCGGCCTTCGCCTGGTGCGCTCCAATGGCCTCTTCGGCTGCCTTTTCACGCAGTTCCTCAGCCCGGTGGCGGTTGATCTCGGCCTTCTTCCGGCGTCCGATGACGACCGCGACAATCACAGCGGCGATCACGACGACGGCCACCACGATGATCAGTACCAGTTGCCCTGTATCCATGTGGATTACCTCCCTGATGGGCGGCTTGAAGGGCGCCGCCCGTGGCCCACGCTGTGCTTGGTATGTGGGGTGTACCCCGAAAAGGCACCCTCGAAACGGTGGGCCCTCAGGCCGGCAGCTCCATCCGGAAGCCGCAGCGGCATTGGATCACGCGCGTCTTCAGATACACGTCCAGCAGGGCCATCATCGGCGTCTTCCGTGGCCAAGGGGGCGCGGACGCTCCGGCCGGAGGAATTAGCGAAGGTCATCGGTTCGCCGCAGTGGAAATACACCCCGCCGAACTGGAGCAGCCCGGTCACGCTGCCAGTGCGGTTGAGGACTGCGGCTACGTCATGGAACGCGGCATTGTGGGCGTAGGACGCTTCGCAAGCCTGGCAGGTATAGGAAACCCTCACCATCAACTCGCCGGCGTGCGGTTCGAGGGATTCAATGGTGTCCAAGACCAGGTCATCGGCGGACCTGCAACGGCGGCACTTGAGGGGTTCAGCACGGGGGCGGGTCGCGTCCCCTGGAACCAAAGGGTTTTTCATGGACGGCACTGCGGACACTCCTCGGTCATCTCTGCCCGAAACTCTCCCTTGCCCACTATGTTAACACCGATAGTCAGATTACTTACGGGTTTTAGCTGCCCGTCGCTTCAGGATGCTCCCGTGCCCTTTTTTCTTCCGGCGTTTCGCCGCTCTCATCCGGGATGAAGGTGGGGTCCACTTCGGTGGTGAAATCGCCGGTTCCGGCGGCACTTTTGTCATGCTCGACGGCGGCGGGCACCGATGGTTCCGGGGCTTCGGACGGTGCCGCCCCGGTTTCGTTCGCTTCTTCGCTCATAGCCACAATCTAGGCCTGCTCCCCGACGGTGTCGAGGATGCAACGTCTTGTGCACTGCTTCCAACTCTGCTTCGCTGGAAGGGGCTCCAGCAGGGCGGGACCCACCCAGCCGAAACGCAGGGAGAAGCAATCGTGAAAGCAGTGACATGGCAAGGCCGGCGCTCACTGAGTGTCCAAGACGTCCCCGATCCCACCATCCAGGAACCAACGGACGCGATCGTCCGGATCACGTCCACAGCCATCTGCGGCTCGGACCTCCACCTGTACGAAGTCCTTGGGCCGTACATGCACAAAGGCGATGTCATCGGCCATGAGCCGATGGGAATCGTGGAAGAAGTCGGTGCGGAGGTTCACCGCCTCAAGAAGGGCGACCGCGTGGTGGTGCCCTTCAACATCTCCTGCGGACATTGCTATATGTGCAACCAAGGCCTGCAATCACAATGCGAAACCACGCAGGTCACCGCGAAGGGCTCCGGAGCGGCACTGTTCGGCTATTCCGAGCTTTATGGATCCGTTCCTGGCGGACAGGCTCAATACTTGCGCGTTCCGTTCGCGGATTACGGGCCGATCCGCATCGATTCGGACGCCCCTGACGAGCGCTACCTATTCCTCTCAGACATCCTTCCCACCGCGTGGCAGGCAGTCGAGTATGCCAACGTTCCCGACGGTGGCACCCTGGCAGTGCTCGGCCTCGGTCCGGTGGGCCAGTTTGCTGCAAGGATCGGCGTCCATAAGGGCTTCAGGGTCATCGGCGTCGACCCGGTTCCCGAGCGTCGAGCCATGGCCGAAAAGCATGGAGTCGAAACCATGGACTACAGCTCAGACGTCGCCGGGAAGATCCGCGAACAGACACTCGGCCGCGGCCCCGACTCGGTGGTGGACGCCGTAGGCATGGAAGCGCACGGATCTCCCGTGGCATCGTTCCTTCACCGTGCTGTTTCCCTGCTCCCGGACAAGCCCGCGCAGGTTGCCATGGAGACCATGAGCGTCGATCGGCTTGCCGCGCTCCATACTGCGGTGGATCTGGTACGCCGCGGCGGGACCATTTCACTGAGTGGCGTCTACGGTGGCCAGGCCGATCCCATGCCCCTGATGACCATGTTCGACAAGCAAATCCAGCTCCGCATGGGCCAGTGCAATGTACGCAGCTGGACGGACCATTTGCTTCCTCTGGTAGAGGAAGACGCCGATCCGCTGGGAGTCATGCACCTGGTCACCCACACAGGCTCCCTTGATGAGGCGCCTGCCCTGTACGAGAAGTTCCAGAAGAAGCAGGATGGGTGCATCAAGGTGGTCCTCAAGCCCTGATCGCGACCCTTGACGCCTGGAGGTCAGGCCAAGTGCTTTCCACCTGTGACGCCAAAGACCGATCCGGAAATGTAGCTGGAATCCTCACTGGCTAACAGCACATAAGTTGCTGCAAGCTCGGCAGGCTGCCCCGCCCGGCCCAGCGGGGTGTCCTGACCGAACGACTGGATCTTTTCGGCGGGCTGGGTGGGTGGCTGCAGCGGGGTCCACACCGGTCCCGGGGCTACGGCGTTGACCCTGATTCCCCGTGGCCCCAGTGATTCCGCCAAGGAGAAGGTCATGCTGTTGATGGCCGCCTTGGTGGAAGCGTAGTCGATCAGGGAGGGGCTGGGGTGGTACCCCTGGACGGAGGAGGTGTTGATGATCGCGGCACCGGGCCGCAGGTGCGGCAGGGCTGCTTTGGTGAGCCAGAACAAGGCGTAGACGTTGGTCTTGAACGTCCTGTCGAACTGCTCGGTGCTGAGGTCTTCGATTCCCTGGTTGGTGGCCATCTGGAACCCCGCATTGTTCACCAGGACATTGAGTCCGCCAAATTCGGTGAGGGTCTGGGCAATGACTTCCTGGCAGAAGTCCTCGTCCCGCAAATCGCCGGGCAGGGCGAGTGCCTTGCTGCCGGCATCTTCGATCACCTGGACCGTGTGCTCGGCATCCTGTTCCTCCTCAGGAAGATAGGTGAAAGCGACATCGGCACCTTCCCGGGCAAACGCAATGGCCACGGCTTTCCCGATTCCACTGTCACCGCCGGTAATCAGGGTTTTCCGGCCCAGCAGGCGCTGGTGGCCCACATAGCTTTGCTCCCCATGGTCCGGGCGCGGGTTCATGGCCTCGGTCCACCCGGGGTAGTCCTGGGTTTGTGGCTCGAATTCCCCCGACGGGTATCTCGTGCGGGGATCCGCGGTCTCGTCCTCAAGATCGGAAGACCCGGAGACCACACTGTTGACCAAAGCCATGGCGATGTCCTCGTCCAGGTCCGTCTTCTCCGTTTGTTCGTTCCGGATCTCCTCAGTCATGATCTCAGTGTAAGCATCCTGACTATTCCCGGACCGTTCAGGAAGTACCCAGAATTGCTCGATAGCCTAGCCAGTGTCAGCGTTGGATTACATCGAAGGAGGGCCCATGGGACTCGGAGACAAGATCAGCAACAAGGCACAGGAAGTTACCGGCAAGGCGAAGGAAGCCTTGGGTGACGCCACCAATAACGAGAAACTGCAGGCCGAAGGTGTCGCTGACCAAGCGGCCGCCAAGACCAAGCAGGCAGGCGAGAACGTCAAGGACGCCGCAAAGGACGCCTTCGACAAGTAGGCCTGGGGCCGTCAGGCCGACAGTACGAAAACACACAGCAGAACGCCCCGGGTCCCATGATGGGAAGCCGGGGCGTTTTGCATCTCCCCTGGCGCGCCTGGGCGCCTATTTCTGGGCGGGGAGGACCAACTCGCCCGACTTGTCCGTGGACAAGGCGAGGGACGAGATGTACTGGTGTTCGCCGTCGGGCCCGTCCTGGCCTGAGCGGAGCATGTCCGGGCGTTCAAACTCCAGGCCGGTGACGTGGCAAAGGAGCTTCTGGTCGCTGGGGTTGCCGTCGGCGTCGAACATGGGCAGGTCGATACCGTCGTCCGTGCGGCGCAGGTAGTAGCGGCCCTTGGTCGCCAGGGCAAGGACGGGCGGCAGGACGAGTGCCAGGCCCACAGCGAAGATGGGCGAGAACGGCTGGACCGCGGTACCGAACGCCCCGAAGAACACGGCGATGGAAACGCCGGCGGAGACCAGCATGGAGATGAAGCCCACCGGGTTCACGGCGTAGAGCATCCCGCGGCGGAACTCCGGAACCTTGGGTGAGATCTTCAGCAGATACTTGTTGATCGCGATGTCGGAGGCGACCGTGACCACCCAGGCCATGGCGCAGTTGGCGTAGAAGCCAAGGATCGTGTTCAGGAACTCGAACATGTTCGATTCCATGAGGACCAGCGCAATGACCAGGTTGACCACCACGAACACCATGCGGCCCGGGTAGGTCTTGGTGATGCGGGTGAAGGAGTTGGTCCAGGCAAGCGAACCGGAGTAGGCGTTGGTGACGTTGATCTTGATTTGGGAAATGACCACGAGCACCACGGCCAGGGTCATGGCGAGCCATGCCGGCATCATTTCTTCGTAGACGCCCAGGAACTGGTGGACCGGCTCGTTCGCGGAAGAAGCGGCTGCCGGGTCCAGCTTGGCGATGAGGTAGATCGCGATGAACAAGCCAATAATCTGCTTGATGGCGCCAAAGATGACCCAGCCCGGTCCGGCCAGGATTACTGCACGCCACCAGGCACCCTTGTTCTCGGCTGTCTTGGGCGGCATGAAGCGAAGGTAGTCGATCTGCTCAGCGATCTGCGCCATGAGGGACAGGCAGACACCGGCAGCCAGCATCACCGACGCCAGGTTGGGGCCGCCCTGGCCGGACGCACCGGTGAAAGCGAAGAAGGCGTCGATGCTTTCGGGGTGGGACAGGAGCAGGTAGCCCACGGGAACCACCATGAGCAGCAGCCAGAGCGGCGTGGTCCACACCTGCAGGGTGGCCAGCGTCTTCATCCCGTAGATCACCAGCGGAATGATGATGATGGTGGACGCCGCATAGCCGATCCACTGCGGGATGCCGAGGCCAAGCTGCAGCCCCTGGGCCATGATGGAACCTTCGAGTGCGAAGAAGATAAAGGTGAACGTGGCAAAGATGATGTTGGTGACCACCGAACCGTAGTACCCAAAGCCCGAGCCACGGGTGATGAGGTCCAGGTCGATGTTGTACCTGGCGGCGTAGTAGGCCAGCGGGAACCCCGTGGCGAAGATGATGACCGCGGCCACGATGATGCCAAAGATCGCATTCACCGTTCCATACGCGATGCCGATGTTCGCGCCGATCGAAAAGTCGGCCAGGTAGGCAATGCCGCCGAGTGCACTCGTGGCCACCACGCCGGCACTCCACTTCCGGTACGAGCGCGGAGCGAACCGGAGCGTGTAGTCCTCCAGGCTCTCCTTCGCCGCACTCATCGCGTCGGCGTTGCCCGCCGTCGCAGTTCCGTTGCCCGCCGCAGGTACACCCACGGTGCCGGTTCCGACGGCGGTGCCTGCCGCCGTCGTCGGCTCCAGTGTCGCAGTACTCGTCTTATCGTCGATCATTCGTGGTCGCTTTCGTCGTGGTCTGTGCCTCGACCCCGACGCTAGTCACACAGCGCGTCAATTCAGTCACGGCCATGTTTCGCGGCTGTAACTTCTGCACCAGTGGTCCCACGCCAGGAAGCTGCGGCAGGCTTCCAAAACCAACCACCCGCGTTTGTGCGCACCCCACAAAATCGCCCTTCACCTGCGCGGATACCGTCAAGGACATGACCACCCAAGCACCGCACGAAGCCCGGGAACCCCGGGAGACCACTGTCCACACCATCCTGGAGACCGCGCGGGAGCAAGTCCTGCACCGTGGCGAAGCCCTGACCGAGGCCCAGCTCATCGAGATCCTGGAGCTGCCGGATGACGCCATCCCCGAAGCCCTGCAACTCGCCCACGAGGTTCGCCTCAAGCACTGCGGCGAGGACGTGGAAGTGGAAGGCATCATCTCCATCAAGACCGGCGGCTGCCCCGAGGACTGTCACTTTTGCAGCCAGTCCGGCCTGTTCGACTCCCCCGTCCGGGGAGTCTGGCTGGACATTCCGGAGCTGGTCAAAGCCGCCAAGGAAACTGCCGCGACAGGGGCCACCGAGTTCTGCATTGTCGCGGCTGTCCGTGGCCCCGACATCAAGCTCATGAACCAGATCAAGTTTGCGATCGACCGCATCAACGAGGCCGTGGACATCAACATCGCCTGCTCGCTGGGCATGCTGACGCAGCGCCAAGTGGACCAGCTGGCGGACTGGGGCGTTCACCGCTACAACCACAACCTGGAAACGGCCCGAAGCTACTTCCCCGAAGTGGTCACCACCCACAGCTACGAGGAACGGCTTGAAACGTGCGCCATGGTCAAGGCCGCCGGCATGGAACTGTGCTGCGGCGCCCTGATCGGCATGGGCGAATCCGTGGCCCAGCGCGCAGAACTCGCAGCCCAGCTCGCCGCCCTTGAACCCCACGAAGTCCCCCTCAACTTCCTCAACCCCCGCCCGGGAACACCCCTTGAAAACCAGGGCATCATGGACGGCAAGGATGCCTTGCGCGCCATCGCAGCGTTCCGGCTGGCCATGCCCCGGACCGTGCTCCGCTACGCCGGCGGCCGCGAACTCACCCTCGGCGACCTCGGCACCCGCGAAGGCCTGCTGGGCGGAATCAACGCGGTCATCGTCGGCAACTACCTCACCACCTTGGGCCGCCCCGCCAACGCCGACCTGAACCTGCTGGTGGAACTCAACATGCCCATCAAGGAATTCCAGAAGTCGCTATGACCACCAAACCAAGCTGCCTGTACTGCGGCCACTGCGGCGGTGAGGGCCCGACGTCGGACGCCCACCAGGGCTGCCGGCAGCGGCTGGCGATGGAGCCGCCACGCTTTTGCCCCCAGTGCAGCCGCCGGATGAAGGTCCAGGTCACGCCGTGGGGCTGGACCGGGGAGTGTTCCAGGCACGGAAGTCTGGGGTCATGAACTCATTGATCGATGCTGCGCCTGGGCAGGTGCGGCCTGGGTAGGCTGGACCCATGGGCGAGAGCCGGGACCTCCTGACGCCGGAGCAGCGCAGCCGCAACATGGCCAAAATCCGGGGCAAGAACACCAAGCCGGAGATGCTGGTCCGGAAACTCCTGCACGCCAAAGGGTACCGCTACCGGCTGCACGGGCAAGCAGGTTCGGCGAAGCTTCCGGGTCGCCCGGACCTGGTGTTCGCGGGACGGCGCAAGGTTATCTTCATCAACGGTTGCTTCTGGCATTTCCATGACTGCCGGGTAGGACAGCATGCTCCGGCGGCCAATGCGGCCTTCTGGGAAGCCAAGAGGAGCCGGACACGCGAGCGCGATGCCCTGCAGCGGGAGCTGCTGGCCTCGGGAGGCTGGGACGTGTTGACGGTGTGGGAGTGTGAACTGAAGGACCGGTCAATCCTCGAAGACAGGCTGACTCAGTTTCTGGAGGGCAGTACGAACAGCCCTTCGCCTAGCGCGTGGAAGGGGCAGACGGAGCCGAGCTGACGGACTGGTCCTTGGCTGAGGGATGTGTGCTCTGTTCCCAGAGTGCAAAGGCTGCGGTTCCGCCGATGCCAAGGAGAACTGTCATGCAAAAGACGATGATAACCATCAGGCCTGGCGATGGACGCGTAGTGCTGTTCATGCTCATTACCGTTCCTTGGTTCAAGCCTGGAATCCCCCAGATCCGTGATCATGCCCCTGCTCGTCCTACTGTGTACGGCACCAATCAAGACTCCCTCTGAGTCCGCTCAAGATTGGATCAAGCTTTCGTTTTATGGCGCGTCCGCAGTTCACGTGGTCCTACTGTTGAATCGTGAATCTATTGTTTGGAGGCGGGAGGAGTCTGGTGTCTGAGTATGACGAGTGCACTGACTCCCTGGTGGATCGCACCGTTCTCACTGAACTCCAGGCCGAGCTTGGCGGAGACCAAGCCATCATCACCAGCTTCGTTCGCCACTATGTAGAGCTGCTGCCGTGGCGGGTCGAGCGGCTCCACCATGCGCTGCAAAAACTGGACATTGAGGACGCCATGGATGCCGTGCTCAGCCTGAAGACCTCCAGCCACATGGTGGGTGCCATCTGCATGAACCGCTTGGCCACGGAACTGGAGATCAGCATCCGCCTCCTCCCCAACGCGGACCATCTGGACGAGCTGACGGCGCAGGTGAAGGAAATCGACAACTTTGTTCGCGGCACGATCCGGGAGCTGGAAACACCGCTCCTGTAACTTCACGCGGCTTGCCTACGGGTCGGCCTGCCTCTACGCTCGGCCCGCCCTGACTGGCCCGCCGCGTTAGTTGTTGTTGGAGGCAGGCGCGAGCCGATAGCCGACGCCGCGGACCGTCTCAAGCCAGCGGGGCGCCTGGATGCTGTCGCCGAGCTTCTTGCGCAGGTTCCCCATATGCACCTCAACGGCGCGTTCGTCGGCGTCGCTGACGTAACTTCCGACGTCGTACGGTTCATTGCGCAGGCGACGGGCGAGGTCTGCCTTGGTCCGCACAATCCGTCCGGTCTCAAGCAGCGCAAGCAGGAGGTCGAATTCGGTCCGGGTCAGCTTGAGCTCGGTACCGTTCAGGACTGCGGTGCGGGAACCTGCCGAGACTGCCAAACCGTTGTGGCTCACCTCGGGGTCCACTTCTTCAACAACATTCCGGGAGTCCGACGACGCGCGGGGCCTTCGCATCATGGCCTCAACACGGGCGCGGAGTTCGCGGGGGCGGAACGGCTTGGTGAGGTAATCGTCGCCACCGGCCTCCAGGCCCATGAGGGTGTCGAGTTCCTCGGCACGGGCCGTCAGCATAATGATGTACGCATCGGAAGACTTACGGATTTGGCGGGCGACCTCAAAGCCGTCGATGTCAGGGAGGCCGAGATCCAACGTAATAACGTCCGGATTCAGCTCGCGCGCCGACGTCACACCCGCAGATCCCGTGGATGCGGTGTGCACATCGAACCCCGCTTGGGAAAGGACTACCCTTACCAGCTCGCGAATATCCTGGTCATCTTCAATAACCAGCCCCACACGTACTTCACTCATCGCTGCCCCTCAGCCCCTTCGATAACCTCAGAAGTATATCCATTATGGTTAGGCTGATCTCATGAACCGTTTTTCTTCCGCATCCGTGGTGGATGTGCCATGACCCACCCTTCGACTTGGGATATTGGTGAAAAGAAGAAACTCCTGGTCTTTCAGCGCTCGTTCCACGAACATACCCTGAGAATGCGGGTTGTCCTCAGCCAACTGCCGTTGTCGGTCTGTGTTTGTCTTTCGGCCATCCTGGTGTGGCTGTTTTTCCCGGCCACGCTGGAAAATCCGCTCTTCCTGATATTTCTCCTGAGTCAGGCATTCCTCCTCGGTTTGTGCGTCATTGTGCCGTGGCACCGGCTGCCCTTCGCCAGCTTCCTGGCAATCCCCATCCTGGACATGGTCTCCATTGCGTTTGGACGCGAGGGTGGCCAGGAAGCGCTCACGGGCCTCAGCGTGCTGGTGGTCCTTCCCGTTATTTGGCTCTGCGCTTCCGGCCTCTTTCCAAAGCTGGCCATAGCGCTGTCCTTCCTTGGCCCCCTCGGTATTGTGTGGATTCCCTTGTTTATCCGGGGCGGCGTGACCGAGCAGGCCCTCACCAAGCCCCTGCTCTTCCCCATCCTCATTCTCGGCATCGGCGTGTCTGTCAGTGTCCTGACCTTGAGCATGGTCCGCCAGCAACGCGCCTTGGAGGAAAAGGACGAGGCTCTTAAGGCTGCACTGGATGTCAGCACCAAGCAGGAACGGCTCCTTAATACGGTGATGGAGGCCCTGCCGCTGGGCGTCGTGGCGGTCGATGGCGACGGTCACGACATCCTCATGAACCGTCGCCAACGCCAAACCCACACGCTGGCCACTCCCCCGGACAACGATGATCCCAACGAATCGCAGCTGCTGATCTTCGACATCGACCAGACCACGCCCCTGCCCGCAGACCGTCGCCCTGTTCGCCGTGCCGTCCTTGGCGAACGGTTTACCGACCAGCTCGTGTGGTTGGGCACTGGCCAGGAACAGCGGGCCTACACCGCCAGCGCCCGGCCCATGGTGGACGACTCCGGGAAGTTCGCTGGCTCCGTGGTGGTCTTCAGCGACGTGACGGAACTGGTCAATGCACTGGCCGCCAAGGATGACTTTGTGGCCAACGTGTCCCACGAATTCCGGACCCCTTTGACGTCCATCCTGGGCTACGTGGAACTGATCCTTGACGATACCGAAGCCCTCGACCCGCGGTCCCGGAAGCAGCTCGACATTGTCCGGCGCAACGCCGAGCGCCTGCTCACCCTGGTTTCGGATCTCTTGGCCGTACGCTCAGGCCACATTGTCATCCAGCCCCATGCGGTGGACGTCGCCGAACTGGTCCGCGGCAGCGTCAACTCCGCCGAACCCCGCGCGGCGAAGGCCGGCATCCGCCTCTCCATGGACATTCCCGAGGCCTTGGAAGCCCACGTTGATTCGTCCCGCATCGCCCAGGTGCTGGACAACCTGGTGTCCAACGCGATCAAGTACTCCCCCGACGGCGGCGACGTGGAAGTCGCTGCGTGGGAGGACCAGGACTTCGTGTTCTGCCGGGTCACGGACACCGGCATGGGCATGACCGAAGAGGAACAGGCCGAGGCGTTCACCAAGTTTTTCCGGGCCGGCGGCGTCCGTAACAGCACGATTCCCGGCGTCGGACTCGGGCTGCCCATCAGCAAAGCGATCGTTGAAGCCCACGGAGGCACCATCACGCTCCAGAGCGAACCGGGCCGGGGCACCACGTTTACGGTGAAGATGCCCGCCTGAGCCCTTCTAGCCCTTGGTGCCCGTTGCCTCCCGACGGCGGCCAAACAGGAAGTAGCTGACGGGGCCAAAGAAGTTGATGAAGGAAGCCGCGCGCCAGAGAACCTTCTTGCCCCTGATGTTTGCCTCCGGCGTCGTGGCGATACTGCGCTGCGCTGCTATCAGCAAGGCCAGGTTCAGGGCTCCGCTGATGAGGACCGATATGCGTTGGCCCTTGCTCATGTCGCGCCAGGATTTCTTCTTGGCCATGGTGACTCCTATCGCTGAACGGTTTATGTCTCAGGCTAGTCCGACGCCGGCCGGCCCGCCACAGCCTGGCGTACTACTTCGCCCCACGATTGTTCGGCGAGGTCGGCCACCGCTGCGAGGATTTCCGACGGCGGCAGCGACAGGTCCAGCGGGTATTCCACGATGTCGATGTCGGTGTTAAGGATGCGCCGCAGTTTCACTTCGCCACGCCCTGCATAAACGAGCCACGCTGTGGGAACCCTGAGCGCCGTGCAGTACGCCAGCAACTGGTAGTGGTCGGCGCTGAGCGAGGCCCCGGCGTCGGAGGCTGCTTTGTACTTGGAGTCGTAGACCACCACGGGACGGCCGCCCAGGAAATGCACAGCATCGGGACGGACGGTGAGGCGGTCCGAGTCGTTGACGGCTTCATTGAGCAGCGCACCGTACTGAAGACGCATCTCCCCCGGATGGGCACTCATGGCCGCGCGGAGCGCGGTCCCTACGAACTCCTCGAATACCTGCGCCATGTCCACCACGAAGGACGCTGTTTGCTGTTTGCCTTCACCGGCTTCAGCGGAGGCATTGCGCAGGATCACTTCGGAGAGCCTCAGCACCGGGTGGTACCGGAGGTTCATCCGGCTCGCCCGCCACGGCGGCAGCGGTGCGCCGGACTGCAGCCGGGTGACGGCGTCGAGCTTTCCCTTCAGCTGGCGCAGACGGCTCAGGACGTCGGGGCGGACGCCTGGAACCTTGCCCATCCGTTCCAACGCGGCCCGGAGGATGCGGTTCTCGGCAATGTCCTCGGTGAATTCGTCGTAGGAAACCTCCAACGGCACCATCATTCCGGGCCGGCGGGAGATCTGGTCCGAAATCCGGATCCGGCCCTTCACGGTCCGCAGCGACTCCTCCACCGTCAAATAGCCCTGCAGGACACCACGGCTGAGCGCCCGGTCCGCCAGCTGTGCCAGTGATTCAGCCAGCGCACTCCACAGGTCCGGATGCTCCACGGCCTCCACCGAATGGTCGCGGAAGCCCTGCTCGCCGGCGTAGCTGAGCAGGAAGAGCAAGCGGCTCAGGCCCAGGCGGTCCTTGGGCCGGACTTCCAGCTGAACCGTCGCTGTCCGTACCGATCCGACCTTGCCGACGGGCTCAATCCGGTAGAGGCCCATGCCCATGGGAGCGGCTTTGGCCAGTCCGCTGGCGTTGATAAACGCGGCAGATTCGGGGTCGAGCTTGTCCACCACGCCGCCGGAAAGCTCATCCATGACGATGTGCCGGGGCCCGGAACGGGCGGGTGCACGACCGGCGCTGGCCGGCGCCCTGCCCGGCCGCGGCGGAATGGCCTTAGCGGGCTGCAAGACGTCCCAGCAGCTGGTCCAGGCCGAAGCGCTCCTCCAGCTGTGCCCGGTTCAGTTGCCCATGGTAGTGCTCCTCCAGCAACGGCATGAGCTCGTATTTCCAGATCCGGCGGAGGCCCGTAGGGTTCTGGGCGGCGTTCTTCATGAAGTAGGAAGGCCCGATCATCAGGTCCCGGTCCCAGTCATCAATGGCGGCGTTGAGCGCGTCAAGGAGGTCCGCGTTGAGCGTGTCCAGTCCCCGCGCCTCCAGGAACCGGCGCAGCGAGCCCTTGACCGGCTCCACGTTGGGGTGCAGTTCGATGAAGGCGAAACGGCGCCGGATGGCCGCATCCATCATGGCGATGGAACGGTCGGCGGTGTTCATGGTGCCGATGATGTACAGGTTGTCGGGCAGGCTGAAGGGCTCGTTGGGGCTGTACTGCAGGTAGATGCGGTCGTCCCGGTATTCCAGCAGGAAGTACAGCTCGCCGAACACCTTGGCCAGGTTGGCCCGGTTCATTTCGTCGATGATGAGGAAATACGGCTTGTGCGCGTTTTCCGGTTTGGCGGCTTCCTCGGCGAGCCGGCGCAGGGGTCCTGCAACAAGCTTGAAGGAGACCTGGCCGTCGTCCGTCTTGTCCGGGCGGTAGCCCTCAAAGAAGTCCTCGTAGGCATACGACGGGTGGAACTGGACCAGCTTCACGCGCTCGTCCGTGTGGTCACCGGCGAGTTCGGCAGCGAGGTGCTTGGCAAGGTAGGTCTTGCCGGTGCCTGGAGGACCGTACAGAACCAGCTGGCGGTTTTCTTCGAGCAGTTCCGCGATTTCCTTGAGCGGCTCGAGGTCCATGTGCAGGGAGGCCGCGAACTCTTCCGTCAGGGGGCGGAAGCCTTGCTGGACAACCTCGACGACGGCGGTGGGCGGGGTTTCGTCCTCGCCGTCGGTTTCGGCTTCTACCGGGAGCAGTTCCTGGAGGGCCTGGATGACCCTGGTGACATCGACCAGGATGCCGGGCGTGGACAACTGCCGCTGGGCGTGGCGAGGCAGCTCGGGGATGGCGTAACTGTCATCGAACCAGCGGACCTTCCGGCGGATGCGGCGGTTGTCTTCGTGGTGTTCGGGCTCGCCGAGGACCACGCCGACCCGCACCCGCCCAGCGTGCTGGTAGAGCGTGAGATCGCCGGGTTTCATGACCGTCAGGAAGGCAAAGACCGCCGTTTTGGTGTCCTCACGTTCCACATAGCCCAAGTGTTTGTAATCTTCGTCCACGGCATGCTGGACCACGCCGGCCGTGACGCCGGCCGTCAACGTGCGCAGGTGCTCCACGTCCAGGGTGGCCTTTTCTTCGGCAACCCAGGCAGCGAGGAGGTCCGCATTGTCGTGATGGGTTCGCAGGAGCCAGGACCGGCGGCCGGGGTCTCCCACTTTGCGCCATTGGCTCACCAGTTGGCGGGCATACCAATCGATGCGTTGCCCGGCTTGCTCGTCCAAGTGCAGGCGGATGCGGTGGATGTCGGCAGTGATGTCCTCGTCCGAGTCACCTTTGGCCCCGCCCACGAGCGAAGCGAACGCGTCCCGGATCTCCTGGCGTTCCACATCGGCCACCACGGGCTCAAAGTAGCTGGGCCACACCAAGTACTCGATGCTGCGGCGCAGGGCCGGCTGGTCTTCGGGGGTCGCGGCCGCGAGTTCGTGGAACTTCAGCGGGTCTTCGAGGGCTTCATTGATGGTGGCCGTGCTCTGGCGGTCCACGTGGGCCACAAAGCGACACAGCCACTTCAAGTGATCCCAGATGGTCCAGTTGAATTCTGCGGTGCGGTCGCGGATGACGCCGTGGTCCGTCATGCCCTCATAGAGTTCTTCCGGCAGGTCAACAGCCGGCTCAACCCACGACGCTGCCTCGGCCACGCGCGCCCGCTTCACCCTGAGCGACTTGACCTCGTGAGCGAGCGGAAGGGACTGCAGGAACAGCAATTCCACGGCCAGCAGCTTGGCCTCCCGGGACGCGCCGTCGAGGTTCTGCCGCAGGTTGGTCATCATGGGAGCCTTGGAGTCCTCCACCCCGCGCTCCAGCCGTTCCAGCAGTTCGCCGGCGGCATCCGCGGTCCACGTCAGTGTCCGGCCGTCCAGCGCAGAAGGTCTCCCCTGCAACGCCGGACCGAGCACATACCAGGCAGCGTCCTCGATCTCCTTGGAGACTCCGGGGGCGCGGTCAATGGCAGGTTTCACGGAGGGAATCACCATGCCAACTTACCTTGTTTGGCTTACCTAAGCATCCGAATATCCACAGCCGGGCGCTCCCACGGCCCTGATCCGGACTAACTTCCGTCGCGCAGGTCCGCCGGAGGTTCTTCCGTCAATTCGATGGCGTCAAAACGTGCCTCGCAGCTCTCGCCCATGGGGGCCTGCGACATGAAGCCAACGTGCACCGGCTTCTCCGTTTCCAGCCTGAACACGCGGACAAAGGACCACTCACGGCCGTCGGAGGATGAGTGGAATGCCCAGGCCGGACCGACCCTGCTCACGCGCAACCAGACCCACGGCGCCGTGACCACAGGACCGTTCGAATCGTCGGAATACTCATTGGTGACCACGCTGACCACCATGGCTTCCCCTTGCGGAGAGTATTCGAAACAGAGCTTGGCCCAGTGGTCGCTGTCCGCCCACAAGGTCAGCACACCGGCGTCGAAGGTTGTCCTGGGTGAAGCAACCAGGACCCTGGCCGAGAGCGAGAACGCCGCCGGTGCCCTGAAGCCCAGTGCCGTGGCTCCGTGCCGCGGCTCTCCGCCGAGGGAATCGTTGGTCCAGTCGACGCCGGGCGCTGCCGTGAGCGTCAGTGTTCCCTCCGCCTCGTCATAGCTGGCGTGGCCCGCGGAAGACGTCCACTCCATGGGCGGCAGTCCTGGTATTTCGGGGATCAATCCGTGCTCCGTTCGTTGTCGCTTGACGTTCCAGAACACGCTTTCAGAGATTGCCCCTGATGTGCGGGAGGCCACACCGGCCACTAGTGCATTCCGAAATGGTAGGCAGCCGGGACGGGTTCGTCAGGGCATACCTCTTCCCAGAGGTCCGCGATGGCGTCCTCTCCCTCCCGGAGGTCCGGGATCTCGACGCCTTCACGCAGAATCGATGCCGCCTCGCCGGGATTGCCCGTGCGTGCGAGCGCCAACGCTTTGAGGAACGTCAAACGTCCGACGCCGGCGCCCTCCCTGGGTGCCGATTCGGCCAGTTCCAGCGCCGAGGCGGGGTCACCATGACGGATGCTGAGGGTGACGGCTTCGGTGAGCAAGGCAACGCTGGAACTGCCTGCCGCCACGCCCTGGCGGAGCTCAGCAAGTCCGTCGGTATTCTGGCCTTCAGCCAGCAGCGCCAGCCCGAGTCCGCGATGTGCCAACGCTGTTGTTTCCGGTCTGGCATCCGCCACGGCCAGTACCTCGCGATATCCCTTCTTGGCGCCCTCCAGATCCTGCCGGGCATGCTTCATGGTGGCCAGATGGAATTGCGCTTCGGGGCTGTCCTGCCCTGCCAGCAACTCCTCCCAGTCCTCCCCCGCGACGAAACCGGGCGCGCCCTCGAACCTCTTTCCCTGCAGCAGCGTAAGCCACGGTTCCTGCTCGCCTGTGACGCTTTCAGCCACGAACGGGGTTCCGCTTTCATCGATCCACGTCCGGCCGGTCTTGAGCCGCCGGGCACGCTCCACCACGCCCCAGCCACTCCCATGCAAGAGCATTTTCGACGGCGGGACGTCGGCATCGGTGATGGCGGCGGGAAGCATTGCCTCGAGTTCCCCGTGCGGCAGGAGCCCTTCCAAGCGTTCGCCGGCATGGGCCACGGCAGCGTCCCAGTCGGCACCGTGCGAGGTCTCCGGATCAAGGTGCCCGTTCCCGTAGGCCTCGACCCACGCCCATTCAGCCCTGGCCGGCATGATGAGGTGTTCGAATTGCGTCTGGGCGAGGCCGGCCTGGATTTCGGCGTAAGGTCCGGCTCCGGGGCTCAGCCACTCCTGCCATCGCTTTCCGCCCTGTCCTTGGCCCCACACGAACAGTTTCTTTCCCCGCAGGAGGCCCGTGGACAACATCGCCAGCCCATCGCCGTCGTCGTCCGCTGCCACCACCCAACGCCGCTCGGAAGGGTCGATGTCGAAGAAGAAGTCCGCCGCGTGCGGGCTGTTGACCAGCCAGGTGCCGTCATAGCCTTCATGGGCGGTGGGCCGGACGCGGGTGATGTCCGTGGTGTAGTCACTGCCGTAGGCTTCGTCCGCCGGAGCGATCACCCGGGTACGGTCGGTCTCCGGGATGGCGGCGTTACTCCACCAGTACATGGGCACGTCGTGGCCATTCGGGTTCCTGATCCGCACCGCGGCGAAGACGACGGCCGAGTCCGCAGGGAGCCAGACGTCCACTTGGAACACCACTTCCCGGAGCCGTTCGAACTCCCACATCCGCAGGATGTGCTTACCATCCGCGGTGTGGACGATGGCCGTGTGCAGCGGATCGCAACTGGTGGGTGAATGGCCACGGGTGCCGATGTTCCACTCCAACCCGCCGGCAACCCAGGCCTTCCGCAGCGCGATGTTGGCCAGTTGCGGGGCGTCGTGCGTGTGGAGGAGCTGCTTCCCGGTTGCTTTGTCGAATAGCTCCCAGATGCGCCCGCCCAGCGAAGGGATGACCGTCACCTTCAGTTTGCTGTTTTCAAGCACGACGGCGGGAACCTCCCTGGGTGCCGCGTCGCGGCTGTACCCGTCCTGCATGAGGTACGGGTAGACGTTGGGCACCACGCCGTAGCGGGCTGATGCCTGGAGTTCCTCCGGCACGCCCTCGCCGACGGTGTAGGGCTGGTCCAGTTCGGCGGCGACTACCGGCAAGGGGTTCAGTGGACCGAGCTCGGCCATGGTCAACGGGATGGTGGTAACGGTGAGGTTGGAGGCTGTGATGGCCACGTCAGTATCCGATCGTGAGGAGGAGGCCGCGCCGCGGCTCAAGGGTGATGGCATCGCCGGGTGCGTAACTTGCGGCGGCTTGGAAGCCGGGGATCGCCGGAGCGTTGATGCGGCTGGTGGCGGCAGCTCCGTCGTCGAATATCAACCTCACATGCTCAGTGTCCCCGGCCCAGGAAGCCAACGCCACCACCATCCCGCGGTCTGTGAGCCAGGTAGTGGCCCGGACGTCCGGGTGGCTGGTCCGGATGGGTGCCTGCGGGTCCCAGAAGCCGTGCATCCGGCCGTGTTCCAGCCCGGTTTCGGACCAGAATTCCCAGAGCGGCCGGTTGTCGACGGCGGGAGCCCGGCCGGTCATGCCGAACACCATTCCGCGCCAGGGGTTGCCGCCGCCTTCCAACATCTCTCCCATGAGGCCGAAGGGAATGCCCGACAATTCCACCAGCCAATAGTCGGGGTCCGTGGTGTCGTAGTCGAAGTACTCCCCCAGCCACAGCCTGTCCACGTAGGGCAGCTGCTCCATGTACAGATTGGCCGAGGACGCATAGCCGTCATTCGCCGTGAACTGGTTGGCCGAGTGGAGGTCGATGTCAGGGCCGTCCACGCCGCGCGCCCCGCAGGCCCTCTCCAGGACTTTGCGAACACGAAGCATCGCGTGGCGGTCATAGGCGATGTCATCGAGATAGATGCCGTCGATTCCATCCACCCCGTTGGCCAGCTCCTGCAGGCTGCGCACGTAGAAGTTCTCCCACCGGGACTCCCCTGTGGTCACGACGGCGATGTCATCCACGTCCGGAGCGAACCATGCGGAGACGTAGCCGCTCCCGGCATGTTCCTGGAGCCATATGTGTCCCGCACCCGGGCCGTCACTGAGGATCTCATGGTCCAGTTGCATCAGCGGCAGCAGCTCCGGACTGTGGAACGTGAGCTCGCGGACAGTGTTGTACACCTTGGCTTTGAGTCCGTGGCGGTGGCATTCAGCCACGTATTCCCGCAGTGACTCCACGGTCAGCAGGGGGTCGTTGATGTAGGGGGCGGGTGCCGTGGCGTGGTGCACGTTGACCACGGTGGCTCCCGCCGCCCTGATATCCGCCGGGTCCGCGGGCTGGTGGAAGTAGCGCTTAGCCAGGTGGTTGCCGGGGCGGAGGGGCTTGAACGGTGTCAGCAGGAGGCGGAAGTCGAAATCCAATGGCTCGTTCGCGGTCAGGGTCCGCGCCCCGCTGAAGGCATTTACTGTCACCGTGTTCTCCATGGTCCGCAGTGTGATCCCGCCGCGGATCCCCTCTGCCTGGCGGTTGGCCCACGACACCGGCTCAACCAGCGGTTTCTCGCGGTAGAAATTGGTATTCAGTGGCCGCTCATAGGTGCCGTCCCGGAGGGACAGTTGCATCCCGGCATTCACGCTCCCCAACCACAGCGCGTCCTGGTTCTTTGCCGCAACATCCCAGGCCCAGTCCAAGGAGTCAGGGCGTCGCCCTCCGGGAACACCCAGTCCCATCGCGAGCGGAACCGCAGTCTCATGAAACGCCAACTGCAGGCCGACGTCGGGCACCTCCGCCGCCCGCTCCGGCACGAGCCGAAGCGAGTACGACACGGTCCCATCGGCGTCGAGCACTCCGGTCACTTGCACTATGACGGCAGTTGTGCCGCCTGCCTCGCCGCTCCGTTGCTGCCCGCTCCAGTGGCAGCGCCACGACATCCGGGCGGGTCCCTCAGCCGTGAAAGTGAGCGGCGAATAGCTCCAGTGGATGCCCTCGATGTCCAGTCGCACCGGGCCCCTGAAAAGCTCGACGGCGGGACCGTCCGTTGCCGTGACGGCGGTGGTGAAGGTGGACGTCACCTGCGCCGGAAGTCCCGACTCGGCGACCTGTAGCGACCTGCCCAGAATCCCCAGCGTTTTGGTCGGTTCATCCAGCGTGAT
This sequence comes from Paenarthrobacter sp. TE4293, assembly GCF_050435325.1. Taxonomy (NCBI): domain Bacteria; kingdom Bacillati; phylum Actinomycetota; class Actinomycetes; order Micrococcales; family Micrococcaceae; genus Paenarthrobacter; species Paenarthrobacter sp. TE4293. The sequence goes on from NZ_JBNJRY010000002.1 coordinate 436,405, forward strand.
GGCGGTGAAAGGCCTGACGAGTTCCGCGTCCTGGGCAACCGGCGAATCCAGCCACGCCAGGCGGCGCAGATATCGCGGGTCACCGAATCCTCCGGCGGCCGGCGGCGGCTCTGTTTCCGGCGCTACGTCCAACGTGACCCCGACCTCCCATGCCGCTTCGCCTGCTGCCTCGATGGCAATCACCGCGCAGTGTGAACCTCCGGCAGCGTTCAACGGGATGGGAAGGATGATGAACAGGGCCTGCACGGTCCCGGCCGGAACGCCCAGCGTCCTGCGCCATGGCTTTCCAAATCGGTCCACCCCGTCGGTGTTGATGCAGTGGCCTCCCGCCGGGGAGGTCACTGCGACAGTGACGTCTTCAAGGTCCTTCTGCGCGTAAAGCCCGAGTTGGACCACGTAGTCCTCCCCCGCTTGGGCGGCCCCTTGAAGAGAGTACGACGGGCCACTCATGACCCAATGCGCCGGCAAGTCCCTGCGCATGGAAATGGGATTCAGCCGGTCTTCGGGGAAGACCAGGAAGGCATCCTCCGCGTGGCGGGACCGGAATCGTTCCAGTTCGTCCCTGCGGGCCGTGAAGTTCATGGGCGCGAAGGAATCGCGCTCACTGGCGGCCTCATACCGAAGGACCGTGGCGTTGGGCAGATCGCCTTGCGCTCTGCCCGTCCCAAAGGAACGCCCGACGACGGCCGCCCACGCAGGATCCGCAGTGGGACGACGCGGGAGGTACTGCGCCTGGGGATAATGGGGTTTTCCCAGCATGGCGTAGGGCAGGTAGTAGACAAAGTAGATCCCTTGACCATCGATAGCCTCAAAAACGATGCTTCCGGACTCCCGGGAGGCCTCCTCCACGATCACGTTCCGGACCCTGGCACCTGTCTGCTCCGAAACGATGATGACGTCCACGCCGGCCGGATCCTCGTCCTGCCGACGCCATGGGAGGACCACCCTGTAAGCCTGGGCCGCCCGTGTCCCGTTCCCCGCAACCACCACAAAACGGTGGTTTCCGTAGAGCAGTTTGTCCCACGCCCCCACGCCGCAGTCCACCTCCGGGTGGCCTTCGGTCAGGTTGCTCTTTCTGGTGGTGGGCGAAGGGAAAACAACGGCCGGTGAAACCGGCGTGGGCAGCGGCATCGCTGGGACTCCTGAAGGTAGCTGCGTGGCTCTCCACCGAGTTGGTGAATCCTTACATCATCCCGACGTTCCGAGGAGTCGTAAAGGGTCATTGCGATGCGTACTCACTGGAATTCGCCCGCCCACCTGCTGGACGGGACGGCCGTGGCTAACTATGGGTTTCCAGATTGAGGGCGTTCACCTTCGCCCTGGCCGCCCGGACGATGTCGCGGTCGGTAACGGTGTAGGCGGTGGGATCGCTGTGGTCGTTCGCTCCGAGGGAAATCGCTCCCTCACCGAGGGTGGAAACGGTCTTCTTGGCGGACAGGTGGACGGCCGAAAGACCCGCCCTGTGCATGGCGGGGATATCGTCGAGGGACAGTCCCCCACCAGCCATGATCTGCAGGGTGTGTCCGACGCGTTCCGCCATGGTGGTCAAGGTGGATAACCCCAAGCCCGCGGTGGCTTCGTGTCCGGAGGTCAGCACCCTGGTGAAGCCCAGCTCCAGCAGCTGATCGAGGGCTGCGAGGGGATCCTTGGATTGGTCGATGGCCCGATGAAAGGTCAGCTGGGCTTCTGGGTTGGCTTCCTTCGCTGCTTCCACCAGACGCTGGATGGTGTGGACATCCACTTCCCGGGCAGGAGTGAGGGCTCCCACCACAACCCCGTGCGCACCCTGGGCCAGCAAGTGGCGGACCTCGTGCACCATGGTGTCCACGTCCGACGCCGAGTACAGGAAGTCGCCAGGCCTTGAGCGGATCAGGGGATGGATCTCAAGCCGGCCGTCAACGTGCTCCATGCTGGCTTCCATGAGCCCTTGGCTGGGTGTGATTCCACCGAGTTCGAGGCTGCTGCAGAGCTCGACGCGGTTGGCTCCTTCGGCGGCAGCGACACCCGCACCGGCCGCGCTGACCACGGCAATTTCAAGTTTCATGCTGAAACTCTACGGGCACACGGGACTGAGCACACACGAGGGTAGGTTTGTGCTGGCAGGGCACGCTACGCGCGGTACCGTTCCAGCTTTTCCTTTTGCTCCTGGGTGAGCCTCAGGACCCGCCCCGTGGCCTCGGCGACGAAAGCAAGGTGGGTGGTGGCTTTGACGCAATCCTCCCGGGTCACGGGGTCCTTGATGACGTAGTGGAGATCGAAGCTGGCGCCTTTGACGGCGCCAACCCATATCTCCACGACGGCCGGGATGTTGCGGTACTCCAAAGTCCGGACATATCGGACTTTATGCTCCACCACGAGGGTCATGGTGCCCTCTTCGACATCGTTGAACAGTGCCGCGGGAGGCTCCACGCCCGGAAGGCCCGCCCCGCGGGGTGGGCCGAAAGCTGCGATGCGGGCTTCCTCGAGCATGCGAACGATCTGCACGTTGTTGATATGTCCGTAGGCGTCCATGTCACCCCAGCGCATGGGTACAAGGACCTCAATGCGCTGGGGTGCCGTGGAATCCTGGACGTTCACGCCAGTTTTCAGTGAGTCGGTGCTCAGCTGTGCACCGCCGTCGAATCATCCACTGCGGTTTCTTCCTCACCGGCGAACTGGGACATGTACAACCGGTAGTACGCGCCCTGGAGGGCGAGCAGCCGGGTGTGGTTGCCCTGCTCCACGATCTTGCCGTTCTCCATCACCAGGATGGTGTCGGCATCCCGGATGGTGGAGAGCCGGTGGGCGATCACGAAGCTTGTCCGGTCGGTGCGGAGGGCGGCCATGGCCTTCTGCAGCAGCAGTTCGGTACGGGTGTCCACGGAGCTGGTGGCTTCATCAAGGATCAGCAACGAGGGATCCGAGACAAAGGCACGGGCGATGGTGATGAGCTGCTTCTCACCGGCGCTGACGTTGTTTCCTTCTTCGTCGATGATCGTCTGGTAGCCGTCAGGCAGTGCCCGCACGAAGCGGTCTACGTAGGTGGCCTTCGCGGCCTCCATGATCTGCTCTTCGGTGGCGTCCAGGTTGCCGTACTTGATGTTGTCGTAGATGGTCCCGCCGAAGAGCCATGCATCCTGCAACACCATGCCCACCTTGGAGCGCAGCTCGGAACGGGTCAGGTCCTTGATGTCCACACCGTCCAGCGTGATCCGGCCGGAGTTGAGCTCGTAGAAGCGCATCACAAGGTTCACCAAGGTGGTCTTGCCGGCACCTGTGGGTCCGACAATCGCAACGGTGTGGCCAGGTTCGGCGGCGAAGGACAGATCCTCAATGAGCGGCTTGTCCTCCACGTAGCTGAAGGAGACGTGCTCGAACTCAACATGGCCGTCGGTCTTGGCGGGCAGGTGACGCGTGCCGTTCTCCTCGACTTCTTCATCCGCATCGAGGAACTCGAAGACGCGCTCGGCGGAGGCCACACCGGACTGGAGCATGTTCGCCATACCGGCGATCTGGCCCAGCGGCTGGGTGAACTCACGCGAGTACTGGATGAAGGCCGTGGCGTCACCAAGGCTCATGGAGCCCGAAGCGACCCGCAGGCCACCGACCACGGCGATGCCGACGTAGGACAGGTAGGACACAAAGTTCATCGCAGGGAAGATCACGCCGGATACGAACTGCGCACCGAAGGACGCCTTGTAGAGTTCCTCGTTCTTAGCGTCGAACCGCTCCAGCATGTCGGCGTCGCGGCCGAACACCTTCACAAGATCGTGGCCGGAGAACGATTCCTCGATCTGGCCGTTGAGGGCGCCGGTGTTCTTCCACTGCGCAGCAAAGAGCTTCTGGCTGCGGGCGCCGATGACGCCTGCGACGATGCCGGAGAGAGGCAGTGCGATCAGCGCGATCAACGCCAGTTCCCAGGACACGATGAACATCATCACGGTGATGCCAAGGACTGTCAGCACGGAGCTGACCAGCTGCGCGAACGCCTGCTGAAGTCCCTGCTGGACGTTGTCGACGTCGTTGGTGACACGGGAGAGGATGTCGCCGCGCTGGCGGGTGTCAAAGTAGTTCAGCGGGAGCCTGTTGAGCTTCGCCTGGACGTCATTGCGGAGCTGCTTGATGACCCGCATCACGATCCGGTTGAGCAACCAGCCCTGGGCCCACAGGAAAATGTTGGCCACAAAGTACATCAGGAGCACGATCGAAATCAGGAACGTCAACTTGGGGAAGTCGATGCCGTTGGTGAGCTCCATCTTGGACACCATGTCGGCGAAGTTGCCTTGCCCCTGCTGGCGCATGAGCTCCACGAATTGCTCCTGGGAGACACCTTCAGGGATCTGCTTGCCCACGACGCCACCAAAGATGACGTCCATGGCACTGCCCAGGACCTTGGGGGCGATCACGTTGAGCACCACTGAAACCACGACGAGGCCGATGACGATGTAGACGCCAACGCTTTCGGGCTTCAGCAGTCCCATCAGCCGCTTGGCCGAGGGCCAGAACGCTTTGGCCTTCTTGGCCGGAACATCGCCGAACATGCCGCCGTCGGCTTCGGAGGGAACGTACTCCTCCTCGACGAAGTCCTCGTCATCAAGGACCTCTGTTGCCGCTTCGGCCTCGGCTGTTGCCTTGGCATCCTTCGCAGCCTCTGCCTTGGCAGCCCAGCCACGCTCCTTCTGCTGGTTCTGCTCGCTCATGCCACTTCCTCCACGCTCAGCTGGGATTCAACGATTTCCTGGTACGTAGGTGACGTCTCCAGCAGTTCGTCGTGTGTTCCGCGGTCAACGATGCGGCCGTTGTCCAGCACCAGGATCTCGTCCGCGTCGGCGATGGTTGAGACGCGCTGGGCCACAATGATGACCGTCGCATCCCGGGTTTTGGCTTTCAGGGCTTTCCGGAGCCGGGCGTCCGTCGCAACGTCCAAAGCAGAGAATGAATCGTCGAAAAGGTAAACGTTGGGCTTGGTCACCAGGGCCCTGGCAATGGACAGCCTCTGGCGCTGGCCACCGGAGACATTGGTTCCGCCCTGGGCGATGCGGCGGTTCAGTCCTGAGGACTTCTCCTCGACGAACCCCTTGGCTTGCGCGGTCTCCAACGCGTCCCAGAGTTCGTCATCGGTGGCGTCCGGTTTGCCGAAGCGAAGGTTGTGCTCAATGGTTCCGGAGAACAGGTAGGGCTTCTGCGGAACGGCCGACACGCGGCTGGTGATCTCGGAGGAGTCCATGTCCGTCACAGGAACGCCATCGAGGAGGACGTCACCCGAGGCGACGTCGTAGAGCCGCGGCAGCAGCGAGACCAAGGTGGTTTTGCCTGCTCCCGTGGAGCCGATGATGGCCAGGGTCTTGCCGGGCTCTGCCGTGAAGGAAATATTGCTCAGGACGGGAGCCTCGGCACCGGGGTACTTGAAGGTGACATCCCGGAATTCAACGCGTCCCTTCTTCTCGGCGGGCACCACCGGCGAGCTGGGGTTGTGGATGGAAGGCTCGACGTCGAGCACCTCACCGATGCGGTCTGCACAGACTGACGCGCGGGGAATCATCATGGCCATGAAGGTGCCCATCATGACAGCCATCAGGATCTGCAGCAGGTACTGCAGGAAGGCCGTCAAGGCGCCCACCTGCATCTCGCCGGAGTCCACGCGCTGGCCGCCGAACCAAAGAACAGCAGCCGTGGAGAGGTGAAGGATCATGCCGATCGCCGGGAACATCAGGACGAAGAGGTTGCCGATCTTCACGGACACTGCGGTGAGATCCTCATTGGCGTCGCCGAAACGCTTGGCTTCATGGGGTTCGCGCACAAATGCGCGGACCACGCGGATACCGATGATCTGTTCGCGCAGCACGCCGTTGATGGCGTCGATCTTGGTCTGCATGGAGCGGAAGAGCGGCATGAGGCGGACCACGAGGTAGCCCACGACAGCCACCAGAACAGGAACGGAGACCCACACGAGCCAGGAGAGATTGAGATCCTCACGGAGCGCCATGATGATGCCGCCGATACACATGATGGGCGTGGACACCATGAAGTTCAACCCCATGAGCACCAGCATCTGCACTTGCTGGACATCATTGGTTCCGCGGGTGATCAGCGTGGGGGCACCAAACCTGTTGACGTCCTGGGCCGAGAAACTGCTGACCTGGCGGAAAACGCTGCGACGCAGGTCCCGGCCGATGGCCATCGCGACGCGGGAACCGAAGTAGACGGCGACGATGGCACTGAGCACCTGTCCCAGGGCAACGGCGAGCATGAGCGCGCCGGTCTGCCAGATGAAATCGGTGTCGCCGCGGGAAACTCCCTCATCAATAATCTTGGCGTTGAGACTGGGGAGGTAGAGCGTGGCGATAGTGGACGCCAACTGAAAAATCAGTACGGCCACAATCTGCGGCAAATACGGCTTGGAGTAGCGCCGTATAAGGGTGACAAGCATGCCCACGGGTCCTTAGAAAGAGTGCGCGAATGAGATAAGAGAAGTGTTGCAGCAGGGGCTGACAGTATTAGCCTCCCCACTCTACGAAATCCGTTGCCCCGGCGAAACAACCTACGGAAAAGATCATCCCAGCGGAGTATTTGCCGTGTCGGCGGGTGCTCCCGCTGGGGGGGTGTGCCCACAGTAAAGCGCCGGCTGGAATCCAGCCGGCGCTTAGCGTCCCACCTGTGTTCGTTTGTACCGGGCGCAGTACGCCAGGAGTTTCGACCAGGCCGGGACCTGTTCCTGTTCTAGCCTGCGTGCTTGCCGTGGTCGGAACGGGCTTCCACGCCCTGGAGAAGCATCAGAGCCATCCGTTCCTGCTGCCGGCGCTCCCGCTTCAGTTCCTTGCGGATCGCTGCGAGTTCCTCCGCAGTGCGGGTCTGCTGCTCCGCAATGGCCTGCTGATCCCGCAACCTCGCCTGCAGTTCCACATTGGCCCGGCTGAGCTGCAGCTGCTGCTCCGCCAGGACGTACTGGGTGCGGGACAACTGCTCCTGTACTTCCTTCACGTCGGCGGGGGCATGCGGGCGTTCTTGCGTCAGAATCCGGGCAAACTCAAGGTCGAGATCGGATCCGGAGTCCGCGTTGGAGGAGGGGCGTTCGGTGCGCGGCACCTGACGTTCGCCGGCCGGTACCTGACGCCCGGCACCCAGGGTGCCTGCGCCGTCGTCGTCCGTTGTGACTGCGTCCATGGACGCCGTGTCCAGTGACATGCCGGCGTCTGACGATGCCGTGGCCAGGAGTTCCTTATCCGGTGCCGCATCAACGGTGCGGCGCAGCGGACGTTCCTTGATGAAGAGCACCGCAAGGAGTGCCACCACGCTGATGATCGCTGAGATCAGGAAGATCTGAGCAGTGGCGTCGCCGTAGGCAGCGCGCATGATGTCAGCGATCGGCGCCGGCATATCGGCAAGGTCCATGCTGGCTCCCGAGGCGCCGCCTTGGACCGGAATGCCGGCGGCAGCCATACCTTCAACAGCCAGGTCCTTCACGTGGTTGGACATGATCGCACCCAGGACGGAGACACCGATCGCGCCACCCACCGAGCGGAAGAACGCCACCGATGCGCTGGCAGTTCCGATGTCCTTGGCCTGGACCGTGTTCTGCACAGCCAGCACCAGGTTCTGCATCAGCATGCCGAGGCCCAGGCCGAAGACGCCCGTGTAGATCGCCACGATCCACAACTCCGTGGTGTGGTCCATGGTCCCGGCGAAGGCGAGGCCACCAATGAGGAGGACGGAGCCCGCGATCAGGAACCTCTTCCACTTGCCGAAGCGGCTGATCAGGATACCGGATGCGACCGAACCAATCAGGTTGCCGGCGATCATGGGCAGTGTCAGCAGGCCGGCCTCTGTGGGCGTAGCACCGCGGGCAACCTGGAAGTACTGGCCCAGGAAGGTGGAGGAACCGAACATGGCGATGCCGACAGCAACCGAAGCAACAATGGCCAATGCCGTGGTGCGCTCGGAGATGATCTTCAGCGGGATGATCGGCTGTGCAACCTTGGTTTCCACGAACACCAGGACGGCCAGCAGTGCAACGCCGCCACCCACCATGAGGGCCGACTGCCAGGAGAACCAGTCGTAGTAGTCCGGGTTGCCTGCGAAGGAGACCCAGATCAGGAGCAGGCTGACACCGGAGGTCAGGAGGATGGAGCCGAGCCAGTCGATCTTTGCAGGGCGCTTGATGTGCTGGATCTTCAGGGTTACCTGAAGCAGGATGAGCGCGACGACGGCCAGCGGCACGCACACGAAGAACGTCCAGCGCCAGCCCAGCGGGCTGTCAACGATGAAGCCACCCAGCAGCGGACCACCGGCGGTGCCGACGGCCATCACGGCACCCATGTAACCGGAGTATTTGCCGCGGTCGCGTGGCGGGATCATCGAGCCGATGATGGCCTGTGCCAGCGCGGTGAGGCCACCCATGGCGACACCTTGGATGACACGGGCGGTCAGCAGCAGCGGGATGGTTTCGGACAAGCCGGCCATGACGGAGCCTGCCACGAAGATGATGATGCTCAGCTGGACCAGCAGCTTCTTGTCGAAGAGGTCGGCGAGCTTGCCCCAAATGGGCGTGGTGGCTGCGTTCGCGAGCAGCGCGGCTGTGATGACCCAGGCGAAGTCGGTCTGGGTGCCCTTGAGCTCGGACATGATGGTGGGCAGCGCGTTGGCAACAATCGTGCTGCTGAGGATCGCCGTGAAGAATGCCGCGAGGAGGCCGGTGAGGGCTTCCATGATTTGCCGATGGGTCATGGGAGCGGCGGCCTTGTTAACTGAGGCGTCCACCGCCTTGGTGTTCTGAACTGCTGGTGTGGCCATGGTGGCTCCTAAGCTGTCTGGTTTGTTGTGATGGAGCCGGCCGCCGTTGCCCGGATTGAGTCCTTGAGGGACTCCGTGAGTTTGTTGATGACCTGGGAGGCCTCGAGGGCGTCAGCCTCGCTCCAATCCGCCAGGTAATCCCGCAGTCTCACGCTGCGTTGTTCTTCGAATTCGCGCAGCTTGGCCGCGCCGTTCTCTGTCAGTGCGAGGAGTTGGGCCCTGCCGTCCGCGGGATCGGGCCTCCGGACCACGAAGCCCAGATCCTCGAGCTCGGTGATGTGCCGGCTCAGGACCGGGGCGCTGACGCCAAGGCGCGTGGCCAGGTGCGTAGCGCGCGTCTCCCCCTCGCCGATGAAGCGCATGACGCCTTGGACCGCCATGCCGACGTCGGGAACGCGGGCCATGTGGGCGGTCACCACGCAGCGCAGCGTGCGCTGGAGGTCGAAGATTTGATGCACAAGATCGGTCGCTGTGGCAGAACCGACGGACATGGAAAACACCCCTCTTTTTGTTTGCCTAAAGCAACTATACCTCAGATTGATTGCTTTGGGAAACTAAAGATGCACGCCACTGTTAAAAGCAGCCAGCCCCCGCACGGTGTTCCGTGCGGGGGCTGGCTGTTGGTTTGCTTAGTCGTCCAGGTGCGTGGGGCCGAACATCTTCAGCAGCGTTTCAACCACGACGACGTTGGGTCCGTCCGCTTCGAAGGACGCCTTGAGCGCGTCCCCCACGTCTTCCGGGGCGACCCGGCGGGCCGGGACGCCGAAGGACTCGGCGAGCTTGACGAAGTCCGGGCGGGCGAGTTCGGTGGCCGTGGCCTGGCCGAAGGCACCCACCATGTACTCGCGCAGGATGCCGTAGCCGCCGTCGTCCACGATCAGCCAGGTGACCGGGACGTTGTGCTGCTTGGCCGTGGCGAGCTCGGAGATGGAGTACATGGAGGACCCGTCACCGGATACGGCGAGCACCCGGCTTGGCTTGCCGGTGGTTTCCAGGCCTACCGCGCCGCCGATGGCTGCGGGGAAACCGTAACCGAGGCCGCCAGCACCCTGGGCGGAGTGGAACTGGCCCTGCCGGGCGTCCCAGCAGCTCCAGCCCCAGTACGCCGAGATGGTCATGTCCCAGAACGTCTGCATGTCAGCCGGAACAGCCTCGCGGATGTCCGACATGAACTTCAGTTCCTTGGCCAGGTCCTGGGATTCCAGCCGGGCCGTGACCTTGGCCAGGGAGTCCTTGACCACGTCTTCCGGGCTGGTGCCGTGCCAATCACGCTTTGTCGCGTCCGCTGCCCCTGCTGCCGCGAGGGCTTCATCCAATGCTGCAAGGGCTTGGCCGGCGTCGGCACGGATGCCAAGGCCAGGCCTGTTGGATTCCAGGACGCGCGGTTCGGCGTCGATCTGGATGATGCGGCCGCGGGGTTCGAACGTGAAGTAGTTCGAGGTCACTTCACCCAAGGAGGAACCGATCACGATCAGGACGTCGGCGTCTTCGAGGACATCGGTCATATACCGGTCCTCGATCCACGACTGCAGCGAAAGTTCGTGGGTCCACGGGAACGCGCCATTGCCGCCGGGAGTGCAAATCACCGGAGCACGCAACTGCTCGGCGATCGAGAGCAACGACTTCTCAGCCCGGCCACGGCGCGTACCGCCGCCGGCGATGATCGCCGGACGTTCCGCCGTCGAAAGCCACTTCACGGCCTCGCGGATCAGCTCGACGCGCGGCGGGTTGTCGAACGCCTCAGCAAGCGCGTCCTCCACCGGCGGGACCATGATGGGATCCAGCAGAACGTTCTGCGGGATTTCGATCCAGACCGGACCCTGCGGCGAGGAGATCGCCTCGGTCCATGCGTCCTGGATGGCCGACGGGATGCCCGAAGCGTGCTGGATCAGTCGCTGGCTCTTGGTGACGTTCGCAGCCGAAGCCTTCTGGTCATCGAGCTGGTGCAGCATGCCCTTGCGACGTGCACCCAGGCCGTCCAGCGGGATCTGGCTGGCAACCACCACCATGGGAACACCGGTGGCATAGGCCTCCTGCAGACCAGCAAGGGACGTCAGCGCGCCGGGACCGGTGGACAGGAACAACACACCCACCTCGCCCGTGGCACGCGAGTAGCCGTCAGCTGCGAAGGCCGAGTTGTTCTCCACGCGGGAAGAAACGAAATGCAGATTGCCGCGGCCCATCGCGTCAAACAGCCCCAACGCGTGCTGGCCGGGAATACCGAAAACGGTCTTCGCGCCCAGCGCCTCAAGGGTCTCGACGACGAGGTCCCCACCGTTGCGCTGGTTGGTCCCCTTCGTGGGGGCTGCTGTGCCGGGATCGAAGTCGATCATCGTTGCTCTCCAGCTGCCCCGGTGGCCTCGGCAAGCTCTGCAATGCGGGCGCCGAGGGCCTGCTGTGCATAGCCGTTGGGCGCGCCGTGGCGGTCACCTTCGACGGCGTTGTCTGCCATGAGGGTCACCAGTTCGTAGGCGACGTGGCTGCCTGCGACACCGGTGATTTCTGCGTGGTCGTAGGCCGGAGCAACTTCCACGATGTCCGCGCCGACGAGGTTCATGCCGCGGAACCCACGGATGATCTCGAGGAGTTCACGGCTGCTGATGCCGCCGGCCTCAGGCGTGCCGGTGCCGGGGGCGTGGGCCGGGTCCAGAACGTCGATGTCCACGGAAATGTACAGCGGCCGGTTGCCAATGCGGTCGCGGATCTTTGCGACCGTCTCCAGAACGCCCTGGTAGTAGACGTCTGCGGAGGTGACGATGCCAAAGCCGAAGCGGTGGTCGTCGTCGAGGTCCTTCTTGCCGTACAGCGGACCGCGGGTACCAACGTGGCTGATGGCTTCGGTATCCAGGATGCCCTCTTCGACGGCCCGGCGGAACGGGGTGCCGTGCGTGTACTCAGCACCGAAGTAGGTGTCCCAGGTGTCCAGGTGTGCGTCGAAGTGGAGCATCGCAATCGGCTCACCGGCGCGTTCGGCTGCCGCGCGGAGCAGCGGCAGGGCGATGGTGTGGTCGCCACCCAGGGTGACCAGCTTGCTGCCGTTGGCCGTGAGATCCAGCGCGTTTTGCTGGATGGTCTCAATGGCTTCATTGATATTGAACGGGTTCACGGCCATGTCGCCGGCGTCGGCGACCTGGATGTTCTCGAACGGGCTGACATCCCAGGCGGGGTTGTACGGGCGCAGCAAACGGCTGGCCTCACGCACGTGGTTGGCACCGAAGCGGGCGCCGGGACGGTAGGAAACACCGGAGTCGAAGGGGACACCTACAACGGTGACGTCAGCCTTGCCGACCTGGTCCAAGCGGGGCAGGCGGGCGTAGGTGGCGGCACCGGCGTAGCGCGGGATGCGGGACGAATCGATGGGACCAAGGTTCCCGTTGGCCTCAATACGGAGCTCTTCCAAAATGCGCCACTCCTTAGTGGATAGCTGGGATGACTGTGACACCCATCATACACTCAAAGTTGCCTAATATGCATCACATGTTTACAAGTCAGATTTGCTGGCGTGCGTCATGAGATGCCGGTCACAACGGGCGTAAAGATTCCATAAAAACCGGGGTCCCGGCGTCGAACGCGGCCATACGCTCCTAGCGGGAAGCAGCACAGTGCTGCGCGAAAGGACACCGTGACCACCTTGTCGAGGCCTCCGGCCGATCCGGCCGACCGGCGAAAAAACTCCTTCAAGCTCAAGCCCTGGCTGCTGGAAGGAATGCCGGACACCTCAGGCAAGAGGCAAGGCCCCCACGGCCGCCCTTCGGAATCCCATAAGCCCCAGGCCTGGTGGAAGGTCATGTGCCTCACCGGCCTCGACTACTTCTCCACCCTCGGTTACCAGCCTGCCATCGCCGCACTGGCCGCGGGCCTGTTGTCCCCTCTGGCCACCTTGCTCCTGGTGCTGGCAACCCTTGCCGGCGCCCTGCCCGTTTACCGCCGGGTGGCCCGCGAGAGTCCCCGCGGCGAAGGCTCCATCGCCATGCTCGAGCGGCTCCTCCCCCGCTGGGGCGGCAAGCTCTTCGTCCTGGCCCTCCTGGGGTTCGCCGCTACGGACTTCATGATCACCATCACGCTCTCAGCTGCAGACGCCACAGCCCACCTCATTGAAAACCCGTTCGCGCCGCACTTCCTTGAAGGCCAGCAAGTTGTCATCACGCTGGCGTTGATTGCCGGACTCGGCATCGTGTTCCTTCGCGGGTTCAAGGAAGCCATCAACGTGGCCGTGGTCCTCGTGGCAGCCTTCCTGGCACTGAACCTGGTGGTCATCGCGGTTTCCATTGGCCACCTCTTCACCGAGGCCCGTGTGATTTCGGACTGGTGGAGTGCCCTCACTACCTCGCACGGCGATCCGATCATGATGGTTGCCTTGGCCCTGCTGGTATTCCCGCGCCTCGCCCTTGGGCTGTCCGGATTCGAGACCGGCGTGGCCGTCATGCCCCAGATCAAGGGACACGCCACGGACACTGAGGCCAATCCGGCGGGCCGCATCAAAGGTGCCCATAAGCTGCTGACCACCGCCGCCATCATCATGAGTTCGTTCCTCATCACGTCCAGTTTCACCACGATCATGCTGATCCCGGCGGCCGAGTTCCAAGAAGGAGGCAAGGCGGAAGGCCGCGCCCTGGCCTACCTTGCCCACAAGTTCCTCGGTGACGGTTTCGGAACGATCTACGACGTCAGCACCATCGCCATCCTCTGGTTCGCGGGCGCTTCGGCCATGGCCGGACTGTTGAACCTCGTTCCCCGCTACCTGCCCCGCTACGGAATGGCTCCGGCCTGGGCACGGGCACTGCGGCCACTGGTCCTGGTGTTTACCGTTATCGCGTTCATCGTCACCGTCATCTTCAAGGCTGACGTCAACGCCCAGGGTGGTGCTTACGCCACGGGTGTGCTGGTCCTGATTACCTCCGCTTCCATTGCGGTAACCCTGTCCGCACGCCGCCGGAAGCAACGCGCCCAAACCATCGGCTTCGGAATCATTTCCCTCGTCTTCGTCTACACCACCGTGGTCAACTCGATCGAACGCCCCGATGGGTTGAAGATCGCAGCGCTCTTCATCCTCGGCATCATGGTGGTGAGCTTTATATCCCGCATGCGGCGCGCCTTCGAGCTCCGGGCCACGCATATCAAGATGGACCAGAAAGCCCTGGAATTCACTGCAAACGCGGCTGATGGGCCGGTCCGGATCATCGCCCACGAACCCAAGCACCTCAGTGCCAGCCGATACCGCGAGAAGCTCCAGCACGCGCAACAGGCCAGCCACCTGCCCGTCGATTGCGACGCCGTGTTCATTGAGGTCATCGTGGACGACAGCTCGGACTTCGAACAGGAACTCCAAGTAGTCGGCAAGACCCGGCATGGCTTCAAGATCCTGGAAGTGCACAGCAACAATGTCCCCAACACTGTTGCTGCCGTCCTGCTCCACATCCGCGACGTCACCGGCTTCATGCCGCACATCTACTTCCGTTGGACCGAGGGCAACCCCATCTCCAACCTCAGCAAATTCCTCTTCTTCGGCGAAGGCGAAATTGCGCCGGTCACCCGTGAAGTGCTGAGGGAAGCTGAACCGGACATCACCCGCCGGCCGTGGGTGCACGTCGGCTGACCGCCCGTTTACCAGCGCGCTCCTTCCCGGTTTGCCACCAGCCGAGCACCGCCCGCCCGCGAGTTTCCAGGGCGGGTGGCGGCCCGAAAGCTAGCGGCTCGCCGCGGGAACCAGCACCCAGAGAACCTCGACGGTCTCGTCCGTGGGGTTGATCCAGGTGTGGGGTTCCCGGCCCGGGAAGGAGAGGGTGTCACCTTCTTCGAGGTCGTACTCCTCGTTGGTCAGGATGAGCTTGATCCTGCCCTTGACCACATGCAGCACATCCACGTCGCAGTCCACTGCGTAGAGCTCGTTTTCGCCACGGCCCCGGGGCTCGATGGTTGCCTGCAGGATCTGCAGGCGGCGCTCGGAGCGGGCCGTCAGCAGCCGCTCCACAATGCCCTGGCCACCCAGGGAAATGCGGGGGCCGTCGTCGCGCTTTGTCAGGTGCGTTTCGGGGGCCGCGAACAGGTCGCCGACCGACACCGACAAGACCTGGCACAGAGTGACCAGGGACGCAACCGACGGCGATGTCAGGTCGCGCTCCACACGGCTCAGGAAGCCCTTGGTCAGTCCCGTAGCGTCGGCCACTTGCTCGATGGTGAGGCGCTGCGCCTGCCGGGCTGCGCGGATTCTGGAACCGATGGCAACGGGAACATTGCTCGGTTCAACGGGTAGAGCCTTCATTCACGAACCTTTCAGGCCTGTCATGTGGCCCTGTCATTGGAGCAATAGTAGCCGGGAGACAGGCCATGACGACGGGAATCCACGGAACCATGACCAAAGCATCTTGACTGTTACTCCGATCACAACATATCCTCATAGGCAACAAGTGTTGTCTGTGAGGCACACAACACCTCCCCAATCTCCAATCATCAGCACAGAGACTTCGACGCTTCGCAGGAGTATCGTCGAAAACCCCAACCTCCGTGCATCAGCTCCAAGGACCGTTCATGGAATCTTCGGCTATTAACATCGCAATCGTGGTGGTGTACCTGCTCGCCATGCTGGCATTCGGCTGGTGGGGCAAGTCCCGCACCAAGAACAACAGCGACTTCCTGGTGGCCGGCCGCCGCCTGGGACCCTTCCTTTACACAGGCACCATGGCCGCTGTGGTCCTCGGTGGCGCATCCACCGTGGGCGGCGTTGGCCTTGGCTACAAGTTCGGCATCTCCGGCATGTGGCTGGTTGTAGCCATCGGCTCAGGCGTCCTGTTGCTCAGCCTCCTGTTCGCCGGCACCATCCAGCGCCTGAAGATCTACACGGTCTCCCAGATGCTGAGCCTCCGCTACGGCAGCAAGGCCACGCAGACGTCCGGAATCGTGATGCTTGCGTACACGCTGATGCTGTGCGCTACGTCCACCGGCGCCTACGCCACCATCTTCGTGGTGCTCTTCGATTGGGAACGCTGGCTGGCCATAGCCGTTGGCGGCGCAATCGTGCTGGTTTACTCCACCATCGGCGGCATGTGGTCCATCACCCTGGCCGACCAGGTGCAGTTCATCATCAAGACCGTTGGCATCTTCTTCCTGATGCTCCCGTTCGTCATGAATGCTGCCGGCGGCATGGACGGCATCCGTGGCCGCCTCGAAGACAGCTTCTTCCAAATCGACGGCATCGGCACCCAGACCATCATCACGTACTTCGTGGTCTACACCCTGGGCCTGCTGATCGGCCAGGACATCTGGCAGCGCGTCTTCACCGCCAAGACCCCCACCGTTGCACGCTGGGGCGGCGCCACCGCAGGCGTCTACTGCATCCTCTACGGCATCGCCGGCGCCCTGATCGGCCTTGCCGCCCGCGTGGCCCTCCCGGACATCGACGTCGCCAACCTCGGCAAGGACGTCGTCTACGCGGAGGTCGCAACACACATCCTGCCCGTCGGCATCGGCGGCCTGGTCATGGCCGCTGCCGTTGCAGCAATGATGTCCACCGCATCCGGCGCCCTGATTGCTGCGGCAACGGTGGCACGTGCGGACGTTGTCCCGTTTGTGGCCAGCTGGTTCGGCAAGACCATCAACACTGACGACACGGAAAATCCCGAGCACGACGTCAAGGCCAACCGCTACTGGGTCCTCGGACTCGGCATCGTGGCCGTGTTGATCTCCATGGCAGCACAGGACGTGGTGGTTGCCCTCACCATCGCCTACGACATCCTGGTTGGCGGTCTCCTGGTCGCAATCCTGGGCGGTCTGGTGTGGAAGCGCGGCACCGGCATCGCCGCCGCCTGGTCCATGGCGGTTGGCTCGGTTCTCACGCTGGCCTTGCTGATCATGTTCGCCGTCGGAGTCATTCCGAGCGCCGATGGCGTCTACGCGAACGAGCCCATCTACTACGGCCTGGCCGCCTCGTTCGTCGCCTACGTCGTCATCTCGCTCCTCACGCCGCCCACCGACCCCGCAGTCCGCGAGGCCTGGGACAAGCGCGTGGCAGGTGCCGTCTCGGAAGAGCTGCCGCCTGAGGCCCACCCGGTCAGCAGCCACAAGTAACGGATCACGAACTAACGACGTAAAAGAGCAAAGTTCGACGGCGGCGCCTCCCCTTTCCGGGGAAGCGCCGCCGTTGTTTCGTCGCCGCTGTTGTTTCGTCGCCGGGGAATTGGGCGTTGCGCGGTCCGCTTTGCTCCCTAAGACCCCGCCAAAGCCAGCAGAGCAGGCCTCACAACGGGAGGGGTGGGGTGCTGTGGGGTAGGGTTGTCCCAGCTTCAAGAGATGTGGTGCCAAGCTCCGACTGGCCACACACCAACCCCATGTTCACGGGTGGTTCGGATGAGGAAGCGGCCCGCCCCGGACCAGAGACAACCGAGCGGGCAAGAGCACTCTCCCAAGGAGCAGTCCCTTGCCGTACCAAGGCGATCCCACCCAAGTCCCCAGCACCCCGGCTCCAAGCACCAGCGCCAAAACCCCAGCACGCACGCTTACGGTGATTCCCGCCGTCGACCTCTTCCTGGGCACCGTCACCATCATGGTCCGGAACAGAACGGTGCAGTTCCGGCACCCGGAATCCGGGCTGATTGCCCAGGCCCTCGCCCAAGCCGTCAGGCCAACGCGATGGTGTGAAACGTCCAGGACACTGACGGTAACCGTCGCCGCTGCGGGCAAGCGCGATGGCCTGCAGCGACAATTCACTTTCGGTTGGAACGACCCGGTTCAGGGTTCTTCGTCCTCCTCGCGGAAATCCTCGGTTTCATCAAGCGGGACCACGCGTTCGTCGTCCTCGGGGGCGTCCACTTCCTCCACCCAGGCTTCGTCCACTTCCTGGTCCTCCGCATAGTCGTACGCGGGGTCCGACTCGATGGTTGCCCGTTCCGGGTGGTTGGCGTGTGATTCGGTGGCGTCCATGGTGCAACCTCCGTCTCGTGGGCCACTCAAAGCCCTACTGAACGATGTGCGGGGAGGACCCCCGCCCAGGTCCTTCCATCTGAGCACCGGGCCCCGGCAAGGGTCAAGGAGGGCCGGAAATTACGGTGCGCCGAACATTCCAGTTAAGGAATACCGGCCAAAAATCCCCGCCAATAGGCGGTACAGTGGGGCGTGCAATGGGGCCGCCACTACCCCACCCAGCACAGGAGAGAATGTGCAACAGCACCAGGAATCACACGGTTCGTCGAGCCCCGCTCCGGACCCCACCCCGGAAAACACAGCCCCCGGAAACGGCGCCGCATCGCCGTCCCCATCCGACATCCGTCGGTGGCGTCAGTATCTTGCCGATGAGCGCGCCGAAGCCGCCGTCTACCGCGAACTCGCCCAGCGCCGCGACGGCGAAGAACGCCAGATCCTGCTCGCGCTGGCCGAGGCCGAAGGAAGGCACGAAGCCCACTGGCTCAAACTCCTGGGCGAGCACGCCGGAATGCCCAAGGCCGCATCAGCCCGCAGCCAATTCCTGGGCTTCCTGGCCCGCAACTTTGGGTCCGTCTTTGTCCTCGCCCTGGCCCAGCGTGCGGAAGGCCGCTCCCCCTACGGCACCGAACCCGCGGCAACAGCCGCCATGGTGGCCGACGAGCAAATCCACGAGGAAGTAGTCAGAGGCCTGGCCACGCGTGGACGCAACAGGCTCTCCGGTACTTTCCGTGCCGCCGTTTTCGGCGCCAACGACGGATTGGTGAGCAACCTTTCACTCGTCATGGGCATGGCCGCCACTGGCGTGCCCAGCCCGGTGGTACTCATGAGCGGGGTGGCCGGGCTCCTGGCCGGAGCGCTGTCCATGGGCGCCGGCGAGTACGTCTCCGTCCGCTCCCAGCGGGAACTGCTCAACGCCACGCTGCCCACGCAAGCCACGCTCACGGCGGCGCCTTCCCTGGACATCGAGCACAACGAGCTTGTCCTGGTGTATTTGGCCCGGGGCATGACACGGGAGGCCGCTGAGCACCGCGCAGCGGAGCGCATGGGCATCTTCAGCTGCGACTGCGACCCCAGCCTCTCCTTGCAGCCGGAGAAACCGGCCACGGATGAGCACGAAACGGTCGGCTCGGCGTGGGGTGCCGCCCTATCCAGCTTCTGCTTCTTCGCCTCGGGCGCCATCGTCCCCATCCTGCCGTTCATTTTCGGCATGACGGGTGTGGCCGCCCTGATGGTGGCCGGCGTACTGGTGGGCATCGCGCTCCTGGCGACCGGCGCCGTCGTGGGCTTGCTGTCCGGAACGTCGCCGCTGAGCCGCGGACTGAGGCAACTCGCCATTGGCCTGGGAGCAGCGGCCGCCACCTACGGACTGGGCCTGGTCTTCGGAGCAACCATCATCTAAGTTGAACCGTTCCTGCCGCAGCCCGTAATGTTGGTTCGTCCTCCGCGCTGCCCCGCGTGACCAGGGCGTGAGGAATGGAGAACCGTGGACTCGGAGCGGGAAACCCGTGTGCCAAGGCACCGGCGTGCGGGAACGACATGGCGCGTTCTTCGCGGACTCCTCATGGCTGTCATCGCCGCATTGGTCGCAGTCCTGGTCAGCGGCTACCTGCACGGCGACCCCCGTATCACGGCCCTTTTCCCAGGGGTGAGCCTGCCGGTCGCCCCGCAGGACGGTGGCAGCCAGACAAAACCCGCACGTGCGTCGGACGCACCGCCGCCAGGCCTTGAGGAAGCGGACGCCCCGCCCGCCTCGCCGCCGGCGCCCGTTGCGGCCAGTGATTCGTATAAGTTCCTGGCCACCAACGACGACGGCACACCGGTGGGGTATTCGCCATGCCGGCCGCTGCACTACGTCGTGAACAACGCATCCGCTCCGGAAGGCTCCGATGCGCTGCTGGAGACGGCGATCGCACGGGTCTCCGCCGCGTCCGGCATCCAGTTCGTCAACGACGGCACGACGGATGAGTTGCCCGTGGACCGCCGCGAACCCTACCAGCCGGCCAAGTACGGCGACCGCTGGGCTCCCCTGTTGATTTCCTGGACCACCCCCGAGGCCGCGCCGGCGCTGGCCGACAAGGTCATCGGCACCGGGGGCAGCACCATGTACTCGCTCAACAACGGACCCAAAAGCTACATCACAGGCAGCCTGGAACTGGACACCCCGCAGGTGGCCGAACTGCTCGCCGACCCCGAGGGGGCCGACTATGTCCTGGCTGTCATGCAGCACGAGCTGGGCCACGTGATGGGTTTGGACCATGTTGATGATCCGGTCCAGCTCATGTACCCGGAAATTGGCGCCCCTGACGGCCTCGCCACAGGCGACCTGAACGGCCTGCACCTGCTCTCCTCGGCACCCTGCCGCAAGGACATCTGACGGCTGTCCGGCGGTGATCACGTCCGCCATGGACTCCCGGCGCGTCCGGACTTATGCTGACGGTTACGGCCGACGGCGGGCGCCCCACCTCCCGTCGCAGCCGCCACGTCAGGGGGTTCCATGGAACCTTACGGGTCGCCCCAGAGGCCGGACCCCGATCCCCTTCGCCCGCAGTACCTGCCACCTGGTCCGCGCCCGCCCGATCCCCCGGCACCCCGGCCGCCGATCAAACACAGCAGCATCGCCGCCATCCTGTTTTTCCTGGGCATCCTCGGCCTGGTGTGCGCGGGAGCCTACTTCAGCGGCGATCTTCAGCGCTTCCTCTACGGCTCGTCCGCTACGCAGAGCCAAGCGCCCCGGCCCGGCTTGGTACCTTTCGGCCAGCGTCAGGATCCCCTGCCCGGATTGGAAGAAGCCGACGCGCCGCTTGGGACGCCGGCGCCAGTGAACCGGACCAGTACCTCGTACAAATTCCTCGCCGTCAAGGAAGATGGAACACCCTTGGCGTACTCCCCGTGCAGGCCCATCCACTACGTCGTGAACTCGGACCTCGCGGACCCTTCGTGGCAGCCCCTGGTGGAAGAAGCGGTCCGGCAAGCCAGCGTGGCCACGGGGCTGAAGTTCATCTACGACGGCCCCAGTTCCGAGGTCCCCTCCACCAACAGGCAGGGATACCAGCCCGCCAGGTACGGCGACCGGTGGGCTCCCGTCCTGATCGCATGGAGCACTCCGGAGCAGGTACCGCGCCTGACCGGCCAGACCGTCGGACTGGGCGGCAGTTCGTCGATCGGCCTGAGCGACGGTTACAAGGCCTACGTCACAGGTACTGTGTCCCTGGACGCCCCGCAATTCGCCGGCATCGTGGACACGTCAGAGGGCAAGGAGATCGGCGTTGCCGTGATCATGCATGAGCTGGGGCACCTCCTGGGACTCGACCACGTGGATGATCCGCGCCAGCTGATGTTTGACCAGGCATCCTGGGTCCGGCAATACGCCGCCGGCGACAGGACTGGGCTGGCCCAACTCGGCTCGGGTCCCTGCAGCAAGGACTTCTAGGCGCAGCTCACGACTGGCCGGAGACTACCGCGAGCGCCTCCTCCACGGTGTCCACCAGGAAGATCTTCTCCGCCATGGGTTTCCCCGCGGCGAGGCTCCGGAGCATGGGCCACGCGGGGAGTGTCCGCTCCCAGTGTTCGCGTCCGACCAACACCATGGGGCTGATGGTTTCAGGCGCTCCGTAGTAGTTCTCGCAAGCGTCCTGGAAGACCTCCTGCACCGTTCCTGCGGCACCGGGGAGGAACACGGTCCCACCGGTGCACAGCTCCAGCAGGATGGCTTCCCGGACGGCGTTGGCGAAGTACTTGGCGATGTGCGTAGCGAACAGGTTGGGCGGCTCGTGGCCGTAGAACCAGGTCGGAATGCCGAGGGTCGGACTACCGTCCGGAAAACGGTCGACGACGGCGGCTGCTTGCCGCGCCCAAGCCGTCACCGAGGGCCTGAACCCCGGTACGCCGGCGAGGGTTTCCAGCGCGGCCGCGGCATCGGCGTCGGACGTTCCGCTCAGGTACGCACCCATGTTTGCCGCTTCCATGGCCCCGGGCCCGCCGCCGGTGGCGACAGCGAAACCGGCTTGGGCGAGCAACCGGCCCAGCCGCGCGGCGTCGGCGAATTCGGTGGTGCCACGCTGGGCGGCGTGCCCACCCATGACCCCTACCACCGTGGTCCCCGCGAGCGCCCACTGGTCCAGCAGCTCGTCCAGGGCGTCGCCGATTGCGTGGTCGTGCAGTGCCGCGGCCAGGGTGGCGTCCAGGCTTGCGCGTTGTCCGGGAAGGATGCTCCACTGGTAGACCCGCGCGTCGAGGGTGGACTCGTACTCCGTGGCAGTGATGTCATCGTAGAGCTCTCCTGCGGTGTACAGGCTGTTCCGGTAGGGGTCGAACGGCACGCCCTGCAGCCTGGGAAAGATCAGCGCTCCGCGACGTCGAAGACTCTCTTCCACCCCGTCGTCGAAGGTGCATCCGAGGAAGATCGCGCCTTGGGGATTCAGTGCTTTCAGGTCCTTGGCGTGGCCTCGAAGATCCAGTGACTGCGCGTGCCAACCGTTCATCGCCCCAGCACCGGCGCTGACCAGCCGGTCGAAGTGGGCCACGCTTTCGACATCAAGTGTGCGGGGACTCGGGTTCAGGGGCGCACTGCGGTTCATGGTCCCAGCGTAGTATCGCTCCTCTTTTTGGCAGGTTTGAAGCAGGTTTGACGCAGGCGTTTGCGCGACGGGCGGCTGTCCGGTGCATCATGAAGGATGAAGAGTCCCGAAGTCGTCCGTCCGCGTATCGGTGTCCCCGTCCGTCTCAGCAGTTCGGATGCCCCGGATGCCCGCGTGGGTGAAGCCAACCAGCTCTTCACTTTCATCGTGGACCTGCTGCGTGAAGCCGGTGCGCAGCCGGTGCTGCTGACCCCCGTTTCAGCGGACAGCGCCGGCCAGCTGGCGGTCGAAATGCAAGCGCTCGACGGCGTGCTGTTGCCAGGCGGCGGCGATATCAATCCCCGCCTCTACGGGCAGGACCCTGAGGACTCGCTGTATGACGTGAACCAGGAGCAGGACCACCTGGATATCGACGTCGCCCGCGCAACCATCGACGCCGGCCTGCCGCTGCTGGGTATCTGCCGGGGCCATCAGCTGCTGAATGTGCTGTACGGCGGGACACTGATCCAGGACATGGCCCCTACCTCGGTGACCCATAACGGATTGGATCCCCACGATCCCGCCGCCGGCGAATGGGCCTGGCATGACGTTCGGCTTGCTGCCGGGTCCAAGACCGCGGCTCTCTATGGCTCGCCCGAGGGGACCAGCATCAAGATCGCTTCCGGGCATCACCAGGCGGTGGCCCGGGTGGGTGAAGGGTTGGTTGTTACGGCCGTCGCCGACGACGGGACGGTGGAAGCCTTGGAAGACCCGTCCCGTTGGGTTGCCTCCGTGCAGTGGCATCCCGAAGCATCCCAGCTCGCTGACCACGAACGCCTGGTGCCTTTCGCGTCCTTCGTGGAAGTGTGCCGGAACCCTACCCAGGCTCGTCCTGGAGGAGTACAGTAGCGCTCACTGCTTCGCTTTCAGCTCCACTGAAGGTGTGGCCAGTGCGTAATTCCATTCGAATGGCGTCCAGGGGGCGTCGTAAGTTTGCCGGCTGGGGGGCCCAACATCTGCTCAAAGGAGCATGGTTGTGGACCGTCCAAAATACGTCAGTCGACCCTTTCGTCCGAATGACCGCCTTTCCTTCGCCCAACGTCTTCCAGGCCTGCTTGTCGCGCTGGCCGTTGTCATGGGCGGGTTCACCCTCACCCCTGCTGCTCCGGCAACTGCTGCCGACCCACCCTGTGCAGGGACGGGTGGCGCCATGCAGATCGTTGGCCACACTGACGATGACCTGCTCTTCCTCAGCCCGGATTTCATGCGTGACATCCAAGCCAAGCGATGCGTCCAAACGGTGTTCACCACGGCGGGCGAGGCCGGCGAAGGAGCGACGTATTGGCGGAGCCTCGAATCAGGGATCCAGGCAAGCTACGCCAAGATGGCCGGCGTCTCCAACAGCTGGACGACCTCCGATGCCGGAGTGCCGGGCCGACCGCTGACGATGCGGACCCTTAACGGTGCCCCCAACATCTCAGTGGTGTACATGCGGCTGCCGGATGGTTTCCCCAACGGATTGGGCAGCGCAGCCTACAACAGCCAAAGCATCCTCAAGCTCTGGGACGGCAGGCTTTCCTCCATCCGGCCCGTGGATAATGCCGCCACCTTCACCAAGGCCCAGTTCCAATCGGCCTTGAACCGCTTGGTCGCCAACTTCCAGCCGACCACGTTCCGCACGCAGGACTGGACCGGAAACTTCAACTCCCCCTACGACCACAGCGACCACTGGGCCACCGCCAAGTTCGCCCAACTCGCTACCCGCAGCTACACCGGGCCGCACACGTCCATGGCCTATGACGCCTACGTCATCGATGAATACGCCCAGAACGTGACCGGAGCTGAGCTCACGGCCAAGGTGGATACTTTCGTACGGTTCGCTGATTTCGACATGTACATCTGCAGCAGCCCGGGTGAGGGGTGCCCGGACTCGCCCTATGACGAATGGCTGAAACGGCAGTACATCACGGCCATCGAATGGGTGGGCAGTGCCGCCAAATCGGCGGGCACCACCGTGACGGCCTCGTCGCAGAAGGCCGCTGCCCAGAGTCCGGAAAAGGCCCGGGACGGGTACCACTGGGGTGCTCCGATGGATGCCACCCGCGAGTGGGTCTCAGCCGGTGAAAAGGCCGGCAGCTGGATCCAATACAACTTCTCTCCCACCCGGACCATCAACGCGGTCACACTGTCCGACCGGCCACTGCTCACCGACCAGGTCACCGGCGGCAATCTGCAGTTCTCCGATGGAAGCACCGTGCCAGTCCCGTCGTTGCCCAACAATGGATCGGGCCTCACCATCACCTTCCCGCCCAAGACAGTGAGCTCGGTGCGGCTCAACATCACCTCAGTCAGTGCCGGCACCACCAACGCCGGCTTGGCCGAGTTCGAGGCCTACCTTGGCACCGACACTGTGGCCCCGTCAGTCACGGCGTCACCCGAGGGCGGAACCTATGCCGCGGGCCAGGCCATCACCCTGACACCCAATGAAACATCCACCATCTACTACACCACCAACGGCAGCACCCCGACGACGACCAGCAGCAAGTACACCGCTCCGCTGATCCTGAACGGTCCACTGACCTTGAAGTACTTCGCCGTGGACAGCGCAAACAATTCCTCGGCCGTGGTCACCCAGACCTACTCCACCGGCCCGGACACCACCAAGCCGGTTGTGACGGCCAATCCCGTGGGCGGTCAATACGCACCGGGCACCACCGTGACGCTGTCCGCGAATGAGACCGCAGAGATCCGGTACACCACGGACGGCACCGATCCCCTGACGGCCGGGCTCCTCTACAGCGCGCCCATCCCCTTCAACGGCCCTGATCCCATGGCCTTGAAGTACTTCGCCAAGGACACTGCTGGAAACGTGTCCGAGGTAGCCACGCAGACCTACACTGTTCCACCGGACACAGCCGCTCCCACGGTCACGGCAAACCCCACCGGCCGTGCCCTGGCCAGCGGAGCCACCATTGCCCTGACCGCCAATGAGCCTGCCACCATCTACTACACCACCAACGGCAGCACACCAACGGCCACGGAATCGGCCACCACCATCAAGTACAACGCCGCTTCCCCGATCGTCATGGGCAACTCAACCCTGGTGCTCAAATACATCGGCGTGGACACCGCCGGCAACACCTCCGCTGTGGGTACGCAGACCTATACCGTGCCCGCCGCCGGACCGCCGTCGGCCCATGATTTCAACGGTGACGGCCGCGCCGACGTGCTCGCCGC
Organism: Paenarthrobacter sp. TE4293; assembly: GCF_050435325.1. Taxonomy (NCBI): domain Bacteria; kingdom Bacillati; phylum Actinomycetota; class Actinomycetes; order Micrococcales; family Micrococcaceae; genus Paenarthrobacter; species Paenarthrobacter sp. TE4293. The sequence goes on from NZ_JBNJRY010000002.1 coordinate 461,883, forward strand.
GGATACCGCCGGCACCCTCTATCTCTACCCCGGCAACGGCTCGGGAGGACTGGACCCACGGCAGACAGCCCTTGCTGCACCAGCGTGGTCCACCATCACGGACACCGTCACGCCGGGCGACTTCAACAAGGATGGCAAACCGGACTTGTTGGCACGGGCCGGCGACATCCTCTGGTTCTACCCCGGCGACGGTGCAGGCAGCTTCGGAGCCCGCACCCAGGTCAGCACGGGGTGGAGCACGATGACGCAGCTCTTCTCCCCCGGCGACTTCAGCGGCGATGGCATCCCCGATTTCATCGGCAGGCGAAGCAACGGCGAGCTCCGGTTGTACGAAGGAAACGGGACTGGAGGACAGCGGACTCCCTACACCGTCGGCTGGGGCTGGGACGTCATGAACGCCATCTTCAGCACCGGCGATTTCAACGGAGACGGCAAGGGAGACGTACTGGCGCGGCGAACCGACACAGGCGCATTATGGCTGTATCCGGGCAATGGTTCCGGGGGCTGGCTGCAATGGACGCAGATCGGGACGGGCTGGGGAAACCGCACTGCGCTGGCCGGGCCGCGGGACCTTGACGGCGACGGCAGGAACGACGTAGCAGGCCGCATCGGAGACACCTTGTGGCTGTACCCCGGGTCGGGAGGCGGAACGCTCAGCAACGTACCGCCGATCAGCCTCGGCACCGGCTGGCAGGCCATGAAGATCATCGCCTAGCCGGCCCCATGAACCTGGCGCGGGTCGGAGTTTTCCCCCAGACTCTTCGGCCCGCGTCAGCCATGTCCAAGCCACATGACTGACGCTTAAAAAAGTACGACGACGGCCCGGTACCTTCCGTGGGGAAGGTACCGGGCCGTCGTCGTACAGCTTGCCTTACGGCTATGAACCTAGAGCGTTGCGAAAACTTCGCGCAGCAGCTTGGCGGTCTCGGACGGCGTCTTGCCAACCTTCACGCCGGCAGCTTCGAGAGCTTCCTTCTTGGCCTGCGCGGTGCCCGCGGAGCCGGAGACGATGGCGCCTGCGTGGCCCATGGTCTTGCCCTCGGGAGCCGTGAAGCCGGCAACGTAGCCAACTACCGGCTTGGTGACGTTGGCCTTGATGAAGTCGGCAGCACGCTCTTCGGCGTCGCCACCGATTTCGCCGATCATGACGATTGCCTTGGTCTCGGGGTCAGCTTCGAACGCAGCCAGGGCGTCGATGTGGGTGGTGCCGATGATGGGGTCGCCACCGATGCCGATCGCGGTGGAGAAGCCGAGGTCGCGGAGTTCGTACATCATCTGGTAGGTCAAGGTACCGGACTTGGACACGAGGCCGATGGGGCCCTTGCCCGTGATGTTTGCCGGGGTGATGCCTACCAGGGCTTCACCCGGGGTGATGATGCCGGGGCAGTTCGGCCCGATGATGCGGGTGATCTGCTTGCCGTCAGCGTCCACCTTGGACTGGGCCAGTGCCCAGAACTCGGCGGAGTCCTGAACCGGAACACCTTCGGTGATGACCACGACGAGGCCGATGCCGGCTTCGATGGCTTCAACAACGGCGTCCTTGGTGAATGCCGGCGGAACGAAGACGATGGAGACGTCTGCGCCGGTCTCAGCGATGGCTTCCTTGACGGTGCCGAAGACGTTGATTTCCTTGTCGCCGTGCAGGACCGTGGTGCCGGCCTTGCGGGCGTTGACGCCACCAACAATGTTGGTGCCGGCCTTGAGCATCAGGGCGGTGTGCTTGGTGCCCTCGCCGCCGGTGATGCCCTGAACGATGACCTTGGAGTCTTTGTTGAGGTAGATAGACATTGTCGCGTCCCTTTACTTAGCTGCGTTGGCGAGCTCGGCGGCCTTGTCGGCGCCCTCGTCCATGGTGGCGGCCAGGGTTACCAGCGGGTGGTTGGCCTCGGTCAGGATGCGGCGGCCTTCCTCAACGTTGTTGCCGTCGAGGCGAACTACCAGCGGCTTGTTCGCGGAGGTACCAAGCTCAGCAAGTGCACCCACGATGCCCTTTGCGACAGCGTCACATGCAGTGATGCCACCGAAGACGTTCACGAACACGCTCTTGACCTGGGAATCGCCAAGGATAACGTCCAAACCATTGGCCATGACCTCTGCGGAAGCTCCACCGCCGATGTCCAGGAAGTTGGCGGGCTTCACGTTGCCGTGGTTTTCGCCGGCGTAAGCAACGACGTCGAGGGTGGACATCACAAGACCGGCGCCGTTGCCGATGATGCCTACTTCGCCGTCCAGCTTGACGTAGTTGAGGTCCTGCGCCTTGGCCTTGGCCTCGAGCGGGTCAGCTGCGTCCTTGTCCTCCAGCGTGGAGTGGTGCACGTGGCGGAAGTCGGCGTTCTCGTCCAGGGAAACCTTGCCGTCCAGGGCAACGATGTCGCCTGCACCGGTGCGGACCAGCGGGTTGACCTCAACCAGGGTTGCGTCTTCCTTCTTGAAGACGTCCCACAGCTTCAGAATGACGTCGGCGACTTTGCCGCGCAGTTCTTCAGCGAAACCTGCAGCAGCGACGATCTCGTCGGCCTTTGCCTGGTCGATGCCCACAGCGGGGTCGATGGCGATCTTGGCCAGGGCCTCGGGACGCTCGACAGCAAGCTGCTCGATCTCCATGCCGCCCTCTACGGAGCACATGGCCAGGTAGTTGCGGTTGGCGCGGTCCAGGAGGACCGAGAAGTAGAACTCTTCGGCGATGTCGGCGCCCTGGGCGATCATCACCTTGTTGACGGTGTGGCCCTTGATGTCCATGCCCAGGATGTTGGTGGAGTGCTCAAGCGCCTCTTCGGCAGTCTTGGCAACCTTGACGCCGCCAGCCTTGCCGCGGCCACCAACCTTAACCTGTGCCTTGACGACAGTTACGCCGCCGATCTTCTCGGCAGCTGCCTTTGCTTCTTCAGGAGTGTGCGCCACGATGCCGGCGAGCACGGGTACACCGTGCGCTTCGAACATATCGCGCGCCTGATATTCAAACAGGTCCACGGTTTAGTGTCCTTCTACGTCGAAGTAGTTTTCTGTTCAGCCGGGAACCGCGATGACCGCGATAGCCAGCTGCGGAGAGTACGCGGTAACAACCAGGATTGAAGCCGGTCACATTGCGTAAGGTCCTCTCGGAACTTTAGCCCTTTGAGGAGTCCCGCCAGCTACACACTACCTGTTAAGTGAGTAACCTTACACTTCTATCGGCTGTAGAAAAACCGCAGAATGACGCGGTTTTTGGGCTGTTCCCCGGCTGTCCGGCGGTGTTCACGACGCCTGTTTCAGTGTCCCGCTGACCGTTTTGCCGCCGTCGGAAATCAGCTGGTACCCCTGCGGTGTCACGAAGAAAGCAACGCCGGCAGAGACGTTTCCGCAGGCAACACCGCCGTTATAGGCAGAGCAGCGCAGACCGTTGCGTTCAATGTTCTGCCCATCGGCCAACTCCCTCAGCTTGGAGATGGGTCCGTTGCGGCTGCCCTTGGGCCCGAACTCGGACTCCATTTGTGTTACGCCGGAACGACATGAGCCGTAGACAGCCTTGTCCGGTGAAAGCAGGACCGTTCCGCCGAGGTAGCCCAGGCCCGTACCGGCACAATCGTCGGCAATGTCAGCCAGTTCCGGCTTGGCGTACTTCGCCAACTCGCAGTGCACCACCGGGACTACCGCGAACTTGTTGTTGGCGGCGTCCGAGTAGGAGTTGGCTTCATAGGGCAGGTTGAGGTGACCGCCCTTGGAGGACGTCATGGCACACACGATGTTCCGGTCCCCGGTGACGAATGCGGTGACGTCTTCACCCGCCGTCAAAGTGGTCTGCTCGGTCAAGGGAACCTGTTGCAACTGCTCAAGGGGAGCCAAGGGCGCTGGCGGAACGTAGTCCGGATCCTCGGTGGCGAAGGAACACCCCGTGGCCAACATCAAAAGCACGGCAGCAAGAATCCCCAGAACAGTCCGTCGCATGCCACCAATTATGCCGGTAACCTCACGCCGGACTGCCTCGGCGGCGCCGGAGGCTGTTGAAGACCACTAGTGCGGCGCCCGCGGCCAGCAGACCCGCGGCAGCCCGCAGCGTGGTGTTCAGGCTTCCGGATTCCAGGCCGGTTGCCGCGAGTTGAGCGCCCGACGTCGACGCCAGCGCACCGGCTGGAGTCACCGCCGCTGGGGGTGCTGGGGCCTCCACAGCCGCCGGCGGGTTTGCTGCGGGCGGCTGTTCAACGACAGGCGGCCTGGTTGCCAGCACCGTCACAGTTGTCCAGAAAATGCGCTGCTTCAGCTGATCAGAGTCGCGGACCCACACCGCGATACTAAAACTGCCAACTCGGGTGGGTATCCCCGTGAGGAATCCGTTCGTATCCACCTCCAAACCCTCGGGCCAGGGATCGCTCGACGACAGGCCACCGGCAAAGTGCCTCCGCGTGGAATAGCCAAAGACGTAGGGGGCTACTCCCCCGGTGGCCTCTGCGATCCTGGCCGAGTAGGGCTCGCCCAGGACAGCTGCCGGAACCTGAAAACCAGTGGTCTGCATTCCCAAGGCATGGACGATGATGCTGTACGTCTTGTCCGTGTAACCGAAACGGTCCTGGACACGAAAGGTAAATCCATAGGTACCCGGAGTGGTCGGCACCCCGGAAACTGATGACTCGCGAAGCTCAAGACCGGGCGGCAGGTGCCCGGAAACGACTGAAATCCGGGTGTGTTCAGGGTCTGAACGATAAAAACCAAGGACCTCGTCGTAGTTCCTCCCCACCACGCCGTCGTCAAACGAGGCCATCCCCGGGTACGACTCATCATCGGATACGTGAACGGTGGGTGGGTAGTAGCTTTTGATGTTGATGTTTATCTGTTCAGTCAGTGTTAGCTGGGGATCCGAGGAATCCGAAACAGTGACGGACGGCGATGGGCTGTACAGCCCGGTAGGTGTTCCTGTGAAGCTCAGGGTCGCGGGGTCGAAAAGCAACCCTGCCGGGACATCGCTCGCCACAACGGTGTACGGGGCTGTGCCTCCGACAACCTGGAGCTGGGCCTGAAACGGTTTGCCCACGAAAGCGAGGTCCTCGCTGATTTTGACCGACAACGGGGTTGTCGCCTCGATGACGACTTTTTCGACGGCGGCTGCCTGGGCCTCTGCAGGGCTGACGGTTGGTGACGGGGTCGCCAGCGAAGCGTCGGTGGCTGAGGGGCTCGCGCTTGCTGTCGGCGTCGGGCTGGCCGTCGGGCTCGCTGTGGAGCTGGGAGTGGCGCTGACGGTCGGCGTCTGGGTGGCGGTCGCTGCCGGCTCGCTGGACGACGCTGACGGCTCCGTGTCGGCTATCCCAGGCGGCGCGAACTGGAGCGCCAGTGCGCTCGCCAGGGCACCAACCAGCAACAGCCTGGCGGCCTTGCCGGATAATCGACGTTCCCCAACAAAAGCGCCCACGCGCGTCCTCCCCCATAGGAATGCAACCTTCTTGCATTGCACGGTGGGGCAGCAAACCGACGTCGGCCCCAGTGCAACGCCCGGTCAGTCTAGGCGCGGACGGGGTTCAGGACAATAGGTACGGAGGCTGGAGGCCGACGAAGATCAGGCATCCAGTTTGGTCAGCGGCGCGTACCGCAGCAGCAGGCGCTTCTCGCCGACGTCGAACTTAACCTTGGCCACCGTCTTGTCCCCGGCACCTTCGACGCCCAGCACCACCCCGTTGCCAAAGCTCGTGTGGTTGACCTTGTCCCCCACCACCACGGAAATGACTTCCTTCTGCGGCTGCACCCTGTTGCGTGCGACGGCGGCAGGAACGTCGGCGTCGAACCCTGCGGTGGGGCTGGCAGCAGCACCGCGGGAGGTACCCGCTCCCCAGAATGAACCACCGTAGCGGTTGGAACCGATGGGGGCACTGCCCCACCCGCCGGCCTGGCGGCTGGTGCCTTCGCGCTTCCACTCCACCAGTTCCGAGGGGATTTCTTCGAGGAACTGGCTGGCGGGGTTGTATTGGCTTTGGCCCCACATGCTGCGGACTTCCGACCGCGTCACATAGAGACGCTTTCGGGCCCGGGTGAGGCCCACGTATGCCAATCGGCGTTCTTCCGCGAGTTCCTTGGGATCGGTGGCCGAACGCTGGTGCGGGAAGATCCCGTGCTCCATGCCGGTCAGGAAGACCACCGGGAACTCCAGGCCCTTGGCCGTGTGCAGGGTCATCAAAGTGACCACGCCCATGCGCTTGGCCTCCGCCACGGCGGCGTCGATGTCAGCGCCGGGCGCGTCGGGAATCTGGTCGGCATCCGCTACCAGGGACACCTGCTCGAGGAACTCCCCCAGGGAACCTTCCGGGTTGTCGCGTTCGTATTCGCGGACCACGGCCACCAGTTCGGCGAGGTTTTCCACCCGGGATTCATCCTGCGGGTCAGTACTGGCGCGCAGCCCCGCAAGATAGCCGGTTTGCTCCAGGACGGCTTCCAGCGCAGCAGCGGCACCGGAACCCGAAGCGACCTCGGCGAGGTCATCCATCAGCTTCACGAAACCGAGGACCAGGTTGACCGAACGGCTGGCCATGCCGGGCGCTTGGTCTGCGCGGCGGGCTGCCGCCATGAAGGAGGACCGCTCGCGTTCGGCCAGGGCAGCGACGGCGCCTTCGGCCCGGTCACCGATCCCGCGCTTGGGTTCGTTGAGGATACGGCGCAGGTTGACGTCGTCGTCCGGGTTCACCAGGACGCGCAAGTAGGCCAGGGCGTCCTTGATTTCCTTGCGTTCATAGAATCGGGTGCCGCCCACAACTTTGTACGGCAAACCAACCCGGACCAGGACGTCTTCTATGGAGCGTGACTGGGCATTGGTCCGGTAGAAGATGGCGACGTCGCCGGGCCGCAGGTTTTCCTCGTCCTGCAGGCGGTCGATTTCCTTGGCGATGAACTGGGCTTCGTCGTGCTCGTTCTCACCGACGTAGCCGACGATCTTCTCGCCGTCTCCCTCCGCGGTCCACAAACGCTTTTCCTGGCGGTTGGGGTTGCGGGAGATCACCGAGTTGGCTGCACTGAGGATGTTCTGCGTGGAGCGGTAATTCTGCTCAAGCTTGATGGTCCGGGCATTGGGGTAATCGGCCTCGAACTCCACGATGTTGCGGATGTCCGCACCACGGAAAGCGTAGATGGACTGGTCGGAGTCGCCCACTACAGTCAACTCGCTGGGCTGGACGCTGGTATCCGTGCCCACGCCCACGATTTCCCTGACCAAGGCGTACTGGGCATGGTTGGTGTCCTGGTATTCATCCACCAGGACATGCCGGAAGCGGCGGCGGTAGGACTCCGCGAGCGCCGGGAAAGCCCGGAACATGTAGACGGTCTCGGCGATGAGGTCGTCGAAGTCCATGGCGTTGGCTTGGCGGAGGCGCTGCGTGTACCCCTTGAAGACTTCGGCCACGGCGGTGTCGAAGGGGTCGTTGTAGTTCGCCGATGACGCGTAGGAATCGGCGTCAATGAGCTCGTTCTTGAGGGCGGAAATCTTGTGCTGGATGGCCTTTGGCGCAAACTTCTTCGGATCGAGGTCCAGGTTCTTGGCTACGAGGGTGATCAGCCGCAGGGAGTCCGCGGAGTCGTAGATGGAGAAGTTTGAGTTCAGGCCAACGGTGGTGGCTTCCCTGCGCAGGATGCGGACACAGGACGAGTGGAACGTGGAGATCCACATGGCCTTGGCGCGGCCGCCCACCAAGGCTTCGATGCGTTCCCGCATCTCGGCGGCCGCCTTGTTGGTGAAGGTAATGGCCAGGATTTCCCCATGGTGGGCCCGCTTGGTGGCGATGAGGTAGGCGATCCTGTTACTGAGGACACGGGTCTTTCCCGACCCCGCACCGGCCACGATCAGCAAGGGGCTTCCGGCGTGCTTGACGGCCTCTTCCTGCTGCGGGTTCAAGCCCTGGAGGAGTGCGTCGGCCGACGGCAAACCGCCGCCGCCCTGGTTGCCCCAGCCGCCGGCCGATTGCCCTTCAGGAGCGCCCGATGACCCGCCGCTGCCTCCTTGGAAGCGCGTTCCGGCCGCACCTCCCCCCGGCTGGGAAAGCTCCGGGGCAGCCTTGACTGCGGCTTTGGTGCCTGCTTTGAAGGGTCCGTCTGCGTAGGGGTCAAACAACATATCCATGGTGCCTACCAGTCTAGGCGGTGGCCCCGACACTATATGGCGCCGGGTATTCACCACCGGATATTGCCGCGTCAGCGCCTAGGCAAACTGGGGAACAGAGGTGAGCGCAGCGCTCAACTCGCGGACCGCCGTCGGGCCTCCCGCAACGAACCAGTTGAGACCGTTGACCTTCACGACGGCGGTGTCCCCGCCTGCTGCGCGGACAATCGCCTTCCCAGGCAGCCAGTCCCATTCCGGGCAGCTGTGCTGGAACCAGCACCCGAGTTCGCCATCTGCCACGCGCCCGAGGTCGCACGATCCCGAACCGAACATGCGCAATGACGCCGCAGTGATCGCGGCCGCGTGCCACGGCATGGCCGTGCGGGGATCCGCCAGCCAGGTGGGATGGATGTACGTGGCTGCGCTGATCTCACCCACGGCACGATCCCCGGAGCCGGAGATGGGTTCCCCGTTCAGCGTGGCGGGCTGCTCTTCGCCGCCGAGCCACAGCTTGTCCAACTCGGGCTGGTAGATGGCCCCGAGCAGGACCTCCGGATCCGCGACCGGGGTGGTCCCGTGATCTGAACTGTCCCTCTTGAGGGCGATCGCCGAGCACCAGTAGGTGGAGCCGTGCAGGAAGTTGTAGGTACCGTCCACGGGGTCGATCACCCAGGTCCGGCCACTCGTTCCGGCCACCGACGCGCCTTCTTCTCCGAGGATGCCATCCTCGGGGCGACAGCGCCTCAACTGTTCCAGGACGTAAGCCTCGGCTGCATGATCGGCCGCCGTGACGACGTCGGACACCGAGGTCTTGCGTTCGCCCTGCAGGCCGCCCATCCGCATGAGCAGCGCCAACTGGCCTGCTTCACGGACCAGCGCGCTGGCCAGTTGGTAGTCATCGAGTGAAGGATCGAGTTCAGTTGCTGTGTGCCTGCCGGTGGTCATGCTTCCAGCTTATGTGGCGGGATAATGAATGACATGGCCAAGACACCAGCCCAGCGCATCAAGAAGCACGGAGCAAAGGCCGTGGTTCCCGACCACACCCTGCCTCCCGTGATCAACACCACCACCCAGCGCACCCCGCAAAAGGCGCAGAGCAACTCCAAACTCATTGTGATCGCGGGTGTCGTGGCCAGCCTGTTCCTGTTTTGGTACCTTCACCTGCTGACGTTGAACCAGATGACGCAGCTGTCCGGCGGATTGGCCATGCCGGATTCGCTGATCGGCGGTTTCTCCCAGGATTACGTGGCCCAACTCCGCGACGCCATGGACGACTCCGCGCGTGGCCAGTTGAACTATGTGCACAAGACCGCGGGCACGCTGTTTCCGCTGATCTTCGGATTCAGCTGGCTGCTGCTGATCGGCACCAACGTTGCGCGGAAGTCCTGGCGGTGGGCCATGTGGGCAGCGCCGCTGCTGTTTGCGGTGGCGCACCTGTGGTCCAACGTCGCCATCGACTCGGCGCTCGCCATGGAAGCCCCCGACGCCGGTTCGGTGGCTTTGGCTTCGGCCCTCACCATTGCGTCGTGGGTACTTTTCCTGCTCAGCCTTGCGTGCGGCGTGCTGGCTGTTTTCCTGGGACGGAAGAACGCCAAGCCCTCCTGAGTGATTCGTGCCCTCAGCCCGTGACCGGGCGCAGCCGGGCGGCCTTTCGTTCCATGTGCACACGCTGGGCGATGACCAGGCCGGCCGCTGCGAGCCCGATGGTCACCGGATACCCCATGAGCCTTTCCAGGAGGCCGGGCAGGGGCACGTCCATCCCGGTCAGCCCGCCGATAATGAGCGCCCCCAGGCAGACCAGTCCGCACAGGGCAAGGAACCAGCTCACCGGGGTCTGCCGGAACCACAGGATGCCCAGCAGGATCAGGGCGAACCCTCCCCCGATAAAGAACATCAGGGCACCGGCAAAATGCCACGGCGAGTCCAGGTCCTCGGGCACCAAGCCAACAAGGACCGTTCCCACGCCGGCCACTCCGGTGAGGATCCGGATGGCCACAGCCAGCATCCAGGGCACGGTCAGCACCCGGGCGGGAGCCGAGTCGGCCGTGACCGACCGGAAGCGACGTGCTGCGACACCAGGCCGAGCCGCTACACAGAGCAGTCCCGCGGACAGGAACAAGGCGCCGAGGACCAGCGCCAATCCCTGCACCACGAAGGAGGCGTTCATCAGCACGTGCAACGGCGAGCACACTGCCCTGTCCTCGTACACGCCGCACGACACTGCCCCGAGGTCGCTGATATAGCCGGTGGCCCGGCTGTAGGGCTCCGGCCCGGCCCACGCCTGGATCACTGCGGCCTCGGCGACGAAATACTGGACGACGCTCAGTTGCGCCCAGCCGCCTATGGTGGCCCGGATGGCGCGGACATCGGGAAGGAAGGATCCGGCCTGCGCCGGTGCAGTCGGGTGCCCTGTCATGCCCGCCAGCCTAGCGGTGTTCAGGCAGTGCCCCGGCAGCTTGTATGCTTGTAGTCGTGTCCGGGCCCTAGAGCTCCAGCAGTGGGATTCAGAGCCATGGACACACAGGCCCTCGTAGCTCAGTGGATAGAGCACGGCTCTCCTAAAGCCGGTGTCGTTGGTTCGATTCCAATCGAGGGCACTTGAACCACCAGCAACCCACCCAGGACTTGCAGGCCTACCTGGCCGGCAGCTGGAGTGTGGAGCGGACACTCCTTGACCGGGCCTCCGGCACCCAGGGTACTTTTACCGGCGTCGTGCGTTATTCCCTGAAACCCGGCGGCGGCCTGGACTACCGCGAAGACGGAACCATGCACTGGCCAACCCACTCCGGTCCGGCTTTCCGCGAATATGTCCTCTTGCCTGGCGCCACCCCCGAGTCGATGGACGTCTTCTTTCCGGACGGCAGGCCCTTCCACGCCATGAGCTTCACCGAACAGGGGAACCAGGATACGCACTGGTGCGATCCCGACGATTACCGCGTCAAGTATGTCTACGCGGGACCCGATGCCTTCAGCTTCAGGTGGGACGTGCACGGACCGGCGAAGGATCTCCTGCTGGAGTCCCGCATGACTCGAATCGACGCCGGGAGGCAACCATGACTGCAGCGGGCACAGACCTGATCATTGTCAGCGCCGTCTGTGTCTACAACCAGGAAGGCCACCTGCTGACCGTGCGGAAGCGCGGGACGGACAAGTTCATGCACCCCGGCGGCAAACCGGAACCCGGCGAAACTGCTGCCCAGGCGGCATCCCGGGAGTTGTCCGAGGAAGTGGGCATCGAGGTAGCCCCGGACCTGCTCGCACCGCTGGGCGTCTGGCTTGCCGTCGCTGCCAACGAAGCGGAGACGAACATCGAGGCCACCGTTTTCACGGCCCCCGGAACCTGGGAAGCGCACCCATCGGCCGAAATAGCGGAAATCCGTTGGCTGGACCTGGACGCGCCCTTGCCGAAGGATCTGGCGCCCCTGCTGACGGACCATGTGATCCCACTGCTGAAGTAGCCCGCTAGAGCTCCGGGACCGCTTCCTGCGCCACCGCCGTGGCCTCGGCGAACTGGGTTTGGTACAGCTCGGCATAGCGTCCGTCCGCTGCCAGCAGTTCCGTGTGGGTGCCGCGCTCCACGATCCTGCCGTCCTCCACCACCAAAATGGCGTCAGCGGCACGGATAGTGGACAGGCGGTGGGCAATCACGACGGCGGTACGCCCCTCGAGCGCCTCGCCCAAGGCCGCTTGGACAGCGGCTTCGTTGGTGGAGTCCAAGGCCGCGGTGGCCTCGTCCAGGATCACCACGCGCGGCTGCTTGATCAACAGGCGGGCGATGGTGAGCCGTTGGCGTTCACCGCCGGAAAGCCGGTAGCCGCGCTCCCCCACGACGGTTTCCAAACCATCAGGCAAGGACCGGATCATCGGTTCCAGGCGTGCCCGCCGGAGCACGTCCCACATGTCCTCTTCGGTGGCGTCCGGTCGGGCGAGCCGCAGGTTCGAGGCAATGGTTTCGTGGAACAGGTGGCCGTCCTGGGTCACCATGCCCATGGTGTCCCGCAACGATTCGAAACCGAGATCGCGGACGTCCACGCCGGTTCCGGGCTCGTGGCCGCCTAGGCGCACGGCCCCGGAGTCGACGTCGTACAAGCGGGAGAGCAACTGTGCCACGGTGGACTTGCCCGCACCGGAGGAACCCACCAGGGCAACAGTCTGTCCTGGCTCCACCCTGAAGCTGACCCCATGCAGGACTTCCTCGCCGCCGCGGGTATCAAGGGTGGAGACCTCTTCCAGCGAGGCGAGGGAGACCTTGTCCGCGGAAGGGTAGGAGAAACGTACGTCGTCGAACTCCACGGCCACCGGGCCGGCCGGAACTGCGACGGCGTCCGGCTTCTCGGTAATGAGCGGCTTCAGGTCCAGGATCTCGAAGACGCGCTCGAAGCTGACCAGCGCACTCATGATTTCCACCCGCGCGTTGGAGAGCGCTGTCAGTGGGGCGTAGAGCCGGGTGAGGAGGAGTGCCAGCACCACCACGTCGCCCGGGGCCAGTTGACCACCGATGGCCAGCCAGCCACCCAGGCCGTAAACCAAGGCGAGCGCCAGGGCAGAGACCAGCGTCAGGGCTGTGACGAAGGTGAACTGCAGCATGGCGGTCCTGATTCCGATATCCCGGACGCGGCCCGCACGGGCAGCGAACTCACGGGATTCCTCATCAGGTCGGCCAAAGAGTTTCACCAGCGTGGCGCCGGGGGCGGAGAACCGCTCGGTCATCTGCGTGCCCATGGCGGCGTTGTGCGCGGCAGCTTCACGGCGGAGGTCCGCCAGTTTGGAGCCCATCCGCCGGGCCGGGATCAGGAAGATCGGCAGCAGCACCATGGCCAGCACCGTGACCAGCCATGACGTGTTCAACATAACGGCAAGGGTCAGGGCCAAAGCCACCACGTTGCTGACCACTCCGGACAGGGTGCCGGCGAAAGCGGACTGCGCCCCGATGACGTCGTTGTTCAGGCGGCTCACCAGGGCGCCCGTCCGTGTCCTGGTGAAGAAGGCGATGGGCATGCGCTGCACATGATCGAAAACCCTCGTGCGGAGGTCCACAATAACGCCCTCGCCAATGATGGAGGACAGCCAGCGGGTCAGCAGTCCCACACCGGCTTCGCCCACGGCCACGAGGGCGATCAGGACCGCGAGCCAGATCACCGTTCCAACTCCGGCGTTGGCGATGATGGCATCAACCACCTGGCCCGCCAGCACCGGGGTGGCGACGGCCAGGAACGCCCCCGCGATCGAGGCGATGACGAAGGCAATGAGCTTGCCCTTGTGCGGTGCGGCAAAGGCCATGACCCGTTTCAGGGTTTCCTTGGAGAAGGGCTTCGACCCGCTCTTGGCCGTGGTGATGTTGTACAGCGAGCTCCAGGCCACGCGGTCCATGCTCATGGTTGCTTCTCCTGGCTTGGGGTGTGGTGCAGTTCCTGGACCTGTCCGTTGTCGAGGTGCCAGCGTGAATCGAGCCGCACGTTTTCGAGCAACCGGCGGTCGTGGGTCACCAGGAGGAGTGCGCCCTCATAGCTTTCCAAGGCCTCTTCGAGCTGCTCGATGGCCGGGAGGTCCAAATGGTTGGTGGGTTCGTCCAACACCAGCAGGTTCACTCCGCGGGCTTGCAGCAACGCCAGCGCCGCGCGGGTCCGCTCGCCCGGGGACAAGGAATCCACCGTACGGGAGGTGTGGTCCGCCTTCAGCCCGAACTTGGCCAGGAGCGTCCGGACGTCGGCGCTGTTCCAGTCCACCAGCACGGCCTCGACGGCGTCGCCCAGCGGCTGCCCGCCGTCGAGCAGTCCGCGTGCCTGGTCAATTTCGCCAATGGCGACGGACGCACCCATGGAGGCCTCGCCGTCGTCCGGTTCCTGCGTTCCGAGCAACAGGCGGAGCAGCGTCGATTTACCGGCGCCGTTGGGTCCTGTGATGCCGATGCGTTCGCCGCCGTTGAGTTGGAGGTTCACCGGTCCCAGCGTGAAGTCACCTTGGCGCGCGACGACGTCCCGCAAGGTCGCGACGACGGCACTTGAGCGGGGTGCCTGGCCGATGCTGAACTGCAGCTGCCACTCCTTGCGCGGTTCCTCCACCTCGGTGAGGCGGGCAATGCGCGACTCCATCTGGCGGACCTTCTGGGCCTGCTTCTCAGACGATTCGCTGCTTGCGGCGCGACGGATCTTGTCGTTGTCCGGGTTTTTCTTCATGGCGTTCCGAACACCCTGGGAGCTCCATTCGCGCTGGGTGCGTGCACGTGAAACAAGGTCTGCCTTGGTGTTGGCGAACTCGTCGTAGCGTTCACGGGCATGGCGCTTGGCCACGGCGCGCTCTTCGAGGAACGCCTCGTAGCCGCCGTCGTACACGGCCACGGAGTTCTGCGCCAGGTCCAGCTCCACCACAGTGGTGACGCAGCGGGCCAGGAATTCGCGGTCGTGGGATACCAGGACCACGCCGCCCCGCAGACCCTGGACGAAAGCTTCAAGACGGGCAAGGCCGTCAAGGTCAAGATCGTTGGTGGGCTCGTCGAGGAGGACGACGTCGAAGCGGCTGAGCAGCAGCGCGGCCAAAGCCACCCGGGCGGCCTGTCCGCCCGAGAGCCCCGTCATCAGGGCATCGCTGCCAAGGTCCAGGCCAAGGTCGGACAGGACAGCCGGAATGCGGTCTTCGAGGTCGGCGGCGCCCGAAGCCATCCAGCGGTCAAAGGCCAGGGAGTAGGCGTCGTCCGCGCCGGGAGCGCCGGACCCCAGGGCTTCGGCGGTGGTTTCCATCTCCACAGTGGCGTGGGCACAACCCGTTCGACGCGCAATGTAGGCCGCGATGGTTTCCCCGGCAGTGCGTTCGTGTTCCTGCGGCAACCAGCCCACGAAGGCGTCCGAGGGCGCCAGGCTGACACTGCCTGCCTGGGCCTGGTCCACCCCGGCCAGGATGCGGAGCAGGGTGGACTTCCCGGCTCCGTTAGCGCCGACGACACCGACAACATCGCCGGGCGCGACCGTCAGGGAAAGGTCTGAAAAAAGGGTGCGATGGCCGTGGCCACCGGCAAGATCCTTGGCCACCAAGGTTGCTGTCATGTGTCTATCCTCCAGCAGGGAAACGCAGGAATTCAGGCCGCGATTCCCGCAGGCATGGAAAAACCCGTTGGTCCGGACTTGGGGGGTGTACGGACCAACGGGTTCAAGCATCAAGCATAATTCAATGTGGCGTCAGCGTAAAATCGATTCGTACTCCCACTTACGGTCTCCCCTCGTCCTGCCCCACGCCCCGTCCCCGAAAGTTCCCCATGCCCTTACCGTCCAAGGCGTTCCAGCGCTGGCTTCATGGCGTCGCGCCCGATGCCAGCACAGCTGATGTCTGCAGGATCGCCGGCATCAAACGGACAACACTGGCCCAGCAACTGGTCCGTGGCAAGGTTGCCGAATCCACGCTGGTGAGCATCAGCCGGGGATTCCACGTGGATCCTGTGCAGGCCCTTTCAACTTTCGATCTCTACTCCGACCTCAGGGGAGGTCCCGTCCCGCCCACCCCCTGCGAACTCGTCAGCCAGATTGCCACGATCGATTTGCTGCGGGCAGTGGTGGAACGCAGCGAGCCCGGCCCGGCTCCTGCGACGCAGCTTTCCGACCCGCCGCACCCTACGTCGGTGCGCAACTGGGTGGACGCGATCGACGACGGCGAGTTGCGGCACCGGGTCAGCGAGGCCACCGGGATTGCACCACAGAATTTCTCGGCCCACCTGACCGCCAACCGGCTTCCGCCGGAACTGGCCATCGCCACCTCGCGGGCGGCCGGCGTCGGACCTGCTGGAGGGCTGGTGGCAGGAGGGCTGATCACCGAGGCCGAGGCCGGATGGCCGCCGAATGCCCGCAAGGAAGCATTGGACAAATTGGCCCAAAGCGCGCTGGCAACCCTTGCCGGCGAAAGGCTCCTGGCCTTGGGCAAGACGTTGAAACGCCAGGAACAAGACCACGAACGTACTGAACGAATTTGGGAGAACCTCGGATGATGGCCGTCCTGCCTTGGGTAACGCTGGTTGTCTGCCTTGCCATCACGGCTGCCCGGATCCCGAGCGCCCTGCGCGGCGAGAACCGGGTGGTCTTCTACATTTTCGCGTTGATCTCGCTCGACATCCTCCTGAGCATCGAGGGACCGTACCTGGTCATCGACGCAGTGCTGGGAGGCATCAATGTCACCAACCTGCTCCTGCGGTTCCTGCTGTACGGCACGTTCCTGCTCATGGGCATCAAGATCGCCATGGGCTTCGACTCCCCGTCAGCGGTCCGGGCGATCCGCGGCCCGTGGGGGCTGGTCGTCCTGGGCATCACCGTGGTGCTGACCACGTTCTTCTTCGTTATAACGGACACGCGCGGCTCCACCGTCGGCATGACAGGGTTGACGTGGGGGCCGTCCATGGAGGCCTACGCCGCCTTGGGCCGCTTCTATCCCGGCTACGTGTCTGCGTGCCTGTTGCCTGCCATCTGGAGGACCGTCGTCGGCCGCTACCCGGCTCTCCTGAGGGCTGCATCAGCCCTGTTGTTCGCGGGGCTGACGTTGTTGCTGGCGTCCCAGCTCTTCCCGCTGATCCCGGCCGTCCACCTCTGGCTGCGTTCGTTGATCAATTACTCCGCGGTCTTGGCCACTGCCGTTGGACTGGCTGGAATCTGGTTCTCGAAGGCTTATTCCCGGAGAAAACAACGTCTCGCAGCGTAAGACTTTCACAAAAGCATTAGATCGTGGCACAATCATGAATGTGTGAACACGGCGGCAGCCTGGTACCGGAATCAGAGAACGGGTTTCCGGTGGATGTGGCGCCCATGGGATCACAATTGGGGGGATGAGTGGTGGCGGGCTGTTGGGGACCGCCCCCACTCAGCCTTTTTAACGGCCATTTGCCACCCGCCTGCAGCCGCTCACCCGGCAAGGTGCCTTACCGTGGCTAAGATGGCTCCATGAACAGCCTTCGCACCCGCCGCTCCGTCCTTGCAGCCACCTTGGCCTCGGCCGCCCTTGTGCTTTCCGCCTGCGGTGGTGGAGGTTCGACGCCCGCCCAGTCAGGTGGAGACACGTCCCTTTCGGACGTCAAGTCCAAGGGTGAACTGATCATCGCCACCGAAGGCACCTACCGCCCCTTCAGCTTTCACGCCGAAGGCGCCGGGGAACTGACCGGATTCGACGTAGAGATCGCCCAGGCAGTGGCCGGCAAACTTGGCGTGAAAGCCACGTTCCAGGAAACCCAGTTCGATGGCATCTTCGCAGGGTTGGACTCCAAACGCTTCGACACCATTGCCAACCAGATTTCCATCAACGACGAACGCAAGGCCAAATACGAATTCTCCACGCCGTACACCATCTCTACCGGTGTAGTGGTTACCAAGTCGGACAACAGCAGCATCAACAGCTTCGCGGACCTCAAGGGCAAGACCACCGCGCAGTCGCTGACCAGCAACTTCTACAAGATGGCGGTGGAAGCCGGGGCCAACGTCCAGGCCGTTGAGGGTTGGGCACAGTCCGCCACACTGGTGCAGCAGGGCCGTGTTGATGCCACGGTGAATGACAAACTCACCTACCTGGACTACGCCAAGAACACCCCGGATTCGGGCTTGAAGGTCGCCGCGGAGGCGCCCGACAAGACGGAGAGTGCCTTCGTCTTCCGCAAGGGTTCCACTGAACTTACTGCGGCAGTGGACAAGGCCCTGGCCGACCTCACGGCGGACGGCACCCTGTCGAAGATCTCCGAAAAGTACTTCGGCGCGGACGTCACCAAATAGATGAACTGGGACCTCATCTGGAGTTCCTTCGGTCCGCTCATCACCGGAGCCGTCACGGGGACCATCCCGCTGACACTCGCCTCCTTCGCCATCGGGCTGGTTCTTGCGTTGGTGGTTGCCTTGTTGCGGCTGAGCCCCAACTGGCTGCTCTCGGGAATCGGCCGCTTCTACGTCTCCGTCATCCGCGGCACTCCCCTGCTGGTTCAGCTGTTCGTCATTTTCTTCGGTCTCCCCAGCATCGGCGTCAGGCTTGATCCGTGGCCGAGCGCCATCATCGCGTTCTCCTTGAATGTGGGCGGCTACGCAGCCGAAATCATCCGGGCAGCCATTCTGTCCGTACCCAAGGGCCAGTGGGAAGCCGGCCACACCATCGGAATGTCCGGGCCCCGGACCCTGGTGCGGATCATCCTTCCCCAGGCCGCCCGGGTCTCTGTTCCCCCGTTGTCCAATACCTTCATATCGCTGGTGAAGGACACCTCTCTGGCGTCCCTGATCCTGGTGACCGAACTTTTCCGCAATGCCCAGCAGATCGCTGCTTTCAGCCAGGAATTCATGGCCCTGTACCTGCAGGCGGCCTTGGTGTACTGGGTCATCTGCCTGGTCCTTTCCACCGCGCAGTCCGCCGTGGAGAGGAGATTGGACCGCTATGTCGCCCACTGACGAATCCCCCTCGACCACGGTGCTGAAAGCCCGGAACCTCGCCAAGGCATTTGGCGACAATGTGGTGTTGCGGGACATCGACATCAATATCCGCCGCGGGCAGGTGGTTGCCCTGATCGGACCTTCAGGCTCGGGAAAGACCACCGTCCTGCGTTCCTTGAACGGCCTTGAAATTCCCGACGCCGGCACGGTCACCTTCGGGGACAGCGACGGCGGTGGAGGCCTTGCCATCGACTTCAACGGAAAGGTGGGCAAGAAGGAGGTCGCAGAGTTGCGGGACCGCAGCGCCATGGTCTTCCAGCACTACAACCTCTTCCCGCACATGACGGTCCTGAAGAACATCACCGAGGGCCCCATCCAGGTCCAGAAGAGGCCAAAGGCCGAGGCCATCGCAGAAGCCGAAAGGCTCCTTGAGCGCGTGGGCCTGGCTGATAAACGCGATGCCTACCCGTTTGAGCTCTCCGGCGGGCAGCAACAACGCGTGGGCATCGTCCGTGCACTGGCGCTCAAGCCCCAACTCCTGCTCTTCGACGAACCCACCTCCGCCCTGGACCCTGAGCTGGTGGGCGAAGTTCTTGGAGTCATCAAGGAACTCGCCGAGGAAGGCTGGACCATGGTGATCGTGACCCACGAACTCGCCTTCGCCCAGCATGTAGCGGACGAAGTGATTTTCATGGACGGCGGTGTGGTGGTGGAACGGGGACCTGCTGCCGAGGTCCTGCGTGCACCCACGCAGGAGCGGACCAAACTATTTGTGAAACGGCTACAGCACGACGTCTAGGAGACTCAAAATGGGGGAAGAGACCTTGGATGCAGCAGCAGGGACCGGGCGCAGGAAGTCCCGGCGTACCGTCGTCATCGCCGTCGCGGCAGCCATCGCCGTCCTGGCTGGAGGGCTGGGCACCTGGTTTGCCCTCTCCCGCCCGGCCGGGGTCCAGCGCGCCGATGTTGTCCGCCTGGACAAGGAACGGGCGATACTGGACAACTCGATGAATCTCTACGATCCACTGTTCAACCAGTTCTCGGTCCGCTATTCCAGCGTGATGTCGGAAAACGCGGAGCAGCAGGAAAAGGACCAGGTCATCACCAAGGATGGTGAACGCTTGAAACGCGAGTCACGGACCAACCTGGACCGGCTGGATCGGATGGCAGCATCACCTGCAGTCCAGGAACAGGGCATCCGCGACGCCTTCACCAGCTTCAAGGACCGCTACAGTGCAGTGATCTCCTACAACGACCAGCTGGTGATCGACACGACCAGCATCAACCAATCCATTGGTGGTCCCTGCGCGCCACTCCATTCGACCTTGAACGTCGGCGCCGAATCGTATTCCCAGGATTACGTCAAAGGTGCCGATGCCTGCCTGGCCGCAATCGCAGGTGCCAAGGACAAGACCGATGCCGAGACAACCGAATTGCTGACCTCCGTGGAAGGGATCATCCGCGGACAACGGGACAAGCAACAGGAAGTCCTGGACGGCAAGGACGACTTCGAGCGGTTGGCCAAACGCACCTTGGCAGGCCTGGCGATGTTGGACATCAACGATGCCCTCAAGACGGCAGAAACGAAGTATGAGAGTGCCATGAAGGAGAAGTACAACCAGTTGGTGGGCAATGCCAACGACTCCAACAAAACGTTGGAAAGTGCTCTCAAAGAACGCGCGGATCAGTTTGATGCCGCGGCAAAGGACGGGGAATAAGCCATGACGTTTGACCCTGATTCCACGCAGCAACCTGCCCCACAGTCCGTGCCCACGCAGCAGCCGGCGCCCAGGAAGCGCCGGCTGGTGCTTGTCCTCGTTGCCAGCGCCGTTGTCCTCCTGGTGATTGCCGCGGTGGCTGTCGTAGCCGTAACGCAACTCTCCGGACAGCAACGCAAGGAGAACCTGCAACTCCTGAAGGGAGACCACCTCACTGCGCTGGTGGATGCCAGGGGAAAGCTTCAACCTGCAGCCAATGCGTATCTCGCCGCTTACAAGAAGGCCCGGAACGCCCCCGCCTCGCAGGAGGAAGCAGAAAACACGTCCCGGGCGGAGCGGGACGGGTTCCAGCAGGCAGCCAATGACGCCAGGGCAGCGCTGGCCACAGTGAAGGCTGCCCATGATTCCGGCGATGACGGGATCGGCGTCGCCGTCGCGCAACTGGAAGAGTCCTACCAAGGCTATCTTGACCACATGGAAGGCTTGGTGGAGTCCTACCCCAGGTTTGAAGGCCTTTTCCGGGCCGACGGCGCTGGCTGCGATGGCCTGTTTGTCGGGTCCAAAGCAGCTACCCTCAGGGAGCGCCAGACCCTGCTGGGGCAGGCTGCGGCCCCCTGCCGGGAGGCGGCAGCCGAGCTCAAGGAATCCAAGAACATCGCCTACGTCGAATTTGCCCGCACGTTCGACAACCGGGTCGCCCAGCTTGAATCGAACGCCGGGATTACCGCCACGTCCGAAGAGAACTACAACGAATTCGTGAAGCTCAAGGACCAGATGGTCCAGAAGAACGATGAAGCCACGGCACGCAATGCCTCTGACGAGGAATTCCTCAAGCTTGCCGACGAGATCAAAGCCCTCAATACCCGCATCAAGAACAACAGGTCCGAGTTCGACTTTGCTGCCAAGCGATACCTGTCCGGGGTGAAGGACATGCCGACCCTGGTCGAGGAAGTTTTCTCAAAGAAGATCCCGGCCGAAATCAAGAGCTACGATTCCGTGATCCCCCTTCGGGTGCAAATCCTCAAGGACGCCGTGGACGTCGAGCTGGTCGAATAACCACGCCGGTATCACCGCAAACGCCGACGGTGTTGCACGGTCTCCCGTTCAACACCGTCGGCGTTCTGCTGTGCCTTTGGATCAGCGGGCGAAGCGCAGGGTGACCAGCTGGAATGGCCGGAGCACCAGCTGAACCTCCTGGTCCTCCCCCACAGTCACTCCAGGGGCCTCTGCGGCGCGTTCCAGCAGGTCAGTGGCCACCACTCCGGAAGCCTCGAAACCAGGCCTTAGCGTGGCAGCTGAGCGCTCACCCAGCGATTCGTAGAGCCTCACGACCACATCGCCGGACCCGTCCTCGGCCAGCTTGACCGCTTCCACCACAATGGCCGGGTTGGATACCGAGACCAGTGGCTCCACGGCGTGTCCGCCTGTCACGAACCGCGGCTTCAAGTTGGTGCGGTAGCCCTCTTCCACAGCGTCGGCGATCCCAGCGCCGGGCCGGATGGAAAGCTCCAGCGTATGCTCTCCCCTGTCTGCTTCAGGATCCGGGAAACGTGCCGATCGCAGCAGCGAGGTGCGGACCGTCGTCGTTGTTCCGCCATCGGCACGGACCGCCCTGGTGACGTCGTGTCCGTAGCTGGAGGCGTTGCTGACTGCCACGCCGTACCCCGGTTCGGCTACGTGGATCCAGCGGTGGGCGCAGATTTCGAACTTGGCTGCTTCCCAGGACGTGTTGGTGTGAGTCGGCCTGAAGACGTGGCCAAACTGTGTCTCTGACGCCGAGCGATCAGCCCTGACATCCAGCGGAAAGGCGATCTTCAGCATCTTTTCGCGTTCCTGCCAGTCCACCGTGGTGGAGATACCCAGCGACTTGGCGCCGTCGTCGAGCGTGATGCGCTGCGTGATGGTGGAGGAACCTACCTTGCGTTGGACCACGACGACGGCGCCGGCCGGCGTTCGCTCGAGATCGATGGTGTCCGCTTGGGTCAGCTGGGTGACGTTCCGGCGATAGAACTCTTCGATGTCCCAGGCATCCCATTCGTTCGGGGTGTCGCGGAACAACTCCAGCAGGTTCCCGGCCTGTCCAGGGGCTATGGCATCGCGGCCACTGGCGTGATCCACTAAGGAAGTGAGCAGTCCATTGCCATCCAGGACTGCACGGATGACGCCGTTGTCCAGCACGAAGCCGTCTCCTGGCTCCTCCACCCGGACAAGTCCACCGGGGCCGTCCGCCTCACCAATCGCCAAGGCGGCGACGCCATCGCGCTGATGGGGTGCGGCATTGAGGAGGTAGCTTGTCCTGCCCGTCCCTACCAGTGCCTGCGCAGCGTGGCTGATGATCTCCTCAAGGTCACGGGAGATGGCCTCGTAGTTGCGTTCTGCGTCCTGGTGGACCCACGCGATGGAGCTGCCCGGCAGGATGTCGTGGAACTGCTGCAGGAGGACGAGCCGCCAGAGCCGCTGCAGTTCATCCTTCGGATACGTGTAATCCGCCCCCAGCCGGACGGCCGCAGTGGAGCACCACAGCTCCGCCTCACGCAGGAGATGCTCGCTGCGGCGGTTGCCGCGCTTGGTCTTGGCTTGGCTGGTGTACGTTCCCCGGTGCATCTCCAGGTACATCTCGCCCACCCAGACCGGCAGGTTGGCGTACTCTGCCTCGGCTTCGGTGAAGAAGTCCTTGGCCGTGCCCATCCGGACCTTCGGGGAACCCTCCAGGTCCGCCGTGCGGTGCGCGGCAGCGACCATCTCGCGCGTAGGTCCGCCTCCGCCGTCGCCATATCCGAAAGGCACCAAGGACATGGTTCCACGGCCATGGTCGCGGTAGTTGCGTTCAGCGTGGGCCAGTTCGCGGGCATGCAGTTCCGCGTTGTAGGAATCCACCGGTGGGAAGTGCGTAAACAGCCGGGTCCCGTCAATGCCTTCCCAGGAGAAGGTGTGGTGGGGCATCCGGTTGACTTTGTTCCAGGAAATCTTCTGCGTGAGGAACCACCGGGAACCGGCTTCCTTCACGATCTGCGGGATGGCTCCGGAGTAGCCGAAGGAGTCGGGCAGCCAGGCCTCCTGGCATTCGACGTCGAACTCCTTGAGGAAGAAGCTCTTTCCTTCCACGAACTGCCGGGCCATGGCCTCTCCGCCGGGCATGTTGGTGTCGGATTCCACCCACATGCCGCCGACGGGAATGAACTGGCCGGCTTTGACCTTTTCGCGGATCCTCACAAAGAGCTCGGGGAAGTACTCCTTGATCCACGCCATCTGCTGGGCCGACGAGCAGGAAAACACAAAGTCCGGATCTTCATCCATGAGTGCCACCACGTTGGAGAACGTCCGGGCACATTTGCGGATGGTTTCACGGACTGGCCAGAGCCAGGCAGAGTCGATGTGCGCGTGGCCGGTGGCAAGGAGCCGGTGGGCGGAAGCGTAGGCAGGGCGGGCCAGGACTTCCTTCAAGGCCTCCCGGCCGGCCGCTGCGGTACCGGGAACATCGTCTGGGTCCATGATGTCCAGCATCCGTTCCAGCGCCCGCAGGATCTCGTGGCGGCGGGGCAGCTCCATGGGAAGTTCGTGCATGAGGCCACTGAGCGTCCAGATGTCCTGGTTGAGTTCCCACACCGTTTCATTGAGCTCCGCGATGGCAATGCGGCCCAGGCGGTACCGGGGCTCGTCACCGGATGTGGCCTTGTCTCCAAGCGGCGTCGGGGCAAACGACCATCCCTGCGCAACATCCGGGTTGGCTGCGGCTTCGATATAGAAATCCACGGAGTGACCGCCACCAAGAAGCTTGACAGGTACGTGGTAGTTCCGGGGGGAGATCGCCTTGATGATGCTGCCGTCAGCACGCCAGGCGGTGCCTTCACACTGGAATCCAGGGACGTCGCTGTTGAAACCAAGGTCCACGATGATCTCCACCGAGGTGGAGTCATCCATGCCCCAATCCTGCGGAACTTCGCCCTGCAGCCGCAGCCATTTTGTGCTCCAGGCCTTCCCCCACGGGGCACTATGCTCCTGCGGGGCGAAGAGTTGGCGCATGGCCTCCGCGGCCGGCACGGGCTCTCCGGGCGCCTCCCAGCTGCTGAGCTGCAGCGGTATGGCCCTACCGTAAATGGCCGGAAGAATGCGTTCCCGAACGAATCGATCGAGGCGCTGTTCAGTGATCCGGCGGTCGTCGTGCAATTAATTCCCCTTTGGGCTTTAGCTGAATATCACGGTTGGCGACCCACACACGAGGTGCCGGTGCTGACGGCGGTCTCGTGCCCGCCGCGCTTCCAATCGATGGATAAAATCTACGTTGTTCCAGCTCAATAGCCAAGTGATTGACGGCTATCCCCCACGGGTCGCAGGTCTGCTTCTGCCTGTTCTTCGATGATTCTGTCCCGTCCGGCATACACGTTCAGGCTGAGTCCGCGGCTGAACCCTGCCAGCGTAATTCCCGTTTCCTCAGCCAGTTCAGCAGCGAGGCTGGACGGTGCACTGACGGCGGCCAGCACAGGGATGCCCGCCATGGCGGCCTTCTGGACGAGTTCAAAGGACGCCCTGCCGGAGACTTGGAGCACCGTACCTTTGAGCGGCAACATACCGGCGCGCAAGGCCCAGCCCACCACCTTATCCACCGCGTTGTGCCGGCCAACGTCTTCGCGGAGGCATAGGAGCTCAGTGGTTCCGTCGTCGTGGATCTTGAAAAGGCCCGCAGCGTGGACGCCACCTGTTTTGTCGAACACCGCCTGCGCCTCGCGCAGGCGGTCCGGCAGTGCGGCGAGCGCCCTGACCGGGATAGTCACGTCGTCGTCCTTGGGACTGTGCCGCGAGGACTTCCGGACGGCGTCGATGGAGTCCGTGCCGCAGATCCCGCAGGAGCTGGACGTGTAGACGTTGCGGCCGGTGTCCGGCCGTTCCACGTCCGGCCGGAGCTGTGCGTCCACCACGTTGAACGTCTGTA
The DNA here is from genome assembly GCF_050435325.1 of Paenarthrobacter sp. TE4293. NCBI lineage: Bacteria > Bacillati > Actinomycetota > Actinomycetes > Micrococcales > Micrococcaceae > Paenarthrobacter > Paenarthrobacter sp. TE4293. The sequence goes on from NZ_JBNJRY010000002.1 coordinate 486,954, forward strand.
CGCCATCCTCATTCTCTCCCGCACAGAACCGCTCGGAGATCAGCTGGGACGGCTCCCAGATGATTCCTTCCGAGACAAGGAATCCGGCGACGAGGTCGAAGTCGTCCCCGGGGGTCCGCATGGTGACTGAGAAGGACATCTCCCCCAAACGGATCTCCAGCGGCTCCTCCACAGCGAGCACGTCTTCCTTGAAGCGGACGGGGTGCTCCAGCGCCTGTGGCGAACCGTCCAGGACAAATTTGTGCACCTTGCGGCGCTGCGTCACGCGTCCCATGTCAGGATCCGATCTCCTCAGTCTTTACAAAGCGTACGGTCATGGCCTTATAGCCGGGGGTATTGGATTCCCTGGCCACCAGCTCACGGTGCACCAAGGCGTTGGCCTCAGGGAAGTATGCTGCAGCGCACCCTTTGGCCGTAGGGTATCCGACGAGCCGGAACCGGGTGGCACGCCGTTCCGTCCCGGCGAACGTCGAGATGACGTCCACGAGGTCGCGGTCCTGGAATCCCAGTTCGTCCAGGTCCTCCGGATGTACCAAAATGACCCGGCGGCCATCGGAGACACCCCGGTAACGGTCATCGAGGCCGTAAAAGGTGGTGTTGTACTGATCGTGGCTGCGCACGGTCTGCAGGATCAGGTGCCCGGCCGGCGCTTCCAAGTACTCAAGTGGCCGCACCGAGAACCGTCCCTTGCCGATGTCCGTTGCGAACGTCCGGGTGTCCCGGGGCGGGTTCGGCAGTACGAAGCCGTTCTTGGTGCGGACTCTGGCGTTGAAATCCTCAAAGCCCGGGATGACCCTTGAGATGTGGTCCCGGATCACGTCGTAGTCCTCGGCCATGGCCCGCCAGTCCACGCTGTGGTCATCACCCAACGTCGCCTGCGCCATGCGGGCTACGATCACAGGCTCACTCAGCAGGTGCTCCGAGACCGGTTCCAGACGTCCCTGCGTTTTGTGGATGACGGACATGGAGTCTTCCACGGACAGGAACTGCTTGCCTTTGGGGTGCTTGTCGTCAGTGTCCGTCCGGCCCAGGGTGGGCAGGATCAGCGACGTCTTACCGTGGACTACGTGGGCGCGGTTGGGCTTGGTGGAAATGTGCACCGTCAGTCCGGCGTTCATGAGCCCTTGTTCCAGGGCAGCTGTATCCGAACCCGCTGCTGCGAAGTTCCCGCCCATGGAAACAAAGACGTCCACCTCACCCTTCTCCAGGGCGTGCTGGGTCTCCACTGAGTCGTAGCCATGGTCGCGCGGCATGTGGAAGCCGAATTCCTCATCCAATGCGGCCAGGAACGATTCCTTGGGTTTCTCCCAGATTCCCATGGTGCGGTCGCCCTGGACATTGGAGTGGCCACGGACAGGGCAGGCACCGGCACCACGTTTGCCGAAGTTGCCCTGCAGCAGGAGGAGGTTGATGATCTCCCGGAGGGTATCCACCGAGTGGGGTTGCTGGGTCAGTCCGAGCGCCCAGCAAATGATGGTTGCCTTGGACGCAGCCATCATACCGGCCGCCTTGGTGATCTCCGCCCGGGTCAGCCCTGTAGCCCGTTCGGTTTCGTCCCAATCCAGGATCGACCGTGCCTTCTTGTACGCGGCGAACCCGTCGGTCTGCTGCTCGATAAAGGAATGGTCGACGACGGTCCCCGGGTTGCGCTTCTCTTCCTCCAGGAGGAGGTGGCCCAGCGCCTGGAACAACGCGAGGTCGCCGCCGACCTTGATCTGCAGGAATTCGTCCGCGATGGTTGTCCCGCCACCAATGACGCCGTTGAGGGACTGCGGGTCCTTGAAGTTCAGGAGACCGGCCTCGGGAAGCGGGTTGACGGCAACGATCCTGCCGCCGTTGTTCTTGCAGTCGCGCAGGGCTGAGAGCATGCGGGGATGGTTGGTTCCCGGGTTCTGGCCCACCACCAACACCAGTTCTGCGTGGTGGATGTCCTCCAGCGAGACGGTGCCCTTGCCGATTCCGATGGTTGGGTTGAGGGCGCTGCCCGAGGACTCATGGCACATGTTGGAGCAGTCGGGAAGGTTGTTGGTGCCCAGGCTCCGCGCAAACAACTGGTACATGAAGGCTGTCTCGTTGGCCGTCCGGCCCGAGGTGTAAAACACGCATTTATCCGGTGTGGTGGCGTTGATGTGCTCGCCAACCAGGGCGAAGGCCTCGGTCCAGCTAATGGGCGAATAGTGCGTGTCGCCAGGCCTGATGACCACGGGCTCCGACAACCGCCCCTGGCTCCCCAGCCAGTACTCGGTCTTGCCCTCAAGGTCCGCCAGGGAATGCCGCGCCCAGAATTCGGCGCCGACGGTTCGCGTGGTGCTTTCCTCGGCGATCGCCTTGGCACCGTTCTCGCAGAACTCAGCGGGGCTGCGCCTGCCTGTAATGGATTCGGGCCACGCACAACCCGGGCAATCAAATCCGTCGTGCTGGTTGACCCTCAGCATGGAACGTACTGTGCGGGCTACTCCGGCCTGGGCGTAACCTCGTTCAAGTGCCACTGTGACAGCCTTGAGGCCTGCCGCGGCTTGTTTGGGCGGGTGAATTTGCAGGTCATCTTCATTGATGTCCTGTTCGGGAGCATGCCTGTTCATGAGTCCATCATTGCACTTTGTTGGTACCGACCCTGTGGTGCGCCCGGCAGCTCAGGCGTCCAGCGCACTCCAGTCCACCGGGCCTGAAGGAGCCTTCTTTGCCTGGCGCGCCGGAGCCTTGCGGGGCTTGTCTTCCGCCGGCTTTGGCGCCGGCAACGGTTTGCCCCACGGCAAGGCGAAAGCCGGGACCAACTCCCCCAGTTGGACTCCGTGCGGTGGCACCACCATGACCCCGTCCGCGCCGGCAAGGCCGCGCATCATCCCCGGGCCCGCATGCTGCGCCGGTGATGCCAGGCCGTAGACCAGCTTAAACGGCATCAGGCGGGTCCGCCCGGGATCCGCCTCGATCATCGCGCCGGACGGAACCTGGCCTACCTCCTCCAGGCTCCGGTGCCCCAGGGCCGCCAGCAGAGGAGCTCCCACGGTAAACAGGGCCATCATCGCTGCCAACGGATTTCCCGGCAGTCCCAGCACGAACCGGCCATCGGGTAACTCCGCCAACACGGCAGGATGGCCCGGGCGCATGGCGATACCGTCGATCAGCAGGCTGCCGCCGAGCTCTGCCACCGCCCGCCTGAGGTGGTCAGTCCCGGAGCGCCCTGTCCCGCCGGTGGTGATGACGACGTCGGCTGGGGGGTCGATCTCTTGGTAGGGGTCATCAAGGGCCAGCCCGTCCACGGTGGGCTCGGTGTCCTGCAGGGCGGAGATCCACTCCTCATAGCTGTCTCCCACCCTCAGCTGCTCGCCTGCGATTCCACCCAGGAGTTCCACCACGGCGCCCAGTTGCGGGCCGAACGTGTCACGGACCTGTCCGGGCAGGGGCACTCCCTGCGCGACCACCTCGGAGCCCGTCAACAGGAACCGGACCAGCGGTTTCCCCAGGACGTCCACATGGTCCAATCCCGCAAGCGCTGCCAAAGCAATATGCGCCGGATTGATCACGGTCCCGGCGGTCAGCAGGACCTCCCCCTCCGCTGCCTCTTCTGCGGCCTTGCGGATGTGCTGGCCGTTGCGCGGTTCACCCGGTTTGGCGGCACCACCCAGGGCAAGGAGCGGGAGGCCGTCCTCGTCCGTGGTGATGACACCACTCTCGCTGCGCAGCACTGCCTTGGCGCCCGGAGGAATCAGCCCGCCCGTGACGATGGGACTGGCCTGGTGCGGCGCCAGCCTTAGGCCCGGCTCGCTCAAGATCCAGGGGCCGCTTCCGTTGACCGCCCAACCATCCATGGCGGAGGAGGCATAGTGCGGCATATCCTGCACCGCCACGGCATCTGCCGCCAGGGTGCGGCCAAGGGCTGACCCGAGAGGCACCGGCCCCGGCGGGATGGGCGCGGCAGCATCGAACGCGCGCTGCCGGGCCTCCTGCCATGTGTGTGCCGCGTGGTGGCCCTCGCCGGGGGCCTCTGTCATTCGGCGTCAGCCTCGGACTCCGAGTACTCCTTGGCGATCTTCCGTGCCAGGTCCAAGGCCGCGTTCATGGACGCGTCGTCGCTTGCCTGGCCAATGCCGCGGGCCATGCCCGCCGCATATCCGGCAATGAAGGTGGTCAAGGGTGCTGCGGGTCGCACCACGGAATGGGCTGCCACTCCGGCAACGGCGAGCACCTCATTGATGTCCACTTCAACGCCTTCAAGCTCGAATGCCTGCAGCAGCGTGCGGCACCATTCTTCGAGCGTCTCTTCCTGGCTCTTCACGTCCGCCTCCAACTTGTAGTCAATGCCCAGGGCCGCAGCGTCTTCCCACGTATCCACGTCGTCCGTGGACCCTGCGGGGACGGCAACGTCCAGCACATTCAGCCTAGCAAGCAGCCGGAACACTGAAGCGTTCGTTAACCCGGAACCTTCGGAAGCTTCAGCCACTTCCCGTTCGAGGGCACTGGTGCTGTAGGCACCAAGGAGGGGCTGCTTCCGGCCATCGGCAGAGACAGCCATGGCACCTTCCACCCCCGGTTGGGCTTCCAGGGCTTTCCAGAGGAAGGAAACGCCACGGGACACGTGCGGCATATCGCACGCCAGAACGAGCGTCCAGGGAGCGTTGTTACCGTTGTCCTTCAACGCCGCCAACCCGGCAGCAATAGCTGCGGCGGGACCCGCAAATGCCGGTTTCTCCCTTGCCTGGAGCACCCTGTCGGGCAGCAGCGCCGTGTCGGACATCAGCGCCGTGTCGGGCAGCAACGCCGTGTTGCGAGACGGCGCACCGCCGGTCCCCGCAGCATCGGGTCCCACGACAACCACAGCTGCAGCACCCCGGGCTGCCTGGAGGGCATGCGAAAGGAGCGACGCGCCGTCGTATGTCAGCGATGGCTTGGGCACGCCACCGAGGCGGGTGGCCCTGCCACCCGCCAGAATTACGGCATTGAATTCCATCCGCCCAGAGTACCGGGGCGGCCGGAGCTCAGCAGAAATCGATCAGGCAGCGGATTCCGGCAACAGGAACGGGTCCCAGTCCGGCGCAGGTTTCTCGAGTTCCTTGATCTGCCACATGGTTCCCTGGGGCACGCCAGGTTTGAAACGGAGCTTCCAACCCATTTCAGCCAGCGTATGGTCGCTTTTGGCGTTGTTGCATTTCAAGCACGCCGCAACCAGATTTTCCCAGGAATCCGCGCCGCCCCTGGACTTGGGGTGGACGTGGTCTATGGTGTGGGCTGTTTTCCCGCAATAGGCGCAGCGGTGACCGTCGCGGCGAAGTACCCCGCGGCGACTCACGGCGGTAATCCTGTTGTACCGGGGACGGATGTAGCGGTTGAGAAGAATCACGGATGGACGTCCGAGAACTTCCTGTGGCCCGACGACAGGCTCGTCGCCCTCAGCCACCACGCTAGCTTTTCCAGTCAGCACAAGGACCAGCGCCCGGCGGAAGGTAATTACCGCCAGCGGTTCATATCCAGCATTCAGAACAAGTGTGCGCATGCACGTACCTCTTCACGGCCGCACCCGTCAGGGGCACGAGGGCCGGCTGCCCTCTGCTTGTACGGGCTGTGGATCGACACCATAAGGGTAAGCACTTATATGCCGTATCAACGAATTATTCTGTCGTTTCAGTCACAACGTCGGCAAGAGTTCATGCGTGGTTAAGCGTTCCGGGAGCAAAACACCCCGCCGGCCGAAGCCTGCGGGGTGTTGGTGTGCGTGGTGGTGCTGCGCGTGTTTTCAGCCGTTGACGCGGATGAAAACCGGGCCGGAGCCTACGTTGACGCTGAACAGTGCCGTGGTGGATCCGTTCCATCCACCGTGGACTGCCATGCCGTTGCCGACGTATACAGCGATGTGTGCCTGTCCGGCCAGTCCGCCGTTGGCGTAGTACGCGAGGTCGCCGGGCTGGGCTTCCGCGGCACTGACGGTGCGGCCAAGGGAGAGGTAGCCGGCCGGCCAGTCGTGGAAGTTGATGCCAACGGCCGCCAGGGAGTTGGTCACCAGCATGGTGCAGTCCTGGGTGACGCCGAGCTGCGCGTAGGCTGCCGCGGCGATTGCTGCACCGAGTCCGCTGGCAGCTGCCGGAGCCTTGGCTGCCGGAGTAGCTGCCGAGACGGCGAGGGTGGCGCTCCCAGCAGTCGCAGTGCTTTCCGCGGCCTTCTTGGTTTCTACCTTCGCGGGAGCCTTCTTCTCTACAGGAGCCGGCGCCTCCACCGTGGTGACAACGGGGCGTTCGTAGGAGATGGCAACCGTGGAGTCCGCCGCGATGGTGGCCTGCACTACCGACTGGACGTCAAGGGCTGACGTCGAGGTGGACTCGCGGTCCACCTTGGTGTCTGCTGCGTTGGCAGCAACGCTGCCGGTCAGGACCAGGCCTGAAGCTGCGGCGATAACTGCTGCCTGGCGGCCCACGCCGCCGGCGTTCTCACTGACTGCCTTGGCAATGACGGCAAGCGAGCTGGTCTTGGGGGCCTCAGCGCGATGCCGTGCAACCTTGTGTGCACTGCTCATGGTTTTCTCTTTTCGTATCCGCGTGCAGTTGGGGTACACGCGGCTCATCGGCGCGCCAGCACTTGGGGGCGTGCAGGCGAACCTCGAACCTGATGGTTTCTAGCGGAGGGTGAAGAAAGATGAGGTGCCCGTGGAGGCAGCCGAGTGCAGGAGCGTGCCCTGACCCGGGTTCAATGCGCTGATCATCATGCCGTTGCCAACGTAGATGCCTACGTGCGCTCCGCCATTCTGCATGACCAAGTCACCGGGGGCAGGAGTGCTGGTGGGCTTCATGGCCGTCCAGGCGTTGACGCGGGGAATGCTGATGCCAGCCTGGGCGTAGACCCACTGGGTGAAGCCGGAGCAGTCCCAGCCGTTGGGCGTGGTGCCGCCCCAGACGTACGGGTGGCCGATGCCGGTGTAGGCAATCGCTGCGAGGCCCGAAGCGGCAGCGCTGGAGGCAGCGTCCTTGGCTTCGGAAGACTTCGCGGTCACTGCGCCTGCGGCGTCCTGGGTGCCGTTTGCCGCCGCACGCTGGGTGGTCTGCGATGCGCGCTGGACAACCTTGGGGGCCTCCTTCGTGGCCACTACGGGGCTTTCGAAGGAAACGGTGGCAGTGGGCTCTGCGGTAACAACCGCGGTGGCAACCATTTGCTGGGTGCTGGAGGCTTCCGACTTGGAAACGTCGGTGTCAGCTGCCTGGGCCGGCAGGCCGACGCTGAGGACGAGGCCTGAGGCTGCTGCCAGGACGGCGGCCTGACGGCCAACGGTACCGGCGTTTGATGAAACAGCCTTGGAAAGCGTGTTCAAAGGGTTCGTACGAACCGTTTCGGCGCGGTGGCGCGCAGGGGTAGTGCGTGATGACACGTAGGTAGCCTCTCCCAATGCCTGCGAGGTGAGCTGTCGGATTCGGATGGGAGTCATCCGGCCGCGCTGCTTCAAGGAAGCTTTGCGACTTAACCCCAAGGCCTTCTCACGAAGACCAGAAGTGGTTCCCCCGCCCCTGCCAGACGATTTATGCGAACGGACCTCGAGTGGTGGCAGAGCTAGGCAATCCACTCAAGTGCATCGGCCCCCTAAAAAGCCGATGCGCTTTGTACGGTACAACAGTTGGACGTGAATGTCACATTCAGGTCACGGGGCGTGTCACAAATACGAGAGACAGCCATCAGCTGGCGTTTAGAGCCAGCCCATGGGGTCTACGACTTCGCCGTTAACCTGCACCTCGAAGTGGAGGTGGCAGCCCGTGGAGGCGCCCGTGGTGCCGCTGAGCGCTACGGTATCGCCGCGGGTGACCGTCTGGCCGACCTTGACGGTGAAGGACGAGAGGTGGTTGTACGTGGTCTCCAGGCCGTTGCCATGGTCAATGACCACGCGGTTGCCTCCGCCATACTCGTGCCATCCGGCAAAGGTCACCTTGCCGGATGCTGCGGCGTGCACAGCGGTACCGCACTGGGCTACGAAGTCCTGCCCGCGGTGGAAGTCACCGGAGCCACCCGTGAGGGGGCTGACGCGGTAGCCAAAGGGGGAAGCCGTGGTCAGCGTGTCGAGGGGGCTGGCCATGGTGCCTGCCGACGAAGCGCGCTGGATGCTGCCGGCCGACTGGGCGCTGAGCAGCTGCTTCAGCTTGCCATCGGGGTCGGCCGCGGTGGCGACGGCGGCACGGCTGAAGTCAATCTTGGCCGATGCAGCAGCGGAAACCTCGGGCTGGCTGCCACCTGCGACAGCCAGGGCGGACTCAGTCTGGCCCGATTCCGAGGTGGCCATGACAGGGCTCGTGGCCGGCAGGCCGACAGTCAGGGCAAGCCCGGTGGCGGCAAGCGCAACTCCGGCCTTCTGCCCGACACCACTGGCGGCGGCAAAGTCAGCTACCTGGCGCAACGGGCTCTTACGGCGACGCACCTGGCGTTCGGTGTCGCGTGGCCGGATCTCCGATACGACGCGGGCTGGCCGCAGCTCAGCAGCGGGGCCGGACGCGCGGCGGCGGCCCCTGACGTTCTGCGTTGTCAAACTCTATTCCTCTCTGAAAAGCCTGCGAAGTTAGCTGTCGGATTCGGGTCAGAGAGTTCAAAGACCCGGTCCGCACGAGGCGCTCACGGCACACAGGTATCCCGGAAGGGACTTGCGTAAGTGGGCACTTCTGCTGCGGACTTCACCCCAAGGCTGCTTCTTTAGACAGCCGCTTGTGGTTCCCCCGCCTCTGCCAGTGGTGGATGACACACCTGTTCCGCTGGCAGAGCTCGGCTCCGGAACAGGTAACGCTTTGGTATCAGCGCTAGTAGATAACTATAGGGGATTAAGCCCCGCAGTAATAAATTCGTTATCAACAGAAACGTGCGTGGCGGGATGGGGCCTTATCACGGATCGCGAAAAACCGCAGGTCACACGCGCGCCGAGAGCTCAAAAGTGAGATATGACACCGGGCTGGAAATGGGGTCGTCAGCCAACTGCGACAAAGACGTGGGCAGCCACTTCCGGCGGAAGCTCCAGTGCGCCCTCAATGCCGGGTACGCGCACGGAGATGTATTCGCCCACGCGTTCCAGGGAGACGGCGGCGCCGGGGCGGATTCCACCTTCGTCCAGCTGCGTGAGGAGTTCAGGCTCCACCTGGATGGGTTCAGCCAAGCGCGTCACCACCACGCGGGAGTCCGTTGCGTAGCCGTCCATGGCGTGAAGCAGGTTGACATCCAGGCGGGGGAAGGGCTGGCTGGCCAGACCGCCCAGCGCTTCAAGGCCAGGAATCGGGTTGCCATACGGGGATTCGGTGGGGTGCTCAAGGAGCTCGTACAGCCTGCGCTCCACGCGCTCGCTCATCACATGCTCCCAGCGGCACGCTTCATCGTGGACATAGGCCCAGTCCAAGCCGATGACATCTGCCAGGAGCCTCTCGGCGAGGCGGTGCTTACGCATCACCTCGGTGGCGCGCTTCCGCCCAACCTCGGTCAGCTCGAGGTGGCGGTCGTTCGAGACAATCACCAGGCCGTCACGCTCCATGCGTCCGATGGTCTGGGAGACCGTGGGGCCGGAGTGCCGCAAGCGCTCGGCGATGCGGGCCCGGAGAGCCACAATGTTCTCTTCTTCAAGCTCCAAAATGGTCCGAAGATACATCTCAGTGGTATCGATCAGATCCGTCATCCAGCTCAGCTCTCCTCGAACGCAGTTCCTTGCGTAATCTCCACCGTACCGCGTCCCTGCCAGGGCGGACGGTCTGCACCGCCGCCCCATGAACGCCAACCACCAGCCTAGCTTATTTGGAATTACTCTGGATAATTCCGGTCGCATATGGTTCGCCCGCATTCCACGTGGCGGACTATGACGGCCACAGGTTCCTGCCCCCGGGCCGCGTCAGGCAGAATTGGGATGTCGAAGGGGCAGCTGATGCCACCTGCCACGACCCATCTCTAGCCGATACCCTTTTGGAGCCACACGTGAGCGACAACAGCATCACCATTCCCGCCGATCTGCTGCCCAAGGACGGACGCTTCGGCGCAGGACCGTCCAAGGTCCGCCCGGAACAGATCGAGGCCCTGTCTGCCGCGTCGTCCACCATCCTCGGCACGTCCCACCGCCAAGCTCCGGTCAAGAACCTTGTGGGTTCGGTCCGCGAAGGGCTCAGCCAATTCTTCCGCGCACCCGAAGGCTATGAAGTCGTCCTCGGCGTCGGCGGTTCCACGGCATTCTGGGACGTCGCTGCGTTTGGCCTGGTGGAGAAGAAAGCACAGCACCTCTCCTTCGGTGAATTCGGCTCGAAGTTCGCGGCCGCCACCAACAAGGCACCTTTCCTTGATGCTTCGTCCATCATCACGTCCGAGCCCGGCACGCGCCCTGTGGCACAGGCCGAGCCCGGCGTTGACGTCTACGCCTGGCCCCAGAACGAGACCTCCACGGGCGTCGCCGCTCCCGTGAAGCGCGTCCAGGGCGCAGACGAGGGCTCTTTGGTCCTCGTGGATGCCACCTCTGCTGCCGGCGGACTGGACGTTGATGTCGCCGAGTCCGACGTCTACTACTTCGCACCGCAGAAAAACTTTGCCTCCGATGGCGGCCTTTGGCTGGGCCTCTTCTCCCCTGCTGCTTTGGAGCGCGCGGCACGGATCAAGGCGAGCGGCCGCTGGATCCCGGACTTCCTGGACCTGCAGACGGCCATCGACAACTCCAAGCTGAATCAGACGTACAACACGCCCTCGCTGTCCACCCTGGTGACCCTGGACGCCCAGGTGCAGTGGCTCAACAGCAACGGTGGCCTGGATTTCGCCAGCAAGCGCACGGCGGACTCGGCCAACCGCATCTACTCCTGGGCAGAGGCCTCGGAGTATGCGACGCCGTTCGTCACCAACGCCGACGACCGCTCCAACGTCATCGCCACGATCGACTTCGACGACTCCATTGATGCCGCAGCCATCGCCAAGGTACTGCGCGCCAACGGCGTGGTGGACACTGAGCCGTACCGCAAGCTCGGCCGCAACCAGCTGCGCATTGCCACGTTCGTCGCCATTGAACCTGACGACGTATCCGCACTGCTCGCCAGCATCGACTACGTGGTGGGCGAACTGAAGAAGTAACTCCACCGCCGGTGGTCGGCGCCGTCCGGTAGTTCCCGGACGGCGCCGCCGCCGTTTAAGCCTCGGCCCGGTGCTTAAGCCGCCGCCCAGCCCTTTAAACAGCTAAAGGTGGACATCAGCGTCCACCTTTAGCTCTGTTCATCCCGGGATCCCAGCAACCCTTATTCGGCACCGGTTTCGTCGTCATCCGCAGTGTCGGGGTCATCCGCTTCAGGGTCTTCGGAAGCTTCAGCGGGCCCAGTGGCCTCGTCTTCGTCTGCCTGCACGGACTCCTCCGTCACGTCCGCCACGGTTTCCTCCACCAAGGGCGTTTCATCCTCGGGACGGACACGCTTGGCCCAGGGCACCCATTCCGGCGCCAGGATGGAATCCTCGGAAGGAAGCAGCCCAAGTTCACTGACCGTCACGATCTTTGACCGCGAGTTGCGGGTCACCACGGCGTACCACTGCCACCCGCCGTAGCCGGCAAGCCTGGATTCAAAAAGGTGGGTCACCACACGGTCGCCCTCGGACTTGGCACCGAGGTGCGCTCCTACTTCGCCGGGGTTGGCGATGCCCTCCACTGCCTCGCGTGCAGTATCGACGGCGGCGGCGAGGAAGGCGTCCGGCTTGCCCGTGCGCCACACCGGCAAGCCAGTGCGTGGTTTGCCGGCAACGGGCTTCCGCGCGGGGGCGCCCCCGACGCCAGGAGCCTGGGCAGCGTCAGGACCAGCCGCAGGACTTGCCTGGGCGTCCCTTCCGGCCTTTGTATCCTGTGCGGATTCCGATGTCATGGCCGGTCCTAGGCTTCCAGCTCGTCGGCAACCTTGCGCAGCGCCATGCTGATGGCTTTGGCCTTGTTACCGTCCGGGTACTTGCCCGACGACAAGGAACCGGAGAGGTTGTCCAGAACCGTCACGAGGTCCTGCACCATCGGTGCGAGGTCCTTGGCGTTCATCCGCTTTGCCTTGGCGATGGACGGCGTCTTCTCCAAGACACGCAGTCCCAGTGCCTGCGCTCCGCGGCGGCCATCGGCCACTCCGAACTCCACGCGGGTCCCGGCCTTGAGCTCGGTTACGCCCGCGGGCAGGGACGTCTTGGGCAGGAAAACTTCCTGGCCATCTTCTGCCGCGAGGAATCCGAAGCCTTTTTCCTTGTCATACCACTTGACCTTGCCGGTAGGCACGTAATCAACCTTCTTCGTTCTTGCTTTTGGGAGACACGTCGGGCCAGCACCGCATCCGCAGGGTTCTGCGGGATCGAGGGTGACAGTCCGGTCCGTGTTGGTCTGTTGCTTCAAGGTTATCCTGCCCGGCCCGCTATTCCCGCTTTGCCGCGACCAGAGAGGACAGGAGCAGTACCCAAACGGCACCAGCGGTGGCGCGATATATCCTGTGGCAGCCCTGCTGCTAGCGTTGGGAACATGACTTCCCAGGGTTATCGACGCCCCCTCATGATCATCGCCGCCGTGGTGGCGGCAGCCTCCCTGGCCGCCGTCGGCGCTGTCATGGCGATCGCTTATAACGGCGGCACGGCGCCGGTTTGGGTCACCTCTGCAGCCCTGTACGGTCTGCCGGTTGCCTTCATGCTCGCCGTGATCCTGGTGCTGGACGCCGTTCGCCAGCGCCGCCGGCAGTAACCAGCAGCCCTGCTGACGGCCACGAGCGGCCCGGGAGCGGTAACGTTGGATTGATGTCCCTTATTCGCGCGCTCAGCAAGGAACTGGAAGCGCGCAGCGACAATTCGCTGCGGGCCTTGTTTGCCGCGCGACCGGACCTGATCTCCCCCATGGCTCCGGACTTCGCCGCTTTGGCTGCGAGAGCGAGCGCCCGCGTCAGCGTCCAGCGGGCCCTGGAACGCCTGAACAAGCCCGAGATGCAGGTCCTGGAGACACTGCATCTCTGTACCAATGCCGATACAGGGCACAGCGTTTCCGCGGCCGGGCTCAAGAAAGTCATCGCCGGCTCCACCCTTTCGGCGCTGGACCCCATCCTTGCGAAGCTCCAGGAATTGGCCCTCATACACCGCGCGGAAGCGCCTGCCGGCTCCCCGGCCACCTCGTCGCGGCAGCGCTTCTACCTGCCGGTGGGCAGCCTGAAGGATGTCATCGGTATCTACCCGGCGGGCTTGGGCAGGAGCTATACCGAACTGGTCAGGCTGCAGCCGGCCTTCGCCCAGCGGGTGGTACAACTGGTGGCCGAACTCCACCAGAGCGGCGCCGGCATCCACCCTGCCAGCACGCCCATGGATGCTGCCCTGGCCCTGCAGCGCTGGACTTCCACCCCGGAAAACCTTCGCACCATCCTGGCGACGGCACCGGACCGGACCCTTGGACTGCTGGAGAAGTTCGGCAGCTGGGCCATGGGCGCAGTACCCCAGGCACAGCGGCGCGCGTCCGTTACCCACGAAAGCCACGACGTCGGGCCTATCGACTGGCTGTTGGCCCGCGGCCTGCTGGTCCCCCTGGACGCCGGCCACGTGGAACTCCCCCACAGCGTCGGGCTCGCCCTCCGCGGCGGGGCGATTGTGGATGACTTCACGCTGGCCCCACCTGTTCCGGAACTCGGCCATACCAGTGCTGCCCTGCGACGCAATGCCGCGATGGGAGCCATCGCCGAAATTCTCCGGCTGACTGCCGAGCTGCTGTTCGCGGTGCGCGAGCAGCCGCTGGCAACCCTCAGGAGCGGTGGTGTGGGCGTGCGCGAGCTGCGGCGCCTTGCCGAGTCCATCCGTTTGGGCGTCCATGAGACAGCGGTCCTCCTTGAACTCAGTGCGATGGCCGGGCTGCTGCGCCTGGACGTGGACAGCTCCACCTGGGTGCAGCCGCCGTCGCTCGAGTGGCTCAATCTTCCCCGGCAGGAACAGTGGCTCTGGTTGGTCAATGCCTGGCTGGCCAGCGAGCGCGCGCCTTCCTTGGTGGGCCAACCACTCACGGGGCCTTCGTCAGCGGCCGGTCATCAAGGCGCCGCGGGAACCACCATCAACGCTTTGTCAGCAGAAGCGCAGCGGCCTGATGCCCCCGTGGTCCGACGACGGGTGCTTGAGATCCTGAATGAACTCACCGTGGAAGCAGCCGCACCGGACGGGAAGGCGCCGGTCCTGGACGCCCGGGCGGTGCTGCAGCGGGCCGAGTGGTCCCAGCCGCGGATGTCCCGGCGGTTCAGTTCCTTGGTCCGCGGCATCCTCGAGGAAGCCACGCTCCTTGGCTTGATGGGTTCCGGGGCCTTGACCCAATTGGGTTCGGCCATTGCCAACGCCCAACCCGAGCAGGCCATGACCATCCTTGGCGAGCATCTGCCCGCGGCGGTGAACCACATCCTCCTGCAGGCAGACCTCACGGCGGTGGCTCCCGGATACCTCGCGCCGGAGCTCAGCGAGACACTGTTGTTGATGGCCGACGCCGAGGGGCAGGGTCCCGCGTCCATCTACCGGTTCTCTGCCGCGACCATCCGCAGGGCGCTCGACGCCGGACAGGACGCGGAATCGCTGTTGGCGTTCCTCCGGGAACATTCCGCCACGGATGTGCCCCAGCCCTTGGCCTACCTCGTCCAGGACACGGCATCCCGGCACGGCCGCCTGCGGATCGGCACGAGTGCCAGCTTCATCCAAAGCGACGACGAAACTGCCATCACCGAGCTGCTGAGGGAGGCACGCACTTCCGCTTTGAGCCTGGTGCGCATCGCACCCACGGTCCTGACGTCCTCGGCGAGCCCCCGCGAAACGGCCCGCGTCCTGCGCGAGCTGGGACTCTCGCCCGCCGTGCAAGAGGCCGAACCCGCCGTCGTGCGTTTCAAGCGGACAACAGCAGTGCCGGGCGGTGCCCGCCCCGTCTACACCGCACCCCGCACGGCTCCGCCGGACGATGACGTCGACGCGCAGTTGTCCGTCCTGCGGCAACACCGCGGTGTCCCGGCCGAAGCGGCCGGGGAAGCATCGACGCAGCTTGGCCTGGAGACCCTGCAAACAGCCATCCGGCTCAAACAGGCCGTCACCATGAACGTGGTGGACAGCCTGGGGAATGCCAACACGGAAACCGTTGTTCCTGTATCCGTCTCCGGTGGACGCGTCAGGGTCTTCGACCCCGCCAAGGACACCGAACGGGTCTTGTCCATTCACCGCATCATCGATGTGGAGCCTGCAGGAGAACTGCGGTCCTGAAAACCGGGCAGTCCATGAACGCGCCGTTCCAGACAAACAGCACAGCGAAGCTGCGCAAGTGAGGATTCACCAGTGACCGACGGTCCGCTGATCGTACAAAGTGACAAGACCATCCTGTTGGAAGTCGACCATGAGCTCGCCACCGAGGCACGTCACGCCATTGCCGCTTTCGCGGAGTTGGAACGCGCCCCGGAACACATGCACAGCTACCGGCTGACACCGTTGGGGCTCTGGAATGCCAGGGCTGCAGGACTGGACGCCGAACAGGTGCTGGACACGTTGCTGAAGTATTCCCGCTTTCCCGTCCCGCATGCATTGCTGATCGACATCGAAGAGACCATGTCCCGCTATGGCAGGCTGCGGCTCGAGAAGGATGCCCAGCACGGCCTGGTGATGCGCACCGATGACTACCCCGTGCTGGAGGAAGTCATCCGTGCCAAGAAAATCGCTCCGTTGCTGGGGCCGCGGATCGATGGCGAAACCGTGGTGGTGCATTCCTCCCAACGGGGCCAGTTGAAGCAACTGCTCCTCAAACTGGGATGGCCCGCGGAAGACCTTGCCGGTTATGTGGATGGACAACCGCACCTCATCATGCTGGACGAAAGCGGCTGGCAGTTGCGCCCGTACCAAAAGGTGGCCACGGAAAACTTCTGGGCCGGCGGCAGCGGCGTCGTCGTGCTTCCCTGCGGTGCCGGCAAGACGCTGGTGGGCGCCGCCGCGATGGCGACGTCCTCCACCACCACGCTGATCCTGGTCACCAACACTGTCTCGGCACGGCAGTGGAAAGATGAATTGCTCAAGCGCACCTCCCTGACCGAAGACGAGATTGGCGAGTACTCCGGCGCCGTCAAGGAAGTCCGGCCCGTGACCATCGCGACGTATCAAGTCCTCACCACCAAGCGCGGAGGGCTGTATCCCCACTTGGAACTCGTGGACGGCCACGACTGGGGACTGATCATCTACGACGAAGTCCACCTGCTGCCCGCCCCGATCTTCCGCATGACCGCAGACCTGCAAGCCAGGCGTCGTCTTGGCCTCACGGCAACCCTGGTCCGGGAAGACGGCCGGGAAGGTGAGGTCTTCAGCCTCATCGGACCCAAACGCTACGACGCGCCCTGGAAAGACATCGAAGCGCAGGGCTACATCGCACCCGCTGACTGCGTGGAAGTTCGCGTGGACCTCCCGCGCGACGAACGCGTGGCCTACGCCATGGCCGACGACGCGGACAAGTACCGCCTGTGCGCCACCTCGGAAACCAAGACCAAACTGGTGGAAGACCTCGTAGCCGTCCACAAGGGCGAGCAGTTGCTGGTGATCGGCCAGTACATCGACCAGTTGGATGAGATCGCCGAGCGGCTGGACGCACCCCTGATCAAGGGCGAAACCACGGTCAAGGCGCGGCAGAAACTCTTCGATGCCTTCCGCAAGGGCGAGATCCATACCTTGGTGGTGTCCAAGGTAGCCAACTTCTCCATCGACCTTCCGGAAGCATCCGTGGCCATCCAGGTGTCCGGTTCCTTCGGTTCACGCCAGGAAGAAGCACAGCGGTTGGGCCGGCTCCTCCGTCCCAAGCAGGACGGCCGCGCCGCCCGCTTCTACTCCCTGGTGGCCCGTGACACCCTGGACCAGGATTTCGCCGCCAAGCGCCAACGGTTCCTGGCGGAACAGGGGTACGCCTACCGGATCATGGATGCCAAGGATGTAGGCAAGGACGTGGGGACTGGTCAATAAAGGCCCTGCCGGTCATAAAGGCCCGGCAGGCAATCAATTAACCCTTGCTATTGATCTCCAGCGAATTTACGATTCCAAGTGAAGTTCTCCGCCCATAAGGGTTGCCCTTGGTCCAGGCATCCCGGCGGCCAGCCGTCGGCGGTGGGGGAAGCCCGCAGCCAGGGAGCCGACGGTTTGAAGGCCTAGAAGAATCTGCGAATTATCCACCAGAGGATTCCCCAATGCGCAAAGCCCTCCTGGTCCTTTCCGCGATCGTCCTGCTGTCAGCACTCGCACAGTTGTTTTTCGCCGGATATTTCCATTTCCAGAACACCATCGAAGCCCAGCGTGAAGCAGGCGTCTTCCACGCCATGAACGGACAGTACGTGCTCCGCTACTCGGCGCTGCTGGCCGCAATTGTCGCTGCGATTGCCCGGGTAGGATCCCGGACAATCTGGTTGGCGGCAGGCATTTTCCTGCTGACGTGGCTTCAATTATTCATCTTCATCATTGGCGGTATGTTGACCGGTTCGTCGCCGGAGTTCATCACCCCGGCGGGTTCGTGGGTCGTTTCGATCCACCCCATCGTCGGTGTGCTGATGATCTTCATGTCGTACTGGCTGTTCAAACGTGCCCGCGCGGCGGCGCTCAACCCGCAGCCGCTTCCTCCCAAGGCTGCATCCCCGGATGCTTCCACCTCGCCCAGCACAGCCTGACCAGCTGCAGCTGTGACCACCTCGCAGCTGCTGGCGGTTGATCTGGTGCTGGCCGTTCTTGCGGCCGGCGCGTGGATCAGCGCCGTATGGTTGACTGTCGCTTCGACCACCACCAGCACCGACCGAACTCCAGGCAAGCCCCGGGCGGCCAGCCTGGCCTTGCTGGTGGTGGGTGCCGCCGTCGCAGCAACGGTGGCACGCTATGCCATACTTCCTGCCTTGGTGGCGGGCAGTTGGTGGTTTGCCAGCGAACGCACAACCATCAACCTGCCTCTGACCGCCATCCCCGCGGCTTGGGCCGCGATGGCCGGTGTTCCGTTCTTGCTGAGGAGACGGAACACCGGCTTCAATCCTGGCGGTCCGGGGCCCGAACGTTCTGCACGGTCCCGGGAGTGGGCCGTGCTCGCCATGGCTGCAGCAGCCGCATCGGCCGTGGCGTCGCTCGCCCTGACGTTCATTTTGGGGCCGTTCCCGGCGCCGTGGAGCCTCGCGGTGCTGCTGTTGGTGGCAGCGTTGTCGGTGCTCTTCGTCAAGCTCGCGCTGTTCACGCAACGAGGCCCGGTACGCAAGGCAAGCGACATTGAGGGCGGTGTCGAGACAGAAAACAGCGGCCTCACCCGCGGCCGGTCCGGTATGGGCAGGCGTCCGACGGCGGCGGCTGCGGTAGCCGGCCTCATGGCGTGTACCGCTTTGGGCTCCGGAGTCTTTGCCTGGCTTGGGAGCCGGTCATCCGACGGCGTGGTGATCGCCGCCGCCGTCGGACATCACGACGGCGGCGGTGGCCCCGCTGCCGTTGCAGACCCGACGCCGGTGTCCAGCCTTCTGGGCCAATCCCCGGCCGAGGCCGTGGTCCGGCACTACGAACTAACGGCCCGGGTAGAGCAGGTGACGTTGCCGTCCGGCCAGAGCACCGAGGCTTGGACGTTCGGCAGCCTGCCGGGCCCTGCCCTGGAGGCTGAACTCGGTGAGGTGATGGAGGTGGTGCTCAAGAACCGTGATGTGGCGGCCGGTGTCACCCTGCACTGGCACGGGTACGACGTACCCAACGCCATGGACGGAGTGGCGGGAGCAACACAGGACGCTGTGATGCCTGGGCAGTCCATGACCTATCGTTTTACCGCAGCGCAATCGGGCACCTACTGGTACCACACCCACCAGGATTCCGCCGAGGGGGTCCGCAAGGGCCTCTACGGCACATTCGTCGTGCACGACCCCACCTTGCCCCGTGCCCAAACGGACATCGTGGTGGCCGGTCACGACCTCAGCGGTCTGGGGTTGCTGGGCTCCTCAGACCGCAGCAGTACGCACCCGGCACTGCCCGGATCGAGCGTCCGGATGCGGCTCATCAACACCGATTCCCTGCCGCAGCGCTACCTTGTGGAAGGCACGTCCTTCAAAGCTGCTGCCGTGGACGGAACCGAGGTGAACCAGCCCGGAGACGTATCCGGCAAGCTGGTTCGCCTTGGGGCCGGCGGGCGGGTGGACATCGCCTTCACCATGCCGGACACCCCTGTGACCCTGCGCTCCGATGCCGCGTCCAGCGCCGTAGTGGTGGTTGCTCCATCGGGCGCCTCGTGGTCGGGTGCCGCTGAGATGGAGGTCCCTGAGAAAGCGCCGCCGGGTGTCTTCAACACCACGCCTGTGCTCGACCTCCTGGACTATGGCAAACCAGTGGTCGGGACGAAGGCTGATTTGGTCGGGACAAAGGCTGATGCAGAGGTTGCCATCACCCGGGAAGAAGTGGTTGTCCTGGACCGGCAGTTCCGTTTTGTCGATGGCATCCCGCGCTACGCGTTCACGGTGAATGGTGCCGCGTACCCGTTGGTGCCCTCCATGGACGTAGCCCTCGGGGACACCGTGAAAGTGACGGTCGTGAACCGTACCGCGGATCCCCACCCCATGCATCCCCACGGACACCACGTCCGGGTCCTCAGCAGGAACGGGGTTGCGCCCACTGGGTCGCCGCTCGTGCTGGACACCGTGGACGTTCTGCCGGGCGAAGTGTGGGAGCTGCTGCTCCACGCAGACAATCCCGGGATCTGGATGGATCATTGCCACAACCTGGATCATGCCGCCGAGGGAATGATGATGCTGCTGAAGTACCAGGGTGTGTCATCTCCGTTTATCCAGGGCGGCCATTCCCACAACCGGCCGGAGTAATCGGAGCATGCAGCGGGGCCCGGTAAAGCGGCAGGTTGGCGTCGGCAGGATTGCGGCGTGCGAGTGCCTAGGCGACCATCCGTGTGGTGTGCTGGATGGTGACGTGGTCCACCACCGCCCAGCAGTCCTCGTCGCGGAGCTGGGCACTGGCGAAGCGCTCCGCCGCCGCGAGTTCGTGGAAGTCCTCCCGCCGGACGCGACCCGTATCGCTGTCCAGGTACGTCACGTGGAACTCGGTGTCCGTCGTGTCCTGCTGCTGGTGAATGCTGACTGGAGCTGCTGTGTTTGCCATGTTTTAAGTGTGGAACGGGGCACTGACATTTTTGGAAGCATCCTTGGGCGTGTTCGGATTTAGCAGCCCTCAGGATCTGGCCAGGTATTGACCGGACACCTCGCGGACCGTCTCGCTCAGAATGTCCAAAACCCTGGATGCGGTCTTCCATCGCTGCCAGTAGAGAGGCACCTCGAACGGCCTCTCCGGGGCGAGTTCGATCAGGCGGCCGTCGGCAATGTCCGGTCCGCACTGAACTTCCGGGATCAGTCCCCAGCCCAGGCCAAGCCGGATCGCGTCGCCAAAATCGTGGGATGCCGGAACATAGTGGCGCGGCCCGCGCCGTTCTGCGCCCGGCTCAGCGGCTTCTCCAGGCCAGGACTGCACGAAAGCCCACTGATAGGTGTCCTTGCGGTCGAAATCCACGGTGGGCGCAGCGTTGAGGGCGGCCCTGTCCAGCCCTTCGGGAAAATCGGGGAACCACCTTTCCACAAAGTCTGGTGCAGCCACAGCGCGGTACCGCATGACTCCCAAGCTTTCCACACGACACCCTTGCACGGGCTCCGGTGTTGCCGTCACAGCCGCCATCACGGTGCCGGAGCGAAGGAGCGAGGTGGAGTGTTGTTCATCGTCCCGGTGAAGATCGAAGGTGATGTTGAGTTCGCGGGGAATCCGGGCGAGCGCCGGCAGGAACCATACTGCCAGCGAGTCCGCGTTGACCACGATCGGGACGGCAAGTTGCGCACCGTCGGAGCCCAAGCCGAGTTCCCTGCCTGCGTCGGCCTCCAGCTGGGCCACCTGACGGGCCAAGCGGAGAACCACCTCCCCCGCTTCCGTGGCTTGGGCAGGATTACTCCGTTGCAGCAGCACCCGGCCCGCGGATTGCTCCAAGGCTTTCAACCGCTGCGACACCGCTGAGGGAGTGATGTGCAGCAGGCGGGCTGCGGCATCAAGGGTGCCCTCAGAGAGAACGGTGGCGAAGGTCAGCAGCTGGTCTGAAGGAAATTGCGGCATAAGGAAATCTTATGGTGCATCAGAATCATTAGCTGGCCTAAGGCTGGCGCAGTCCGTAATTTCAGAGGGTGACTTACACTGACTTTTTCCAATCCGCGGGCCTCGGCCTCGCGACCGGCCTTGCCCTTATCGTCGCCATCGGCGCCCAGAACGCCTTTGTGCTGCGGCAAGGAATCCGCGGCGAGCACATCGTCCCCATCGTGGCTGTCTGCGCATTGTCCGACGCCGTACTGATCGCAGCCGGCGTCCTCGGGACCGGTGCCCTCATCACCGCAGCCCCTGCCGCCGTCGTCGTCCTCCGCTACGTGGGTGCCGCATTCCTGGTGACGTACGGCCTGTTGGCCGCCAAGCGGGCGTTGCGTCCGCAGTCGCTGACTGCCAGCAACGGATCAACCAACGACGGCGGCTCGAAACGCGGCGTCGCAGCGGCCGTCACCACCGTGCTGGCGCTGACCTGGCTCAACCCGCACGTCTACCTGGACATCGCCCTCCTCGGTTCAATAGCCAGCGCCCAAGGCACTCCCCTGCAGTGGTGGTTTGGGGCAGGCGCCATGCTGGGGAGCATCCTGTGGTTCTGCTCTCTGGGCTTCGGCGCCCGCTTTCTCCGTGGCTTCTTTGCGCGCCCTTTGTCGTGGCGGTTCCTGGACGGCGGCATCGCCCTCACCATGGTGGCGCTGGGGGCGGGCCTGGCGTTGGGTGCATGAAGGGCGGTTCCCCGCTTCGACAGGCAACGTCCGCCAAGTGGCCCAGCCACGCAGTCCGCTCACATGCGGCGTCCAGAGAACTCCCAGTTTCTGGGAGCATCATGGATGTCATGAAAAAGAACGGCCCCGAAGCCAAGCTCCTTGTCGTCGATGACGAACCCAACATCCGCGAGCTGCTCTCCACGTCCCTGCGTTTTGCAGGTTTCGAGGTCGTTGCCGCGTCCAATGGTCGCGAAGCCCTTGCCGCAGCCGACCTCCACGCGCCGGACCTCGCGGTCCTGGACGTCATGCTCCCGGACATGGATGGGTTCACGGTCACGCGCCGCCTGCGCGCCGCCGGCAAACACTTCCCTGTCCTGTTCCTGACCGCGAAGGACGACACCGAGGATAAAGTCACCGGCCTGACAGTCGGCGGAGACGACTACGTCACCAAGCCCTTCAGTCTCGACGAAGTGGTCGCCCGTATCCGCGCCGTCCTTCGCCGGACGCAGCCGCTGGAAGACGACGACGCCGTCATCCGTGTCGACGATCTTGAACTCGACGACGACGCCCACGAGGTCCGCCGCGGCGGCACCGTGATCGAGTTGTCCCCCACGGAGTTCAAGCTCCTGCGGTACCTCATGCTGAACCCCAACCGCGTACTTTCCAAGGCCCAGATCCTGGACCACGTTTGGGAATACGACTTCAACGGCGACGCCTCGATCGTTGAGTCCTACATTTCCTACCTGCGCCGCAAAGTGGACATCGATCCCGATGCCGCGGCCCTCATCCAGACCAAGCGCGGCGTGGGCTATGTGCTTCGGACGGCAGAGAAGCGCTGACCTTGCTGCAACGCTGGAAATCGGCGTCCCTGAGGTCGCAGCTCGTCGCCATCATCATGGGCCTGCTCCTGCTGGCCCTGGCGGCCACGGGCGCGGGAACGCTGACGCTCGTCAAGAGCTACCTCCAGGGTCAGGTGGACGACAAACTCAAGGCCGCCGTCGCTTTGGCGCAAGATCAGCAGTCTTTCGACAAACTGTCGCAGCCCAACCCCACAGCGCCCAACGACTCCGCCGTGCCGACGGACTACTCGCTGACACTGTATGTCCCCGGGCTTGATCCCTACCCGTTCGGCGGCAGCCAGACTGACCGTCCCGCGATCTCAAATATCACCTCCGGCGAGGCGAAACAGCGCGGCAATACGCCGTTCCAGGTCAAAGGCACCGCCGGCACCAACTGGCGGGTTGTGGCCGTGGGTGTCGTCGCCAACGGACAAAACGGCGTCGTCATCATCGGACTGCCACTGACGCCAGTGGACAAAGTCATGGAACATGCCGTCCTGGTGGTGGTAGGGGTTGGCCTGTTGACGCTCGTGCTGGCATTCTTCATCGCTACATGGACTGTGGCCCGATCCTTCCGGCCCCTGGCCAAGGTGGAAAAAACCGCCGCTGCCATCGCTGCCGGTGATCTGTCCCGACGCGTGGACATCGACAACCCCCACACTGAAGTCGGCCGGCTCGGCGGTTCCCTGAACGCCATGCTGGCCCACATCGAGGCGTCCTTTGCTGCCCGCGCCGCGTCCGAAGGGCGGATGCGCCGCTTCGCCGCCGATGCTTCGCACGAGCTGCGCACACCCTTGGTGACCATCCGTGGCTTCTCGGAGCTTTACCGACACGGCGCCCTGACCTCCCAGGAAGACGTCGCGATGGCCATGGGAAGGATCGAAAGCGAAGCCAAGCGCATGGGCTCCATGGTGGAGGACCTGTTGATGCTGGCCCGCCTGGACGAGCAGCGCCCGATTCAACTCAAGCCCGTGGACCTGCAACTCCTTGCCCACGACGCCATGGTGGACACCAAGGCCTCCTCCGGAGACCGGAGCATCACGCTCACGGGACTCGACGGAGCCTCCCCCACTGCTGCTCCTGTCCAAGGCGACGAAGCCAAACTGCGCCAAGTCATCGGGAACCTGGTGGGCAACGCTTTGAGGTACACACCGGACGGAAGCCCCATCGAGCTTGCCGTCGGCGTTCGAACTACACCTGAGGGATCGTTCTCGGTGATAGAGATCCGCGATCACGGGCCAGGTATTCCTGATGCGGAAACCAACAAGATCTTCGAACGGTTCTACCGGTCTGATACCTCGCGTACCCGGGAGACCGGTGGCAGCGGACTGGGCCTCGCGATTGTCGCGGCCATTGTAGGCTCCCACGGCGGTACCGTCCGGGTCACGGAGACCGACGGCGGCGGTGCCACGATGGTGGTCAGCCTTCCGTTCCGTGAAGAGCCGGCTGAGTTGGTCTCCAGCTAGAGGATGTCGTCAGCTGTGGCTGTTGTCCACATAGCGGTGTTGTCCACATAACGGCACAGCTGTGTTTCGCGGCTCCAAGCGGCTGCCTAGGCTCGATGTTGTGGCCCACGCATCCCGCCGCAACCTGCGGAACATCTTCGTCGAAAGGCACCACCCATGAGCGTCATCTCCGTCGATACCGAGTTGCTTCAGCTCAAATCGGCCAATGTCAAAGGAACTGTGGACCGCATCAGTTCAGATGTGCTGACCATGAAGCGGGGCTTGGAGGAACTTGAGGCAACGTGGCGGGGATCAGCCGCCACCAACTTCCAGTCTTTGGTCCTTGAATGGTCGCTCACCCAGAGCAAGGTCGAGGCGTCGCTAGCCTCCATCACCATGGCCCTGTCCTCAGCTGCCACTAGTTACTCGGAGGTGGAGCAAGGCAACACCCAGCGCTTCGCGTACTAACCGTCCCGTGGACTCCTGCGGGGCCGGCTGTCTTCCCCCTGTGCATGCCGGCCCTGCAGGTCTTAAGTCAGCGGGTCAGGGTCCCCCAGCACTCCAGCTTCCCAGCTCGCCACAGTCCCTTTTTCCTGGCCCGCCAGAGCCGCTTTCCCCTAGCTCTCCAGCGTCCCTTGATGGAATCGAAGCCGCCATTGGCCGCGGTCCAGCATCCAGACGGAACTGCGGAGCGCCGAGCCGGTGTGAGCGAGGCTGCGGTAGTTCAGCAAGATGGTGTTCTCGCTGAG
The DNA here is from genome assembly GCF_050435325.1 of Paenarthrobacter sp. TE4293. NCBI lineage: Bacteria > Bacillati > Actinomycetota > Actinomycetes > Micrococcales > Micrococcaceae > Paenarthrobacter > Paenarthrobacter sp. TE4293. Next base: position 511,724 of record NZ_JBNJRY010000002.1, read on the forward strand.
GCGGTCCGCGCTGAGGAGCTCGAGATCAGTGGGTTCACCGGGATCCTCCTCCAACGCCATCATCATGGCGTCGCGGGTCCAGAACCGTCCAGAGCTGCCGATCTCAGCGAAGTCAGGGTGAAGCAAGACACCGATCCTGCCGATGTCAGCCCGCACGTCCGGCCGGAGCAATTCCCTTTCCAAGGCCAGCACTGTGTCCTCGGCGGAGAGTTCCTGGGTGGAGGCGTCCTCAAGTTCGCTGAAAAGATCGGGCTGGCCAAAGATGCCGGACTCGCCAAAGAGCGTCGGCTCGAAATGGGGTCGGGTGCTGCGCTCGGTTCTGCCGGTGGTAGAGGTAATTGCTCCCGGTCCCGCAGAGCCTGCCGGGACACCCGCCGGGACGGGCTCCGACGTGTGGGGCTGAGTCCCAGCCTGCGGCTGTACCTGCGCCGGGGTCTTTCCCTGGGTCTTCAGCTGTGCCCTATCCTGCACCAGCGTTCCATCCTGCCTTGGCGTTTCATCCTGCCCCAGCGCTCCCGGGAATCCCGGCCCGGCCCGGTGCGCGACACCCTGCTGGTACGCCGTGGCCACAGCGCGTGCACGCTCATCGGCGGCCTCGTTGAGATCGTGGCCGGCGTGGCCTTTGACCCATTCGAACGTGTACTTGCGGCCAACAATGGCCTGATCGATGTCTTTGAGCAGGTCCACGTTCAGCACCGGCTTGCCGTCGGCTTTGCGCCAGCCCTTTCGCTTCCAGCCCGGCATCCACTTGGTAATGCAGTTGATGACGTATTGGCTGTCGCAAAGGATCAGCAGTTCTTCCTCCGGCACGTGTGCCGTGGACCGGAACAGGTCCAGGACGGCCATGAGTTCACCTTGGTTGTTGGTACCGTGCGGCCACCCGCCTGCGCGCCAGCAGGAATCATCAACGTACCAGGCCCAACCGGCCGGCCCAGGATTGCCGAGGGCGGACCCATCGGCGGCAGCAATAATCGTCATGACGTTAATCCTGCCAGACCCCACCGACACTGAATCCGTGATAGGCGCCCAAGGAAGCAAAACGGCGGCCCCCACCAGAAGGTGGGGACCGCCGTCGTTTGCTCTAGAGCGTGATGCGTGGCGCTGTACTGCTACAGCTTGGGCGCTTAGAAGCCGCCCATGCCACCCATGTCGTCGCCGCCGGGAGCCGGAGCGTTCTTCTCCGGCTTGTCAGCAACTACGGCCTCGGTGGTCAGGAACAGACCAGCGATGGAAGCAGCGTTCTGAAGAGCCGAGCGGGTGACCTTTACGGGGTCGTTGACGCCGGCAGCCAGAAGGTCTTCGTAGACGCCCGTGGCAGCGTTCAGGCCGTGGCCGGAAGGCAGGCCGCGAACCTTGTCCACCACAACGCCCGGCTCAAGGCCAGCGTTGAAGGCGATCTGCTTCAGCGGTGCGTCGATGGCAACCTTGACGATGTTGGCACCGGTTGCCTCGTCACCCTGGAGGGTGAGGTTGGCGAATGCCTTGGCGCCGGCCTGGATGAGGGCAACGCCACCACCGGCAACGATGCCTTCTTCAACGGCAGCCTTTGCGTTGCGGACTGCGTCCTCAATGCGGTGCTTGCGTTCCTTGAGCTCAACTTCGGTTGCGGCACCGGCCTTGATGACTGCAACGCCGCCGGCCAGCTTGGCCAGGCGTTCCTGCAGCTTCTCGCGGTCGTAGTCGGAGTCGGAGTTCTCGATCTCGGCGCGGATCTGGGCCACACGGCCTGCGATCTGCTCGGCGTCGCCGGCTCCTTCAACGATGGTGGTCTCGTCCTTGGTGACAACGACCTTGCGGGCGGTGCCAAGGAGTTCCAGGCCAGCGTTTTCGAGCTTGAGGCCAACTTCTTCGGAGATGACCTGGCCACCGGTGAGGATGGCGATGTCGGCAAGCTGTGCCTTGCGGCGGTCACCGAAGCCCGGAGCCTTGACGGCAACGGACTTGAAGGTGCCACGGATCTTGTTGACGATCAGGGTGGCCAGGGCCTCGCCCTCGATGTCTTCAGCGATGATCAGCAGCGGCTTGTTGGACTGCATGACCTTCTCCAGAACCGTGACGAGTTCCTTCACGTTGGAGATCTTGGAGTTGACGATCAGGATGTACGGGTCTTCGAGAACCGTTTCCTGGCGCTCTGCGTCGGTGACGAAGTAAGCGGAGATGTAGCCCTTGTCGAAGCGCATGCCCTCGGTGAGCTCAAGCTCCAGGCCGAAGGTGTTGGATTCCTCGACAGTGATGACGCCTTCCTTGCCCACCTTGTCCAGGGCTTCGGCGATGAGGCTGCCGATTTCCGGGTCACCGGCGGAGATGGAAGCCGTGGCTGCGATCTCTTCCTTGGTTTCGATTTCCTTGGCGGAGGCCAGCAGTTCGCTGATGACTGCCTCGACAGCCTTCTCGATGCCGCGCTTGAGGGACAGCGGGTCGGCGCCGGCAGCAACGTTGCGGAGGCCTTCCTTCACCAGTGCCTGGGCGAGGACGGTTGCAGTGGTAGTACCGTCGCCAGCGACGTCGTCCGTCTTCTTGGCAACTTCCTTGACCAGTTCTGCACCGATCTTCTCGTAGGGATCGTCCAGTTCGATCTCCTTGGCGATGGAAACACCATCGTTGGTGATCGTGGGGGCGCCCCACTTCTTTTCGAGGACGACGTTGCGTCCACGCGGGCCGAGGGTGACCTTGACGGCGTCTGCGAGGATGTTCAGGCCCCGCTCGAGGCCGCGGCGTGCCTCTTCATCAAATGCAATGATCTTGGCCATAACGGCGGTAGTCCTTTCGGGACAGTCGTTAAGAAGGTACCTGTCAGATGGGGTGCCCGCGACGGACGGTCCTTCACCCGCGGCCTCTGTATGCCCCGCGCTCCGGACCTCACCCCAACCAAGGTGTTTCTTGATCCTCCGCTGGTTCGGACACCGTCCACCGCCGGGGTCAACCGGCCTGGACTTAGCAGTCGAACCATAAGAGTGCTAAATCAATAATTAGCACTCGACCGGGGAGAGTGCAAGCAGAGATGACACTTTGCTCTCCAGTAAAAGGGGGTTTCAGCCGAGGGCTGACGAGTCTGGGTCCCAGTCAGTTGACAGGCTAGGCGACGCGGACGCCTTCGGCCTGCGGACCCTTCTGCCCCTCGCCCAGTTCAAACTCCACCCGCTGGCCTTCTTCCAGGGCGCGGAAGCCATCCATTTGGATGGCGGACCAGTGCACAAAGACGTCGTCACCGGAATCATCCACAGTGATGAATCCGTAGCCTTTTTCGGCGTTGAACCATTTGACGGTTCCCAATGCCATGATGCCCACACTTTCGCAGTAGCCAAGACCGGTTGCCGGGATCTCCGTACCGGAATTAATCCACTGTAACCACAGTCACTATCCCGGCGCTCCCATGGAGGGCAGGGGGATGACTTTTGTTATTGAGGCTTAACCGAGTTGGGGCATGTGGACCCGCTGGGAGGTACCCGGACTACTGGTAGCCAGGTCCTGCAACAACTACCAGGGGCTGTTGGACCTCGGGGGATTCAACGATCGACTGGATCCCCAGCAGGGTTCCCAAAGCCTCTGCGTTGGCCTTCTGCCCGGGAGCGTTGTAGAAGATCACTGAGGTCTGCTGCGGCAGCCCACCCCAGTTGCCCACGGTGCTCAGGGTCCAGCCGTCGGCTTCCACCAAACCGGCCACCCGGCCGGCCAGGCCAGCAGTGCCGGCGCCGTTGTAGACCGCTACCGGCGTGGTCTTGTCCACCGGGGCTGCGGAGGACGTCGCAGACGGGCTCTCGGAGGGGGTCGGCTCACTGGATGCTGACGGAGCACTGCTGGATTCGCTGGGTGCCGCCGAGGGTGACGAGTCAGTCTGCTGGGGTGCCGGCGTCGAGACGCTGGGCGCAGCACCGGGCGCCACTACGCCGAGGTTGGGAAGGACCAGGAAGGCCACCAATCCGAGGACCAAGGCCACAACCCCAACCGTCAGGACCGGCCACAGGGTGGGGCGGGCGGTCTCCTGCGCGTCGCGATGGACCCCCTGCCGGGAGGTGTTCTGCGGAACCTGGTCGAATTCGTCCTTGGCATATTTGGTCATGGTGAAGCGTTGTCCTTGCTGGTTGCTGCTGACAGATCAGCCTGGCGATTTACGCGTCGGACCCCAAACGACGTGCCGTCCGCGCGCGCTGGCGGGACGTACGTAGTCTACGCAATCTCTTGACGAGCATGGGATCGTGGGCCAACGCGTCTTCAGTATCGATCAACGCGTTCAGGATCTGGTAATAATGTGTGGCCGAGAGATCGAAGAGCTCACGGATGGCTTGCTCTTTGGCTCCTGCGTACTTCCACCACTGCCGTTCCAAGGCAAGCATCTGCTGATCCCGCTCGCTGAGCGGAGAGTCACTGCGTGTCCCGGCCGCGAGGTCTTCGAGCGCAAAACCTGTTGCCTGCGGCGCCATCGGTTCCGGTGCTGGTTCTGCCACGGCACACTCCTTCGACGCTTGTTGGGGGAAAATGTCCTACCCCCATGTTACGGGCGAATAACAACGCTGTCATTCGCCCGGCCGGTACGGCGCGGGAGACAATGGCATGGTGAATGGCGAGGATGCACTTTTTGATCTTGAACCAACGGAGTTGGACGAGGCGGGTTTCGCCGGGCTCCCGGACCGCCCGCTTGAAGAACTGATGGCCCCCGACTGGGCCGATGCACTGCGCCCCGTTGAAAGCCAACTCCGGAGCGCGCTGGCGTTCGTAGCGGCCCAGGCCACGTCCGGGCATCACGTCCTTCCTGCAGCCGACAACCTTCTGCGCGCCTTCAAACAACCCCTCGCGGACGTCAAAGTACTGATTCTGGGCCAAGACCCGTATCCGACGCCGGGACACGCCGTCGGGCTCTCCTTTGCAGTGTCCCGGCAAACCCGGCCCATCCCGCGAAGCCTCGCCAACATCTACCGCGAACTCCACGACGACCTCGGCCTGCCGCCCCGGGTCCACGGCGACCTCAGCGCCTGGACCGGGCAAGGCGTCCTCCTGCTGAACCGCGTCCTGAGTGTTACCGCCGGAAATGCCGGCTCGCACCGCGGCAAGGGATGGGAGGCCATCACGACGGCGGCCGTCACCGCCGTCGCGCACCGCCAGGACGGCGCGGGTCGCCGCCGCCCGTTGGTGGCAATCCTCTGGGGCAAAGACGCTGAGGGGGTGGTGCCGCTGTTGGAGGGAGCGCCCTCCGTCGTGTCCGCCCATCCAAGTCCGCTTTCGGCCTCCCGCGGCTTTTTTGGCTCCAAGCCCTTCAGCCGCAGCAACGACCTGCTGCTCGAACAAGGCTCCGAACCCATCAACTGGGAACTGCCTGCACTGTAACCTTCGACTCATCCCCAGCAGACGTGCAGGCTATTAGCTTAGGCTTACCTACATGGCTGCTCTCCCCGTGACTTCGTCCGCCTCCCGCAAAACCCGCCCGCAGGTCAACCTGACGGTCCTGCGGAACGAACGGCTTTCACCGCACATGGTGCGGATCGTGGCCGGCGGCCCGGGATTCAGCGATTACGCGAACAACGAATACGTGGACCGCTACGTCAAGATTGTCTTCCCCCAACCCGGGGTCGACTACGAGCTGCCCCTGGACCTGTGGGCCGTCCGCGAAACCATGCCCCGCGAACAGTGGCCGCACACCCGGACCTACACCATCCGCTCGGTAGACCTTGAAGCCCAGGAGCTCGCCATCGACTTCGTCGTGCACGGCGATGAAGGACTGGCCGGCCCGTGGGCTGCGACGGCACGACCCGGCGATGCGCTCGTCTTCACCGGCCCCGGCGGTGGCTACAACCCAGCCCCCGATGCCGACTGGTACTTGTTCGCCGGCGACGACGCCGCCATTCCGGCCATCGCGGCCTGCGTCGAGGCACTCGCCCCGGATGCCCGCGGAACGGTGTTCCTTGAGGTAGACAGCGAGGCCGATATTCTGCCGATCGCTGCCCCCGCCAACGTCGAGCTGCACTGGCTGTACCGCAACGGAGTTCCCGCGGGATCCAGTGATGTGCTGCTCGAGGCCCTTCGCACCACCGAATGGCTGACCGGCCGGGTGGACGTCTTCGCCCACGGCGAGCGGGGCTACATGAAGGGCCTCCGCGAGATCTTCTTCGCCCAGCGCGGCTTGGAGCGGTCGCAGGTTTCACTCTCCGGCTACTGGGCTCTGGGCCGCGTGGAAGAAGTGTTCCAGGCTGAGAAGAAGCTTCCCGTCGGACAGATTTAGCTCCTCATACAAAGAGGGCGCCGCATCAGCGGCGCCCTCTTTGTTCTTCGTTGTCAGGTCCCTAACGCCGCCGCACCCTGCGCCGCTCGTTGCTGGAAAGTCCCTTGGTCAGCGGCCTGGCAAGGTTGTCGCCGAGCACAATGCCGGCGGCTACGCCCATGACGATGGCCGCGGCGTTGAGCATCCCACCGGCACCGACCAGGATGTCTCCCTCTTCGACGGTCAAAACATACATTGATCGGAATATGGTGAGTCCGGGAAGCAGGATCAACGCTGCCGGAACGGCGACAACCAGCTGCGGGGCACCGAGTTTGAGTGCCACAACCCGGCCCAGCAGACCGATCACCACCGCCGCAACGGCGGGCGAAAGACGGTCGCCGAGTCCGGCTGCACCGGCCCCCCACAAAACGAAGAAGCCCACGATGCCGACTGCCGCCGTCGGGAATAACAGACGCATTTGCGTTTGTTCGGTGACGCCGATGGCCACCACCGCGATAGCGATGAGGATCGCGCGTCCCCACAGTGGATACGCGTCGGGGAATGTGTCCGTGACGTCCAGGACGGCATTGCCCATCAGCGTTCCGACGACGACGGCGACACCAATTCCTGCCACGATCGCCCCGAACGTCAGCGCAGTGGAAAGGAACCGGCCCGCCGCCGTGACCGGGAAGCCATTGATCGCGTCTTGAACCGAGGAAACGAGTCGACCGGTGGGAAGCAACAGCAGGATTCCGCCCGCCACCACAATGGAGGGAGCGATGTCCACACCTGCCCAGCGGAGCATCAAGGCGATAAACGTGACAAGGAACGCGCACGCCATGGTGTTGAAGAAGTCCGCAGTCCTCCACCGGGCAAGTTGCCGGGAAAGCAGGCTGATCAGGATGTTCGAACCAAAGGCCACGGCCGACGCGCCGAGCCCACCGCCCAGAACGCCGACAAAGACCGCCGAGAAAATGCCGAAGGCTATGGTGACCATCCAGCGTGGGAAAGGCTTGGCGCTTCGGATGATCTCATTCAACCTGCGCACAGCTTCGTCGCGGCCGACTCCCCCGGCCACGATATCCGTGACCAGTTGGTGAACTTGCGCCAGGCCGGCGTAGTTGTTGGTCCAGGAGCGTACGACGCGGAGCAGCGTGATGGGCGTCTGGTCCTTGGGTGCGTAGTTGATGGCCACCGACTGGTTGGTGATGTCCACTTCAACGTTCTTCAAGCCGAGCGCGGCCGTCACGGCGATCATGCTCGTCTCGACCTCAAGGGCACCAGCACCGTAGCGGAACATGACCTCAGCCAAATGCAGGGCGAAGTCGATGGTCTTGCGGGCGGAGGCATCCACGCCCACCACCTGGATGGTGGGGTTGGCGTAAGGGCTGCCCGCCAGGCGGTCCACGATGTTCATGGGCGCCGTGGGCGGGCTGTCCCCCTGGACCAGCCGCATGAGCATGCGTTTGGCGTTGACGTTCTGCCGTACCTGTGAGGGCCGCAGCGGTTGGGTCTTGGGCAAACCGTCGGTATGGGGTCTGCTGGTGGACCCCTCGGGGCGTTCAGTCACGCAGTGATCCTCCCTTGGTTTGTTTGATTAGCGGTTCCCCCGAAGTTTTCCTACGACTGGCAATTTCTCAAGTGGTAATCGTCCCAGTACTGTCTGGGCGGCTCCTGCGAGCTTCCTGGCCGCGCGGTAGGCGTTGAAAATGAGCGGGTTCACGGGGGCCACGAAGTCCCCTACCAACTGGACCACTTCGCCGCCGAAGCCCTTCTTGAATTCGTAGCCGCCGTGGCCGGTCTCGTCCTGGCCTTGGATGCCGAACGTGCCGTAGAAGTTGTAGCGCGAGTATCCGTTGTTCAGCGCGTGCAGCATCATGCCCCAGTACAGCGACGTGGCGCCGTTGAAGTAGATGTAGTCCTGCACGGTGCCACCGATGACACACACCAACTCATCGCCCGAGCAGGCAAAGTGGATGGCAGCAACGGTCGCCACGCCCACGGAGTCCGGGAAGCGCTCAATGTCCTTGAGGCTGCGCTCATAGCTGTCCACGAGGTCCTGGACCACCTTGACGCGGTTGGCTTTCTTCTTGCTGCCGGTCTCCTCGACCTCGCGCTTCAGATCAGCCAGGGTCTTGGACTCGGCATCCAGGCGTTCGGTAATGGACGCGCGGTACTCGGGGATGTTGATCTTGGCCATCATGAGCTTGGTGAACTCATCCGAGGTGTTCCGGAGCAGGTGCTCGTAGTACTCGCGTTCGCGGTACGTGAAGCCCTTCTCGTCGCCGGCGGTGCTCAGCGCATTATAGAAATCATCCAGCGTTTCAAGCGTGGCCTGTTCCAGGTAGACGCCGTTCTTCTCGGCTTTCCGGATGGCCTTGCGGGTTCGGTAATTCATGCCCATAATGAGCTCTTCGGAATCGGCGATCCCTTCGAGCTGCTTGATGAACATCCAGTTGATGTTGGCGAAGTTCATCTCGAAGCCCTGGTGCTTGAAGCCCAGCCCCTCAAGTTCCTTGAGCAGGGGACGGTTGTCTTCCACCTCAGGGTGCTCGGCGCCTTCTTCGTCCCGTGCTATGTAGCGGATGTTGGGCGAGATGCGCAGCTCGGCGGCCTTCTTCGAGGCCGCGTGCTTCTTTAACTGCTCGACGACGAAGCGCACCACTGCGGCGTCGGCGTAGTCCATCAGTGGTCCCTTGGCGCAGTCGCACACCTTGTAACCGAAACGGTTGCTTGTGTAGACGAGCTTCCCGGCAGCAATCACGCTGCCGCCGCGGGTGACGCCGAAGAGCTCAACTTCCTGTCCCCGGGCGCGCTGGAAACGGGTCAGGTCCATGGATTGGATGAAGCTCCCCTGCGGGTGTCCCTTGGCGAACGTCTCGAAATCAGCGTCACTGAGAATCACGAATTCCATGTCGGTTCCAGCCTCGATCGAAGTCAATGAAAATACCTCACCTATAAGTAGATTTGCACCCGTTGGTGGCCGGGGCGGGCCTGGAGTTTACTTGCGGGCGTTGCCTGGCTATCAGTAGAACTGACCGCCAGTGCGCATGGTTTCGAGCCTTCTGAACACCTTCTCAGCACCCTTGAGCCACAGCTTGTAGCGGATTGGTCCCAGCACGAGGTCGTAGCAGCCCACAAAATCCGTGACGGTTTTGGTGAAGCTTGTCTTGAACGACCCCAGTCCGTAGAGCGGGTGGGTCTTGTCCTTGATCCGGGCGGCAGGGGGTGTGCCGCAGAAATCGTATTCAACGCAACCGAGTTCCTGCATGCGCTGGATCGCCGCCCACTGGACCAAGTGCGAGTCACCGTACTGTTTGCGGTTCTGGGTGGAACCGCCGTCCTTGTACGTTGCCTTGGAACCGTAGTTGATGACGAAAGCGCCAACGCTCGGTGCGCCGTCCTCGTAAACGAAGAAGAAGTGACCCTGGCCCCGGCTGCTGAACTCTTCCCAAAACGTGGAGTAGTACTCGTAGCTCCGCAGCGGCATGGCACCCTTGGCGTTCATGGTGTTCTGCATGAGGGCGTAGAGCTTGCGGTAGCTGTCCTCGCCCGGCTCCGCCTGCACAACCTCGCAGCCTTCACGCTCGGCCCTGCGGACTGCGTTGCGGGCACGCGAGGAGATGCTCCTGAGTACTTCATTGGCCGGTGCTGAGATGTCCAGTATCGCCGTGGAGTCGTTGGACTGGATATTGGGAGCCTTGACCAGGCCGGTGGTCTTCAGTTTCCCCGCAACCTCGGGTGAATCCACGACGTCCGGTTCGATCTTGAGGGCGAAGACGTTCATCTTCTGTTCCTTGGCCAAGGTGGAGATGGCCGTCAGCGCAGGGCCGATGTCGTCCACGGCCGCAACATCAGGCCCTTTGATGAGATACCAGAGTCGACCCAGCACCGGAAACTTCTTCTCCAGGAGCAGGTTGTAGCTGGTGTAATCGGAGCTCTCCACCACCAGGCGACGGACCAACCAGCCGTTGCCGTCCTTGACGGCGGCGTAGGCGTCCGACTGCAGCATGTTGCCGCCGTTCGGATTGGCCGTAACGTGTTTGTCCCAGTTGTCGATTTCCTCGGCGGTGGCAAAGCGGGCGGTAAATTCTCGCAAGGTGGCCGTGTCCAATCTCAGGGTTTTGGTGCAGTGTTCAAAAGCGTGGTGCGCATGCGGCATGCAGCCCCAAGTCTATCGGGCCAAGCGAAATCGGCGACTCCGGCTGGGACGGGGCGCTAAGAAGCGGCTCGTCTGATCCCGCAGGCAAAGAACCGCCAAAGCCGGGCACCGTGAGGAGAAGAGGTGCAGGGCTGGAGCGCCTCCTCTCTTCCGGCGAAGGAAACCTTGAGCAGCCAAACCTGAAGCTGACGATGGCATCGTCAAGGTGGAAAGCAGACGGCGGAAGGCAATGGCCCTACTGAATGCATGGATCCTATGCGTGGCAAATCCATATCCTTTTCGTATTCGCCCGAAGCACCGGCTGTGGCATCAGTGGCCCCAGTGACGGAACCTTGGTCTCGATTGGATCTGCTCCCTCAGCCCGCACCTGCTCCTGCTCCTGCTCCAGCTCCTGCTCCAGACCAAGGCCTTTTCCGCCTGCAGCATCGCTCACCTTAAGAGACCTCGGAGCCGGTCCGCCGGATCCGGAAGCACCGTACAGCACAGCAAGACACGAGTACCTCCCGCGCTCTGGATTAGTAAGCCGGTGAGCGCACCCGCGATATAGGACAGCGACGCCGTCCGGCCCCGGGCCAAACTGAACGCGGCTAAACCCGAGGGCTTGCACACCTGCTGGGTAGGCAGTAGGCGGGTGCCTACAATCGGATCTGGTCCGCGCTCTCCAAATGGATCGCCTTCGGTTGCTTGCCGAGTTCCCGCTGGCCGCTGACGAAGCGGTCCGCGTTGGCGAGCCGGCTGAGGCTCAGTCCTGTCAGGTCCGCGATCTGCCCAATGGGAACCTGGAAAGTCCGGAAAGGTCCCAACGGGGGTGGTTCGCCTTCCAGGAGCCGCTGGTCGATGGCCCTCTTCAGCTCGACCTTGCTAAGCAGCGGCGACTGGTCCAGGACGAAACCGACGGCGGCCAGCTTGGCGTCGTTGGTCCAGGCCGCGATCTTCCAGAACTTCCGGGGAATCTGGACACCTCGATAGGGCTGGTCGTCGTCAAGGAAGACGGGTCCCGTGAACACACTGAGCTTGGCGTCGTGGGCGTCCGCGTGCCCCAGCACATGGTCTTCAAGTCCAACCCAGAGCTCCTTGCCCTGGTTGAAGTCATCGACCTGTGGCGCAGCGTTCGTGAAGGCAAACGTGTCTTGGTTTGCCTTCTTGGCTGTGGCCGCATCGCCCCACACCGGGTCCAGGCGTCTGACCAGGTGCCCGCGGTCGAAGGCGTTGTTTTTGTAAACGTCCGGACCCGCCTGCTGTTCCCTGGGAATGCGGTCATCGAAATGCCACGTCCCCTCGCGGGCCAAAGGATTCAGTTCCGCGCCGCTGATGTTAACCCCCACGATCGCCGCGAGCTTCCGGGCAGCCCGGAAACGCACGGAGAAGTGGATGTAGTCCAAAAGGATCGTCGTTGCCGACGGACTGGGCAGCTCGAGGCGTGCCCGCAAAAAATCCCTGTCGTATCCCCCGCTCATGGATACAGCATGGCACTAGCTACTGACAGTAAACAGACTCAGCATTCGACGACGTTGACGGCGAGGCCGCCCATCGCGGTTTCTTTGTATTTATGGGACATGTCCTTGCCCGTTTCGCGCATGGTCACGATCACCTCATCGAGCGAGACCCGGTGTGTTCCGTCGCCCCACAACGCCATCTTCGCGGCGTTGATCGCCTTCGCCGCAGCGATCGCGTTCCGCTCAATACACGGAATCTGCACCAACCCGCCGATCGGATCACACGTCAGCCCCAGGTTATGCTCCATCGCGATCTCCGCCGCGTTCTCCACCTGACCCGGGGTACCACCCATCACCTCAGCCAGGCCAGCAGCAGCCATCGACGACGCCGACCCGACCTCGCCCTGGCACCCCACCTCAGCACCGGAAATGGACGCCTGCTCCTTATACAACACCCCCACCGCACCAGCAGCGAGCAAGAACTTCACCACCACATCATCCCGGTCCTGCTGCGTGGCCTTGTCCATGCCCGGCGCGTAATTCAACGCGTAATACAGCACCGCCGGAATGATCCCCGCAGCCCCGTTGGTCGGCGCCGTCACCACACGCCCACCGGAGGCGTTCTCCTCATTGACCGCCAACGCGATCAGGTTCACCCACTCCTGCCAATACTTCGGATCGTTCCGGTCCTTGTCCTCCTTCAGGAGCCGCTCCAGCCAGTCCGGTGCACGACGGCGAACCTTCAAACCACCCGGCAACACCCCTTCACGCTTCAGGCTGGTTTCAACACAAGCCTCCATCACCGACCAGATATGCAACAGACCCTCCCGGATCTCCTCCTCCGACCGGGACGCCCGCTCATTGATGAACATGATGTCGGAAATCCCCAAGCCCTTGGACTGGCACCGGCCCAACAACTCCGCCGCCGTCCTGAACGGCAACGGCAACTCCTTCTTGGACTCCTCAAGCTCTTCCCGGGCCGCGTCTTCCTCGCCCTCCCGGACAATGAACCCACCACCAACCGAGAAGAACGTCGCCTCCCGCAGCACATTCCCCTGGGCATCGGACACAGCAAACCGCATCCCGTTCGTGTGCCGCGGCAACACCGTCAAGGGGTGCAGGATCATGTCTTCCACCGCGTAGGTCACCTCCACACCCTCACCGGAGGCACCCGCCAGGTTCAGCACACCCGTCTCCGCGATGGACGCCAAACGCTCCTCCACCTGGTCGGGAAGGATTTCCGCGGGATCATAGCCCTCCAACCCCAACAACGTCGCCGTCATGGTCCCATGCCCACGACCCGTCGCAGCCAACGACCCATACAGGTCAACCCGCAACGACGCCACTGAATCGAGGACACCAGCGTCCCGCAACTCGCCGGCAAACACCGCCCCGGCCCGCATCGGCCCCACGGTATGGGAACTCGACGGGCCAATACCCACAGTGAACAGATCGAAAACACCAACAGCCATAGCCGTGATTCCTTCATAAAGCTTGAGATGTCCCGGCAGATGGTCCTGCCGGATGGCCGTTCCCGCTTGTGGCGGAAGGCGACCGAAGCACGACGCCGGATGGCCCCCAAAGGCGGCAACCCGGCGTCGCAAATTATTCAGTTACTACATTCCCACGCTACGCCACTGGGTGCGTGCGTGGGTTGCCCCATGGAACGGACGCCTTACCCCGATTCGGGGCTTAGCTGCCAAACATGCCGTGTGAACGGCACATCCAGCAGCGAACCCCCGAAATGGACTGCGGGCGCCGTAGGGAGCTAGGAGAGGTCTCCGCCATTCTTGGAGGCGTATTCCTCGGCCGAGAGCAGCGGGCCGTCGGATTCAGCAGCGACCTTGAACAGCCAGCCGGCACCGTAAGGATCGTTGTTGATCAATGCGGGGTCGGAAACAACGGCGTCGTTGATCTCCGTGACCTCACCTGTGACGGGCGAGTACAGGTCCGAGACGGACTTGGTGGACTCAACTTCGCCACAGGTCTCGCCTGCAGTCACGGAAGAACCGACCTCGGGCAGGTCGACGTACACGATGTCACCCAGTGCGTCGGTGGCAACCTCGGAGATGCCGACGGACACGAGGTTTCCTTCGCCGCGGGCAACCCACTCGTGCTCGTCGGAGTACTGAAGTTCGGGCGCTACTTTGGGCATTCTGTTTCCTTTACGTGTAGTGGCTACATCTAATGGTGGGGCGTGTGGTGCGGCAACGAATTCCTCCGCGTGCTGCTCCTTCGTCGCTTTGACGCACGCTTCCGGAATCCGCTGTGAAACCGAGATCCGGAAGCGGGCGTCCAAGGCAGCATCGCGTCCGCTCAGCGGGCGTCTAAGCGACCGAGCCCGCAGAGGATGTCGGTTTCAAAGAAACCAGAACCTACTTTTGGCGCTTGTAGAACGGCAGTGCGACGACTTCGAACGGCTCACTCTTGCCGCGGAGGTCAATGTCCAGCGCGGTACCAAGCTCTGAGTGCTCGACGTCGACATAGGCCAACGCTACCGGGTAACCGAGCGTCGGGCTCGGCTGGCCGGAAGTGACTTCGCCAACCACTGCGCCGTCCTTGAGGACCGGGTAGTGGCCCCGTCCGGCTCGACGCCCCAAGCCTTTGAGGCCTACGAGCTTGCGCCCGCTGGTGGAACCGGCACCGTCGGCCTTCAACGCAGCGAGGGCGTCCTTGCCAACGAAGTCGCCTTCCTTGGAGAGCGCAACGACGGGCCCGAGCCCTGCGGCGAAGGGGTTGCCTTCGCGGGAAAGCTCGTTGCCGTAGAGGGGCATGCCTGCTTCGAGGCGCAGCGAGTCACGGGAAGCCAAGCCGGCGGGGATAAGCTCACCTTCATCCGCGACGGCGGCAATGGCCTGCCAGAGGGCGGCCGCGGATTCGTTGGGCACGAAGATTTCGAAGCCGTCCTCGCCGGTGTAGCCAGTGCGTGCCAGGAGCAGGTCCTGGCCGCTCCCTGCGACCAGGAAGGTCACCTCGACGGCGGCGTAGTACTTCAGTTCCGTCACCAAAGAGTGCTGCTCCGCAGGCACCAGGCGCAGGAGGATTGCTTCCGCCAGAGGACCCTGGACGGCGATGAGCGACGTCTCGGCGGAGGCGTCCTCAACCACCACGTCGAACCCTGCAGCGCGCTCCAGCAAGGCCTCGGCCACGACCTTCGCGTTGCCGGCGTTCGGCACTACGAGGAACTTGTCCTGGCCTTCAACGGGAGAGGGGCGGCGGTAGGTGATGAGGTCATCGATGATGCCGCCGTCTTCCTGGCAGATCAGCGAGTACTTGGCTTTGCCCTCGGCCATGGCGGAGATCTTACCCACCAGGGCGTAGTCCAGGAACGCAGCGGCTTCGGGACCGGTGACCCAGACTTCGCCCATGTGGGAGAGGTCGAACAGACCGGCGGACTTGCGGACGGCGTGGTGCTCGGCCAGCTCGGAGGAGTACTTGAGGGGCATCTGCCACCCGCCGAAGTCCGTGAAGGACGCGCCGAGCTTCTTGTGCTCTTCATAGAGCGCGGTGTAGTTCTCAGACATGACCAGTCCTTAGTTCTCGAAGTCTTCGATCGGCGGGCAGGAGCAGACCAGGTTGCGGTCGCCGGCTGCGCCGTCGATGCGGCCAACGGGCGGGAAGTACTTGTCCTGCTTGAGGTGGTGGACCGGGAACGCGGCCTGCTCGCGCGGGTACGCGCGGTCCCAGTCGGAATTCACGACGGCGGCCGCCGTGTGGGGCGCGCGGCGAAGCGGGGAATCCTGCACGGAGAAGTCACCGGCAGCAACCTGGTCGATTTCCTTGCGGATGGTGATCATGGCTTCGATGAAGCGGTCGATCTCGGCCAGGTCCTCGGACTCGGTGGGCTCCACCATGAGCGTACCTGCTACCGGGAACGCCAGGGTGGGTGCGTGGAAGCCGAAGTCGATAAGGCGCTTGGCCACGTCCTCGGCAGTGACGCCCGTCTTGGCGGTGAGCTCGCGGAGGTCCAGGATGCACTCGTGCGCCACGAGTCCGCCTTCGCCGGTGTAGAGCACCGGGAAGTGGTCGTTGAGGCGGGAGGCAATGTAGTTCGCAGCCAGCAGCGCGGACTTGGTGGCTTCGGTCAGGCCCTGGCCGCCCATGAGCTTCACGTACGCCCACGAGATCGGGAGAACACCGGCGGAACCGAAGCGGGACGCCGAAATCGGGACGTCGTTGCCCTCAGTCCAGGACGCCGCGTCACCGGGCATGAACGGTGCGAGGTGTGCCTTGGCAGCAACCGGGCCAACGCCGGGTCCGCCGCCGCCGTGCGGGATGCAGAAGGTCTTGTGCAGGTTCAGGTGGGACACGTCGCCGCCGAACTTGCCCGGCTGCGCGAGCCCGACGAGTGCGTTGAGGTTGGCGCCGTCGATGTAGACCTGGCCGCCGGCCTCGTGGATGGCATCGCAGACTTCGCGCACGTCGGCGTCGTAAACACCGTGGGTGGACGGGTAGGTGATCATGATGGCCGAGAGCGCGTCCCGGTGGGCTTCGATCTTGTTCTTGAGGTCCACGTGGTCGATGGTTCCATCGGGAGCAGTGGCGACGACCACTACCTTCATGCCGGCCAAGACTGCCGAAGCTGCGTTGGTGCCGTGGGCGGAAGCCGGAATGAGGCAGACGTTGCGCTGCTCGTCTCCGCGGGACAGGTGGTAGCCGCGGATCGCCAGCAGGCCCGCGAGCTCACCCTGGGAACCGGCGTTCGGCTGGATGGAGACCTGGTCGTAGCCGGTGATCTCGGTCAGCTGTGCCTCGAGATCGGTGATCAGCTCGCGCCAGCCCTCGGTCTGGGAATCCGGAGCGAACGGGTGGATGGAGGCGAACTCCGGCCAGGAGATGGCTTCCATTTCAGCCGTGGCGTTGAGCTTCATGGTGCAGGAGCCCAGCGGGATCATGGTGCGGTCCAGCGCGAGGTCCCGGTCAGAGAGCTTGCGGATGTAGCGAAGGAGCTGGGTTTCTGAGCGGTGGGTGTTGAACACAGGGTGCTGCATGAAGTCGCTGGTGCGCTCAACGGAACCATCGAGCGCGAAGCCTTCAGCGGCATCGGCGACCGAAGCGCCAAAGACATCGAGGACGCTGCCGACAATCTCGGAAGTGGTGGTCTCATCAACAGAAATTCCAACCGTGTCAGCGTCAACGCCACGCAGGTTGATGCCCTTGGCCTCGGCTGCGGCGACGATCCCGCCTGCCTTGCCGGGGACGCGGACGGTGATGGTGTCGAAGAAGGAACCGTGAAGGACCTCGACGCCGGCAGCCTTCAGTGACGCTGCAAGGACGCGTGCGTGGCCGTGGGCGGTTTCGGCGATCGCCTTCAGGCCCTCGGGGCCGTGGTAGACGGCGTACATCGAGGCAACGATCGCGAGGAGCGCCTGCGCGGTGCAGATGTTGGACGTGGCCTTCTCGCGGCGGATGTGCTGCTCGCGGGTCTGCAGCGCCAAGCGGTAGGCGGGGACACCGGCGTCGTCCTTGGAAACGCCCACCAGACGGCCGGGCATGGAACGCTCCAGACCCTTCTGGACGGCCATGTAGGCGGCGTGCGGGCCGCCGAAGAACAGCGGAACGCCCAGGCGCTGCGCGGAACCGACGGCAATGTCGGCACCCTGCTCGCCCGGAGGGGTGATGAGCGTCAGGGAAAGAAGGTCGGCGGCGACCGTGACCAGCGCGCCGCGCTCCTTGGCCTCCGCGATCACGGCGGAGTGGTCGAACACGCGACCCGAAACGCCGGGCTGCTGGAGGACGACGCCGTTGATGGCACCTTCCGGGAGGCCGGTGGAGAGGTCGGCGACCTCAACCTCGAAGCCGAGCGCCTCGGCGCGGCCCTTGACGATGGCGATGGTCTGCGGGAGGCAGTCGGCGTCGAGGACGGTTTTGCCATCCTGGACGGCCTTGTTCTTATTGGCGCGGCGCATCATCAGGACGGCCTCTGCTACTGCGGTTGCTTCGTCCAGCAGTGAGGCGTTGGCGATCGGCAGGCCGACCAGGTCCTGGACCATGGTCTGGAAGTTCAGGAGTGCTTCGAGGCGGCCCTGGGAAATTTCCGGCTGGTAGGGGGTGTAGGCGGTGTACCACGCCGGGGACTCAAGGATGTTGCGGCGGATCACCGGCGGCGTCACGGTATCGAAGTAGCCCTGGCCGATCATCTGGACGGCGGTCTTGTTCTTGGACGCGAGCTTGCGCAGCTCAGCAAGGACCTCAACTTCGCTCAATGCGTTCTGCAGGGTGAGGGCGACGTCCTGGCGGATGTCGTTCGGAACGGCGGTGTCGACCAACGAATCGACAGTGTCGTAGCCGACGGACTTGAGCATGGTCTCGATGTCGGCCTGGCGGCGGGCGCCGATATGCCGATCGACGAAGGTGGTGGAGGCAGAACTAACCGTCACGAAGGAACTCCATTACTTGGGCGGCGTTTGGGTACGCCACAGCGGCTGGGTTCCTCCCCGCTCTGTATTGGACCTGAGAGTTTCCGCGCGTTGCGTGAGCAATCATCGCTTGCACCGTCGGTGAGCACAGCACTCTTTCACCCTTGGGGTGGGCTGAGCGCCTGCTGCTTTCCAGAGTTGCCTCGCCGCGGCGGTGCGTGGGCCTGAGAGATTCCTGGGGAGGGTTTGCTCCTACGGCGCCTGCATCACGTGCTTGCAGGACTCTCCCGCCGCAGATCAAAGGCATTTTCAGTTATGTATGACCCCGTTCAGGGCAGGCCACAAAGGTTAATTGTCCTACGTGTCGGGCACCGCCGCAAATGGGTGACCTGCTACTTCCGCAGCCGCTCGAGGACTCCCAGCAGGATTTCGACGTCGGCTTCCCGTCCTGCGTTGCCGTCGTCCTGGCCACCTTCGAACATTGCGTTGAAATAGAGGCCATCACCCATGTAGCTGACTGCCTTGGCCACCTCCGGACCGACGTCTTCGGCCAGGACATCCAGCCACCGCTGTTGAATGGCGGCAAACCTGCGGCGCGTTTCTTCGTGGGCTACTTCGGCCAGCCTGGTGGCAGCTACAAAAGCCCGGTCCATGGGTGTGCCCGCCCAGAGCGAGGAGCGGATGAAATAGGCAGCGGAGCCATCGGGCGCAGCCTTCATCAATTCCGTGTCCTCGTCGGCCAACAGGTCCAGCCGCTCCAGAAGGGCCGTAATCAGGGCCTCTTTGTTGGGGAAATGGTAGAGCAGCCCACCTTTGGATACCCCGGCGCGCTTGGCAACGGCGTCGAGCGTGGCAGCACGCTCCCCCACCTCAATCAGGAGGGCTTCGAAGGCATCC
Source organism: Paenarthrobacter sp. TE4293 (assembly GCF_050435325.1). Lineage (NCBI taxonomy): Bacteria > Bacillati > Actinomycetota > Actinomycetes > Micrococcales > Micrococcaceae > Paenarthrobacter > Paenarthrobacter sp. TE4293. The sequence goes on from NZ_JBNJRY010000002.1 coordinate 530,771, forward strand.
AGGACAGCGTCCCGGGCTACTGGTTTTCGTGGCATGTGTCCATCATTCCCTAAAGGCTCGCTGGGTTGTATTTGAAACTATACCGTCTGGACGGTACAGTAAGAGTCATGTTCTCGCCGTCCTCAACCCAAGCACCCCGTTCCGCTCGTCCCACGATGGGCCCGGCAGCACCGTGGCGCGATTGGACGGCACTGGCACTCCTGATGTTCCCGGTGCTGCTGGTGGCCGTCGACAACACCGCGCTCACCTTCGCCCTGCCTGAGATCGCCCGCTCCCTTGACGTGGGCGGCGTCCAATTGCTCTGGATTGTTGATGCCTACCCGCTGGTCCTCGCGGCGCTGCTCGTTTCCATGGGCAATTTGGGCGACAGGATCGGACGACGGCGGCTATTGCTGATCGGCAGCACCGGCTTCGCGGCGGTTTCGGCTGCTACGGCGTTCGCGCCTTCCGCTGAATGGCTCATTGCCGGACGCGCGGGCCTTGGCGTCTTCGGCGCCATGCTGATGCCCTCCACCCTCTCCCTGATCCGGAACATCTTCACGGATCCCAACCGCCGCCGCCTGGCGATCGCCGTCTGGGCTGCCGGTTTCTCCGGTGGTGCAGCGCTCGGCCCGATTTTCGGCGGCTGGCTGGTGGAGCACTTCTGGTGGGGTGCCGTGTTCCTGGTGGCAGCCTTCCTGCTCCTGCCGCTGTTGGCGTTCGGCCGGGTGCTGATTCCGGAGTCCAAGGATGCCAATCCTGGCCGGGTGGACGTGCCCAGCATTCTCCTGTCCGTGGTCACCATGGCACCGTTCGTTTACGGCATCAAGGAATTCGCGGTGCATGGTTTCGGCGCTTCCGCGGCTGCGTTCATGGGCTTCGGCTTGGTGATGGGCATTCTGTTCGTGCGTCGTCAGCAGCGCATCGACAACCCCATGCTTGACGTTGCCCTGTTCAAGAACAAGGTGTTCAGCACGGCAATCGTGGCGAACGTCTTGTCCCTGTTCTCCATGACGGGCTTCATCTACTTCTTCGCCCAGCACTTGCAGCTTGTTGAAGGGCAGTCCCCCATGGAGGCAGGCATCGCCATGATTCCGGCCCTCCTGGCAACGATCATCGCAGGACTGCTGGTGGTTCCGCTGGTCAAGCGTGTCCGGCCCGGGTTCGTTGTGGCCGCCGGCCTGACGCTCAGCGGTGTGGGCTATTTGATCGTGGTGGTTGGTGACCATGGCAGCGGACCGGTGTTCCTGTTGTCGGCCCTGACCGTTCTGGCGGTCGGCGTGGGTGCCGCGGAGACCATTTCCAATGACCTGATCCTGGCCTCGGTTCCCGCCGACAAGTCCGGTGCCGCCTCGGCCATCTCCGAGACCGGTTACGAACTGGGATCACTCCTGGGTACGGCGGTGCTTGGCTCGATCCTCACGGCTTCCTACCAGCACAACCTGGTCATCCCGGACGGCATCTCGGAGCAGGCCGCCGGGAATTCCGCCGAGACTCTCGCTGGTGCCGTTGACGCGGCGTCCGCACTCCCGGCCCCGTTGTCGGAGGCGCTGACACATGCCGCCAGGACAGCTTTCGAGTCCGGCGTCCACATCACTGCGGCGATTGGGCTGGTACTGATGGCTGGCGCGGCAGTGCTCGCCGCCGTCGTACTCCGGCGTGTGCCGAAGGCGCAGTAAAGGACACGGCGCCGAAGGCGCAGTGAAGGCGACAGAAGCCCGGGTTGCTCCAGCGACCCGGGCTTCTTACTGCCGGATGGGGGGCTAAACCGCGCTGTTGAGAGTGGACCCCAGGCCCAGGCCGCGGGTGATACCGCCGGTGGTTGCGGTGGCCAGGGCTGACAAGTAGTCGTTGCGGCGCCTGGCGGTGATGCGTGATTCCGGTTCGAAGGCCTGCCCCGGGCTGTCCGCGTAATGGGCGGCCAGGCCGTCGCGCATGAGCCGGATGCCCTCGGCCCGCTGCTGCGATACAGCGGCGTGCGTTGAGCCCAGTTCCTCGGCCAGCTCTTTGACCGAACGCCCCGCCAGGTAGATCTCCTGGATCACGAAGCGCATCTTCTCCGGCAAAGCCTCCACGGCGGCCCGAAGGTACTTGATGCGTTCATCGGCCAGGACGGAGTGCTCCGGAGATTCGGCGGGTGAGGCCACCGTGTCCGCGACGACTTCGTCGAGGGAGGTGAGGGTTCGCGAAGCATCAACCAACGCGGCTTCAACGTGGCTGCGTTCCACGCCCAGCGCCGACGCCATCTCGGCGACAGTGGGGGTTCGACCCAGCACGCCCGTCAGGGTCTCCTGGACGACCGTGGTTTCCTTGATCCGTTTGCGGGCTGAGCGGGTGGCCCAGTCGCCGGCGCGCATCTCGTCCGCGAACGCACCCACAATCCGGCGGCGCGCATACGCTCCGAAAGGAACGCCGAGGTCCGGATCGAACGAATCGGCTGACGTGATGAGCGCCAAGGATCCAACAGAAGCAAAATCATCGCGCGACAAATGAGTGGCGCGCGCGCACAGGTCAGAGACCAAATAACCAACGAGCGGAAGGTGCTGCAACACCAGCTCGTTGCGCTGTTCGCGATTCAAAGGTGAGTCCCCCCATGAGACCGGATTTATTGAGTTGCAAGAACCTGGCATGCTGGGTCCCGGGGGCCGCAAAGAAAGCTGACACAGCGACGTTGAGGGAGTTCATTCAGGTACGTGTTCAGTGAACATATCACCTGAAAACGACTCTGCGTGTACGCTCAACACAAGTAATGACAAACCCTGCCAAATCGTGATTTTGGCGGGCCATAAAATGAAGTGGGGAACCGTGGGGGCGGACGAGCTATCGGCAACGCTGTGGCGCGAGCGCAGGCAAATTGATTTCCTGCTGTTCCTTCTCGAAACGCAGCTCCTGCATCTCAAGGCAGGGAATTGGCACCGGCTGAACTTCACTGCCTCCGAGCTTGAGAAAGTCCTCGAAAATCTCCGGTTCGAATCACTGGCACGCGGCGTTGAAGCGTCAGCTTTGGCCGCGGAATGGAAGGCGCCGGATCATTTCTCGCTTCCTGCCCTCATTTCGATAGCACCGCCGGGAATCTGGCCTGAGCTCCTTGAGGATCACCGCGGCGGCATGGTTGCCCTGCTGACTGCTATTGACGACGCCGTTGCGGCCAACCTGGCGCTGTTGGCGGGTTCCACGGACCCCGAACCTGGTCCCTCGCTCTCGCGGTCGGATGGTCCTGGTCTTTCAGGTGACCCGGACGATCTGGCGCATCTGACCCGGGATGCCAATATTCAACGTGCCGCAGCAGCGACACGGGGCGCCTCGCTGCCGACGTTGAGGGACTTCCTGGGCTTGGCCTAGTTTCCCGGCCGCCCCCTCGCGCGTCCCACGCCCGGCGCCTCACTGGCAGGCCCAACCGAGCGTCCCAAAAAACCCGACGAACGGTGAGAGAGCGTCCCGAAAAACCCGACGAACGGTGAGAGAGCGTCCCGAAAAACCCGACAAAAGGTGAGAGAGCGTCTCAGTCGGTGGTCGGAGCGGGTGGTCGGAGTGCCGCCAGCAGTTCCTCGGCCTCTGGGCCGGCCTGCGTTGCCGCCAGGTTTGCCGCGGCGATGGCCGCCACCACTTCGCTCCGCTGGATGGACACACCCCGGGGTGCTTCGATCCCGATCCGCACGCCGTCGCCGCGCCCTTCCATGACGGTAATGACAATGTCATCACCGATCATGATCTTTTCGCCCGGCTTACGCGTCAGTACCAACATGCTTTCAATGTACCTTTCCAAGAGCCGGCGCGGTGGCCGGACGTCCGTCGACCCAGCCGACGGGAATACCGAGGGTGTCCACCGTCTCCGGACTCGCGGTTTCCGAAGCACCGATCACGGCAAGGCCGGTCACTGCGGTTGACTCCCGTGCCAGGACATCCTGCAATGCCTGAACCCACATCCGGGTGTCCTCAGGCTTACGTCGGGCGTCGGCAACGATCCACAGCTGGTCGGCGGCCAGATCCGCAATGAGGGCGCCCTTGTCCGGCACGTCACGCGGACGCCCAAGACCGAAGGCGACCACCACGGTCTGTCCGGTCAGCACCGCCTGGGCGCGGGCCGCCGTCGCACTTTTCCGCCCTTGCACGTGCAGGTGCCCAAAGGCGCTGAGCCCGCCGCCAGTGCGCACGTCCGAGCCGCCGGCCGCGATGGACATTTCCAGGGCTGGTCCGAGGGCGTCATCGCCAAGGCCCAGGAGCACGATGAGGTTGCCGTCACCCGTCAGGGGTTGCGGAACGCGGACAGCGTTCGACGGCGGCAGCGGCACCGGAGCGGGCAGGGGCGCCTCCGCCTCCTGCAGTTCCTTGCCGAGCTGGTCCAGCAAGCCCGCAAAGTCCGGCGAGGCCGTGGACACCGGAGCGGGCGCAGGTCTGTGGAGGTCACGTTCGGCGGCGTCGGCACGTTCCAGGAGGGCCGCAATGGCCGGACCGTGAAATTCATGGATGGGGCCGGATACAGGGCCGGCAGCGGAAGCTTCCGGAACACCCGGGACGGCCGCAACTTCCACTGTGGCCTCAAACCTGGCAGCGGCGAACAACCCCACGATGCCCGGATTGGTGACTTTCTCGGCAGCAACAATCCGGGCCCCGGGGCCGTAGTGCTGGAGTGCCTTTGCCCGAATGGCCTCCAATGAGGCGCCGCTAAGCTTGTAGCGCTTCTGCATAGCGGACCACCCCCACGGTTTCGATGCGGATGTTGGCAGACGTCACTTCGCGGTAGGAAAGAACGGGAACACCGCCGTCGGGAGCTGCTACGAGGCGGCGGATAGCAGGGCGCAAGGCCGGCGCGCACACCAGCACGGCTTCCCGTCCTGCAGCGGCCGCGTCGTCAACGGCGGACTTCAGCGAGGTCAGGACGCCGTCGAGCTTCGCCTGGCCCATGACAATCTGGGTTCCGCCTTCGCCCGGTCGCATATCCTCCAGCATCGACTGTTCCAGCAGCGGATCGATCATGATCACGTTGAGCACTGTGCCGTCGAGGTACTTGGTTGCCAACACCGGTCCCAGTGAGTGCCGGGCGGACTCGATCAGCGTTTCGGGATCGGTGGAGACCTTGGCCCGCAGCGCGAGTGTCTCGTAGATCCGCGGGAGATCGTTGATGGGGACTTGTTCTTCCAGGAGGCCCTGCAGCACGCGTTGGATTTCGGCCAGGGACAGCAGGCTGGGCGTGAGTTCTTCGACCGCGGACGGGCTCTGTTTGCGGACCCCCTCAGTGAGCACGCGGACGTCTTCACGGGTCAAGAGCCGGGCGGCGTTGGCCGCGATGATCGAGGACAGGTGCGTAACCAGCACGGACACGCGGTCAATTACCGTTGCCCCCGTCATTTCCGCGCTGTGGCGCATCTCGGTGGGAACCCATTTACCGGACAACCCAAAGACAGGTTCCACGGTCGCCGTGCCAGGGAGGGCGTCCAGGAATTCGCCCAAGGCGAGCAGCTTGCCCGACGGCGCCACTCCCCTGCCAGCCTCGACGCCGGCGATGCGAATGGCATAGGTGGAGGGCGGCAGGTCCATAGCGTCCCGGGTGCGGACGGGCGGGACCACCAGTCCCAGTTCCATGGCGATCTTGTGCCTGAGGGAACGGACACGTGCCAGCAAGTCATCGGAGGCTCCGGAGACGATATCCACCAGGTCCGGAGCCAGCAGGATCTCGACGGGATGGACGCGCATGTCTTCCATGAGCCGTTCGTTGGGATCTTCTTCCACTGAACCGGCCGCCACGGCCTCGGCGTCCTGTGCCGCCGCCTGGAGTTTCTGCTGCGTAACTACCCGCCGCGAGGCGAGGACCAGCAGTGCTCCCACCAGCACGAACGGAAGGATAGGCATGCCCGGAATGAGCGCCATGGCTCCGGCCGCCAGCCCGGCTATCAGGAGAGCGTTGGGCGACTGCATCAACTGAGAAGACGCTGTGCGGCCCATGTCTTCTTCGGCGTTGGACCGGGTGACGATCATGCCGGTGGAGACGGCCATGAGCAGGGCGGGAATCTGGGTGACCAGGCCATCGCCCATGGTCAGGAGGCCGTAGGTGTTCAGGGCATCGCCGGCGTCCATGCCGCGCTGGAGCACGCCGATGGCGATGCCGCCCACAAAGTTGATGATGATAATGATGATGCCCGCGATGGCATCGCCCTTCACGAACTTCGAGGCACCGTCCATGGCACCGTAGAAGTCGGCCTCGGCGGAGACCTCTGCACGGCGTTTACGGGCCTCGGCGTCCGTAATGAGACCGGCGTTGAGGTCGGCATCGATGGCCATCTGCTTGCCCGGCATGGCGTCCAGGGTGAATCGGGCCCCCACTTCGGCAACACGTTCCGCGCCCTTGGTGACCACCACGAACTGGATGACCACCAGGATGAGGAACACCACGGCGCCGATGATCAGCGAACCGCCCACGGTGACCTTGCCGAAGGCCTCGATGACCTGCCCGGCGAAGCCCTGCCCCAGGACCAACCGGGTGGATGCGACATTGAGCCCCAGCCGGAACAGGGTGGCCACCAGAAGCAACGACGGGAACACCGAGAAATCCAAGGGCTTCTTGACGAACATGCTGGTCAGCAGGATCAGCAGTGCCAACAAGATATTGCAGACAATGAGGAAATCGAGCAGCGGCGCCGGCAGCGGAACAACCAGCAGCAGCACAATTCCTACGATGCCAACGGGCACGGACAGCCGGGCAAACCTAGTGTTCTTCATGCCTGGAAACTCTCTTTCATGCGGTGGATTCCCCGTGCGGTTCCCCGCGTCTTCAGCGACATCACGAACGCCAGTACTGCGGCCACTGAACGGTAAAGGTCCACCGGGATCTCCTGTCCCAGCTCGCACGCCGAGTGCAGTGCCCTGGCGAGGGGAATGTCCTGGACCATCGGTACGCCCTTCGCTTCGGCTTCTTCCCTGATGCGGGCAGCAATCAGTCCCGCTCCCTTGGCCACGACGCGAGGCGCCGATTTGCCGGCGTCGTACTTCAACGCAACTGCCACGTGCGTCGGGTTGACCAGCACGACGTCGGCGTCCCCGATCGCGCCGATCATGCGGTTGCGGCTCATGCTCAGCTGCCGCGAACGCCGTTGGGACTTGATGAGGGGGTCGCCGTCGGTGTTCTTGTTCTCGTCCTGGACTTCCTTCTTGGACATCCGCGTCTTCTTGCGGTTGCGGCGCATCACCACGAAGATGTCCGCTGCGGCCAGGACCAGGCCGGCGGCCACCGCGAACTGGATGAGCGCGCCGATTCCCCCGGCAGCGGCTGCCAGCACACCGGCGACCGGCAGTCCACCGGCCGTCAGCAGCACGGGCATGAGGCCCTGCACTACGGCGTACAGGACAAGACCGACGACGGCGGTCTTCAGCAGCGCTTTGACGCCTCCCCACAGTGCCTGGCCGCCGAACATCCTCTTGAACCCGGCCAGCAGGTTGAAATGCTCGAACTCGGCACGGAACTTCTTGAAGCGAATTCCGCCCTGCACTGCAGATCCGGCCAGGACCACCACCGTGACAACCAGCAGCAGCGGTCCCAGGATTCCGGCCAAGGAGCCCAGCCCTGCCTCGAGCGCGGCCACTGCTTTGGCGGGGTCGGGCTCGGCCATGACGCTCTTCACCGTGAACAGTTGGTCCACAGCAGCGTTGGATGCGTGACCGATGGTGGCCGGGAGCATGGCAGCTGCCGCCCCCACGGCCAGCCAGGCCATGAGGTCCTGGGACCGGGAGAGCTGGCCCTTCTCCCGAACCTCGCGCATCCGCTTGTCCGTGGCTTGTTCAGTCTTCTCCTGTGAATCCGCCACTAGCCCACTCCCAACAGGGTTTTGGCCGCTTGTTCCGCGAGCGTCGCGACCAGCCTGGGCAACGCGAGGAACAGGAAACCTGCCAGCGCCAAGGTGATGAAAATCTTCAACGGGAAGCCCAGCGCGAAAGCGTTCAGGGCCGGTGCGACGCGCGTCAGGAGGCCAAGTCCGACGTCGGCCAGGACCAGGACCACCAGCAAAGGACCTGCGATCTGGACAGCTGACAGGAACATCCCCGTCAGGGCACCGATCATCGCCGCGACCGGCTGGCCGAGATCGATATCCCCGGCCAGCGGTAGTGCCTTGAAGCTTCCCGTGAGGCCGCCGATGACCATTTGGTACCCGTCCGAGGCAAAGAGCAGGGCCAACGCTGCCATCTGCATCAACCTGGTGAACTGGGCGCCGTTGACCATCATCTGGGGGTCGAAGGCCTGTGCCATCTGGAAACCGCTGAAGAGATCCACCAGGCTGCCCGCGGACTGGATCGCGGCGAAAATCACCATCACCAGGAAACCAAGGAACAGGCCTGTGACCAGCTCAAGGACAACAGCCAGCACGAAGCCTGCCGTGTCTTTGGGCACCGCGTCCACGGAGAGCCGCTGCGAGACTGCCAGGCCCAGCCCGATACCCAACATCGCCTTGATGCGGGCCGGAATGGCGTGGTGGGCGAACGGTGGAGCGACCACCAGGAAGGCCGTCATGCGGACCGAGGCCAGCAGCAGGACCTGGATCCACGACTGGTCGATGGGAATGTCCACCTCACGCTCCGCCGATCAGTCCTGGGATGCGCGCGAACAGCTCGTTGGTGAACGCGACCATTTCCGAGATCATCCAATGACCACAGACCACCAGTGCGATGGCGACCGCCACAGCCTTGGGCACGAAGGACAGCGTGGCTTCCTGCAATTGGGTAATGGATTGCAGGAGGGAAATGGCCAGCCCCACCACCAGCGCGGTGATGAGCGTTGGCGCGGCCAGCTTGGCGGCCACGATCATGGCCTGGAGGCAGATATCCAGGACGGCATTGGTATCCATCAGCCGCTCGAATAGCTCTGGATCAGGGAGGTAACCACCAGTCCCCAACCGTCCACCAGGACAAACAACAGGATCTTGAACGGCAGCGAGATCATCACGGGAGGAAGCATCATCATGCCCATGGACATCAGTGCTGCCGAGACCACGAGGTCGATCACCAGGAAGGGGATGAAGATGACGAATCCGATGATGAACGCAGCCCGGAGTTCGGAGATCATGAACGCCGGAACCAGCGTCTGGAACGGGACCGATTCGGGGTTGGCCGGGTTGGCCATGTCCGCGGCCCTGGTCATCAAGGCGATGTCCTCTTCACGCGTGTGCGCGAGCATGAAGTGCTGCAGCGGGGACCACCCTGCGGCCATTGCGCCGTTGAAGTCCAGGCCGCCATTGAGGTACGGCTGCACCGCCACCGTGTTGATGTCCGAGATCACTGGCCACATGACGAAAAGGGACAGAAAGAGGGCAAGGCCTGCAAGGACCTGGTTGGGCGGAATCGCCGGAAGGGACAGGGCATTCCGGGTCATTGCCAGGACCACGAAAATCTTGGTGAAAGACGTCATCATGAGCAGCAGCGCCGGGGCCACGGAGAGCAGGGTGATCCCGATCAGGGTGACAATGGCCGTGGAGGGTGTCCCATCCAGGCCGTTGATATCGATGCTGACGTTCCCGCCGGAACCCGGAGCCGCCGGTGGGGTGGGCGGCGTCGGTTGGGTGGGGTCTATGGGCGTGGCATGCCCGGCGGCCACGCCCAGCCACATGAACGCGCCCGTGAGCAGGGCAACGGCGAGCACGGCCAACCCTCTCCGGGCGGCCACGCGGTGCAGGCCAAGATCAACGGACAGGATCAATTGCGGCGTCCCCTGAGGGCTTCCGAAGCCTGGCGCCAGGTCGAAGCGGACAGGATGGAACCATGCATCGGTGGCGCAGTACGCGCGGGATCGCGGGTACCGTCAGCGACGCGGTGGGGGTGGCTCCGTCGATGCAGCTCGCTGCGGCGGCGCAACTCGGGAAGCGGTTCATCCGAGGCTTGGCGAAAAAGCTCCGCGAAGCTCGCCGGTGACTGTTCCTCCACGGCTTCGGCTGCCTCGACCGTTTCTGAAACAACCACAGGCGCATCGCTGCTGTGCAGCACCGTGACGGCGTGTTCGGTGACGCCGAGCAGGAAGCGCTTATCCCCCGCATCGACCACCACCACTGAAGCCTTCTGCCCCACGACCTGCCGGCTCACCACAGTGAGGGCAGCCTCTGCCCGACGGCGGCCCTTGCCTTTGCCGAGGCGCTTCTGGACGTACCAGATCAGCCCCACAACGGCGCCGAGGGCGACCAGCACCCGCAGCCCAAGGATGAACGAATCCATCTAGTACGTACCTTCTGCCCCATCCAGGATGCGGGTGATGCGTACGGCGTAGTCCTGGTCCACCACCACTACCTCGCCGTGGGCAATCAGCCGGCCGTTCAGCAGCACATCGGCCGGGGCACCGGCTGACCGGTCCAGTTCAATGACCTTCCCGGGCTCCAGCGCCAAGGCATCGCGCACTGACATCCGGGTCCGCCCGATCTCCACGGTCAACGCCATTTCAACGCTGCTGATCAAACCCAGCCGGGCAGCCAGGTCGTTGCCCTGTCCACGGGCACCGGAATCGGCGCCAGCACCGTTGTCCCGCACGCGGACAGCGAACCAGCCAAAGGGGGCGCCGCCGTCGTTCAGTTCGAAGACCGCGGTGTCCGGGTCGGCCAGCAGCCCCGCGGCGTCTTCCTCGCGCAACTCCCCCAGCACACCGGCGTCGAACGCTGAGGCGGCCTGCTCCAAAGCGGGACGCAGGACATCGACGGCCTGTACGGCCTGCTGGACGGCGCCACCCAACCCGGCCCCGCCTGCGGCGGCCAGGAACGACCGATCAACCAGCAACAACGCAAAGTCGGCCGTCAGGGCTCCCACGAACGTCGCTGTGACGGAGGGAGAAGCATGGGCAGCCGCGTCCTGCGCCGGAACAATGCCGGCAACGCGGAGGGTGGACGCGCTGGGCAGGTGGCGGGCAAGCCGCTCGGCAGCAGCCGCCTGAAGGGTCAAAATGTTGCTCATCGCTGATGCTCCTCGGTTGTGACGATGACGGCAGCGGCCCGGGAGCCGTTGCGGGCGGCCGCGGCGGTGGCCAGGCGGGTGCCGTTGATGGTGACATCGAACGGCCGGTTCTCAAGGTGCGGCAGCGGCAGGACGTCCCCGACGGCGAGGCCCAGGATCTGTGCGGGGGTCACCGGTGCGGCGGTCAACTGGACGGCAACATCCACGGGGACCTGCGCGAGCTGGGTGCGGACCAGCGCTTCGTTGTCAACGCTGTGGACGGTAGGGTTCACGTCGCCGAGGCGGGACAACAGCACGTCGGCAGGAATCGCCAAGGTGGAGGCGCACTGGGTTTCGCCGACGTTGACGCTGAAAGACGCCACGATCATGAGCTCGGAGGGCGCTGCTGCCTGCGCGAACTGCGAGTTGTACTGGATACCGTCCATCGCCACGGCTTGGGTGAGGAGATTGCCCAGCGAATACCGGAGATCCTCCAGTACTTCCTCGACCATCCGCGAGACCAGCGCGTGCTCTATCTGCGTGAACTTCCGTTCAGGGACGGCGGTTTCCGTTGAGCCGCCCAGCATCCGGCTCAGCCATGACAAGGCAGCGGTTGCAGGGAACTGGATGACCAGACGGGACTCGCTGCCGTCGATCCTGCAGAGCACCATGGAGGTGACCGACGGGAGGGAGGCAGAGTATTCGTCATAGCTCTGCATACTGAGCTGTTCCAGCGTGGCCGTGGACTTCAGCCGGACCTTGGCAGTGAGTTGCGTACCCCATTGCCGGGCGAACGTTTCGAAGGCCACTTCCAGCACGCGGCTGTGCTGGCGCGGCAACGTGGTGGGTCGGCGGAAGTCATAGACGTCCACGCTGCGCTGGCGTGCCGCCGCGCGATCTTCCTGTTCTCCCACGGACCGCACTATCGGCACGTCAGTGAGGCACGTAAGACTTTTCCAGGTACGACTATTCCGCCACTATTTCGCGGCTTTCGCAGCAGCCGCGGATTCCTTGGTTTGGGCTTCGATCGCGCCGGGAATCAGCGCGCGCACCTCCTCCGGACTGGAGGACAGCAACACCACATCCACGCGTCGGTTCAACTCCATCAGCTCTTCGGTGGAATCGTCCGTCACCTGGCGGGCGGCACCAAAAGCCACCGCACCGATGCGACCAGGCGGCATGCCTGCGTCGTCCACGAAGTACCTGAGGACGTTGACGGAACGCGCGGCCGACAGCTCCCAAGTGGAAGCGTAGGCGGTGATTCCCTTGGCCGCGTGGCCCTCCACCATGACTTCAAGCCCGGACCCCACCACCGTGGGTGCGATGGTCTTCAGGATCTCAAGGGCACGGCTGGTCAGATCCGGCATATCCGGCTGGAAGAACGTCTGGGAGCCCACCAGCTTCACGGACAGTCCACGCTCTCCGACGTCGAACTGCACGTTCTTCCCGAGGCCCTGCGCATCGAGTTTGGCTTTCATCTCATGTTCAAGGGCAGTGAGCTTGTCGGCTTCCTTGATGGCCAAATCGAGTGCAGAGAAGCCCTCGCCGTCGGAAGCTGCGAGCTCCGCGGGCACCACCACTCCAGTAGCCGTGTCCACTTTCTGGCTGATCTGGCTACCGAAGCCTGTTGCCAACGAATTACGGAGCTTCTCGAACTTGTCCTGGTCCACCGAGGACATGGCGAACAGGACGATGAACATGCACATGAGCACGGTGACCATGTCCATGTAGGAGGCCATCCAGCGTTCGTCGACGTGGTGCTCCTCGGGCTGGGCGCCCCGTCTCCTGCGGGACCTCATGCTGCCCTGGACGCCGAAAACTTGCCGGGCCTGCCGCCGTCGTCGGCTTTGCCCTTGCCGTCCTTCGGCTTGCCGTTGGTTTCGCCCGGAGCCATGGCGCGCAGCCGTTCGGCCAGCAGCAGGGGCTGGGTGCCGTTCTGCACTGCCAACAGGCCCTCCATGAGGAGCGTCATACGTTCGACCTCAAGCTCGGACAAGCGCTTGAGCTTGGCGCTCAACGGCAGCCAGATGAAGTTCGCGGACAACAGGCCCCAGAGGGTGGCCACGAAGGCTGCCGCGATCATCGGGCCCAGGTGGTCAGGCGAGGACAGGTTTTCCAGGACGTGGGTCAGTGAGACCACGGTTCCAATGATGCCGATGGTGGGCGCATAGCCGCCCAGCGCCGCGAAGAACTTGGAGGACACATGGTCCGCCCGCATTTTGGTGTCGATCCCGTCCTCCATCAGGAGGCGCAGATCCTCGGCGTCCGTACCGTCGGCGATGTTCTGCAGCGAGCGCTGCAGGAAAGGGTCCTTGGCGTTGTTGGCCTCTTCCTCAAGGGACAGCAGACCGTCGCTGCGGGCTTTCTCGGCCAGGCGGATCAACTCGTCGATGCTCTCCGCCGGCTTGGCGGGCTTCCCGAGGAAGGCTTTGGGGACGTCCTTGAAGGCCTGGACCACGTCGCGGAGGGTGTTCCCGGCCAACCCCACCGCGATGGTGGCCCCGAAGACCAGGATCATGGGGGCGGGCAGGAGCAGCGACATGAGGTTCGCGTGCTCCAGGGTGACCATGGCCACCACGGATGCGAAGGCCAGCAGCAGACCGACGATTGTCATGGACTACCTTCCGTTCGGGTGGTTGGGCTCTGAGTCGTCCGCCTCAGGGGACCTGACAAGGCTTAGCGGATAGCCCGCCACCGCCGGCAGATCCTGGGCGCGGCGCAGCACACTGGCGCGATAATTTGCGATCAGTTCCACCACTTCAACCAGCGATTCCCGCACAACGTAAGCGGCGCCGTCGAGCGTCACCAAATGAGTGTCCGGGCTCTCATGGATGCGTTCGAGAATGTCCGGATTCACGGCGAAGCGTGTGCCGTTGAGGCGGGTGACAACGATCATGGGCCGTTTCTTGTGGGGTGTGGCTGGACGTGGTGCTGTCCCCTACTGTCGGCCGGAGCGGGCCGGGCGTTAGGAAGGCGGCCGGATCACCGCCTTCCCCGGCCAGGCTTAGCGCTTCAGGTTGCTCAGTTCCTGCAGGACCTCATCGGAGGTGGTGATGATGCGGGCGTTGGCCTGGAAACCACGCTGCGCGACGATCAGGTTGGTGAACTCCTGGGAAAGATCCACATTGGACATCTCCAGCGACCCGGAAGTCAGCGACCCAAGTCCCCCTTCGCCTGCGACGCCAAGCTGGGCCGCGCCCGAGTTGGCGGTTGCCACGTACGTGGATCCGCCGGCCTTTTCGAGGCCTTCGGGGTTGGTGAAGCGGGCGAGGGCAACACGCGCCAGGACTTCCTTGGCACCGTTGCTGAAGGATCCGATCAGGGATCCGTCACCGGCCAGGGTGAAGGACTCGAGTTCGCCGGCCTCGGCGCCGTTCTGTCCGGTCACTGCCAGTGTGCTCATCTGTGCGAAGCCCGTCACGGAACCCATGTTCACGGTAATGCCGCCCACCGTCATGGTTCCCCCGGACGTGAGGGCGCCGCTGGCGAACGTGAGCGTGGAGGTTCCCGTTGAGCCGTTGGCGTCCGCTCCGGCAACGTTCCAGCCGGTTGCCGACCGGCTGAACGTCAGGGTGAGGCTGCGCTCCGCACCGTTGGCGTCGTACACCTTGACCTGGCGCTCAACCGAGGTGCCCACGGCGGCGTCCGAGGGCAGGTTGCCGCCCAGGGTCGCGCTGGTCGTGGCAACCGCCGGAGCGGTGGTGTCCGGCGACAAGGTGATGGGTCCCGTAGCCCCGCCCGGGTTCACCACACCATTGGTGGCCGTCCAGCCCTGGAGGATGCCGCCGTCGGGGCTGACCAAACGGCCGGCCGCGTCCATCTGGAAGTTGCCTGCGCGGGTGTAGTACTGCTGTGTGCCTTTACCGGTGACGAAAAATCCCTCCCCGGAAATCATGAGGTCCGTACCCCGGCCGGTGCTCTGCGAGGAGCCCTGGCCGAAGTTGGTGCTGACGCCGGCCACCCGGACACCGAGTCCGATCTGTGCCGGGTTGGAGCCGCCCACGTCCTGCTGCGGACCGGCAGCGCCCTGGGTCATCTGCGAAAGCGTGTCCTGGAACTGGGCCGACGACGTCTTGTAGCCCGTGGTGTTGACGTTGGCGATGTTGTTGCCGGTGACGTCAAGCATGGCCTGGTGGGCACGGAGGCCGGAAATTCCGGAGTACAGCGAACGGAGCATGGTGTTGCCTTTCTTCGGGGTGGTTCGGGGTGGGTGGTGGGAGTCAGGTGGTGGGCTGGGCGGTGGTGGTTTCGGGCGCGGAGGCTTTGGCGGCGGTCATACCGGTGATCAAATCCAGGGGCACCTTCGCGCCACCTACGGTCACGGTCGGGACGCCGTCGGCGAAGGACACCGCGCTGGCAGTACCCTCACCTTTGGTGCCGTCGGCGAGCGTGTAGCTCACCTCGGTGCCGATGATTTGGGCCGCCGCGGTACGCATCTGCAGCGAGAAACTTTCCTTGGCACCGGCCGTCAGCTCAGTCATCTTTTCCATCATTGAAAGCTGCACCGACTGGCTCATCATCTGGTTGGTGTCCATGGGCGCACTGGGGTCCTGATACCTCAGCTGCGTCACCAGCAAGGACATGAAGACCTCCGAATCCATGGTCTTGACCGGAGTCCTTGGTGCGCTGCCCGACGCTACGCCGTTGTTGGCCGCGATTGCGGGGATGGTCATGGTTGTCTCTCCTTCACGTCAGACGAGGATGTCCAGGCGGTGTGGACTGTTGGGGTCGAGTACGACGCCGGGTGGCAGCTGGCGTCGTCGCTGCGGTAGGTCCTCGGTGCTGTTGGTCCCAGGGTTACCGTCGCGGCGGGCCGGCTGTTGTGTGTCACGGGGTGCATCACTGTTTCCCTGGCCGGTGTCTTTTCCTGTATCCGGCGGGCTGTTGTGGGAGGACAGGCTCAAGCTCGCACCGGTGTCTTCCAAACCACGCCGGAGTTCCGGGAGGACGTGTCGGACCGCTTCCCGCCCGGCGTCTCCCGGTGCGAACAGTTCAATGCGCACCCCTGCGGCGTCGATATGGGCCCTCACCGTGAGTGGCCCCAGATCCTCCGGTGTCACCCGCAGCGTCATCACGTGTTCCCCCGGTGCAGCCGACGCGAGGGTAAACAGCGGGGCGGCGAGCTGGGGACTGAGGGCGGCTTGGGGCGGTGTGGGGGTTGGCAGCGGGGTGGGGGTGGGCTGCGGGGCAGGGGTGAGCTGCAGGGTGGGGGCGAGCTGCGGGGTGGGGGTTGGCCCGGACGGCGTGGCGGTCGCAGGGGTGACCTGTGATGGTGCGGGCACCTCGGGCGCACCGTATTCGGCGGTCCCCTGCACGCTAGACGGTAGGAAACGTCGAGTGTGCAGCGAGCCATCGACATGGGCGGACGACATGGCCTCGGCATCCGCGGGTGATTCCGAGGTCAGTGGGACTTGGGCAGACGCAGACCCAGACCCAGACCCAGACCCAGACGGCAGGATGCGCGCAGGCTCCAAGGCAGGTGCAGTCCCAGTCCCAGTCCCAGTCCCAGTCCCAGAACCAGAACCAGTCCCAGCCGGCAGGATGCGCGCTTCCGCAAGGGTGACCTCTGACGGTGTGGGGGCCTCGGGCGCACCCGATTCGGGGGTTCCCTGCGCAGGGTGCCGTTCCAACCATCGAATGGGCAGCGAGCCATCGAAATGGGCGGACGACGGGGCATCGGCATCCGCGGGTGATTCCGAGGTTGAGGGGACTAGGGCAGACGGCGTCCCGAACCCAGTCCCAGACGCATTCGCAGACCCAGTCCCAGAACCAGAACCAGAACCAGAACCAGACGGCAGCATGCGCGCTTCCGCAGGGGTGACCCGTGACGGCGCGCATGCCTCGGGCGCACCCGATTCGACGGTTCCCTGCACTTTAGACGGTAGGAAACGTCGAGTGTGCAGCGAGCCATCGACATGGGCGGACGACGGGGCGTCAGCATCCGCGGATGATTCCGAGGTTGAGGGGACTAGGGCAGACGAAGTCCCGAACCCAGCCACAGACCCAGACCCAGACGGAGTCCCAGACACCGCGGAGCTACCGGACACGCCGCCGGCCGGGGGCAGGCGGACATCGCCCCCGACAGGTACCCCAACACTCCCGACCCCAGTTGCAGGCACCCCAGTACTTGCGGTTTCGGTCACACCAGCACCCTGGACAGCCTCTCCGGCCGTTCCACCGTTCCCGGTCGCACCCGTTTCGGGGGTTCCCTGCGCAGGGTGCCGTTCCAACCATCGAATGGGCAGCGAGCCATCGAAATGGTCAGTCGGCGCTTCCGTGTCCGGGTTCAGAGCTGCTGCTGAATCCGCGCGCATCGCATCCGTTTCGACGGTTCCGTGCGAATTAGAGGGCAGGAAGCGTCGAGTGTGCAGCGAACCATCGAAATGGAGGGACGTCTGGGCCCCGGTACTCACGACAGAGGCAACCGCAGCCGGGACAACAGCAGCTGGGGCAACCGGCGCCGAAGCAACCACGGCCACCACCGAATCCGGAGCCACCACGGCCCCCGTGCCCAGACCCGCACCCGCAGTACCATCCGGCTCAGGCTTATCCGATTCGACGGTTCCCTGCGGACTAGTGGGCAGGAAGCGTCGAGTGGGCAGCGAGCCGTCGAAATGGGCCTCACCCGGCACCATCTCGCAAGCCATCGCAGCCTCGAAGGCGCCCGCACTTGAGACAGCTCCTGCACTCCCAAGAGCACCAGCGCCACGAGCGCCAACTCCACCAGCCCCAAGACCAGCTGCACCAGCCCCAGCAGCGCCAGCACCACGACCCACCCCGGCAGGAGCACCCCCGGGAAACCCACCCACGGTCTGCATCATGAGCCACCTGCCGGGACGATCCGGCGGATGGAGGTCAGGTTGGAGTACTTCTCCCAGGCGTCCCGGATCTGGATGGTCTGGCCAGGCACGGGAGCGTCGATGGCTTTGCCGTTGCCCAGGTAAATGGAGATGTGTTCGCCACCGTAGCTGACCAGAAGGTCACCGGGCCTGGCCTCTGCCAGTGAAGCCACAGGGGTGCCCTTCCGCATTTGATCGCTGACCACCCGGGGCAGTTCAACTCCGAGGTCCTTGAAGACCCGTTGGACGAATCCGGAGCAGTCCATCCCCACAGCCGGGTTGGTCCCACCCCAGACGTAGGGCACACCGATGTACTTCTTGGCTGCAGCCACCACGGCGTCACCCGAAACAGCCCCACCGGCCGTGCCGACAGCTGCGGTCCCGGCAGCCGCCGTCGTACTTGCTGTTGCGGAAGACAGCAATGACGCCAACCCGGCGGAACCCACCCCGGAAGCCATGGAAGACGAAGAAGAAGACGTCCCCATCGCACTGCTCAGCGCGGAGGCGAACGACGCGGCGTCGGTGGCCGAGGTGGCCGAGGCAGCCGAAGCGGCAGCAGTCGCCGTGGACGAGGACCCACGTGCCCCCTGCGCCAACTGCTGCAACTGGGCCTCGATGCTGTTGATCCGCCCGATGGCGTCGGTCATGCTCATGAGCCGGCCTTCCTGTGCCAGGCCGTGGAGGCAATTTCGTCCAGGACACCTTGCTCGGCGCGGAGCAGGGAGGCGGCATACTCGGCGTCGTGGCGGACTTCGAGCTTTTCCAGGCCCACGGACCGGCGCTTAGCTTCGGTGTACTCGGCCCGCGCTGAGGCGGCCTCGCTTTCTGCCATGGCGGCCAAGGCATCAAGTTCGGCCAGCATGCTCTGCGACGAGGCCCGCGCGGCCGCGATGGCCAGCAAGGACGCTGAATCTCCCGCGTGGCCGGCGGAATCCGCCAACGCTTCACGGGCTTCCGCCCGCCGAACACGCAACGACGCCGAACGCGAGTTCGCCGCAGCCAGCCCGCTTTCTGCGGACTTCTGCTCGGCCTGCCGCAGCCTCAGCAGCCCTGCCAGGGAAAATTGTCGGTTCACGCAGCTCCTTCAAAGTGTCCAAAGTTCGCTGAAAGTCGGGAGAGTTCGGCCCACGACTGGCTGTGCGGCGTCGATTCGCCCATGCCCTGCCGCAGGAACCGGTCGATGGCGGCTTCGTGATCCAGCGCGGCATCCACCAAGGGGTTGCTTCCGTGCCGGTACGCGCCGACGTCGATCAGGTCCTGGGCACTGCGCCTGGCCGCCAGCACGCGCCGAAGTGTCACCGCGAGCGCCGTGTGCTCCCGGGCATTCACTTTCGACGCCACGCGCGACACGGAGCCCAGCACGTCGACGGAGGGGAAATGCCCCGTGACGGCGAGCTTGCGGTCCAGGACCACGTGGCCGTCCAGGATGGAGCGGGCAGCGTCGGCGATGGGTTCGTTGTGGTCGTCACCGTCGACCAGCACGGTGTAGATCCCGGTGACGGAGCCGGTTTCCGCGGTACCGGCACGTTCCAGGAGCCGCGCCAGGACGGAAAAGGTCGACGGCGGGTAGCCGCGTGTGGCGGGCGGCTCACCTGCGGAGAGGCCGATCTCGCGTTGGGCCATGGCCACGCGTGTCAGGGAATCCATCATGAGCACCACGTCCTTGCCGGCTTCACGGAAGGACTCGGCGATCCGGGTGGCGGTGACGGCTGCCCGGAGCCGCATCAGCGCGGGCTCGTCGGAGGTAGCGACCACCACCACGGAACGGGCCAGGCCCTCCGGTCCGAGGTCGTCTTCGAGGAATTCACGCACTTCACGGCCGCGCTCCCCTACCAGGGCGATGACGGAGACTTCGGCGTCGGTTCCACGGGCCACCATGGACAGCAGCGAGGACTTACCCACGCCCGAGCCGGCAAACAGCCCCATGCGTTGGCCCCGGCCGAAGGTGGTCATGGTGTCGAGGACGCGGACCCCGGTCTGCAGGGGTGTATCGATGCGTGCCCTGCTCATGGCCGACGGTGCTTCCTGGTCCAGCGGAACCTTGCGGGAGGGCGGCAAGGGGCCTTTGCCGTCGATCGGCCTGCCCAGCGCGTCGAGTACGCGGCCGAACAAGCCGGGACCTGTGGGCACCAGCATGGGTGTGCCTTTGGCCTGTGCCGGAGCTCCGGCAGCAACACCGGTCAACCTGCCCAGGGGCATGCACCGCACGGCCCCGCTGACTGAGGCGACCACTTCGGCGTCGAGCGCTTCAGGACCCGCGCCCACAGTGACGAGCTCGCCGACCGCGCATTCGAGGCCGGCGATTTCCAATCCCAGGCCGAGCACGGAAGTTACTGTCCCGACCCGTTGCGGAGCGGCGCCGGCCAACGCTGCATGAAAGCGGTCCGGGTGCGGCCGGTAGGCGTTCACGCGTCCGCTCCCAGCAGCGCTTGCTTGGCCCGTTCCAGCGCAGTTCCGATGCGGGCGTCGATCCACCCGTGCGGATACTCCCCGATGGCGTCACCGGGCCGGAGCGTCGGGTCCGGTTTCAGTTCGACACCGGGGACGTCGACGACGCCGGACGCCGCCAGCGCTGCAAGGTCACCCGGGTGCAGGCGCACCGAGGTGACGGTGTTGACGCCACCCAACGGGGCCAAGGCGCGGTTCAGGGCGGCGCGGGCGGTGTTCTCCCCGCGGGTGAGTTCGTAGCCCAGAATGGCTTCGGCCAGCTCGATCGCGCTCGCGGACAGAACATCCTGCACCTGTTCCAAGGTGACTTCCTGGCGGTGCTGCGCCGCAGCGGCTGCCGCCTGCAAAAGCTGAACGGCATGCGCCACAGCCGAGCGGCCGGCGTCGAGCATGTCCTCATGATCGGCCTTCAGCTGTTCCTGAAGCCGGCGCTGCTCCGCCGCGGCAGCCCGCATCCCTGCGGCGTAACCGGCGGCGTGGCCTTGGACGAATCCCCGGTCGGCCCCGGTGGAGCGTTCGGTGGCGCCGACCGTGGGGAACGTGACGCGGGTGAAGTGCTCAGTAGACAAAGTCGTCCTCGTCCCCGCGCCGGACAACTATGGCCCCTTCGGCTTCGAGTTCGCGGATGGACCGGACGATCTCGGCACGTGCTTCTTCGACCTGTGAGGCACGGACAGGCCCCGACGCTGCCATCTCGGACTCGAGGATTTCGAGGTTGCGGCCGGACATGTTGGCGCGGACGGTGTCCAACACCACGGGCGGGGCGCCCTTCATGGCCACGGCCAGGACGTCGGCGCTGACCCCGCGGAGGATCCTCTGGATGTCCCGCGGTTCAAGTTTCACAATGTCCACGAACGTGAGCATCCGGGCACGGACTTCGGTGGCGAGCTCCGGATCAAGAGTGCCCAGGCCGTCGAGCACTGAGCGTTCCGTGGTGACATCGGATCGGTTGATGATGTCCACCAACGGCTGGATGCCGCCCACGTTCTCGTTGGACTTCCGTTGGGACATGACTGCGCCTGCCCGGACTTTGAGGGTTTCCGCCACGATTCCCACGGCTTCAGGTGAGGCCGAGCCCATGGTCGCGATGCAGCGGGCCACTTCGATGCGTTGCGTGTCTCCCAGTCCGGACATGACGGCGGATGCTTTCCCGGGCCGCAGGTGGGCCAGGATGAGGGCGATGGTCTGAGGCAACTCGCCGTCGATCAGGGCCAGGATCTGGCCGGGGTCCATCATTTCCAGGAACTCGAACGACTTCCCTGCCATGGTGGACGCGAGCCGGTCCATGAAACCGGCAGCTTTGTCGGCGCCGAAGGATGCTTCCAGAAGCCCGACGGCGAATTCCTGGCCGCCGCGGGCAGTGCGGCGGCCGCTGACGGCCAGTCCGTGGAACTCACTGATGACGTGGTCCGCCACCACGGAGGACACGCGCCGGAGCCGGACGATTTCGGCGGCGATGTCCTCGGCTTCGGATTCCGAGAATTGGGCCATGACCGCAGCCGCACTGGCAGGACTCATCTGCATCAGCACGACGGCAACCTTCTGCACCCCACTGAGTGCCGAGGCTTCCGGAACCGTGTGGCTCATACGGAGTGCCTTTCATCCATCAGGCCGCGCAGGTATTCGGCCGTCCGTGCCGGGTTGTCCGCCACCATGGCCTCGATCTGTGCCCGCTTAAGTTCGCCGTCGAGCACTTCGGAGCCGGGGAGCGGCAGCGCCGGAGTGGGCTGGAGGGGTGCGGCAGGTTGAATTGCGCTCACCTCGATGGCGGTGGTTGCCGGTCCGGTGAGGGCCGGCGTCGGAGCGGCTTCAGGCAACGCATCGAAGTCGGATTGTTCGCCGAGGTCCACTGGCTCGCGGCGTTGGCGGCGCTTCAAAGTGATAAGTACTGCGACGATCAGCGCGATGGCAGCCAACAGGATGCTGCCGGCGAGGATGAGCGTGTTCATGAGGGCGGCTTCCTTGGCTGCCTCCGCGTCGGCTTGGGCGGCGCCCAGGGCTTCGGCTGCCTTATCCGCCGCTGCCGTGCTGAACGGGAGTACCTCCACGGTGACGACGTCGCCTCGGGCTGCGTCGATCCCGGCCGCTGAGGTGACCAGGGCACGCACTGAGTCCACGTTGACGCCGCCGGCAGCGGCCTGGTTGATGGCCACGGAGATGGTTTGGCGCTTCACGGCACCTTGCGGAATGGTGCGGTCCTCGGTGACTTTATTGACGGCGTTGTTCTTGGTGGTGTCGCTGGAGTCGTAGCTTCCGTTGGCGTCGGTGCCGCCGGGAACTGCGATGTTGTCCGGGCCCAGCACTCCTGCCGCTCCCCCGCCGGTTCCGGTGTACGTCTCCGTTTTGGTGGATTCGCTGAGCGCCGGGGTGTCCGCTGCGGGTGTGAAGGTTTCGCTCCGCTGCTGCGCCGATTCCGCGGTGACATCCGCGGCGACAGCCACGGTGGCATTTCCGGGTCCCACAACACTGTCCAGCACAGCCCTGACGGCATCCGAGGTGCGTTGCTGGTAGTCGGCGGCCTGCTTGGAGGACGACCCTGTGGCTCCGCCGCCCACCGTTGAGAGGACATTCCCTTGGGAATCAACCACCGAAACGTTGGTGGGCTTGAGGTTTTCGATGGCCGCTGAGGTCAGGTGGACAATGGCCTGTACTTTGTCCGAGGACAGCGTGGTGCCGGGCTGGGTCTCCACGAACACGGATGCGGTCGCCTCCGGGGTGGTATCCACGAACACGGACTTCTCCGGGATGGCAAGACGAACGGCGGCACTCTTGACCCCGTCCATGGCTTGGACAGTGGTGCTGAGTTCGCCCTCAAGCGCCCGCTTGTAGGTGACCGACTGCTGGAACTCGGAGGAAGTCACGCCCAGTTTGTCCAGCAACGAATACCCTGTGGCTGCGGCGGACGGCAGGCCCGCCGCGGCAGCCTTGAGCCGTTCGTCGTAGACCTTGTCTTCCGGAACCAGGATGGTGGAGCCGCCGTTACTCAGTTCGTAGGGAATGTTGTCCTTGCGGAGCTGCTCCACGATGCTGTTGGCATCCGTGTCCTTCAGACCCGAGAACAGCGGCGAATAGGCGGGCTTGCCCAACCAGGCGGTCAGTGCGACGCCGCCAAGGACCAGCACGGCCAGGCCAAGTATGGCGAGCGTCCGTTGGGCGGGTGAAAAGGCTTGGACTCCGCTGCCGAGTTTGCGGAAGAACTGGGTAATCCCGGGTGGCATCAGGCCTGCATCCTCATGATCTCGTTGAACGCGTCAATGCCTTTGTTCCGGACGGCGGCCACCAGTTCAAAGGTCACTTGGGCGCGGGTGGAGGCAAGGGTCGCTTTGTGGATGTCGTCCAGGTTTCCCGTGACCGCCGACACCGCCAGTTCCTTCGACGTTGATTGCAGGGACTGCAAATTGTCGACGGCGCCCGTCAGGGCGGTGCCGAAGTCGCCGCCGGCGGCGGACGGCTGAGCGGCGGTGATGTAGCCCGTTCCAGTGACGCCCTGAATGCTTCCGATGGGTCCCAACGCCATTAGGACTTCCCTATCTCGAGTGCTGCCAAGTATGTTTCGCGGGCCCGGTCCACCACTTGGGCGTTGGCTTGGTACCCGCGTTGGGCAATGATCAACGTGCCCATTTGTTCTGCCATGTCGATGTCCGGGTACCGCACGTTGCCGTCAGCGTCAGCCAACGGGTGGTCGGGCTGGTACACGATGCGGCCTTCGCCATCGCCCAGGGGAGTGCTCTTGACGTACACACCGTCGCCGTTGTTGCCTTCCGCAGCCTCGATGTAGCGGGCACGGAACGCCTCGCCGTCGGTGCTGGAGGCGTTGTTCATGTTGGCGAGGTTGTCCGAGACCGCATCCAGCCATTTGCGGTGGACGGTGAGGGCGGAGCCGGCGATGCCGATTGCGTCGAAGGTCATCAGTTGGTCCTCAACGCGGTGCGGAGAGAGGTGAATTCGCCCGCAACGGCCCGTGAAGCGAACTGGTAGCGCAGCACCGTGTCGATATTGGACAGTGTCTCGGTATCGAGGTTGACGTTGTTGCCGTCCGTACGGGTTGGCTCATCCGACGGAGAGATGGTGGCGTTCACGCTGCCATCCCCGGAACGCACCGAAGCCGCCAGTTGGTCTTCGAACGAGACCCTCTTGGCTTGGTAATTGGGTGTGTTCACATTCGCGATGTTGTTGGCGATGGTCCGCTGGCGCAAGGAAAGCGCGTCCAAGGCGCTGGCCAAGGCGGCGGAAGTCACGGATTCAAGCACAAAGTCCTGCCTGGTGGTTTCGTCAGGCCAATCCGTGGCCATGCATCGAGCGATCCCTGCTCAGCAACAGCTATCGGCCGGGCACGAAAGCACGTTAGAAAAATCAGGGGACCTATTTTGCAGACGTGGTGCGCTCTTTCTGCAGACTCTAGACCTTGTCGGTCGGCGCCGCCTTCTTGTCCACGCTGGCCGTCAGCTCGTCGATCCTGTCCAAGGCGTCACTGAGCCGGGTGACCGTTTCCCACAACCCGGGGTGCTGTTCCCGCACTTCCTCCAAATCGGTGCCGGCCGAGGTGAGCGAGCCGAGGTCGAAGCTCACGTTGGTCCTGGCGCCGGCGATCGCAGCCCGCAAGGCACCGAAAGCAACTACCACGTCAGCTATGAGCGCAGGGTTTCCATTGGATGCGAGCCAACCCAGGTCCTCGATTGCCTCCATCGCCCGCTCCCCCAGCACCGCAGACGCCTTCGCAGCATCTACCGAGGCCTTATGGATCGCGTCGTCCCGCTCCGGACCGGGGTCCAGGCGGAAAGCGGCACCGAAGGCCTTGGAAGCTGCGGCGTCCTCGTCAGCCAACTGCAGGGC
This sequence comes from Paenarthrobacter sp. TE4293, assembly GCF_050435325.1. Lineage (NCBI taxonomy): Bacteria > Bacillati > Actinomycetota > Actinomycetes > Micrococcales > Micrococcaceae > Paenarthrobacter > Paenarthrobacter sp. TE4293. The sequence continues at coordinate 555,766 of NZ_JBNJRY010000002.1, forward strand.
CGTCTCCCGCAGGGCCCGTGCCCGTTTGTGCAGGTCCGCCAGCTCAGCACCATGCCCATCCGTGTAACCGGCAACCATGGAGGTCAGGGACGCGGCGATGGCCAGCATGACACCTGTCCCGGCGCCACCGCCGGGAGAACCCGTGGACTCGCCAAGGGCACTCGTCCAGTCCTCAACCGTGGATGACCGTGTAGTGACTGACTCTGAATCATTCATGCCACCAGTGTGCCGGGATTTCCCAGCCCGCGCAGATTTTGGTGTGGATACACTGGCCAGACCGACGGCGTCGAACGAAAAGGGCAGACTCATGACCATTGACCTCGAAGAGCTTTACAAAGACCTCCACGCGAACCCTGAACTGTCGTTCCAGGAAACCAGAACCGCCGGAATCGCAGCCGGCCATTTGGAGAATCTCGGCTTCACTGTGCATCGCAATGTCGGCAAGACCGGTGTGGTGGGTGTCCTTGAAAACGGGGCCGGGCCGGTCGTCATGCTCCGCGCAGACATGGATGCCCTGCCGGTCAAGGAAGCAACCGGACTGGACTACGCGAGCACGGCAGTCGGCGTCGACCATGAAGGAAAAGACGTTCCCGTGATGCACGCCTGCGGGCATGACGTGCACGTGACCTGCCTGGTAGGAGCAGTGGAAACACTCGCCGCGCAGCGGGCAGACTGGCAGGGCACGCTCATCGCGGTCTTCCAGCCGGCGGAGGAATGGGGCGGCGGCGCGCAAACCATGGTCAAGGACGGCCTGTACGACCGCGTGCCGAAACCCGATGTCGTTCTGGGCCAGCACGTGGCACCCTTCCCCGCCGGATGGTTCGGTGTCCGCGCCGGCGTCACGATGGCCTCGGCTGACTCCCTGAACGTCACCCTCCACGGCCGCGGCGGCCACGGCTCCCGCCCCGAAACCACGGTTGACCCGGTGCTCATGGCTGCCGCAACCACCGTCAGGTTGCAGGGCATCGTGTCCCGGGAGGTCGCCCCCGGCGATTCGGCAGTCGTTACCGTGGGCCAGGTCCATTCGGGAACCAAGAACAACATCATCCCGGAGACCGCCACGTTGGGACTCAGTGTGCGGTCGTTCAGCAATGCGACCCGGGACAAGGTGCTGGGTTCCATCGAACGGATCGTCCGGAGCGAAGCAACAGCTTCCGGCGCACCCAAGGATCCCGAGTTCCATTACGAAGAGCATTTCCCCTTGACCGTCAACGATGAGACGGCTGCGGCACGGGTCAAAGCGGCCTTTGCTGCGACATTCGGTGAAGGGCACATCATGGACCCCGGCCCGGTGTCCGGAAGCGAGGATGTTGGGGCGTTGGCGAAAGCTGCGGACGCTCCCCTGGTGTTCTGGTTCCTCGGCGGCGCCGAGCCTGCGTTGTTCGCGGAGTTCGCCACCACGGGGCGGCTTCCGGAAGACATCCCGTCCAATCACTCGCCCTACTTCGCACCTATCATCCACCCCACCTTGGCCAAGGGCTCAGAGGCCCTGGTGACGGCGGCCCGCGAATTCCTTGGGGCTTCCCAATAGCCAGGGGGCTTCCCACTAGCACCCAGGCGTCTTGGCACCCAGGCCAGGGACAGATAACGCTTCGTCGAAGCCTCGTCGGAGCGTTATCTGTTTCCCAGCCGCGTCAGCCGCGCACGTCCAGCAACAGCGGCCGTGCTGAAAGCGACCCGGAGGGAACTGCGTCGATGGCAGCCAGTTGCGTTCCGGCGTCGTGCTTTAACCGCGCGAGTATCGCCGCCGCATCTGCCTGGGCATCCAGCACACGTCGGGCGCGCTCAGCCAGGGAAGCAGGCAAAGGCCCTGCATCCACAGGGGGCGTCCACGTAGGAACATCGCCGCCGGAAACGGCAAGGGCTATGTCGCGCTCAAAACCGTCCAGGATGGCAGACCACTGATCAGGCGACACCCAGTGCCCTGCCGGTTGATGCCGCCGCCGGAGCGTCAGCGGACAGTTTCGCTGCGGCCTCATGCCAGCCCTGGCGCAGTGGTTCAAGGAGTTCGATGCACTCCTTGGTCCGCTCCACATCCCGGTAGATGTTGGCACCGATCAGGGCTTCCATGGAGTAGTCGTAGATACTCGCCAGCGACGCCGCCCCGTCCCACGCATCCATCTGCAGCGTTGAACGCAGTTCTGCAACGATGGCCTGGGCGTGCAGCAGGTTCTCCCGCGCCACGTCCCAGGTGGAGTTCTCCTGCGCCAACTGGGCACGTTTGAGGTCCAGCAGGAGCCGGTCGTAAAGCATGGTCAGCAGCCGGGCAGGCGGAGCCGAAAGAACGGCATCGTCGTTGTACCGGGAGAGTTGCTGGGCGCGGAGGGCACTGTAGGTCATGGCTTATGCTCCTGGGGTCTGTGTCGAGAGGCCGGAAATTTGGCCCGACAACCAAGCTGACTGTGATTGGAGTCCTCCCAGCAGCACCTCCATGTTGGTGTACACGGCCTGCAGGGTGGCTCGGCGGGTGATCAGCCGCTGGTCCCAGTCCGCGATCCTGTTGCCCAAATCGCGCACCTCCGATTCGCGGCCCTTGATCAGGCCGGAAATGGACCCGTTGTAGGGGTCGGCTGCCGCCTTGGCGGCATCCGCAACACGGGCGGCCAAACCCTGCACGGCGGCCTGGGCTGCAGCAGGGTCCGCTGCGAGTGCGGCAGAGAACTTCCCGGCGTCAAAGGTGAAATCGCCGTCCTTGGTGATGTTGATGCCGTACTCCGCCGGCGATTTGCCGTTGATCGGACGGGACAGCGCCGCCAGGACTTGGTCGTTGACGGCGCGGACAGTGCTGTTGCCCGTGAAGATGCCGGCTTTGGGAACGGTGGCGCCCTTGGCATCGGTGGTCTGTGACACTGCCGTGTAGATGGCGATGAACCCCAGGACGTCGTTGACGGACTTGACCAGGTCCTCGGCCTTCTTGGTGATCCCCGGAACGTCGCTGGCGACCGTGATGGTGACCGGTCCCGCGGTCACCGCCGAAGCAGTGACGGAGACGCCGGGAAGAATGTCGGCAAAAGTATTGGTACCGGAGGTGAGGACCTGGGCCGCGGGCGTGCCTGCGTACAGTGTCGCTTTGGCATCCTGGGCGGACTTCACGACGGCGGCATTCGGGTGGGCCATCAGGTCCACCGCCGTGCCTGCGGTGACCTGGGCGGCGGTTCCCTGGTAAGCGGTGAAAGCGCCTGCCGTACCGGTGGTGGTTGCTGTCAGTTGCAAGCGATACGTGCCGTTGCCTGCAGGAACCTTGACTGCTTGTGCACCTGCGGCCGCGGCGTTGATGGCGGTAACCACGTCATCCAGGGACGTGCTTGCCGGAGTGATTTCGGTTTGTTTGCCGGTGGAGTCAACAAGAGTGAAACGTGCCGGAGCGCCAACGCCATCTGCAGGCCAGGAGGTCACTGCCGCCGTGACGTTGACCTGCGTCTGGGCGAGCTGAGTTATGGTGACGTCGATGGAACCGGCGAGGGCCGTCGTCGTGGTTTTAGCCGTAACGGACGGTGAACTGCTGGTGGCGGTGAACAGGTTCAGGGCGCCGGTTTTCGCGTTGCCCGAGGCCAGGTCCTTGAGCGCGGTGAGCTTGGTGTTGAATGACTGCAACGTCGAAATGATGGTCTGGTTGGATGCCAGCTTGGTCTTGAGCTGGGTCTGGGGCAGTGCCTCGACGGCCATCATTGAGTTGATGATGTCCGTGGTCTTCAGGCCGCTGACGATTCCATCGATCGCAGTTCCCACAGTGTCCCTTCCGGATGACGGGTAAAACAGAATGTCCGACGACGGCCGGCCGGGTTTGGTGCCCGGCCGGCCGCCATCGCATGCGGCTCAATGCTGTGAAGGCTTAGCGCAGGAGGGACAGAACGCCCTGGCCGGACTGGTTGGCCTGCGCCAGCATGGCAGTGCCGGCCTGGGACAGGATGTTGGCCTTGGTGTACTTGACCATTTCGGCTGCCATGTCCGTGTCAGCGATGCGGGACTGCGCTGCCTGCAGGTTTTCGCCGGAAACGTTCAGCGTCTTGATCGCGTGGTCCAGACGGTTCTGGTTGGCACCCAGGTCCGAACGCTGTGCCGAGACCGTGCTGATCGCAGCGTCGATAGCGGTGATCGTGGTCTGCGCCGCAGCGTTGGTGGTCACGTCAAAGCCGGTAGCGCCGGTGGCCGAAGACAGGGTGCCCGCCGCCGTTGCGACGTCGCCGAGGGTCACGGCGATGGTGTCGTTGGCGGTGCCGGCGGTACCAACCTGGATGTTCTTGGAACCACCCTTGAGGAGGTCGATGCCGTTGAAGTTGGTGGACTGCGTGATGCGGTCCAGCTCCTTGCCCAGGGAATCGGCTTCGTCCTTGATGGCATCGCGCGCAGCCGTGTTGTTGGTGTCCGATGCACCCTGGACTGCGAGGTCGCGCATGCGCTGCAGTACGGAGTGAACCTCGCTGAGGGCACCTTCAGTGGTCTGGATGAGGCTGATGCCGTCCTGGGCGTTGCGCGCGGCAACCGCGGAGCCGCTCACCTGGGACTTGAGGCCTTCCGAAATGGCAAGGCCGGCTGCGTCATCTGCAGCACGGTTGATGCGCAGGCCGCTGGAGAGCTTCTCCATCGACTTGGACAGGGTGTCCTGCGTGGCGTTCAGGTTGCGGTACGCGTTGTTCGCCATCAGGTTGTTGTTGATCTGCATGCCCATGAAATTTTCCTCCGTGATGTGGACTTACTGTGCGGCAGCCCATCCGTGGGCCGCCACACCCCACTATCGACGGGCTCCACTGGACCGGTTAGTAAAAACCGCAAGGAAAAGATTCAGTGCTTTTAGGGACGGTGCCGCTAACGAGGGACCCCCAACGGCCGATAGCTAGTGGGGAGTTGGCGGGAGAATCGCCATCCATCCCGCACCCTTACCGACCCGAACTGGAGTTGACCCACGTGGCCATCCATGAACTGTCAGCCCTTCTGTGGCGCGAGCGCGAACTCCTGGATCTCCTGACCTTCAAGCTCGAGGAAGAGCAGCTGTTGTTGACCGCCGGGAAATCCCGCTGGCTGCCGCACGGGACCCGTGAAGTGGAGCAGGTCCTGGATCGGGTTTCCAAGGCCGGACTCGCACGGACCGTGGAAACCGCGGCAGTGGCCGAACAATGGGGTGTCTCTCCGGACTGCTCGCTGGCTGACCTGGCTGCGGCCGCACCCGACCCCGCCTGGGCCGAGGTTCTGACGTCCCACTTGTCGGCCATGCGCCAGCAGACCTTGGCCATCAAGGAACTCCGTGACGCCAACGAGCAGTTCCTGCGGGCAGCCGTCCGCTCAACCCAGGAAACATTGGCCGACCTGAAACCCGCCGCCGGCACCTACGATTCCCATGGCAGAACCGGCGAAACCCCGGCCGCCCACCTCGTCGACCGGCAATTCTGACCGCAGCGGTTGGACCAGCAAAGGACATTTACGTGAGCACTTTCGGCGGACTCAATACGGCCTACCGCGGCCTCACCGCAGCGCAGCAGGCCATTAACCTGGCGGGCCAGAACATCGCCAATGCCACCACGGCCGGTTACACGCGGCAACGGCTGGAGCAATCGGCCATCGGCGCACCCCGGCCCGTGGGCCTCAACCCGGGCACCGGCCAGGCCGGCCAGGGCGTTTCCGTGGACGGGATCGCCCGGCTCGGCAGCAGCTTCCTGGACGCAGGGGTCCGAAACACCGCCGCCCAGTCCGGTTTCGCGGGGATACGGTCCACGGAACTCCAGCGCCTCGAGGATGCCCTGCAGGAACCAGGGCCGCACGGAATCTCGACGGCGTTGAACACCTTTTGGGCGGCGTGGCAGGGCGTCTCCAACCACCCGGGCGAGTCCGCTCCGGCGTCGGTCCTGCTGGAAGCTGCGGCGACGCTCAGCGAGACGGTTTCGGCCGGATACAAGGCCCTTGATGCTCAATGGACCCGCATTCGCGGCGAGGCGTCCGCCACTGTAGACGAACTGAACGCTGCGGCGGGCCGGGTTGCCGACCTCAATGCAACCATCCGTTCGGTGCTGGCCTCAGGCGGCTCGGCCAACGAACTTATTGACGCCAGGAACCAGATGACGGAGTCCATCGCTGCCTTGGCCGGAGGCACTGTCCGCGAAAACGCCGACGGCACCGCGGACGTGTTCATCGGGGGCAACGCATTGGTGTCAGGGACTTCGCACCGGGAGCTTAAGCTCGCGGGGCAAACGTCCATGAGCGCAACGGGGCAGCCGGTTCAGCTGGAGTGGGCGGACCGGGCCGGCGTCGCTGTCAACCTCGACGGCGGACAACTCGCCGGTGCCGTCTCGCTCCTGGCCCCTGCAGCCGCGGGCAGCAAGGGGGCGGGTACCGGCGGTGCGATCGCTGAAGCAGCCGCCGCCTACAACGCCTTCGCCACCCAACTGATGAACGATGTCAATGCCATCCATCGCACCGGCCAGTCTTCCAGCGGCGCAGCCAATCTGGACTTCTTCGCCAGCACGCCGGGTGGCCCCGTGGCGCTGTCCCTTCGCGTAGTTCCTGCCAGCGCAGCGGGAATCGCGACGGGAGCAGCGGGATCCGGCTCACTTGATGGCAGCATCGCCGACGCCGTGGCCGGGATCGGCTCCGGCCCGGGCGCCCCTGACACGTTCTGGAGCGGGGTGGTTGCCGGTATTGGCATGGCCTCAAGGTCAGCCCAGCAGCATTCCCAACTGTCCGACGCAGCGAGTGTGTCCGCCATCAGCCAGCGCTCCTCCGGCGCCTCGGTCAGCCTCGACGAAGAAAACGTAGCGCTGCTCGCCAGCCAGCATGCCTACCAGGCAGCAGCCCGCGTGATGACAGCCATTGACGAGGCCCTTGATGTCCTGATTAACCGCACCGGATTGGTGGGAAGGTAAGCCGTGCTCAATCGCGTCACCAACCAGATGATGTCGGCCTCCGTGCAACGGAACCTGCAGTCAGCGCAGGCCAGGCTTGCCGAGCTGCAGGACCGTGCTTTGACGTTGAAGAACATCACCCGCCCCTCGGACGATCCCGCAGGGGCAGCCCAGGCCATCGCCATGCGGGCCCAACTGAGTGCGGCCGCGCAATACGGTACCAACATCAGCGACGGCAACGGGTGGCTCGCCGCCGCCGACACCGCGCTGGGTCAGTCAACCAACATCCTCAACCGTGTGCGGGACCTCGTGATCCAGGCGTCCAACGGAACCCTGAACGGCACCGCCAAGGAGGCCATCGCCGTCGAGATCGAAGGCCTGGGCAAGGACCTCCTGACGCAGGCCAACACGCAGTACCTGGGCCGCAACGTCTTTGCCGGAAATTCGGACACTGCGGGCGCGTTCACCACCACCACTCCCCCGTCGTATGTGGGGGCGGGCGGCAGTTCCGTGGAACGCCGTGTCGATGCGGCACGAACCGTCAGGGTGGATTCCGACGGCGGTGCCATCTTTGGCGACGGCGCCGGCTCCGTTTTCGCGTTGGTGGGTGACGTCGTCGCGGACATCCGATCGGGCGCCGACCCCAACGCGCGGCTGGCGGCCATTGGCGAGCGGATCAAAACCGTGATCGACGGCCGGGCAGATGTGGGCATGCGGCAAACCCGCCTCGGCCAGGCCCAGGACTCCTTGGAAGGGATGAAAGCTACGCTGGAAACTCAAAGAGCCCGCGTCGAAGACACGGACTTGGGAAAGGCGGTTATGGATTTGAAATTGCAGGAAACCAACTACCAGGTGGCCCTCGCCGTCTCGGCCAAGGTGCTTCAGCCCACGCTGATGGACTTCCTCCGATGAGCACGACGCTGGCATTCGAAACGTTGGCTTTTGTTTCGCCCATGCCTGGACTGGAGTCCGCGGAAGGGTTCTCCCTGCGCGAAGTCCCGGGCGCCCAGGGCTTGTACGCGCTGGAAGTTTCCGAGCCCCGAGCGCGGATGTTCGTGGCCGACGCCGCGGTGTACGTCCCGGACTATGCCCCGGGCATCCCCGGGGCTGTGGTGGACGCACTGGGACTTTCCAGCCTGCTGGAGGCCACGGTCCTGGTGGTTGTTAATCCCGCGCCGGAGAAAACCACGGTGAATCTCATGGCACCCATCCTGCTCAATCCGGCGGACGGTTCCTGCCTGCAAGTGATCCTTGACGGCAACACCTACCCGCTCCGGGCCGAGCTGACGCGCTAGGCGCACACGAAAGGCGCTGCGGGTGCAGCGCCTTTCGTGTGTGCGGGTCCGGTCCAAGTGGTACCTAGACTTTCTCGCGGATGCGGTCGATCTTCGGTTCGGAAACCTCAGATTCCCTGCGACGGCGGGCCAGGAAAGTCCAGAGCGTCCCTTCCGTCCGTGGACGGCCCCCGGTCGGGGCTTCAGGCTCTTTTGCTGGCTCAGACGTGTGCATCTCGGGCTTGCGCGCGGAGTCCTTCTTCGTGCGCCGCTCGAAGTCGTCGTAGTACGCGTAGCACATACCCAACCTCCTTCAACGGCTGTCCTTCAATCGTCCTCGCTCTTGGTCCCTACGTCGACCCTTTTGCTCAGATTCGAACCGACGCCGCCAACCGCGCAGCTTCGACAGCCAACCTGGTCTCTTCAGCGATCAGGTCGGCGTTGATGGCCGCGCCTGCCATGACACCTGCGGCGGCAGCGGCCATGACCTGGCCCGAGGGATCGGTGACGTTGCCCGCTGCCCAGACACCGGGCGTCGACGTAGCGCCTTGGGGTGTCACTTCGACGTGCTTGCCGACACCCATAGGATGATCCACTGATGGGACTCCCAAGGATTCCAGCACTGCCGACCGTGCCTCCATCCAAGGTCCGGTGACCACCGCCTCCACGGGAATGACTTTGCCTGAGTCCAGGACAACTCCGCTCAGCACGTCCTCAGTCACGTCCAAGGACCGCACCTTGCCGTCCACCACAGTGATGGAACGCGCGGCCAGTTGTTCCCACTGTTCTTCCGTCGGCTCCACCGTGTCGTTCAGGAAAAGGGTGATGTTGGGGCTCCATTGCCGGAACAGCAGCGTCTGGTGCAATGCCATCGGCCCTGACCCCAGGATGCCGATGGCCTGGTTCCGGACCTCCCAACCATGGCAGTACGGGCAGTGCAGGACATCGCGGCCCCACCGTTCCTGGATGCCACCGATGTCCGGCAGGACGTCCGTCAAGCCAGTGGTCACCAGCAAGCGGCGCGCACCCACCGTCCGCCCGTCGGCCAGGTCCACCGCGAAGGCGGGACCGGCACCCGAGGGCTGGACCGGCGTCGAACGGGCCGCAACGGCGACACCCTCCACCATGTCCGCACCGTACTGGCTGGCTTCGGCTCGTCCCCGCTCCAGCAGTTCCCTGGGGTTGATTCCGTCACGGGACAGGAATCCGTGCACCCCCGCCGCCGGGGCATTCCGCGGCTCGCCGGCGTCGATGACCAGGACGGACCGAAGGGCCCTGCCCAACGTGACAGCTGCACTTAACCCAGCTGCGCCACCACCGACCACCACTACGTCGTATTCGTTTGCCATGTGGCCCTTGCTTGAATGGTCCTTCATTGTGCCTCCTCGGGTCCGGGGCGACTGCCTGCCGCTTCTTCCATCGTTTGCCAAGGTGATGGAAACCGGCAAGAAAATTTGCTGCTATGGCAAACTGAAGGCATGACTACCGATTTCAGCACCATGCTCGATGCCGTCGGACCCCGCCTCCGGGCGATGCGGACCCAACGCAACGTGACGCTTGCCGAAGCATCGGAGGCAACCGGCATTTCGGTCAGCACACTCTCGAGGCTGGAGTCAGGCCAACGGAAACCAACCTTGGAACTGCTTCTTCCCATAGCGCGACTCCACCAAGTACCCCTTGAAGAACTGATCGACGCCCCGGAGACTGGTGATCCCCGGATCCATCTCAAGCCACACGTGCACGATTGGGGCACCGCCGTCCCACTCACCCGGCGACCCGGCGGGATCCAGGCATTCAAGATGGTCCTCAAGAGTGGAACGGGCAAGGAGATTCCTGAGCCGCAGTCTCACGAGGGCTACGACTGGATGTATATCCTCAACGGGAAGCTGCGGCTGGTGCTGGGCGGGAACGACTTCATTCTCAAGCCGGGCGAGGTAGCAGAATTCGATACGCGTACGCCGCACTGGTTTGCCAGTGCCACCTCTGAGCCGGTGGAGCTCCTGACGCTGTTCGGCCAGCAAGGAGAACGCCTTCACGTGCGGGCGCGGCCCAAGCGATGAGACGACTGCCCCCTCGGGGCTAGGAGGCCAGCCACTCCCGGGCGCTTCGACGGGAAGCGCCCGCTTCAGCGGCATGCTCAGGCTGGTTGATCTCAGCCCACACCTCATCCAGGGAAAGGCCCAGGACGTCGGCGATCGCGGCAACTGTCGGGAAAGCCGGTGTCGCCACGCGGCCAGACTCGATTTTCCGGAGGGTTTCCGGGGATACGCGGGCATCGAGGGCTGTCTCCAGCATCGAGCGCTCGCCCCGCGCGCGGCGCAGAAGGGCACCGAGACGCTGTCCACGCTCGGCCTCTGCGGGAGTAAGCGGCAGCCTGACCATGGCTCCAATTGTAATACCGGGATAATATGGCCGGGATAGTTATTGGTCACCTGAGAGAAAGCTGCCGCATGATTGAGATCCTGAGCCCCGCCGAACTGCTGCGCGCCAAAGATACGGGGGCCTTGGTCGCCAACATTTTGCACACGCTGAAGGGCCGCACCACCGTGGGCACCAACCTCCTTGACATCGACCAGTGGGCCAAGTCGATGATCCTCGAGGCCGGGGCGGTATCCTGCTACGTCGACTACGCACCGTCGTTCGGACGAGGGCCGTTTGGGCACTACATCTGCACCGGAGTCAACGATGCCGTCCTGCACGGGCTGCCCAGGGATTACGCACTTGCCGACGGCGACCTGCTGACGCTCGACCTCGCAGTATCGCTCCGCGGAGTTGCGGCCGACTCAGCCATCAGCTTCATCGTCGGCGAGGCAAGGCCGGCCGGGAGCGTGGCCATGATCGAGGTGACCGAACGCGCGCTGCGGGCCGGGATCGCAGCTGCCCGGCCCGGCGCGCGAATCGGCGATCTCTCCTATGCCATCGGCTCAGTCCTCGGTGAGGCCGGCTACCCCGTCAACACTGAGTTCGGAGGTCATGGCATCGGGTCCACCATGCATCAGGATCCGCACGTTCCCAACATGGGGCGGCCCGGCCGCGGCTACAAGCTGCGCCCCGGATTGCTCCTGGCACTGGAACCCTGGGTCATGGCCGACACCGCCGAACTGGTGACGGACGCCGATGGTTGGACGCTCCGCAGCGTTACCGGATGCCGGACAGCCCATAGTGAACACACCATCGCCATCACCCCCGACGGAGCCGAAATCCTCACCCTCCCTACGCTCGACAGCTAGAAGGCACGGGCCACGCCATGGTTGCTTCCTTGCCGGGAGCGCGGTGCGGCAGCCCCGATGGCGCAGAGGAGGACGGGGCGGGAGAACCTGCTGACAAAATTTCCGGCTCAACCGGTCGCAAAAGACTGGCATCCGCCGGCGTCTTGCATTGAGGGGTGACACGCGTCATACTAAATGAACGCTATTCATTTAGTGACAGTCGTCTCACGGAGTAAAGCCCCCCCATGATTGAAATCAGACGCTTGGAAGCCCCAACTTCCTTGGCCGCCATCATCCACCCCGTGGTCAACGGCAGGGTCATCGCCTGCAGTTTGAAGACGCCATTGCCTACCCCGGCCGCCGCGTGATCAGTGTTGACGCGCGCCAACTCGTTGCCCGGGGCGGCGGTATCCACTGCATCACGCAGCAGCAGCCTTCGGCCATCTAGAAAGGGCCTCATATGAGCCAGACAATCCGCCGCAGCGGCAACGCCGCTGCAGAGTCGCACGACATCAGCGGCAAGGGACTGAAGACGGGGCAGTTGGGCCTCCTCGCCGTCGTCGTTCTTGGGATTTCAACCATCGCTCCGGCGTATACCCTCACCAGCGCGCTCGGGCCAACAGTCAACGAAGCCGGGCTTCAGTTGCCCGTCATTTTCCTGATCGGGTTCATCCCGATGATCCTGGTCTCGCTTGCTTACCGGGAACTCAATGCAGACTCCCCCGACAGCGGCACCACCTTCACGTGGGTGACCAAAGCGTTCGGCCCGTGGATTGGGTGGATGGGTGGTTGGGGTTTGCTCGCCGCCAACATCATCGTCCTGTCCAACCTGGCCGGCGTCGCCGTGGACTTCTTCTACTTGTTCCTCGCGCAGGCCACAGGCTCACCTGAGCTGGCGGATCTGGCCTCCAACAAACTGCTCAACGTCGTCACCTGTTTCGTCTTCGTCGCACTGGCGGTCTGGGTCAGCTACCGCGGCCTGCACACCACCAAGATCGTCCAGTACGGCTTGGTCGGATTCCAGCTGCTGGTCCTGGGCTTGTTCGTGGCCATGGCCTTCGCCAACTGGTCAACCTCGGAGACCGCCGTACCGTTCAGCTGGGACTGGTTCGACGTCACCAAGATCGAAACCTTTGGCCAGATCGCGGCAGGTATTTCACTGTCGATCTTCGTCTACTGGGGTTGGGATGTCTGCCTGACGGTCAACGAAGAGACGGCCAACGGCAAGAAGACCGCCGGGCTCGCAGGCACGCTGACAGCAGTGATCGTCCTGGGCATCTACCTCCTGGTGACCATTGCCACCATGATGTTCGCCGGCGTGGGCGACACCGGAATCGGCCTGAACAACGAGGAAAACCACTCCAACGTCTTCACCGCACTCGCCTCGCCGGTCATGGGTCCGTTCGCCATCCTCATGTCCCTCGCGGTGCTTTCGAGCTCCGCAGCTTCGCTGCAGTCCACCTTCACGTCGCCGTCGCGCAGCCTGCTGGCCATGGCGCACTACGGCGCCCTGCCCGAGCGCTTCAGCCACATGAGCAAGAAGTTCTCGACGCCGGGCTTCGCCACCATTGCGGCCGGCGTCCTGTCCGCGGGCTTCTACGCCGTGATGCACGTGATCAGCGAGAACGTCCTTAACGACACCATCCTGGCCCTGGGCCTGATGATCTGCTTCTACTACGGGCTCACGGCCATCGCCTGTGTTTGGTATTTCCGCAACAGCGTGTTCTCCGGCGTCCGGAACTTCTTCCTCCGGCTCATTTGCCCGCTGCTTGGTGGCGTAGGCCTGTTCGTGGTGTTCCTGCAGACTGCCGTGGACAGCTGGGCTCCGGAGTTCGGTAGTGGATCCGAGATCTTCGGGGTGGGGCTCGTGTTCGTGCTCGGCATCGGAATCCTGGCGATGGGCGCCGTCGTCATGCTGGTCATGTCCCGCGTCAGGCCCGGCTTCTTCCGCGGCGAGACCCTTCGGAAGGACACTCCGGCCTTGGTGGTCCCCGAGTAGCCTGCCCCGAATTCGCCGAAGAGCGGCCAGTTCACCGGATAACTTCCGGCGAACTGGCCGCTCTCCCGCGTTCTGGCCCCCGGCGAACTGGGCGGGGCGACTACCAGCGGTGCGCGACGTCCACTACCAGGCGGGACCCGCCGTCGGGCCCATCCAAGGTGAAGACCCTGAACGGAAGCCGGGCACGGACGCCCAGTCCGATGCTCGTGGTTCCCTCAAAGCTGCCCGCGTAAACTACCTGCCGGAAGGTCTGGTAGCCCGAAACGTTGGAGAGTTCCGCCTTGGCCGCAGGAAGGTACGTCGGCTGGCCGTCCTGGTTGTACGACGGCGCCGTCACCACCACTTGCAGGTCCGCATCACCGAGGACGGGGATGGGGTAACCGGTGGCATCCTGAATCACCACCGGAACGTAACGCACGGAATAGCCGGCCACTTTGCCGGTCATATCGATCACCAAGCGGTCGTAGCATGGCTGTTGGCCGGTGCGGACGTTGGTGACATTGGCAGAACTCATGTCCGGGTCGGCCTTGGCCAACGAACCCCAGGCAATACCGCAGTATGTTGCTGCCGAGGCTGGCCCCGGCGCCGCCAGACCGAGCCCGGCAGCAGCCAGGACCGCCGCCAGGCCCGCTCCAATTTTCCTCATTTTTTGTGCCCCCTTCAGGCGAAGTTGATACTTCAACAGTAGGAGCGTGCAGGGGACTTTGGAGCGTTCGTGGCCGCTTCGGCGCATAACCGTTAAAGGGGCACAGCCCTGGTCACGGGAGTGTCATCGAAAGCCGCTTTTGCGGGTTACGGGGGACGATTTCAGGGTCTTCGCATATGTGTTCGTGATCGAAGATAACGTGACCCGGGCGTTATCAGCCTTCGCAGTCCTTGCAGAACTTGAGGCCATTCTTTTCGAGCGCAACCTGGGACCGGTGGCGGACCAGGAAACAGGAGCCGCAGGTGAACTCATCGGACTGCTCGGGAACAACAATGACGGTCAGTTCTTCACCGGAAAGATCAGCGCCGGGGAGGTCGATTCCTTCGGCGGTGTCGTTTTCCTCGACGTCGATCACTGCAGTCTGTGCAGCGTTGCCGCGGGATGCCTGAAGAGCCTCAAGAGATTCAGCGGGAGACTCTTCCTCTGTCTTGCGCGGGGCGTCGTAATCAGTAGCCATTGAGGGTTCGCTTTCGTTGCCGCAGGGTGCCTCTTCCGGCACCTCAGTGAAGCAGTTTAGGGCATAGCACCCGCGATAAACGAAAAGTGTGCCCAACGCAACATTCTGCAGCTTTTCAGGCGTCTACCAAGGCTCTGGGTGCACCCTCCGGGCATGGGATTGGATGGCCTGTGCGCTGGCTACGGTGACGCCGCTGAGCGCTGGCAGCCAGGCCAAATCGTGCTCGGCCCCACCCTCCGCGTCGGTGCAGTCCAGAACATAGGCTGACTCAATCCACGCCCCCACAGCGGAGCCGATCCGGGTTGCCAGCGAAGCCAATGATTCGATCATGGCGCAACGCTATCCAGGCAAGGTTTGGCTGCCGTTTCCGGTTGGTCACCGGCTTGTTAACTATCCTGCAGCGCCTTCTCCACGATGTACTCGGCGATGGCCATCGACGAAGTAGCCCCGGGCGACGGTGCGTTGCGCACCAAAACCGTGTCCCGGCGTCGTGCGATCACAAAGTCGTCCACCAAGGAACCGTCGCCGTTCATAGCCTGTGCCCGCACGCCACGCGTCCCGGGAAGGATGCTGGCTCCTTCCAACGAGGGAACAAAGCGCATCGCTTCCCGGATGAACTTTTTCCTGCTCACGACCGTCTGGAATTCCCTGACAGCAGACGGCACATTCTGCCGGGCGAAGTTCCAGAATCCGGGAAAAAGCAGGTAATTCGCAATGTCGCGCACTTTCACCTCGTTCCAGGCATAGGACTCCCGGCCAAAGGAGATAAATGCGTTCGGCCCGAGCATCATTTCGCCGTCAATGCGTTTGGTGAGGTGCACGCCAAGGAACGGGTGCCTGGGGTCCGGCACAGGGTAGATCAGGCCCTTCACCTGGTGGCGGGCTTCGGGCCCCACCAGGAAGTACTGGCCGAAGAACGGCACGATTTTGGGGGTTGCCGGCTCGCCTGTCGCTTCGGCCAACCGGTCCGACTGCAGCCCGGCGCAGGCAACCACCAGGTCATAGTGTTCGCCGCCATGCTTGGTCGTCACCACTACACCGCTCGCTTGCTGCTCCAGCGCGAGTACCTCCTGCCCCAGCCGGATCGTCCCGCCCATGGCCCGGACGTCCGCGGCGAGTGCTTCGGTGATGGCCCTGTAATCGACGATGGCCGTTTCCGGTGAATGCAAGGCAGAAAGTCCGACGGCGTTCGGCTCCACCTCGCGTATTTGGTCGCCGCTCAGCATTCGCGCACCGGGCACGCCGTTGGCTTTGGCGCGGGCGAAGATGCCGTCCAGCCGCTGTGATTCCCTGTCTGTCTGGGCAATGACCAGTTTTCCGCAGGCTTCATAGGGAAGGTTCTGCGTGGCGCAGAATTCCTGCAGCAGCTCCACTCCCCTGCGGCACAGCCTGGCCTTTAATCCGCCGGGTTCGTAGTAGAGGCCGGCGTGCACCACTCCCGAGTTGTGGCCGGTCTGGTGCGCGGCGAGCCGGTCTTCCTTCTCATAGATGGTGACCTGGACCCCGTCGAGCGTAGTGGCGAGCTCCCTGGCCACCGCGACGCCGATGATCCCGCCGCCCACCACCGCGCAGCGCTTGATGGTCCTCATGTGCGGAGGATGGGGCATGGGCACTCCTCGTCATCGGGGGTAGACCGCGTCTGGTCACAGCATTTCACGAAGTGATCCACCGGGCACGCAAAAGGGGCGGCACCTTACGTGCCGCCCCTTTTGATGCAGTGCGTCAGGTATCAGGCTGTCGGCTGGTCGAAACGCTGGCCGGCCGGGTTGGACGGCAGGAGCGCGAAGACCAGGATGGCCAGTCCACCCACACCCGGGATAAGTCCCAGAAGTGCGAGCCAACCGCTGAAGTTGCCATCGTGCAGACGACGAACCAGCAGCGCGATGGACGGGATGATGACGGCAAGGTAGAAGACGATGGCCAGAATAAGGCCTACAACTGCTCCCGGGCCAGGGGTGGCCGTGCCGTTGGCCGAGACGGTTGCACCTGCGCTGCCCAGCACCAAGGTGAGGATCTGCAGGACGAAGCCCACCACACCCAGTACCAGGGCAACCCACCAGTATTCACTGCGGCTGGCGCGGCCCGAGAAGGCGGTGTACTTCTTGAAGAAACGCTGAACTGCTGCGCCGATCGGAGCGCCGTAGTAGGGAGCCCACAGCGGCGGCTCGCCGGTCTGGGCTGCGTAGGGCTGGGTCTGTTGCGGTTGCTGCGGGTAGCTCATTGGTATATCCCCCGGGGTAGGTGTGAGTCATGGTGATGAGTCGTACTCAGTGATTGAGTCGTGCTTATCGTAATGCCCCAAGGCTCAATTACGCAGGTCGATGGACAAAATTAACCCGGATTTAGCCTGGTAACGGATTGTGTCGCCCGATAACCCCCTCGGAAAAATGCGCTTTTTACTGCGCGAATTGCTTCCGCAGCTCCATTTTGCGGATTTTCCCGCTGGCCGTGCGCGGCATCTCTTCGACAAACACCACGGACTTGGGGATTTTGTACCGCGCCAGCCGGCCCTCCAGATGCGAGCGCAGCTCCTGTTCTGTCAGGAAACAGCCTTCGCGCAGGGTGACGATGGCCCGGGGCACCTCACCCCATTTGTCATCGGAAACTCCGATCACGGCCACGCTCCCCACGGCCGCCAGTTCCGCAATGGCGGCTTCCACCTCGGCAGGGTAGATGTTCTCCCCACCGGAAATGATCATGTCCTTGATGCGGTCGGAGACGAAGAGGAACCCTTCGTCGTCCTGATGTCCCATGTCGCCGGAACGGAACCACGAGGAATCCGCGTAACTGTCAGCGGTGGCTTCCGGCCGGTTCCAGTACTCCTTGATGACATTGGGCCCGGAGATCTGGATCTCCCCTACCGTACCGAGGGCAGCAAGACCGCCCATGGGATCCGCAATCCGAACGTCCGTGAAGAAGTGCGGCAAACCGGCAGAGCCGGCTTTGTCCCTGGACCTTGATACCGGCAACATCGTGGCCCCGGGCGCGGTCTCAGTCATGCCGTAGCAACTGGTGAACCCGATTCCGCGCTCCTCATAAGCGTCCAGCACCCGCTGCGGAACAGCAGAACCGCCGCAGGTGAGCTTGTCCAGGGAGCTGAGATCCGCCGTCGACCATCCGGGGTGGTCGCAGAGCATCTGGAAGGTGGTGGGAACGCCGTTGAGCGTGGTGATCTTGTGCCGGCCCACCAACTCCAGGACCCGCCCGGCGTCGAACTTGGATTCGAGCACGACGGTGGCGCCTTTGAGGAGCATCGGCAGCAAGCCCATATCCAACGAGGCAACGTGGAACAGTGGTGAAATCATCAGCGCTACGTCGTTGCGGTTCAGGTCCATGTCCACCACCGTATTGATGCAGTTCCACGTGATGTTGCCATGCGTCAGCAACGCTCCCTTGGGCTTCCCGGTGGTGCCTGAGGTGTAAAGGATCATGGCGCCGTCGTCCAACGTCACGGTTTCGTCCAAAGGCGTGGCGGCCGCGCCGGCAATCACCGCACCATAGCGCTCGACGCCGGTGGGCAGCTCGACGGCGGAACTGTCGGTGCCGCCGTCGGGCGCCACCACAAGACGGTGGGTTACCACTGTGTCGGTCACGGACGCCGACGCCACAGCGTCCAGAGCACCGGCGTTGATCAGGAGCCGGGCGCCGGAGTCCTGCAGCTGGAACTGCAGTTCAGGTGCCGCGAGCCGGGTGTTCAGCGGGACAAAGATCGCGCCCAGCAGCCCGCAGGCGAAGAAGGTTTCCACGAAGGACGGGTGGTTCTCACCGAGGTAGCCCACCCGGTCCCCTTTGCTGACTCCCCTGTCTTTGAGGGCGTTGGCCAGCCGGTCTGTCCGCTCGGCGAGCGCGGCGTAGCTGAGGGTCTGTTCACCGGAAACGAGGGCGGTTGCGTTTCCGGACTTGATCCGGCGGCGGTGCAGCCAGGATCCAACTCCGTTGTTGTTCATGGTGCGGTACTCCTAACTGACCGTAGAGAGGTCGTTGTTCTTAGACTCCCGCGTCAGCAGGATGAAGACAATCGACACCAATGACATGACGGACAGGAACACCACCACGGGGACGATGCTTTGGCCCGCGTCCTTGTAGAGGCCAGCGACAATCCCGGGAGTGAAGCCTGCGCCAATCAGGGTTGCCAGCTGGTAGCCGACGGCAGCCCCGGTGTAACGGTTGGTGGTGCCGAACTGCTCCGACACGAACGCGGCAAGGGGGCCGTACAGGGACGAGTGCAGAATGAGCGCCACGGTGAAGGCCAGGAAGATGAGGGCTATGTTGCCTGAGCTGAGCATCCCGAACATCGGGAACAGGTACAGGATGAACAAGGCCAGGCCGGTGACCATGACCGGGCGGCGGCCGAAGCGATCAGACAACCTGCCACCCAAAAGGACGAACAGGATGGAAATGGCAGAGGCTCCGGCGAAGGCGTAAAGCACGCCCTGCTGCGGTGCACCCTTGGAGACCGCATACGTCACCGAGAATGTCGGCAGCACCACTTGGAGGCCGAAACCGGCAGCGCCGGCGAACATGATCATGATCAGTGCCTTGGGACGCTTCAGCACTTCCAGCAGCGGGATCTTGCGTTTCGTCCCTTGGGCGCTTTCCTTGGCCACAGCCTCGGCGAAGATGGGGCTCTCGGAAACCCTCAAACGGACGAACATGCCCACGATCAGCAGCACGAAGGACAACAGGAACGGCACACGCCAACCCCACGCCAGGAACGCATCCTGCGGAAGGGCGGAGAAGATGCCCATAACGACGGTGCCGAGAACGGCGCCGGTCGGCGCACCGGCGTTGACGAACGACGCCGCGAAGCCCCGCCTCTTGGGGTCGGAGTGTTCCAGTGCCATCAGCGCTGCCCCACCCCATTCACCGCCGACGGCGATTCCCTGGCAGACGCGCAGGAGCACCAGGATCACCGCTCCCCAAGGACCAATGACATTGGCCCCCGGAATCAGGCCGATCAACGTGGAGGCAATGCCCATCATCGCCATGGACACGATGAGCATGCCCTTGCGTCCAATGCGATCTCCAAAGTGGCCGAAGATGATGCCACCCAAAGGACGGGCCACATAGCCTGCAGCGAACGTGGCGTAGGCCGCGACCACGCCAACCCATTCATCCGTGCCGGCAAAGAAGACTTTCGGGAAAGCGACCGCTGCTGCCGTTGCGTAGAGCAGGAAGTCGTAGAACTCGATGGTGCTGCCCAGATAGCTGGACAAGATGACCGTGCGCGCTTCTTTGCGCTTTGCGGCCGTGCTCGACTGTGCGAGCGCAGTGTGTCCTGACATGGCTGTTCCTTGGGAGAGGAGGGACGGGGTGTGTGGATGGGCTTACTTGTAGAAACGGGCGAGGAATTCCGCGACGACGGCGGGGCGTTCCTGGCCTTCGATGTCAATGGTGGCGTTGACCTTGATCTGGGCGCCGCCCTTGACTTCGGTAACTTCGGCGATGCTGCCGTTCATACGGACTTTGGAGCCGACCTTGACCGGGGAGGTGAAGCGGACTTTGTCCAGGCCGTAGTTGACTTTGGTGGTCACACCTTCGACGTCGAACAGCTCGCCCCAGAACGGGATGATCAGGGACAGGGTCAGGAACCCGTGCGCGATGGGGGCGCCGAACGGGCCGTTCTTGGCGCGTTCGGGATCGGTGTGGATCCACTGCTGGTCATCCGTGGCATCAGCAAACAGGTTGATCTGCTGCTGGGTGATTTCACGGTAGTCGGTGGTGCCCAGGTCCTTGCCGGACATGGTGAGCAGGGTATCGAAATCGACGACGAGATTGGGCATCTTTGCCTCCTGTAGCAGTTATCTGAAAAGTGGTGCTGTGCCTGGCGGGCAGGCGCTTAGCGGGTAAAGGCGCCCTCGCCGGTGAGGGCCCGGCCAATGATGAGGGCGTTGATCTCGTGGGTGCCTTCGTAGGAATAGACGGCTTCGGCATCGGCATGGAAACGCGCGACGTCGGCGGCAAGGGTAATGCCGTTTCCGCCCACCACTTCGCGGGCGAGGGCGACGGTTTCGCGCATTATCAGGGACGTCTGCATCTTGGCCAAGGCCGAGTCCTGGTCACGGTAGATGCCCCAGTTCTGCTGTTCGGTCAGCCGGACCACGAGTGAAAGTGAAGCTGTGATGTTGCCGAGCATCCGTGCCAGCTTTTCCTGGACCAACTGGAAGGAGCCCAACGACCGGCCGAACTGTTGGCGTTCCTTCACATAAGCCAGGGCGGCTTCGAACGCACCGGCCTGGATACCCGTGGCAATCCAGGCGACGTCCGAACGCATGGCGCGCAGCATGGCTGCGACATCCTTGAAGGAGTTCACGTTGTGCAGGCGCATGGTCTCCGGAACCCGGACCTGGTCCAGGGTGATATGCGCGTTCTGCATCATCCGCAGCGAGGTTTTCCCGTGGATTTTCTCCAGGCTGACACCAGGAGCCGCCCGGTCCACCAGGAAGGCTTTGACCTGCCCGTCCGCCACATCGCGGGCAAACACGCACAGCACATCGGCTGTCGAGGCGCCCCCGATCCATCGTTTGGCACCGTCCAAAACCCAGCTTCCGCCGTCGGGACCTTCTTCGAAGCGTGCTGTGGTGGACAGACCGCCGGCGATGTCCGAGCCATGCTCCGGTTCGGTGAGGGAAAAGACGCCCTTGAGGGAAAAGTCGATGACCTTGGGCATCCACTCCTTGTGTTGCTCCACGGAGGCTCCTACCTGGATCGCGGTCCTGAACAGGCCGGCCTGGGCCGTGTACCACGTGGCCAGTGACGCGTCCGTGCGGGCGAGTTCGAAGATCCGGAAGCCGTGGTAAATACCGCGGGCAGGAGCATCCACGGTCAGATCAGCAGGTTCCATCAGATCCAAGTCGATCAACGGCTGTGCGAGTTGTTCCGGGAATTCACCGCGTTCCCAGTACTCGGCGAGCAACGGCTTGGCCTCGGACTCCAGGAAGCCCCGCAACCTCGCCAAAGCCTGGCGCTCCGCAGTGGTCAGCAGTGCTTCGGCGTCATACCAATCCGCCACGGAGTAGAGCCGCTGATCCTTACCGGGTGCTGTCGTCGTGCTGGTGACGGTCATCCTAACCACCCAGCCCAAGCAGCCGGACGGCGTTGTCCTTGAGGATCTTCGGACGAACGTCGTCCTTGAGCGGCAGGTCCGCGAACGCGCCCAACCATTTTTGCGGGGTAATCAGCGGGAAGTCCGTGCCGAACAGCACCTTGTCCTGGAGCACCGAGTTGGAAGCCTTCACGAGCGACTCTGGAAAGTACTTGGGCGACCACCCGGAGAGGTCAATGAACACGTTGGACTTATGTGTTGCGATCGAGTTCGCCTCGTCCTGCCACGGCACCGAGGGGTGGGCCATGATGATCTGCAAGCCCGGGAAATCAGCGGCCACGGCGTCCAGCAACAACGGGTTGGAGTAGGCCAGCTTGATCCCGAACCCGCCGGGAAGACCGGCGCCCATACCGTTCTGGCCGGTGTGGAAGATGCAGGGCAGGGCCAGTTCCTGGAGGGTTTCCCACAGCGGGTAGAACGTCTCGTTGGACGGATCAAAGCCCTGCAACGAGGGGTGAAACTTGAAACCGCGGGCACCGAGCTCCACAGCCTGGTGCTTTGCCCCGGCAATCGCGTCCTCGCCGGTCCGGGGGTCGACACTGCCGAACGGAATCAGCACATCATTGTTCCGGGCAGCGCCCTCGATCAGGTCCGGGATGCTGTTTGGTTCGTGTTTGAGCTGCGTCCGGGCATCGACGGTGAAAACGACGGCGGCCATGTTCAGATCGCGGTAGACCTCGGCGATCCTGTCCAGGGACGGCGTCCTGTCCTCGGACTTGAAGTACTTGGCCGAGGCCTCCGTCAAGGCCTCCGGAAGGGACCCATGCCCGCAGCTGTCCACCTCCACGTGGACGTGCATGTCGATCGCCTCCAGCGCCGCGGCGTCGATGCCCGGTTCGTAGCGGTTGGCCATGATCAGCGTGCCTGGGAAGGGACAGCCGCCGGTTCCGGCTGCAGTTCTTCGGGGAGCGGCAGGAGTTCCTCACCGACACTTTGCAAAGCATCCGCCCCGAAGAGCGAGCCAGCGTTTTCCTGCAGCGCATCGTAGCTCCAGCCACCGTCGCGGTACTCGGTGGTGGCGGCCGTCGGGTGGGTCCAAACCTGCAGCCGGTCACCACCGGCGCCGATCACCTGGCCGGTAATTCCGGCAGCCGCATCAGAGGCGAGGAAGGCAATCAGCCCGGCGACGTCGTCGGCCGTTCCGAAACCGAGGTCGTGGCGGAAGAACGCCGGCATCGCCTCGCCGCGTTCGTCGGCTTCGACGGCCTTCTGGAAATAGGGGACGGTCTTGGTCATGGCCGTCGCCGCCACCGGAATCACGGAGTTCACTGTTACGCCGGCCTTCTTCATCTCCAACGCCCATGTCCGGACCATGCCCACGATTCCTGCCTTGGCCGCGGCGTAGTTGGTCTGGCCGAAGGTGCCCCGCTGGCCGGTGGGCGAACCAATCGTGATGATCCGGCCGGCGATGTTGTTTTCCTTGAAGTACGCGAACGTTTCGCGGACGCAGGTGAACGTCCCTTTCAGGTGCACGTTGATGACCAGGTCAAAATCCTCGTCGGTCATCTTCAGCAGGCTCTTGTCCCGCAGGATTCCGGCGTTCGTGACCAGGATGTCCAAGCGGCCGAACGCTTCAACAGCGCCCGCCACCAGGGCCTTGGCGGCGTCCGTGGTTCCTACCGGAACCACCACGGCGGTGGCCCGTCCGCCGTCGGCCTCAATCTGCGCAACCGCTTCTGCAGCGGTGCCGGCGTTCACGTCATTAACCACGACGCCGGCACCCTGGCGGGCGAGTTCCCTCGCGTAAGCGAGTCCAAGACCCTGTCCGCTCCCGGTGACGATTGCAACCTTGCCGTTCAAGCTCATGGCGTGCTCCTTCGCATGCTGTAACCGGCCTGAGCCGGTGGGGCCGATCCCACTGCGTCGTGAGATCCTTGTCATGATCAATGAGAATACGGATCATTGAAAAAGTCAACGATTGTTTTTCATTACTATTGGAGTTGTCATGGGCCCGCAGAGCACCGAAATGGAAATCCCGCGCTTGGCCGCGGCCAAAATCGGCAATGACGTGGGCTTGCTGCTGGCCAAACTGCACGCCACTGGTTCCTTGCTGAACAACAAAGCACTGGCCGATTACGGGCTGAGGGAACGGTCTTTCTCCGTGCTGACACTCGCATGCAGCGGGCTGGAACCCACGCAGCGTGAGCTGGCCGATTTCCTCAGCCTGGACCCCAGCCAGGTGGTGAGCCTGGTGGACGACCTCGAACACCGCGGGCTGGTCACCCGGGCACAAGGGAAGCAGGACCGCAGGGCCAAGATCATCGTCTCCACGGCGGAGGGCCGCCGGATCCACAACAAGGCCCGGGCAGGACTGGAAGAGTGCGAGCAGACCCAGCTTGCGGCCCTTACCGAGGATGAGAATGCGCAGCTGAGGGCGCTGCTCAAGAAAGCCTTGTGGGGGTCAGAGCCCACTCGCCGATAAGACGCATGGACACCTGCACAGCGCCCCGGATGGAGGGTATGCAGTTGTCCATTTCGGAGACCCTGGGGTTGTGTCAGGATCAGGGATCATGAACCTCCCACTCTTTCACGATCCCCTGGAAGGCACCGTCACTGTCGACGTGCCCGTGCGTGATCCCCAAGTCCACCGCCAGCCCCGCACACCCCGCACACCCCACCGCCCGGACCGGCCGGCAACGCACAGCTCAAAGCCGGCCCGCAACGCCCGCCAGCGCGAGGTCGCCAAGGTCGCCGAGGACCTTCAAGCCTTGATGGCCAGGACAGCGGTCAAACTTTAGCGTTAGCGAGCCTCTGTGCCGGGTACCTTCACAGCATGGGCATTCACATCGGTACCTCTGGCTGGAGCTATGAGCACTGGGAGAACGTGCTCTACCCTCCCGGCCTTCCGGCATCGAAACGCTTGGCCCACTACGTGGCCCGGTTCAACACCGTGGAGCTCAACGCGAGCTTTTACCGTTGGCCCCGGGATACTTCCTTCGCTGGTTGGCGCAACCGCCTTCCGGAGGGCTTTGCCATGTCAGTCAAAGCCCCACGGGGACTGACACATGCGAAGAAACTGTACAGCCCTGAGGTTTGGGTGGAACGGATCAGCCGGTGCTGGCACGAACTTGGTGACAAGCGGGCCGTGCTGCTGGTCCAGCTCCCACCAGGCTTTGCCCGCGACGACGCCCGGCTGGACTACTTCCTGTCCGTGGTGCCCCACTGGATCCGTATCGCAGTGGAGTTCCGCCACAACAGCTGGGACCATCCGGATGTCTATTCGCTGCTGGAACGCCACGGGGCCGCCTACTGCATCATGAGCGGCGCCAACCTGCCGTGCATCCTCCGCGCGACAGCACCGTTCGTCTACGTCCGGATGCACGGCCCGGACCACCAGCACCTTTACGGCGGTTCGTACTCCGACGCGGATCTGCAGTGGTGGGCTGACCGGATCCGGGAGTGGAGCGGTCCGGGCAAGGACGTCTACGTGTATTTCAATAACGACGGCGGTGGCCATGCCGTACGGAACGCCGACACTTTGCGGTGGCTGCTGGGAGCCACCTGACTCCGCGGCGTTGCTGGCTCCTACGCCAAGCGACCACGCACAATCTCGCTGACGGTCTTACCGTCGAACCGTCCGGCGACCTTGGCGGTGACCGGCTTCATGACGGCTCCGATGGAACGCATCGAAAGCTCCTGGCCATCGGCCTTCAGCGCGGCAATGGCCTCGTCCACAATGACTTCCACTTCTTCGCGGGTCAGCGCCTTGGGCAGGTACGCCTCAATGATCTCGGCTTCTGCCACTTCGGCGGCCGCGCGGTCCGCCTCGCCCGCTTCCGTGTAGATCCGGGCCGTGTCCCGGCGCTTTGCCGCTTCCTTCTGGAGCAGCGAGGTGACCTGCGCGTCGTCGAGCTCCACCGGCGTCTTGCCCGACTTTTCGCGGGTGGTGATCTCGCCCAGCACATTACGCACAGTGGTCAGCGCGAGCTTGTTGCCGGCTTTCATGTGGTCGACGACGTCGGCTTTCAAGCGTTCTTTGAGGGTCATGATGCTCCTTGTTTCCGGGTTCCTCCTGCTATCTTCCCAGCAAGCGGACGTCAGGGGTTCTCCCGGCGCGTTGAGAGACCCTTAACATGGCCTGGTGATGCTACAGGCCTGTCTCAATGGAGCCCGCGGAGTCCCGGAGCACCCCGGGCTCTCCCCTGATCCCCTCCGGCTTGCCCAGGATGCGGCAGCAGCAGTTGCGGCCGGTGCCCGGACCATCCATGTCCACCCCAAAAATTCCCAGGGCGAAGACAGCCTGGACGCCCACCACATGGCCTCGTGGCTGACGGCTCTTCGTGCAGCTTGCCCGGGCATTCCGTTGGGGGTGACCACCGGGGCCTGGATTTGCCCCGATGTGCCAGACCGCTTGAGGATGATCGAGTCGTGGGTGGAACTGCCGGATTTCGCTTCGGTGAACTGGCACGAGGACGGAGCGGAAGAGGTAGCTGAAGCACTCAGCTCCCGCGGCATCGGTATCGAGGCAGGAATCTGGCATGCCGACGCTGCACATCGCTGGGCTTCGTCCCCGCTGCGGTCCGCCTGCCTGCGGGTCCTCGTCGAGATCCAGGATCTTCGGCCCGAGGATGTGGAACAGGAAGCTGAACACCTTGTGGCTTTGGTACGCACCCAGGAAAGCCGGATGCCGATCCTGCTGCATGGCGAGGAGCGTTCGACGTGGCCGGCCCTGAACCTCGCTGCCCAATGGGGCCTGGACACCAGGGTGGGCCTGGAAGACACCCTCCTCTTGCCGAACGGCACCCCGGCGAAAGGCAACGCAGAACTGGTAGCGGCCGCCGGCAAAATCCTTGGCGGCTTAGCTCACTGACACCGGCGGCACCCCCGGAGGCGCTTGCTCCGGCGGTGCCTTCTCGACGGGTCCGCTGACCACCACCTGTGCCGGGCTGTGAAGGATGTACCCATTGAGCCAGGAGAACAGGGCCCGGATCTTTTGCTGGAGGCCCGACAGCAGGGCCAGATGTACCAACAGCCAGGACAGGAACGCGAAGACTCCCTGCAACTGGATGCGTTTGCGGCCGAGTTCAGCCACAGCTGCACCACGTCCCACCATTGCCATGTACCCCTTGTCGACATACCTGAACGGGGTGCGGCTCCCACCACTGAGGTCTGCCAGGATGTTTTTGGCCGCCCATTTTCCGGCCTGCTGTGCCACGGAACCCAGCTGCGGCAGCTTGGCGCCCGTGGAATCGGTGATGTTGGCGCAATCCCCAAGGACGTACACACCCTCCACGCCGGGCGCAGTGAGGTCAGGCTGAACGTCGATGCGGCCCCCTCTCCCCTGGGTTAACCCCGAGCCGGCAATCACGTCCCCCGCTTTCAGGCCGCCGGCCCACACCACGATCTGCCCGGGCACGGAGCTACCGTCGGCCAGCGCCACTCCGTCTTTGCGGACTTCGGTGACACCCTGCCCCAGATGAAGCTCAACCCCCACTTTCTTCAAGTGCTCCGTCGCATAGCTCTGGGATTTAGGGGAGAACATGTTCAACACGGTGGGAACCATGTCCACCAGATGCACGCGGCAACGTGCTGCAAGCTCCGGCGAAAAGTACTTGCGCACCACGTATTTGACGTTTTCCGCCATGGCCCCGGCGGTCTCCACGCCTGTGGGTCCGCCACCCACCACAACGACATCCACGAATCCGTCCGGCGTGGAATCCGCCTGGTCGAGCAGTCGGGTGAGACCCGTTCCAAGCCTCGTGGCATCGGTGACCGAGTACAGCGGGAAGGCCAGTTCTTCCGCACCGGGGGTATTGAAGAAGTTCGGGACCGCTCCAACGGCGATCACCAGGATTTCCGCGCGCATGGTGTCGCCATCGGCAGTGGTGACCACCCGTTCGGCCGCATTGACGGATTCCACCTTCGCGGTCAGGACTTTGACCGTTTTTGAAGCGGCGGAACACGGATCGGAGCGGCCGGGCAATCGCGGAGACACCAATTTGGGAAGTCGCCACCTGATACAGGAGTGGCTGGAACTGGTGGTAGTTGTTCGAGTCGATCAGCAAGACGCGCACACCCTTGCGGCCAAGTTCCTTGGCTGCTGCAACGCCCGCGAATCCGGCACCCACAATGATGACTTGGTATGAGTCCTCCATGCCAGCAACATACTTCACCCAAGGTCCGGGCGACAGGGGTACCTGGCCGCCGTCGAGCGTTTACTCTCTGGACCGGTGGGTACGCAGTGGGTAGTGTTCTGCATTCGGCAACGCACGCGAAGGGGTGATCTGGTGAACGAGGACGGGCTGACGGACGCTGTGCAGGAGGCCGGTGCTGTCGAGTTGCTGCTGATCCGGCACGGTGAGAGTGAAGGCAACGTGGCCGCGACGGAGGCACGCTTGGCCGGCGCGGAGGTTATCCAGGTTCCGGCGAGGGACCCAGACGTGAATCTGTCCGGCACGGGCCAGGAGCAGGCTAAGGCCTTGGGAACTGCGCTGGCCCGCATCGCGGAAGAACTCCGCCCGGACGCGGTGGTGTCCTCCCCCTATGCCCGTGCCCGGCAGACGGCGGAAATCGCCGTCGAGACGGCCGGCTGGCCTGTGAAGGTGCTGACCGATGAGCGCCTGCGGGACCGGGAGCTGGGGATTCTGGACAGGCTGACACGGCTGGGCGTGGAGACACGGTACCCGGACGAGGCCGAGCGCCGGCTCTGGCTGGGCAAGCTGTACTACCGACCGCCGGGCGGTGAGTCGTGGGCCGATGTAGCTCTTCGATTGCGGTCGGTCCTGGACGAACTCAACACCTTGGGATCGGGGCAGCGCGTCATGCTGGTCTGCCACGACGCTGTGATCCTGCTGGTCCGGTACGTTTTGGAAGGGATGTCCGAAGAGGAGATCCTGGACCTTGCCGCAACGACGTCGGTGCTCAATGCCTCAATCACCCGTTACGTTCGGCCATCGGGTGCAGGCCCGTGGGAGTTGGAGAGCTTCAACGTGGCTGACCATCTTCAAGAGCAGGGTGTGGCCGTGACCGAACACGCAGGGGATGCCAGTGTCCACCCGCAGTGATTCCAACGCCCCCGTTCCGGTAACACCGTCGCTGCTGCGCGACTGGCCCTTGCCGGCTCCAGGCGACAGCAAGTACTCCCGCGGTGCAGTGCTGGTCATCGGTGGAGCCCGGGTCACGCCCGGCGCTGCCTTGCTGGCCGGGACCGCTGCGCTGCGAGCGGGTGCCGGAAAAATTACGTTGGCCGTTGCCGAATCCGTGGCAGCCCAGGTAGGCGTTGCTCTGCCGGAGTGCGGGGCCATGGGCTTGCCCGAAACCCCGGCCGGCTCCTTGACCGGGGAAGGGCTGGACCGGATCTCGAACTACCTGGAACGTGCGGACACCCTGCTGATCGGGCCGGGACTGGATGATCTGGAACTCGCCGGGACTTTGCTGCGGGCGCTGCTGGAGCGGGAGGAATCCGATGGTGCCGCTGACGCCGCGCGAGGTCCCGCCGTCGTGCTTGATGCCTATGCCTTGGGAGCCCTAACGGAGGTCGAGGATCAGATTGGACCTTGGCGGGGCCGGCTGATCCTCACTCCCAATCCCACCGAGGCGGGAATCCTGCTGGGCAGGGACGTCGAAGATCTGGAAGCTGCCGTGGCAGAAATCGCCGGACGGTTCGATGCTGTGGTGAGTTGCCAAGGGTACATTGCCGGTCCTTCTGCCGAAGGTGCCGACGGGTCCGGGCTGTGGAAAATCACCACAGGGTATGGCGGGCTGGGAACGTCCGGCAGTGGGGACGTCTTGGCCGGCGCCATCACCGGACTGCGGGCGCGGGGAACCAGCAATGCGCAGGCCGCCTGCTGGGGAACCCACCTTCACGCCGCCGCAGCGGACCGCCTTGCCAGTAAGCTCGGCCCGCTGGGGTTCCTGGCCCGCGAGCTTGCCGACGAACTGCCTGCGCTGATGCTGGAGCTGAACACCTGAAGCCGCTGAGGCCCCTAGGCGGGCTTCAGCAGGTGGTGCTCCACGACGGCGGTACGCGACAAAGTCTTGTAGCCCTCCTGCTCGAACAGCACCGTGATGACATCGTCCTCATGCCGCATCACCAAGCCTTGGCCCCACTCCTTGTGGACCACGGTGGACTGAAGCGGAAAGGGCTCGTCATCCCGCAGAGAAAGGCGTTCAACGGAACCCGGCCTGCCGGCGTCGGCTGCAGCCTCCTGGCAGGCATCGCAGTTGCCACAGGGTTCAGGCATGTCCTCGCCGAAGTAGCCCAGCAGGAACTGGCGGCGGCAACCATCCGTCTCCGCGTAGGCGCGCATCATGGTGAGCCGGGACTGGTCAACGCGTTGCCGCGCTTCCGCCCGTTCGACGGCGCGCTCCGCCAGCGCGGAAAGTTTGGCTTTTGAGCTGAGTCGCGTTCCCCGCTTGCCCGTGGTGACTGCGCCGGCCTCTTCCAACTGATTAATCAGCGTAGTGATACGCCGGGCGGGAAAGCCCGTGAGCTCCACCAATGCGGTCTTCGGGGCAGGTGCGCCGGCATTCTTGATGACCTTCAGGACAGCCAACAAAGCTTCAGGATCAGGGGCGTGGGTGCCGAAGAACTTGCGCAGTCCCAGATCCTCGGCACGGTAATGCAGCACAGCCGTCGCCGGCTCCCCGTCGCGGCCCGCGCGGCCGATCTCCTGGTAATAGGAGTCCAGCGACTCCGGAATATTCGCATGGACCACAAACCGCACATTGGCTTTGTCGATGCCCATGCCGAAAGCGGTCGTGGCAACGACGACGTCCAGTTGGTCATTCAGGAATGCCTCGTGGATCCTCTCCCGGTCGGTGTCCGACCGGCCCGCGTGATACGCCTCCGCCCGGAGTCCTTCCGCAGACAATTCGGCCGCATATTTCCCGGTGTCCTTCCGTGTGGCGGCGTAGAGCAACCCCAGGCCTTCGGCCTTGGCCATCGCGGCAACCTGCTCCACCACGGCTTTTCGTTTGGCTTTGTCCTCCTGGTGGCGGACGACGGCGAGGCTGATGTTGGGCCGGTCAAAGCCACGGATCAGGACCAGCGGGTCCTTCATGCCAAGGCGTTCCACGATTTCGTCACGTACGGGCGGGGAGGCGGTGGCCGTCAGTGCCACCACCGGCGGGTTGCCCAGCCGTTCGCGGACGCTGCCCAGGTCGAGGTAGTCCGGACGGAAGTCGTGGCCCCACGAGGAGACGCAGTGTGCCTCGTCCACCACGAACATGGAGATGTCCAGCTTGGTAATCCGGTCCACAGTTTCCTGCTTGGCCAGTTGCTCCGGGGCGAGGAAGAGAAAGATGGCCGTGCCCGCTTCCGCTGCCTCCCAAGCCGCTTCCACCTCGGCATCGCTGCGGGAAGAGTTGATGGCGACGGCGGCTCCCTCACCCAGGTCCTCCGTCAGTCCCTCCAGTTGGTCTTCCTGCAGGGCAATGAGGGGAGAAACCACGACGGCGGGACGTCCCGTTTGGCGATGAAGGTGCAGGGCCGGGACCTGATAGGTAGCGGATTTGCCGTACCCGGTGGGCATGACGGCCAGGACGTCGCGGCCATCGGCAAGGGCGCGCATGCCTGCAAGTTGGCCATCACGCAGTTCGGGCAGGGAGAAAGACGACGCCGCAAGGGCAGTCAGGGCAAGATCATCGGACATTAAAATGTGGCTCCGCATAGTGGTTCCTGCGGCCACTTGCATCAGCCGAGGTGACCAGCCTAGCGCGAGCCGGGACCCGCCGTCATACGCTCGCCTGTCCAGCTGTGGATAATCCCGGTCTCATCGAGCTCAGTTCTGGGCCGGCGGACGCACCTGATAGACAAGGTGCGTGACGCGGGTTCCCGGAATGATGGAGGGATCGTCCAGGGCGATGCCGGTGTCCAGTTCGCCGAACCACCGGATACCGCTCCCGAGCAGCACCGGCACCAGGTCCACGCGGAGCTCATCAACGACCCCGCGTTTCAAGCACTGCTGCACAACGTTCGCGCCCGCTACCCCTATTTCTTCGCCGGCCGCGAGGTCGGCGGCACGTTCGAGAGCCGATTCCAGGTCCCCGGCAAACTCAAAGGGCACACGCCCTCCGTCCCGTCTTTCAGGGGGCCAGCCTTCCGGTGGGTCGCGGTGGGTCAGAACCACCGTTGGCGATTCGTTGGGCGGATGCCCTCCCCACCCCTTCGTCAGGTCGAACAACCGACGACCTGAAATGAACGCCCCCTCCCGCGGAAGAGAGTTCCAGTAAGCAGCATCGGCCTCGCTGAGATGGAAAGGAACGGGGTGTCCCGGCATCCACGTTTCAACGTTTCCGGCTTCATACCAGTCGAAAAGAGGGCCGACCCCGTCATCATCACCTGCAATGAACCCGTCGAGGGATACCGAAAACTGGGCCGAGACGCGGCTGTTCCTGTACATGCACCCAGTGTCGTGGCCGTGTCCGGGATGTCAAGGAAGAACGACGGCGGCGCTTCCGCCCGCTGTAGTGCCGCCGTCGTTCTCCGTTTCTTGTACGCCCCCTAGATCGGGTTTCCGAACTCGCGGAAGGTGATTCCAGTGAAAGTGGCCGGGCCGCCGTCTGCGTACAGCGAGATTCCCGTGTCGCCCTCCGCGAAGTGCACCTGCTGCGAGACCACCGTGTGCCCTGAGTTCACAAACACCTCGACACTTTGGGTGTCAACGAAGATACGCAGGTGTACCGAACGCGCGTTGGCATCGATAGGCGCGGCCGCGCGTGTGTACGGCGCCAGCGAGTAACCGGCAAGATCCGACGGTGCGCGATCAACGTACAACTCGTTGCCGTACTTGCCGATGTTCGTGTGCCGCAGCCCGTCAGGGGATCGTCCGACGGACACTCCAACATTGGTGGCGGCAGCCCAGGAGATGTCGAGTTCGAGTTCGTACGCCCGCCCGCTCCACGGCAGGACGGCACTCCCGGTGACCGTGCGGTCCGGAAGCGCGATGGTGGCAGTTGCATAACCGAGGAGCGCTGGTATCGGGGCGCTGAGCAAGGTGTACCAGCCGCCGGATTGGCGCTCCAGAGTGAGCTCCCGCGTTATGGAATTCTGCCCGTTGTACCCGTCGGAAGCGTCCGTGGGCACATCGCGGGCCGCATATTTCCAGTTGTTCATCCAGGCAGTCGCAAGGCGTTTGGTTTCCGGCGCGTCCGCGGCAGGCCACGTCACGGCGGCGTACCAGTCCCATCCCCAGTCGAGCCACTGCGGGGTGGGGTTGTCCGCGATGAAGGCCGTGCCGTTCCACGTACCTGTCCAGTAGGCAAAGGTCATCGGCAAGCCAATACTATAGGCGTCCATGCTCGCGCCGAAAACCCAGTGCCGGGTGCCGTCACCGGCGGTCATCTCGAACAGGTCCGGGCACTCGATACCGCCGAGCGCATGGTTCGGGTAGTCGAAGTTGGACTTCCACTGCCAATCCCTGAGGTTGGGCGAGGTGTAAAACGCTGCATAACGGGCCCTGCCGATCACGCAGACCCACTCGTTCCGCGTGCTGTCCCAGTGGATCTTGGGGTCCCGGAACCACTCTGCGTTCTCGATTTCAGTCTGGGTGGCAGCCGTTCGCCCATCAGTATTCACGATCACCGGATCCGGCAAGGCGCTGAAGGTGTAGCCGCCGTCCGTCGACCAGTAGAGGTACTGTTCCTGGAATTTCCGGACTCCCCCTGTGGGCTGGGTTGCGAGCGCGATCACCGCTCCGGCACCGAAGCCGGCGGTGTTGGCGGTGTCCACCACGGCCGATCCAGACCACACAGGAAAGTCGGGTTGCAGGGGCATCACCACACCGTGGTGCGTGTATGACACTCCGTCGCCTGTAGTGGCGTGGTCCCATCCACCCGGGCCGTTGTTTTGGCCTGAGTGAAGGTAGTACAGCTGGTAGGCCCCGTTTGTATGGACGGGCCGTTGGGGATCGCACAACCAGCCCGACGGCGGAGTCATGTGGTAAACCGCCCGGAGTGATGTTTGCGCGTGGGCCGCGACAGGGACTGCGCTGCTCATGAACAGTGCCAGCGCGCCGACTCCTGCGCCTTGCAGTGCGGTTCGTCGAGAAATGTCATGCGTCATTGATGCGTTCCTCTCAAGGTTTGGCGGGCGCGACGGCGCGCCAAAGGTCATTCGGCGGGTTTGAATGTGCAGCACAGCCGGGGACGTCATTGAGGTCCCGGACATCCTGGTGCTGCACGTCGAAGAGAGCTGGATCGGTGCTTTCGGCCTACTCCGTTCGGCTCAGCATCGAGCGGTCCCGGAGTCATCGGCTACGCAGGACATTAGCGGTACGCGATAGTACGGTCAAGCGTTTTAGCACTCGATTTACATCAGAAAGTTACTTTTGCTAAAACGCTTGATCATCGTGCACTTTCACGCTAACTTACGAGTGATCAAACGCTTTAGCAGAATGGACATCAGCGCAGATGAAACGCTCAGTCTTCTTCCAACCCGCCGACGGATGGGTCGGGGACCTTATCCCTTTCGAGAAAGACGGGGAATTTTGGCTCTTCTACCTTCACGAAGACCGCTCCGACCCCAAACCCGGAACCTCATGGAGCCTCGTCACCACCAAGGACCTCACACAGTTTGAAAACCATGGAGTCTCCCTGCATCACGGCAGCGAAACAGACCTGGACTTCAACGCCTACACAGGCAGCGTCGTCGACGACGGTTCCGGAGTCCACCACCTGTTCTACACCGGCCACAACCCCCGGAACCTCGGTGCCGACGGCACGCCCCTCCAGCTGGTCATGCACGCCACCAGCACCGATGGCATGCGGACCTGGCAAAAGCACCCGGAACTGACGTTCGGCGCGCCGGACGGCTACGAGACCGGTGACTGGCGGGATCCTTTCGTCTTCCTGGATCCCCACAGGAACCAGTGGCGGATGCTCGTGGCAGCCCGGCATTCCACGGGCCCGGAACGCCGCCGCGGCGTCATCGCCCAGTGCGTGTCCCAGGACCTGATGACCTGGGAGCACACCGAGCCGTTCTGGGATCCCCGCCGCTATATCACCCACGAATGCCCGGACGTCTTCGCTTGGGGCGATTGGTGGTACATGGTCTACTCCGAGTTCTCCGAATCGTTCACCACCCGCTACCGCATGGCGAAGAGCCCCGACGGTCCGTGGATCGTGCCGCCTCAGGACAGCATCGACGGGCGCGCCTTCTACGCGTCAAAGTCCGCCGAGCGGGACGGACGCCGCTTCTTCTTTGGCTGGATCGCCACCAAGGAAGGCAACACCGATCAAGGGCCTTGGCAGTGGGCAGGCACCATGTCAGTGCTGGAAGCACACCAAAACCCGGACGGAACCCTGGGCTTCTCGTTCGCGGACGAGCTGGTGGAGAGCTTCTGGGAGGACGTCCCTGTTTCCCTGACCAGTGCGTTGCCTGCCCGGCTCAGCGCCCCTGACGGCTACACCGCCGTCATTTCCGATGAAGAGCTTCCGGATCAGTTTTACGCCAAAGCGGTGCTGGACATCGCTGCCGACACCACCGAATGCGGGCTGCTGCTCCGCTCAAGCCACGACGGCGATCATTCGTACGTACTGCGCCTGGAACCCAAGCGCGGGCGGCTCGTCTTCGACCGCTGGCCACGCGCCATCACCGGGGATGGGCAGTGGCAGGTTTCCGGCGACGTGCCATTCGACATCGAACTTGAGCGGCCGTGCGACCTCACCCCGGGCACGCACACCCTTGAGGTCATCGTCGACGGCGACACTTGCGTCGCCGTCGTCGACCGTCAGGTGGCGCTCAGCGCCAGGATTTACGACCACACGACCGGCCGGATCGGCGTGTTCGCCGGCGAAGGAACCGTCACTGTCACCGAACTAGAGATCCGCCAGCGCACCGACAACTAAAGAACCCCCACCCCCACCTCTTTTCCAATCAAGGGAGATTGCCGCCATGAAGAAACTACTCCGTGCTGCCGCCGTCGCAGCCGCCGCAGCCTTGGCTTTGACAGCATGCGGCGGCGGAGGAAGCACCAGCGACCCCGCCAACGTCAGCCCCACAGGAGAGATCAAACCCCGTGAAATATCGTGGCTGCTCTCCAGGCCCGCCGATGGGGCCGTCATCAACATCATGAAGAAGCTCGCCGACGACTACGCCAAGGACCACCCGGGCTTTGGACTGAACCTCATCACCACCCCGGACCGCCCCTCTTACATCCAAAAGCTTGAAACCCTGGCCGCGGCCAATAAGCTCCCCGAATTGTTCGACACGGATGCCACCCCCTTCGCCCAACAGCTGGCCAAGCAGGGCAAAATGGTGGACGCCGACAAGCTGCTGAAGTCCTTGGACCTCTACGACGACTACCGGCCCGGGGCCTTGGACTACCAGCGCTTCGATGACGGCTCCCTGTACATGATCCCGTTCCAGTTCGAACTGGAATTCATCTGGTACAACAAGGCACTGCTGGAAAAGGCGGGCGTCGCTGTGCCTGCGTCCTTGGACGACATCCCCGCGATGTGCACGGCGTTGCGCAGCGCCGGCGTCACGCCGATTGCCATCGACGGGCAGGACCAGTGGCCGCTGGAACGCTACGTCGCGTACCAGCCGTTCCGGGCGGCCGGACCCGACTTCGTCCAGAAGCTGAAGAAGGGTGAAGCAGCGTTCAGCGATCCTGCCGGCCAAAAGACCGTTCAGTGGATGGCTGATCTGGGCAAAGCCGGATGCTTCCAGGACGGGTTCTCAGCGCAGGGATACTCGGACGCGCAGAACCAGTTCACCTCCGGCCAGGCCGCGATGTACAACATCGGAACGTGGGAGCTGCCCAGCCTCGCCACCGACAAGCTCAATCCCGCCGTCCGAGACGACATCGATTTCTTCACCCTTCCCACGACATCCGGTTCAGTGACGGCTGCCAACGAGTTCGTCTCTCCGTCCGGTATTGGCATGGCAGTAAATTCGAAGACCTACGACCCCCTGGTGAGTGACTTCCTGAAGTTCGCTTTGGAGAAGTACCCAGCTGAGTACGCCGCCACGGGAGCGCTCTCCCCCACCACGAACGTACAAACGGCCATTCCCGGGAACGCCACCCCGCTGTACAAGAAGGCCCTCGAGACGGCCAACACCCTCGGCGGCAAGCAAGCAATGCCGTGGGACACCCAGCTGGACCCCACCACCAACGGTCGTTTGCAGCAAGAGCTCGTCCTCTTGGTCCAGGGCAACATCACGCCGGAACAATTCACCAAGACCATGGACGACGCCATCAAGCAGAACGCGCCCAAGTTCTTCAAGTAAACCGAAGTGGCGGGGGCCGGCACGGCCCCCGCCCGAAAGGCCAGCCATGCTTCCCAACAGGTCAAGGACCTCAGTCCTGGTTTTCCTCCTCCCACCCCTGCTGCTCTACTGCGCAGCTGTGCTCTTCCCGATTCTTCAGTCCCTGTTCCTGAGTTTCTTCTCCTGGAACGGCATCAGCGAGATGGAGTTCGTCGGGCTGGCCAACTACGTCCGAATGCTCACCGCTGATGACATCTTCTGGCGCTCATTCTTCAACGCCCTCATCTACCTGGCCATATGCCTGGTCCTGCAACTGGGCGGTGCACTGCTTGTCGCCAGCCTGCTCACCTCCCTGCGGAGAGGCCGCGAACTCATCAAGACCCTCTATTTGCTGCCCGCCGTCATCTCCACTGTCGCCATCGCGTTCCTCTTTGTCCGCATCTACTCCATTGACCCCGTGGGGCTGCTTAACCAGCTGCTGCACTGGGTAGGACTGGGAGCCTTTGAGCGTGCTTGGCTGTCCGACGTCAGCACTGTCCTGGCCGCCGTCTCCGCTCCTGAAGGGTGGAGGTTCACCGGGCTGTACATGCTCATCATTTATGCGGCCCTGATCGCCGTGCCCAAGGAACTGGAAGAGGCAGCCGTCCTGGACGGTGCATCGAAGTGGACACTCTTTACCAAGATCCGATTCCCCTACATACGGCCCGTGTGGATTACCACCACCATCATGGCCACCACGTACGGCCTGCGGGGGTTCGACATTCCCTACCTCATGACCAACGGCGGCCCCGGGCAGTCCTCTGAACTGCTCACTACCTATATGTACAAGACCGCCTTCACCAGCACGGACTTTGGCTACGCAAGCACCATCTCCGTCTTCATCGTGATCGAGTGCCTCGTCGCCGTCGGCCTCATCCTGTTCATGCTCAAGCGGAAGGCAGATTCATGATCACCCAGACAGCCCCGGCTACCCCGCGCTCTTCGGCCCCGTCCTCTCCGGTTCATCGGTCCTCTCCGGTTCATCGGCGACGGCGGAAGCCAAGCCTATACAGGACGCTCTCGCGGGTCCTGATCATGCTTATCGTGATCGTGCAGGTCTATCCGCTCGCCTGGCTGTTCCTGACCAGCTTGCGGACCGAACAGGACTTCGCCACCGGCGATCCGTTCGCACTGCCCAGCTCGTTGACGTGGGAAAACTATGCACGGGCCTTTGAAACCGGAGACCTGGGACGGAACATCCTCAACAGTTTCATCGTCACCATGGGCGCCAACGTCCTGATCGTCCTGTTCGGCATGATGGCCGCCTACGCCATCCAGGTCCTGGGCTTCCGCCTCAGCAAATTCGTCCGGGGGTTGTTCCTGATCGGGATCATTGTTCCCGTCCAGATCGCCCTGGTTCCGCTGTTCATCGACTACTCCACCGTGAACCTGCTGGACACCTACCAGTCGATGATCATCCCACTGGCAGGCTTCGCCCTGCCGATGTCCATCTACCTCTTCTCGTCGTTCTTCGAATACATTCCGCGGGAAACCTACGAAGCGGCGTCCCTGGACGGGGCCGGCCCTTACAGGATCTTCGGGCTGATCACGCTGCCTCTGTCGCTCAACACCGTGGTTACCGTGGTGCTGGTCAACAGCATCTTCATCTGGAACGACTTCATCTTCGCGAATACCTTTGTTCTTTCCGAAGACCTGAAGACCATCCCGCTGGGCCTGCAGAACTACATCGGTGCCATGGGCAAGGTGGACTGGACGGCAACCTTTGCCGCCGTCTGCGTCACCATCACACCGTTGCTGCTGGTGTTCCTGGTCCTCAACAAGGCCATGATCCAGGGCCTTGAGAGCGGGGCCACCAAGGGATGACGGCTACGGCAGACGGATATACTCCTGATGGAGGACAGATGATTTCGCAGGAGAGAGATTCAGGCAACGCGGCCACCCCGGACGTTCCTGTCAAACGAGGCCATGCCCATCCGGTGACCCTCCGCGAAGTCGCTGAACTGGCCGGGGTCTCCACCGCCACGGTCTCCCTGGTGATCAATAAGAAGAAGAACGCCCGCATTGCAGATGACACGCGGCAACGCGTCACCCAGGCGATCACCCAGCTCGGCTACCGGCCCAACGCCATGGCGAAGACTTTGGTAAGCGGCACCTCGAAGTTCATCGGGCTGGTTGCCGACGGCGTAGCCACCACCCCGTTTGCCGGCCAAATCATCCATGGGGCCCAGGACGAAGCGTGGAAACATGGCTACGCTTTGCTGATCGCGAACACCGAAGGCAACCAGGAACTGGAAAAGGATGCGATCGCGATGATGCTGGAGTACAAGGTGCGGGGCATCCTGTACTCCACCTGGTTCCACCGCCCTACTGATATCCCCGATACCCTTCGGGAATCGGACTTTGTTCTGGTCAACTGTTTCTCACCGGAACCCGGAACTGCCCGCGCCGTTGTCCCGGACGAGACACAGGGCGGCCGCTCCGCCACGGAGATCCTACTCCGCGGCGGCCACCAGCGCATCGCCTTTATCAATGCCACGACCCCATCCCCTGCCCGGGACGGACGGCTCCAGGGCTATAAGGACGCACTCGAAGCTGCCGGGATCCCCTTTGATACCGAGTTGGTGCTGGAAGCCTACCCGGATCAGGAAGGCGGCTACGGCGCTACGGAGCACCTGCTCGCACGCAACGTCGGCGCCGTGTACTGCTATAACGACCGCATGGCCATGGGACTTTACGATGGCCTGCGGGAAAACGGGCTCTCGATTCCAGACGATATGGCCGTGGTGGGTTTCGACAACCAGGAAGTCATTGCGGCCCACCTCCGGCCACCGTTGTCCACCGTGTCACTGCCTCACTACGAACTCGGCGCCGCAGGCGTCCGCATGCTCCTGGGCCTGGACGCTGCTCCGCTTGAGTCAGCCGTCAAGATCGCATGCCCGCCGGTTCAGCGCGCGTCCGTGGCAGTTCACTCACCCGCATAGCGTTACCCTCCCGCCCAGGCCCAATCCGCACTGTGGAGGAGCCCTACGGATAACTGCACATTGCCCCCGGGCGTCAAGGGGAATAGCGTTGAGGGTGGAAGCCCAGTGGTCCCCCATCACTGGGCTTCCCTTGTGAACCCGTCAGCTCTTGGGAAGGACATCGGTTTGATCAACCCGTTGGAAACGGCAGGTTCCACTGACTCGCTGACCGGAATCGTGGGTGTGGCCGCGCGGGTTATCGAGGCCCTCGGCGAATGGGGCGTGGGCTTGTTGACGCTCTTGGAGACGATCTTTCCGCCCATCCCCAGCGAGGTCATCCTCCCGTTGGCCGGATTCCTTACCCAGCAAGGCAGCATCAGCCTGCTCCTCGTGTTCCTCACCAGCACCCTTGGAGCGTACGCAGGGGCTTTGTTGTTGTACTGGTTGGGATACAAGGTGGGGCTTGAACGGTCGATCCACCTCCTGTCGAAGCTGCCCCTGGTTGATCGCGAAGACTTCGAGAAAGCCGCCGGCTGGTTCGAACGACACGGTAAGTCCGCCATTTTCTTTGGCCGCCTCCTGCCAGGGGTCCGCAGCCTCATTTCCCTCCCGGCAGGCGCCGAGCGCATGAACCTGATGACCTTCAGTATCTTCACTATTGCCGGGACCGGGCTGTGGAATGCCCTGCTCATCGGACTGGGGGCATTACTCGGCAAGCAGTACCACCTGGTGGACCAATACTCACGATTCCTCAACTACGCCGTGTACGTCGG
The DNA here is from genome assembly GCF_050435325.1 of Paenarthrobacter sp. TE4293. Taxonomy (NCBI): domain Bacteria; kingdom Bacillati; phylum Actinomycetota; class Actinomycetes; order Micrococcales; family Micrococcaceae; genus Paenarthrobacter; species Paenarthrobacter sp. TE4293. The sequence goes on from NZ_JBNJRY010000002.1 coordinate 596,233, forward strand.
GCTGGCCGCCGTCGTAGTGTGGCTCATTGTCCGAAGAGTGAGGCGGGGCAAGCAGACTGCCCAGTAACCGCTGGGTCGCCTTAGTTGATGATTTCTCCGCGTTCGTCCGCAAGGAGAGCGGACAGGCGGTCTTTCCACGCCTGGAGTGCCTCGGGCGCCAATCGTGTCCAGTCGCTGACTTCCCCGACAACCCTCAGCGGGGCGCTGCTGCGATATGAACGAGTGGGGTTGCCCGGGAACTTCTTGTCGGTCACATTCGGATCGTTCTCGAACGTCCCTGTCGGCTCAATCTCGTAGACGCGCGGTTCGCCGTCGCCGGCCGCGAGCTCCGCAGCGAGTCCCGCGCCGTCCCGGAGCGCGGTGAAATAAATGTGGTTCATCACGACGTCGGGCCGATAGTTTGACCTGAAGCCCGCGCTGAGGAGATCGCCCGCGCGAAGATCGGCCTTTGTACCGTGATAAAACGGTCCCTTGTCCAGCGGTTGATTCACAGCTACAGCCTAAAGCAACAGGAAGCCACTCCCGCTGGACCGACCATCCGGAAAGCAGGAAAGAATCCTCCTAAAGGAACAGTGTGTGCTCGGGGCGAATCGTGACGCGAAAAATGAAAAACTTTCCGGAGGGCTGTCCTGCTCTTTGATGCTGACTGAAATTGCCCCTTGCCAGGGTTCGTTGGAACTAAAGGCTCCGATACACCTTTGCGTGAATACAGCGACAGCTGTACTTTGAGTTCATGGAAACTCTCACCACCGCCCCGGTGCTGGCCCGGTTCGGCTATGCAGTTTCGGACCCAACCAGGGCCCAGGTCCTTCTTGCCCTTTCCGAGGCTCCGGCCTACCCGTCCGATCTGGCGGACTCGATCAAGGTGTCCCGACAGAGCATGTCCAACCACCTGACCTGTTTGCGTGGCTGTGGGCTCGTCGTGGCCGTCCCGGATGGGCGTCGGACACGGTATGAACTCGTTGACGCCCGGTTGGGGCACGCTATCAAGGACCTGCTCGGGGTGGTCCTGGCGGTGGACCCGGCCTGCTGCGCCCCGGACGGAGAGTGCTTCGCATGACGGCCCTGGTACAGGCACCCACCCCGGATCGCCGCGCGGTTCTGAGTCGCAGGATCAGGCTCTTCGCCGCCGCGACCATCACCTATAACGTCATCGAAGCCGTCGTAGCACTATGGGCAGGAGGGGTCGCTGACTCCTCCGCGCTGATCGGCTTCGGACTGGATTCCGTCATAGAAGTAACCTCAGCCCTTGCCCTATCCTGGCAATTCTCCGCCAAGGACCCGGAGCGCCGGGAACACCTGACCTTGCGGATCATCGCTGTCTCCTTTTTCGCCCTGGCCGCCTTCGTGGCCGTTGACGCCGTCGGATCCCTGACCGGGATCGGAAAGGCCCAGCACTCAACACCAGGCATGGTGATTGCGGCCTTGAGCCTGGCGATCATGCCAGTGCTGTCGTGGGCTCAACGCCGTGCAGGGCGGGAACTCGGTTCCCGGACCGCCGTCGCCGATTCCAAGCAGACCCTGCTCTGCACCTACCTCTCAGCCGCCCTGCTGATCGGTTTGGTCCTCAACAGCACCCTGGGCTGGTGGTGGGCTGATGCCGCCGCGGCCTTGGTCATCGCCGGTATCGCCGTTCGCGAAGGTATCAATGCGTGGAAGGGCGAGGCCTGCTGCGCCGGGTGCAGTTCGGAAAGCGTGGCTCAGCCCGTCACAGTGGAGCTTGGAACAAAGCAGGCTGATCGGTGAGCGCCGTCATCTCGGCACGAAAAGTCCGAATCGCCATCTGGATCCTCTTGGCTGCAGTCGTTGGTGCCGGCGTGATCTGGTACGCACAGCTCATCGCCAACACACCGGCTCCGGCTGCCCCGCCGGCGTCCGCCGACGCCCAGCTTGTGAGGGAGGACAGCCACCGGGTCACGAGCCCGGCCGCGGAGAAGGCCCAACTTGTCGAATTCCTGGACTTCGAATGCGAATCCTGCCGCGCTGCCGAACCACTCCTGACGGAACTGAAGGACGAGTACGGGGATCGGGTCACGTTCGTCCATCGGTATTACCCTCTGCCTGGGCACCGCAATTCCGGCACCGCTGCGCTGGCCGTGGAAGCCGCAGCCCAACAGGGTAAGTATGAACAAATGGCGGCCAAGCTGTTCGAGACCCAGCCCCAATGGGGCGAGAAGCAGGACTCCCAAGCGCCACTGTTCAGGACCTACGCGGAAGAGCTGGCGTTGGACATGGACAGCTACGACACGGCAGTTGCGGACCAAGCAACCAAGGACCGCATCAACCAGGACGTTGCTGATGGCAGAGCTCTTGGCGTCACGGGCACACCTACGTTCTTTCTGAACGGGAAAAAGCTCACTTTGAACACAGAAGCCCAGTTCCGACAATTGCTCGACGAAGCTGCACGCTAGGGTCCCAGCCCACGGACAGGGCGTCATCAGGGGAGAAGATACTGACTGAGAAGCTCCCGGAGTCCAGTTCCTTGGTCTTCTCGAGCATCGCCGGTAGAGCTCCCTCGAGGGCCTGGGACAGCGCGGCCTCGTCACTTCCGGCACCCACAAGCTTCGCGGAGATGAAGTTTCCTGAGGTATTCATGTTCACGTGGACTTGGGCGGCTTTCACTCCGGGCACCGACATCGCCGCTTCCTGCATATCTTTGCCGAGCTGTTCTGCCTTCGACGGGCCGCCGCAGGCAATGACGCCTATCACGACCAACACAACGACCGAGGCTGATGCCACCCGCCTGAAGAATGTGCGCAAGAGTCACTGCTTTCGTGGTTTTGTGGTTCACAGTGTTTCACTGGGTGCGGAAGTGCCACCCAGCAACGACTTATTGGGGGAAGAAGACTGTGGAGAAGATTTTCGTGGGAGTGCTGGGAAGCGTTGGTTTGATCGTCGGTGTCTTGATGATCATCTACCGCACCTCCCTGACCAGGTTCATGTCTGATGCCCAGCGAGCAACCTTCGGCAATGCCGGAGACAAAGTTGCTGCCAGGGCACACCCCGGGATGACGGCGGCGGTGGGCGCCGGATTCGTCCTGATAGGTGGCGCGATCATCGTCCTGCTCTTGACCGGCGCGGACACTTAGGACCGGCCTCCGCGGACAACTTCTGGCCGGCAGTGCTGATGGGGGCACCTCTCGTCGTCGCAGGTTCAGGGTCCTTGGTCAAGCCCTCCCCCACCGTCTTCGTGCAGAGCTGCCGCCTGGTGGGCTCAGTTGGCGGACAGTGCCGGCTTACGCAGGAAAAGGCCCACAACCAGTGCGGTGACCAGGCAAAGGCCCGCGTTGACCCAGACGGCAGTGGTGACGCCGCTGAGGACAGCCGGGGCTTCGTTGTTCCCGATGGTGAGAATTTGGGCTGTAAAAATTGCACTCATGATCGGGATGCCCATGGTGATGCCGATCTGCTGGCTCATTGTTGCCAGTCCTGTGGCCAGGCCTTGTTCATCTTCGGGCAGACCGGAGGTTGCCGTGACCATGAATCCGACGATGACGACAAGGTTGGCTACACCACCGATGAAGGTGGCTACCAATAGCAGGCCGATGGAGACAGGGTCGGCGCTGAGCAGGACTAGGGCTCCAGTGGCGATCGCCTGGACAATAAATGCGTAGACGATGGCCTTCTTGTTGCCAATCTTTCCGATGACTTTGGGGCCGAGGATGCCACCGAGTACGGTGCCGAGGCCTAGGACCGCGAAGGCCAGGCCGGCGCCAAGCGGCGTATAGCCAAGAACCTGCTGCAGGTACAGGGTCAGCAAGAACACCAGCGATGTTTCAGTGACGAATGCCAGAATGCCGGCGATGTTGCCCCACGCAACGGTGGAGCGCTTCAGAATGTCCAGGGGCACCAGCGGCGAGCTCGCCCGGCGTTCGACAGCCACGAAAGCAACAAAGAGCACAACGGCTGCCGCGAGGGAGCCCAGAGTCAGCGGGTTGGTCCAGGAATGCTCGGCGGCGTTGCTCAAACCGAAGACAAGGGCCAGAAGGCCAAGGGTGACGGTGATGGCGCCCGGGACGTCCAGCTTCAGCTTCGTGGTGGGCTTGCTTTCGGCAAGGACGATGGGGGCGATAACCAGTACTGCGATGGCCACAGGAACGTTGATGAAGAACGCCCACCGCCAGCTCAGCAGGTCTGTCAGAAGTCCGCCAAGGATAGCGCCGGTCGTAAAGCCCGCGGCCATCAATGAGCCGTTAAGGCCCAGTGCCTTATCGCGCAGCGGGCCTTCCGGGAAGGACGCCAACAACAGGGACAGTGCAGCCGGAACGACAATGGCAGTCGCGACACCTTGTCCCACGCGGGCGATGAGAAGCAAGGCAGGATCGGCGGCCAGTCCGCCGGCAAGCGACGCTACGCCAAGCATGGCCATGCCGATGATGAACATCTTCCGGCGCCCGGCAATATCGGCGACGCGTCCGAACAGCAAGGTCAGGCCGGCGGCGCACAGTGCGAATGATGTTGCGATCCACTGCAGATTCTCCAGGCTGAAGCCGACATCTGTGCCGATGGCCGGGAGGGCAACGTTGAGGATGGAGAAGTCAACAGCGAGGGTGAAACTCGCTGCGAGCAGGACGATGAGTGCCAGCCGCTGCCGCCCCGTCATGCGTCCCACGGGAGCAGTTGCCGGTTGCGATTCGGTCGAGGGCGGGGCGCCGGGTCCTGTGGTGACATCCGGTTGGGTGGTCATGACGGTGATCCTTCTCTGGAGGGGTGGCCGCCCTTTGGCGGCATCTTCACAACTCCACATTTTCGGAAAGTCCGGGGATCAACCACACCCCGTCCTGCCTACCACTGACAGTGGTAGGCGGGAAGCCGCCTACCCTGCTTCGACGCCGTTGTGTGGTCACAAGTACGAATGCGTCTTGACGTTGAGGGTGTTACTGGCAGGGACAGGACAGTGCAGGGGAAGACCGGCAGAATGGGGCGCATGAGTAATCCAAGTGAACTTGGGGAGTTCCTTCGCGTCCGCAGAGCTGCCTTGCAGCCCGAGGACGTCGGCCTTCTCAACTACGGCATCCGCCGTGTACCGGGCCTCCGCCGGGAAGAGCTTGCCATGCTCGCCGGCGTCAGCAACACCTACTACACCCGTCTGGAGCAGGGCCTGAGCAACAACGCCTCAGAAGCGGTCATCGATGCCATCGCCCGGGCTCTGAACCTGAACACCGATGAGCGCGCGCACTTGTTCAACCTCGCCCGGCCCGGCACAACCAAACGACGTACGCTGACTAAGCCCGACAAAGTCAGGCGGGGTACCTTGCGATTGATCCAGTCGATGTTTAACACACCGGCAGTAGTGTTGGGGCGCCGCAGCGAAGTGCTGGCCTGGAACCGGATTGGTCACAGACTTGTGGCCGGTCATCTTGATTTCGCCTCCCCGGAAATGCCTTCGACGCGGCCGAACATGACGCGGTTGCTATTCCTGGATCGTCACACCCGTGAGCTGTACACACGGTGGTTTGAGGAAGCCACACGCGCAGTGTCCTCGTTACGTCTGGTCGCGGGACGATCCACCGACGACCCGGAGCTCGCTTCGCTCATCGGTGAGCTGACCATGAAAAGCCAAGAATTCGCGAACCTGTGGGCACGGCACCCGGTGGAGAACTGCATGTCGGGGCTGAAGTACATGCATCACCCGGAGGTGGGCGATCTGGAGCTGAACTTCGAGGTCCTGACACCGCCCGATGAATCCGGCCACCGGATCCTCATGTACACGGCTGACCCCGGGACGCCAGCGGCCGAAGCGCTGCAGCTGCTGACGTCCAGCGGCCCTGGTGTGGACAGCGAAGCTCAACACCTGGCCGCCAAGTAGCGGAAGCGCTCTGCCGATCCGTGCAGCCCCCGCGTTGGGAAGGACTTCAGGGACATCCCCTGCCACGACGCCCCTCCAACCAGGTCGCCGGGCAGTTTGGGTGGTCCCCTGGATCGGGATGGCTGTCGGGCGGGAGCCGAAATCTGCCCAAAATCTTTGCCTCGATCGACGAGTTCACGCCACCAGACGTACACCTTCCGAATAGCGTGTAGTCGGTGCCCCGTGCCCTGCATTTCCGGCACCAAAAAACCCCTCCGTACCCGGCCAAAAGCCGGAACGGAGGGGTTGGTGGAGCCCCCTGTCGGATTCGAACCGACGACCCCCGCTTTACAAGAGCGGTGCTCTGGCCAACTGAGCTAAGGAGGCACGCTCCGGTCACCCGAAGCACAGCGCGAAAGAGCGCTAGATAAGGTTAGCCCAGACCATCCCCGTCAACGAAATTCGCCGGACAAAAACGGCCGGCCACCAAGGAAAAGGTGACCGGCCGCCGTCGTGCATTTCCGGGGTTTAGCCCTTGGCGTCAACTGCCGCCTGGATGTCGGCGTTCAGGTCGGTGGTGCCGTCCCACTGCTTACCGTCGATGAACACGGTGGGTGTGCCGGTGATGCCGATCGCCGCAGCTTCCTGCGTGGCAACCTTCACCCAGGGTCGGAACTGCTTGCTGTCGATGCAGGAGTCGATGTTGGCCGCACCTACTTCTGTAGCCATGCCCTTGAGGTCGTTGTCGGAGATGCCGGCGCTGCCTTCAGCGGGCTGACGCTCGAAGAGCAGGTTGAAGAAGTCCGCATACTTTTCCGGGGAGGAGTTCACCACGCACGCAGCAGCGTTGGCTGCGCGGGAGGAGTAGTTGGTGGTTGACTGCTGGTCCAGGAAGCCCAGCGGACGGTATTCGAGGGAGATCTTGCCTTCGTTGCGGAGATTGGTGAGGGACTCGCCGTAGGTCGTCTCGAAACGCTTGCAGACGGGGCAGATGAAGTCGATGTAGGCAACCACCTTGACCGGCTTACCGGCTTCGGCTTCTCCGCCCGGGACGGCCACGGTAGCGGGCTTGCTGGCCAAAGGCTCCGGAACGTCGGCAACATTGACGGTGGCCGGTTCCGTCTTAACGACTTCGCTGTTGGCCAGCAGCGTGACGCCGCCGTGCACGTTGCCGTTGGCCGGGGTCGGACCCTGGTCGGCGATGGGTGCATTGTTCTTGGCGTTGCCAATAACCACGAACGCCACCACGGCGATGATGACGACAACGGCAACCACAATGCCCCAGCCAACCAGAAGCTTGTTGCGCTTGTCCTTCTTCAGCTGCTCTTCGCGGATTGCGCGCGCTTTCTCCCGTGCCTGGGCGGTGCGTTCAGCCTTGGACAGGCGTTGTTCGTTTGCGGGGCTCATCAGTTCCTCGGGGTATTCGACGTCATAGGGCTAGCTAGGGCAACGGGGTCAGTTTACGGGAGCAAACTTGAAGATCTGCCGCAGACCCTCCTGCCCGGTTGTTGAACGATCAACTGCCACTGAAGATTCCGCTAGTAGGCTGGGAGTTGAGTCACAGCAACCCCAGGGAGCATTAATGCAGGATTTGGCAAGCGAAAAACTCAAGACCGAAGAAGGCGTTCGGGCTTCTCCAGTCAAGAAGCCCACGGCAACCAAGTTCGACTTCATGGTGGTCTCCAACAGGCTGCCCGTGGATCGCATCAGCGACGAGGACGGAAACGGCAGCGACGGATGGCGTCGTTCACCGGGCGGCTTGGTGACGGCGCTCGCGCCGATGATGACAAAGTCCGACGGCGCGTGGGTGGGTTGGCATGGCGCCCCGGATGAGACAGTGCGTCCTTTCAGCCATGAAGGCATGGACCTCATCCCGGTCCAGTTGAGCAGCGATGACGTCGAGCTCTTCTACGAGGGCTTCTCCAACGCGACCATTTGGCCGCTGTACCACGACGTCATTGCGCCGCCGGAGTTCCACCGTACGTGGTGGGATTCCTACCGCAAGGTCAACCGGAAGTTCGCCGACGCCGTCGCCCGCCACGCCGCCGACGGCGCCACAGTGTGGGTGCAGGACTACCAACTGCAGTTGGTTCCGCGCCTGCTGCGCGAGGCCCGGCCGGACCTTAAGATCGGTTTCTTCAACCACATTCCTTTCCCGCCGCCGGAGATCTTCGCCCAGTTGCCATGGCGCCGCGAAATCATCGACGGCCTGCTCGGCGCAGACCTCCTGGGCTTCCAGCGGCCCAGCGACGCCGGCAACTTCATGCGTTCGGCCCGCCGTTTCCTGGGCGCCAGCGTCAAACAGCAGCAGGTCCACGTCAAGGGTCCCAACGGCGAGGTCACGCACATCGCCAGGGCACAGGCGTTCCCCATCTCCATCGATGTCGCCCAGATCCGCGAGCTCGCTGCGCGGCCGGACATCATCGAGCGCGCGCAGCAGATCCGCAAGGACCTGGGCAACCCGAAGACCATCCTGCTGGGCGTGGACCGCCTCGACTACACCAAGGGCATCAGGCACCGGCTCAAGGCCTTCGAGGAACTCCTGGCCGACGGGCACATCAAGGTTGACGATGCCACGCTGATCCAGGTGGCGAGCCCCAGCCGCGAACGGGTGGAACAGTACAGGCTGCTTCGCGAAGAAATCGAAGGCACCGTGGGCCACATCAACGGCACCTACGACACCATCCAGAACACCGCGGTCCGCTACCTGCACCACAGTTACCCGGTGGAGGAGATGGTGGCGCTGTACCTCGCCGCAGACGTCATGCTGGTCACGGCATTGCGGGACGGCATGAACCTGGTGGCCAAGGAGTATGTCACGGCCCGTTCCGAGGATGACGGCGCGTTGGTGCTGAGTGAGTTCGCCGGCGCCGCCGACCAACTCAAGCAAGCGCTCCTGATCAACCCGCACGACATCGATGGGCTCAAGTCCACCATCCTGCGGGCCATCAACCTCTCCCCCAAGGAAGCACGCAGGCGTATGAAGTTGATGCGCAAGCAGATCCTGGACCACGACGTCGATCACTGGTCGGCCGAGTTCCTGGCCGCACTCGAAGAAAAGGTAGTGCGCGATGACAGCTGAGAACCTCACCCTCCCACCGGAATTGCTGGACGCCGTCCGGCGCATTTCCGGCACGGAGCATCTCCTGGTGGCCCTCGATTTCGATGGCACCCTTTCCCCTATCGTGGACCGGGCGGAGGACGCCAGGCCGCTGCCCCGGTCGGCTGCGGCTTTGGAGGCACTCGCCGAACTTCCACGCACGACGACGGCACTCATCTCGGGCAGGGCACTGGACAGCCTGCGGCTGGTCGCCTCGCCGCCGGCCACCACGCTGTTGATTGGCAGCCATGGAGCAGAAGTCTGGCTCGGTGAAGGGTCGTTGGGCCTGGAACTGGACGACGAACAGCGCAGCAAGCTGGCCGCGGTCCGTGAGGTGTTGGCGGAAATCGTGAACATCGCCCCGGGGACGGTGCTCGAGGACAAACCTGCCGGCGTCGTCCTCCACACCAGGATGGCCGATGACGACGTTGCGGAAGACGCCGTCGAGGCAGCCACCAGGGTGCTGCGCGAGCACCCTGGTGTGTACCTCAAGACAGGCAAGAGGGTGCTGGAGACGTCGGTGGTCCACGCCTCCAAGGGTGAGGCCGTGGAGTTCCTTCGGCAGGCCACCGGCGCAACGGCCATCCTGTTCGCCGGCGACGACGTTACTGATGAGGACGCGCTGGGGCGCCTGATGGGCGACGACATCGGGATCAAGGTGGGCCTGGACTTCACCCAGGCCCAGTTCCGGGTGGAGGCACCGGTACACGTGGCAGAGTTGCTTGAAGCGTTGCTGAAGGAGCGTCGCCGGGTCACCGCCGGGGCGTAGCGGGTGACGAGCGTGACATGTGACGTTCGTAACATTTAGGTAGTAAGTCAAAAAGTCTGACATACTCTTGGATGTGATGTGACGCACAGTACCGTGCGACGTCACACGATCCTCCCCGGCCATTGGCCGGGGAGTTCAACTGAAGAAAATGAACCATTCACAACGGATCGTCCGGCACGTACCTGCCGGTGAAGGGATTGATAACTGTGGCTACAGTTACTTTTGATAACGCTACGCGTCTGTACCCGGGCACAGATAAGCCCGCCGTCGATAAGCTCAACATCGACATCGCCGATGGCGAATTCCTGGTCCTCGTTGGACCCTCCGGTTGCGGTAAGTCCACCTCGCTGCGCATGCTCGCCGGCCTTGAGGACGTCAACGCAGGCCGCATCCTGATCGGCGACCGCGACGTCACGGACGTTCCGCCGAAGGACCGCGACATCGCCATGGTCTTCCAGAACTACGCTCTTTACCCGCACATGACTGTTGCGGACAACATGGGCTTCGCACTCAAGATCGCCGGCGTCTCCAAGGAAGAGCGTGCCGAGCGTGTTCGCGAAGCCGCCAAGCTTCTCGACCTTGAGCAGTACCTGGACCGCAAGCCGAAGGCACTCTCCGGTGGTCAGCGCCAGCGTGTTGCCATGGGCCGGGCAATCGTCCGTAACCCGCAGGTCTTCCTCATGGATGAGCCGCTGTCGAACCTTGACGCCAAGCTCCGCGTCCAGACCCGTACGCAGATCGCATCCCTGACCCGCCGCCTTGGCGTCACCACGGTCTACGTGACCCACGACCAGGTCGAGGCCATGACCATGGGTGACCGCGTCGCAGTGTTGAAGGACGGCCTGCTCCAGCAGGTTGACACCCCGCGCAACCTCTACGACCGCCCGCAGAACGTCTTCGTTGCCGGCTTCATTGGCTCCCCGGCCATGAACCTGCTCGAACTTCCGGTCGTCGACGGCGGTGTCCAGTTCGGCGGAACGGTTTACCCCGTGCCGCGCGACATCCTGGAAGAGGCCCACGGCCAGACCGTTACCCTCGGTTCGCGTCCGGAAGACCTCGAGACCGTCGGCAATGGCGAAGGCCTCCAGGTTGAGGTTGACGTCGTCGAAGAACTCGGTGCCGACGCCTACGTCTACGGCCACACCATCCTTGATGGCAAGAGCCACGACATCGTCGCACGCGTCGACGGTCGTCGCCCCCCGATGAAGGGCGAGTCCATCTTCGTTCGTCCGCAGTCCGGCCACGTGCACCTGTTCGACACCAAGACCGGCCTCCGCCTGGGCGACTGATTCCCACCGGAAACCCTGGCTGGCAAATCCGCATTTTGATAGCGGCCCGACCCCTCAAGGTCGGGCCGCTCTCGCGTTAACCTTTCTCCCGGAAAGAATGGCATGAACACGACGGACACCCTGATCCCCCGCCCCTCCCACGTCGAACCCCTGGACGCCCCGGCCTTCACGCTCAACTCCACAGCACGGATCGGTGCCACCGGCCCGGCAGTACCTGTCGCCGGCCAGCTTGCCTCGCTGCTTCGCCGCTCCACGGGTTTCGCACTGCCCATCGTTGAAGACACCCGCCCCGGCGATATCTCCCTCGAGGTGGTGGAAACGCTCGACGGCGGTCCCGAGGCCTATGTACTCAGCGTCACCGAGGAGGGGGCCAAGCTCGCGGCAGCCACCGCCGCAGGTCTCTTCAACGGCGTCCAGACGCTCCGGCAGTTGTTCCCGGCAGCCGTTGAAGGCGCCGCCCCGACCGACACCACCTGGGTGGTTCCCGCCGTCGAAATTGCGGATGCTCCCCGCTTCGCGTACCGCGGCCTCATGCTGGACGTCGCCCGCAGCTTCTTCACGGTGGAGGAGGTGAAGGAGCAGATCGACGTCATGACCCAGTTCAAGCTCAACGCGCTGCACCTGCACCTGACGGACGACCAAGCCTGGCGCATCGAAATCCACGATCCCGGGTCTGCCGGTAATCCTTCGGGCCTGCCCTACGCCAAGCTGACCGGGGTGGGCGGGCAAGGGGCGGTTGAGGTGTCCACCGCCGTGCCTCCCCGCGGCAACTCCGGCTTCTACACCCAGCAGGACTTCAGGGACATCCAGGCCTACGCCGCCAGCAAGAATGTCCTGGTGGTACCTGAAATCGACCTCCCGGGCCACGTCAATGCAGCCCTCGCCGCTATCCCCCAGCTCAACCCCGACTCCCAGGTCAAGCCCATGAGCACCACCGCTGAGGTGGGATGGTCAACCCTGACCGCGGATCTGCCCGCGACGTACGAGTTTGTCCGGGAAGTCCTGAACCAGCTCGCTGCCATCACCGACGGTCCCTACCTGCACATCGGCGGCGACGAAGCACACGTCACCGGGCACGACGACTACGTTGCCATGGTGCAGCAGTTCGTTCAGATCGGCGCTGAAACCGGCAAGGCTGTGGTGGGCTGGAACGAATTTGCCGCCGTCGATCTTCCGGAGGGAGCCGTCATCCAATACTGGCACGGCGCTTTCGAGCCCACCGTGCAGCAAGCCGAAAAGGGCGGCTCTCAGGTGATCATGTCCCCGGCGGCCAACACCTACCTGGACCAAAAGTATGACCCGGCCAGCCCCATCGGCTTGTCCTGGGTCGAAGGCGGACCCTTTACCTGGTCCGAGTATTACAACTGGGATCCTGCCCAGGGCGGCCTGAACGACCAGCACATCCTCGGCGTTGAAGGCCCTCTGTGGACCGAAACGGTCCGCAACAACCAGCAGGCACAGTGGCTCCTCTACCCGAGGGCCGTTTCCTTGGCGGAAGTCGCCTGGTCCGGTCAGGAGGTCCGCAACGCAGGTGACTTCCGACGTCGGCTGGGCGCCTTGGGTGAGCGGCTCGCCCAACAGGGCGTCGTCTTCCAGGAGGCCCCCGACGTCGAGTGGTCAGCGGCATCGATGTGGCCCTTCCCGGAGGCCGGAACCTCCTCCACCCCTGAGTACGGAACAATTGAGGCATGAGCGAGCAAAACGGAGCCCAGTGGCACGACGAACCTACCGACTACGGGCAGATCGGCAAGCTCCCCCGCACTGAAGCCGCGAGTGCGCAGGACACCGCGCCCCCTGCCAGCGTCATCGGTTCCCTCAACATCACGGCAGCTTCGGCCGACCCGGAACTGTTGGACCTGCCGTGGCATATCGCGTTGGAGGACTGGCCGGCCGAGAACCTTGCGGCACTCCCCCGGGGTATTTCCCGGCACATCGTGCGGTTTGCGCACCTGGGTGGCTCGGTGATTGCCATCAAGGAAACGTCCGAGCACGTGGCCCGCCACGAGTACCACATGCTGCGGAAGCTGGCCCGGTTGGACGTTCCCTGTGTGGAACCGGTGGCCGTCATCACCGGACGCACCACGGCAGATGGCCGTCCCCTCAACCCGGTGTTGGTGACCCGACACCTCAAGTTCTCCATGCCCTACCGTGCTTTGTTCTCGCAAATGCTCCGCAAGGACACCCTGACCCGCCTCATTGACGCGCAGGCCCTGCTGCTGGTCCGCTTGCACCTCATTGGCTTCTACTGGGGCGATGTCTCGCTGTCCAACACCCTGTTCCGCCGGGATGCCGGTGCCTTCGCCGCCTACCTGGTAGACGCCGAAACGGGCGAGCTGTACCCCGATTTGTCCATGGGTCAGCGCGAGTACGACCTCGAGATTGCCCGGGTGAACATCGCTGGCGAACTGATGGACCTGCTGGACGGCGGGCTCATCGAGGAAAAGGTCGACCCCGTGGCCACCAGCGAGCTGATCATGGACAGCTACCGCCGGCTCTGGACCGAACTCACGGAGAAAGAGTCCTTCGAACTGGGCGAACGATGGCGTGTGGGTGCCCGCATCCGGCGCCTCAACGAACTCGGTTTCGATGTGGAGGAGTACGCCATCAAGACCACGGCGGACGGCTCCACCATCCAGCTCCAGCCAAAAGTCGTCGACGCCGGCCATCACCAGCGGCGCTTGCTGCGCCTCACGGGCCTGGACGCCCAGGAGAACCAGGCCCGCCGGCTGTTGAACGACATGGACCAGTTCCGTGCGGACAACAACCCGGACCTGGACGAAGAAATCAGCGCCCACATTTGGGTCAGCCAGATCTTCGAACCGATTGTGCGATCCATTCCACGTCACCTCGCCGGGAAGCTGGAGCCTGCGGAAGTGGTGCACGAAGTCCTGGAACACCGCTGGTACATGAGCCAGAAACAGGACAGGTACGTCCCCTTGGCCGAGACCGTGCAGTCCTATCTGGATACTGTGTTGCAGCACCGCCGCGACGAGGCCGCCATCATGCTGAACCCGGACACGGAGCTGCTGAAGATCCTTGAGGTCGAGGTGGAGGAATCCGGCCGTTACGACGACGAAGACGAAGAGGAGTACCCGGACGCGGACGACTAAGAATCGACAGAACGGGCTCGACGTCGGCACTCAGGTCAGTGCCGGCGTCGAACTCTTTAACTCACGGCTCCAAGGTTTCGGCGAGGCCGGCCAGAACGGGTTCCCGGCCCAGTTCAATGTGTGAGTACGCCAGCGAGTAGGCCAGGTCCGGCCTGCCCTTCAGGATCGCGTTGCACAGTTCTGTGTGTTCATCGCGTTGGAGCTCGTTGCTGCGGTTATGGGCGAGGCCGAAGATCCAGCGCATCCTCCCGAACAGGGGCTTCACAGATTCGATCAGCAGGCGGTTTCCGGAAAGACGCACGATCTCGGCATGCAACTCGGCGCTGATGACGGCAACGTCGTCCGTCCGGTCCTCGTCGATGGCGGTCTTGGACGCTTCCATGAGCTCCTCGAGCCGTCCGCCGTCGCTGCCCTCTGCCACCCGGGTGGCAGCCATCCGTGCGGCAAAGGTTTCCAGGCAGAGGCGGATGTCGAACAGTTCGTTGACGTCGGTGAGTGTCAGTTGCCGGACCACTGCACCGCGGCGCGGGAAGGTCGCGACGAAACCATCCTGTTCCAAGCGCTGGATGGCTTCCCGGACCGGTATGCGGGAGACGTTGTAGAGCTCGGAGAGTTCGCGTTCGCGCAAGCGCATACCCTGCGCGTAGGTACCGGTGACGATGCCTTCAAGCACCAATTGGTAAACGTTCTCCGCACGGGCCTCTTCATCACGGCCGTTCCCGGTGTCCGGCGTCGCCTCAGCCACTGTCAAACTCCTCTTCATACCAGCGTCCGCTCCCAATGCCGGACGGCGCCGGTCAGCGTTCCAACCGAGCATACACGGGGGGAAAGAGCTCATCGGCAGGCCGGTTCCTGATGTCACGGGCGGTGTAGGCGCGCCGCATGGTCTCGAACAGCTCCTGGCCTCGTGACCGCCAATATTCCAGGTCCACTCCGGCGATCCTGCCCTCTGTCATGATGGTCCGTCCTGCCACGACGGACAGCACGGCCTGGCGTGCCGTTCCGTTCAGGAGCAGCGTCCGGAGCGGATCCTCGTGGACGCCGTCGCGAATATCCCCCAGGGAGAAGGCCACCAGATCGGCGGTAGCCCCGGGTTCCAACCGGCCCAGGTCCGGGCGGCGCAAGGCCTGAGCCCCGCCCAAGGTGGCGGCGTCGAAGTAACCGGCAACGTCCCCTGCATCGTTGCTGCCCGCCAGGATCTTCGCCAACTGCACGCCTGCGTCCATGCCCCTGATAAGGTCCGGCGGAAACGAGTCAGTGCCCAGCGAAATGTTGATGCCCGCTTCCTTGTAGGCAGTGAAGGAGTCCAGCGTGCTGCCGTAGCGCATGGAGGTCAGGGGGCAGTGGATGATGCTTGCGCCGCTGTCCGCAAGCCGGGCCAGGTCACCGCGGTCCTCGCCGAACACCGCGGGATTTCGGTCTATGTAGGTCGCATGCGGGATCAGGAGACGTTCGTTGAGAAGACCCACCTGGTCCAGCAGTTCCAAGGGCGCCACGCCGTGCCAGTCAAGGATGAGCTCGCGTTCAACCAGCCCCTGCAGCGAGTGGAGGCGGACCAGGGCGTCCCGTTCCGTGGATGCCGCCGCCGTCTCCTTGAGCAGCTCGATATCCAGGGTTTCGATGCGGCACGGGAGCAGGACTCCGTTCACCAACGGATCATCCAGTTCCGTCGCATGGTCAAGGAAGCGCAAGGCGTCGGCCAGTCCCTCGCGGCCGCGGCCGGCGTCGAACATGACGGAACGGTCCCCGTTCTCCAACACAACGTTAACGCCCGAGCGGTAGGCGGGGCCAAGGTAGGCGCGCAGGCCCAGGCGCCTGCTGGTGTTGGCCATCCCCACAAGTTCCTCGAAGGGCTCGGCCCATTCTGAATGAACCTCAGATGCGATCGGCATGTACGTCGTGATGCCGTGCAGGACCAGTTGGATCAGTGCGTACTCCCGGACCTGCTGGCGTTCATCGGCCGTGAAGACGTTGGCCCGCCGGTTCCGGAAGTAGTCCTCGGACCACTGGTGGCCTTTGGCCTGGTCCGGACCCGCCCAGCTGTCCAGGATGAGGTGGTCGATGTCGGTGAGGGCATCGAGGTCGATCAGGCCCGGCATCAGCAGGGCCTCTCCCAGATGACGCTCCTCGTCCACAGGTTCGGAGTAGTCGTGGCCAACGTAATCAATGGTGTCTCCGCTGTAGACCACGCAGGCGTCCTCCAGCAGCACATGGCGTCCGTTGTGGTGGCCCAGCACATAGCGGGCGGTGACCTTGGTGGGCACGGGAACTCCTCTTCCTGGTGGATGCAGATCCACAAGCAAACTCTCTGGTATTCCAAACAGTACATTATTTGTGATTTACATCGCATGAATCCTGCCTTAGTCTATTTTGGTATACAAGAACTCCGGAGCCAGCTCCTTGGATCATGAATCGAGCAGAACCGTTGACCCAGATACAGTCCGTCGAACCCACTACAGGCAGCCCACCACTTCCTCCAGCAACGACGCCGGAGAACAAAGTCGCCGCCCCTGCCGAAGCGCGCTCACTGCTCGCCACTGCGTGGATGAGGATCCGGCGCAGCAAGATCGCGCTCCTTAGCCTGTGCGTGGTGGTGGCGATCATGGTGTTCGCCATCTTGGCTCCCGTGCTGAGCGCCATGTCCGGCAACGATCCCTTCACCTCCAACACCAGCCCGGAGGTGCTCGATGATTTCCAGACTCCGGGCCTTCCCCTCCCCGGCTACATGTATCCATCCGCCCAGCATTGGTTGGGCGTCGAACCCGGCCTGGGCCGCGACCTTTTCGCCAGGCTTGCCTACGGCGGACAGGTCTCACTCACCATCGCCCTCCTGTCCACCGCTGTTTCCGTGGTCCTGGGAACCGTACTCGGCGCAGCGGCCGGCTACTTCGGCGGTAAAACAGATGCCATCATCAGCCGCATCATGGACCTGTTCCTCGCCTTCCCGCACCTCCTCCTGGTGCTGTCCCTGACACCGATCCTGCAGTCGCGGCTCAGGGACACGCCGCTGGGTGAAGGCAGCTTCCTGCCCATGGCCTCGCTGGTGATCATCCTGGGCTTCTTCGGCTGGGCCTACCTCGCACGAATTGTCCGCGGCCAGGTGCTGAGCCTCCGCGAGCGCGAATTCGTGGAAGCGGCCCGGTCCTTCGGCGCCTCGCACATGAGCGTCCTGTTCCGGCAGATCATTCCCAACGTCATGGGAGTCGTCCTGGTGTACGCCACCATGCTGATCCCCACCAATATCTCCGCAGAAGCTGCGTTGTCCTTCCTGGGCGTCGGCGTCAAGGATCCCACACCGTCGTGGGGCCAAATGCTCAATGCCGCCCAGTCCGGCAACTGGTACCTCAGTGATCCGTGGTTCCTTGCCGTTCCCGGCGTCATGCTCATCGTCACCGTCCTGGCCTTCAATCTCCTGGGCGACGCTGTCCGCGACGCCCTGGACCCCAAGTCTTCCCGTTAGCAACTTTCGCACCAATCCCCTGCATCGCCTCCACCCCTCTCAAGGAGCATCATGAAAACCCCTGCAAGAGCCTTGGCTCTTTCCGTCCTGATTGCCATGGCCGCCACCGGCTGTGCCGCTGGCCAGAACCAGCCCAGCAGTTCCCAGCCGGCCGGGTCGGTCACGGAGTTGGCCCCACAAGTGGTCAAGTCCGGATTCAACGGCAAGGGCGGAAACATCAACGTCCTCATGTCGTCCGACTTCCAGACCCTGGATCCGGGCAACAGCAACTACGTCCAGACGGCCAACGTCGGCCAGCTGTACTACCGCACCTTGACCATGGCGAAGGAAACAGCCGGGCAGCCGCCCACCGTGGTCCCCGACCTCGCGACCGATACCGGCAAGGTGTCCGACGACGGCCTCAGTTGGACCTTCACGCTCAAGGAAGGCGTGAAGTTCGAGGACGGCACGCCCATCACCTCGGCCGACATCAAGTACGGCGTGGAGCGCACCTTCGCGCAGGACGTCTTCACCCAGGCGCCGCAGGAGTTGAATGCAGCTCTCGACGCCGGTGGGTACAAGGGGCCGTACAAGGATCCTTCCGCGGTGCTCAAGGCGGTTGAAACACCCGATGAACGCACCGTGGTCTTCCACCTGAAGAAGCCGTTCGCTGAATTCCCAGCCCTGGCCTCCCGTTCCAACACAGCGCCTGTCCCGAAAGCCAAGGACACCAAGCTCGACTACACCAACCACCCCGTGTCCTCGGGTCCCTACATGGTGGAGTCGTACAACCGCGGCAAATCGCTCAAGTTGGTCCGGAACCCGCATTGGGACCCCGCCACGGACCCCAACCGTTCGGCACTGCCGGACACCTTCAGTTTCTCGCTCTCCACGTCCCAGGCCACCATCAGCCAGCAGCTCCTGGCCGACTCGGATCCGAATGCCATCACCTTGGATTCCAACGGTGCGCTGCAGACCTCGGACTCCGCGAAGCTTGCCGATGCCAAGGTCAAAGACCGTGTCGCCTCCGGTCTCCTGGGCTGCAACGACGTTCTGAGCCTGAACACGGAGAAGATCAAGGATCCGGACGTCCGCAAGGCCATCGCGCTTGCCCTGGACCGCCAGTCCATCCTGGTCCAGTACGGCGGACGACGCTTCGGCGAGATCACCCAGAGCCCACTGAACCCCAAGATGCGCGGCTACGTGGAGACCGAGCTGGAACTGGATCCCAGCGGCAAGCCCAAGCTCGAGGAAGCCAAGAAGCTGCTGGAAGGCAAGGACTATCCCAAGACCCTGACGTACGGCTACGCCAACAACCGGGACGCCTTCAAGAACACCGGCACCGTGGTCCAGCAGAACCTGAAGGCCCTGGGCATCGACGTTGAGTTGGTGGCGATTCCCGCACCGAACTACTACTCCGTCCTCGCCAGCGAGCAGCTCCCGGACATGGGCCGCTCCGGTTGGTGTGGCGGTGCTGATCCGGCGTCCATCCGCACGTCCGCAGATCCCTTGCTGGGCCCGAACAACGAGGGCACCAGCTACGGATTCTCCAACACGTCCCGCTACTTCGACCCCGTTGTTTCGAAGGCCATGTTCGATCTGCGCAACACGGACGGCACCTCCGAGGAACTGGGTAAGAAGTGGTCCGAGGCGTTCGGATCGGCGTTGAAGACCTACCCGATCGTTCCGCTCATCCGCAGCCACACCAACAGCGTGGTGGGTTCCAACGTCCGCAACGCCCAGGTGGGCTACTTCTTCGGCGGCATAGACCTCTCGATCGTCGGCGTCGAGCACTAACCGGAATTCTTCCAGAAGGAGAAGCGGGCCGCCTGCACCAGCCGGCGGCCCGCAACCACCACCATGATGACTTTCATTCTTCGCCGGGCCGGATCGCTGGTCCTGCTTCTCGCCGCGGTCAGTTTCATCACCTTCACGCTCTTCCAGTTGGGCCCCTCCGACCCTGCGGCTGCTGCGTGCGGGCAGGAATGCACGCCCGAACGCGTGGCCGAGGCCCGCGTTGCCCTCGGCATGGACCAGCCCTTCCTTGTCCAGTACTTCGACTACATCCGCGGCCTTTTCTCGTCGCGGATGATTGGGCCCCCCGGCGCCCAGACACTGTGTGAATGGCCGTGCATGGGCAAGTCCTTCCAAACCAACGAGAACGTCGCGGACATCATCAGCCGCTCGCTTCCCTACACCTTCTCCATGGCCATCGGCGCCTTGGTCCTGTGGACCATCACCGGCGTTGGCTTGGGACTCCTGGCCGCCCTGCGCAAGGGTTCGCCCGTGGACAAGTTCATTGTTGGCGCCGCTTCCGTGGGCGTCTCGTTGCCGATCCCGGTGACCGGCCTGTTCCTGCTGCTCCTGTTCGTGAACCAGTTGCATCTGCTGCCCTTCACCACCAACGAGATCAACAGTCCCTTCGGTCCGCAAGGACCCGGAGCGTGGGTGGCCAACTATCTGCTGCCGTGGATCGCCCTTGCCGTCCTCTTCAGTGCCTCCTATATCCGCGTCACCCGCACCAACATGATTGAGACGTTCGGCGAGGACTTCATCCGGACTGCCCGCGCCAAAGGCCT
This sequence comes from Paenarthrobacter sp. TE4293, assembly GCF_050435325.1. NCBI lineage: Bacteria > Bacillati > Actinomycetota > Actinomycetes > Micrococcales > Micrococcaceae > Paenarthrobacter > Paenarthrobacter sp. TE4293. The sequence continues at coordinate 616,307 of NZ_JBNJRY010000002.1, forward strand.
GGCACCCCGGACGGTCACGTTCAAGCACGGTGTACGGGCAGGAATCACCCCTGTTGTCACCATGCTCGGGATGGATATCGGCCTCCTGCTGGGCGGCGCAGTCCTCACGGAACAGATCTTCTCCGTACCCGGCCTGGGCTTCACAGCAGTGCACGCCGCCATTTCCGGCGATCTCCCTGTCACCATGGCCATCACCATGCTGGCAGCGTTCTTCGTCATCGTCGCCAATGTTGTGGTTGACCTCGCCTATGCCGCCATCGATCCCCGAGTGAGGCTCCAATGACCCAGCTGCCTGCCACCACCGCGAGCGCGAATACCGGACGGACAGCCACCGCCCCTTTCCTCGAGGTCACCGGCCTGACCGTGAAGTTCCCTACGGATGACGGCGTTGTCTCCGCAGTAAACGGCATGGACTTTGCCCTGGAACGCGGCGAGACCCTCGGAATCGTGGGCGAGTCCGGTTCCGGCAAATCCGTCACCAGCCAAGCGTTGATGGGTTTGCTCAAAGGCACCTCTGCGCAAGTCACCGGTCAGGCCATGTTCCAGGACAAGGACTTGGTCACCTTGCCCGAGTCCGCCATGCGGCAGCTCCGTGGCCGCAACATCGGCATGATCTTCCAGGACCCGCTTTCGGCGTTGCACCCGTTCTACACCGTGGGTCACCAGATCGCCGAGGCGTACCTGGTCCACAACAAGGCGAGCAAGAAGCAGGCGAGGGCGGCCGCCGTCGACATGCTGGGCAGGGTGGGAATCCCCAGCCCTGAGCAGCGTTACGACGAGTACCCCCACCATTTCTCCGGTGGCATGCGCCAGCGTGCCATGATCGCCATGGCATTGATCTGCGAGCCGGAGCTGCTGATCGCCGATGAGCCCACCACCGCGCTGGACGTCACGGTCCAGGCCCAAATCCTGGATCTGATGTCCGAGCTCCAGGAGGAGAGCAACTCAGCGTTGATCCTCATCACGCACGATCTCGGGGTGGTAGCCGAGGTCTGCGACAACGTCCTGGTCATGTACGGCGGCCAGTGTGTCGAGTCGGGTCCCGTGGATGAAATTTTCTACGACACCCAGCACCCCTACACCTTGGGATTGCTCAACTCGATGCCCACCCTCAACAGCTCCTCCAGCCGGCTGAACCCCATACCCGGCCAGCCGCCGTCGCTTCTTGACCTGCCCAAGGGCTGCATCTTCAGCGCACGCTGCCAGTACGCCGAGCTCGCCGGCGACGGTATCTGCGCCAACCAGCGGCCTGAACTTCGGGTCGAGGGCGGGCACGGCAAGCGGTGCCACTTGAGCGGCCCGCAGATCATCACCATCCGGAATTCGCGTTAGGACCCGCCATGGAACATCAGCCCATCCTCCAGGTGGAGAACCTGCAGAAGCACTTCCCGCTGAAGGGCGGCCTCCTTCCGGGGGCCGCCAAGCGTTCGGTCAAAGCGGTCGACGGCGTATCGTTCAGTCTTGCCCGCGGCCAGACATTGGGGCTCGTAGGTGAGTCCGGGTGCGGTAAGTCGACCACCGGCCGCATGGTGGCACGCCTGATGGATCCAACGGGCGGCCGGATTGTGGTCGACGGCGTGGACATCAGCCAGTTGCGTGGCAAGGACCTGTACAACTTCCGGCGCAAGGTGCAGATGATCTTCCAGGATCCCTTCGCCTCCTTGAACCCCCGGCAAACCGTGGGCACGGCCATTGCCGCTCCCATGGTGGCGCAGAAGATCAGCCCGCCGGGTGGGCTCAAGAACCGGGTCAAGGAACTCCTGGACCAGGTGGGGCTCAAACCTGAGCACTACAACCGGTTCCCGCATGAGTTCTCCGGGGGCCAACGGCAGCGCGTGGGCATTGCCCGGGCCATCTCCCTGAACCCGTCCGTGATCGTGTGCGACGAGCCAGTGTCCGCCTTGGACGTTTCCGTACAGGCGCAGGTGGTGAACCTGTTGCAGCAGATTCAGCGCGACACCGGCGTTTCCTACATCTTCATTGCCCACGATCTCTCCGTGGTCAGGCACATTTCCCATGAAGTTGCCGTGATGTATCTGGGCAAAATCGTTGAACAGGGGCCGCGCGACGCCTTGTTCCACGAGCCCCTGCACCCCTATACCAAGGCGCTTCTGTCGGCGGTGCCACTGCCGGATCCCCGCGCCGCGAGGGAACAGGTAAAAATACGGCTTCGTGGCGATCTGCCTTCTCCCGCCAATCCGCCCAGCGGCTGCGTCTTCCGCACCCGCTGCCCACTCATCGGCACCCTTCCCGAGGAGCAGCGCCAACGCTGCATCGACCAGATCCCCACACCGGCCACCCCTGCCGCCCCGGCCTGCCACCACACGGGGATGGCCGCATCGGTCCTGGCCGGCGTGAAATAGACGCAGGCAATAGATTCACTACCAAAGGAGCAAACCATTGAACACCCTGATCCACGCCGTCCGTCCCTGGGGGCAGGCTCTCAGCGATGTGAGCATCTCTGACGGCAAGATCACCGCCGTCGAACCCCATGTCCCAACCCGCACTGTTCCGGACGGCGTGACGCTTGTCCATGGCCGCGGTCGGATTTTGTTGCCGTCGTTCTCCGATGTCCACGTTCACCTCGACTCCACCCGGATCGGCCTGCCTTTCCGCGAGCACACCGGCGGTCCCGGGGTGTGGACCATGATGATGAACGACCGGCAGAACTGGCGCAACGCCGAGGTCCCGCTGCAGGAGCGTGTCAACGACACCCTGGGACGGATGATCGCCCGGGGCACCACCCGCGTCCGCTCCTACGCCCAAGTGGATGTGGACTGCCGACTGGAACGCTTCGACGCCGTGGCCGCCGCCAAGGAGAAGTTTGCAGGCCGGGCCTCCGTGGACATCATCGCCTTCCCCCAGGCCGGCTTGCTGCTTGAGGAGGGCACCGTTGAGCTGATGGAGGAGGCGTTGAAGGCCGGTGCCAACGTGATGGGTGGCATCGATCCCTGCACCTTGGACCGGGATCCGGCGAAGCATCTGGACATCGTGTTCGGCCTGGCGGAGAAGTACCAAGTGCCCATCGATATCCACCTTCATGAGCCCGGCGAACTGGGTGTCTTCAGCACCGACTTGGTCCTTGAACGCACCCGTGCTCTGGGGATGCAGGGCCAGGTGACCATGTCCCACGCCTACCAACTGGGCAGCGTCAACGAGGCCACCACCCGGAGGCTGATCGATGCGTTCGCGGAGCTGGACGTTTCCCTGGCTTCGGTGGCTCCCTCCGCTGCAGGCCAGCTTCCCATCCCGCTCCTCACCGAGGCCGGGGTCCGACTGGGCTTGGGCGAGGACGGGCAGCGCGACTACTGGTCTCCCTACGGCAACACCGACATGCTGGACCGCACGTGGCAACTCGCCTTCACCCACGGGTTCCGCAAGGATGAGCTGATCGAGCACTGCCTGGCCATCGCCACCATCGGGGGCGCCAGCATCCTTGACCCCACCGCCACCAGGCTCAAGGACACTGCCCACCGGCCCGGCGTCGACGTTGGCGACCCAGCGGACCTGCTGCTGGTAGACGGCGAAACGGTAGCCTCCACCGTCATGGACCGGGGGAAGGACCGGACCGTGTTCCATGCGGGCAAGGTGGTCGCGGACCAGCTGGAACTCGTCTAGCGCTGTTGAACCCGCTCTTGGCGGGCCTCCTCGCGGTCGAACGCGAAGGAGGTCCACCAAGCGCGGGTTCCTGCGTTAAGCCCTACTCACCCCGCGCCGTGGGCGCATCATCAAGGGGCGTCCACCAAGTGACGGGGGGCGTGACGTGGAAGCGGCGCCCAGTCACCGTGCCGGGAGTGATCCGAATGAACTGGTCCTTTTGCCCGGCCTCCCACGGAAACAGGAGAAGCCCGACGGTATCCAAAACATCCTGGGTGAGGCTCACTGCGGCCGCCTGGCCCTTGACCACCACGCTCCACGCAACGCCGGTCTGTGCGTTAACGCCGTCAGCCTCAATGGCCACGGGGGTATCGCTGAGGGCTGCATGGAGCTTGGTGCCTTCACCCGTCCGGAACACCATGGTCCCGTGGTCCACCTTGTAATTCACGGGGAAAATGTCCGGGTGATCGTCGACCCACACCGCGAGCCGGCCCACTGAGACACCCCTGAGGAGCTCCCAGCATTCGTTGGTTTCCAGGACTTCGGTGGCGGGCGTGCCTGGCTGGTCGGTTCCTGTTGGTGAGTTCGTCATAACGCCGAGGATACGCCGCAGATTTGCGGCCCGACAGGGCAAGGGCCACCGGCAGCCCAGCCGGCGCCGGCGTGGTCTGCTCCGGGGGTCCTTTGTATCGCCGGATTATCCAACGAGGGTGGCTTCGGTCCCTGGCTCCACTGGAGCTGGTGCCTGCTCCACACTCACCAAGGGGCCGCGGATTGCGAAGAATCCTGCGCCGGCCAGCACCACGGCTTCAAGCGCGAGCACCCAGAAGGTCACGTCCCAGCCACCGGTCATCGTGTGCAGCAACCCGGCCCCCAGTGGGCCAAGGGACGCCAGAGCGAATCCGAATCCCTGGCTCATGGCGGAGAGCCTTCCTGCCGATTGGGGGCCGTCCGAGCGGATTACCACCAAGGCCATGGCGAGTCCGAATCCGGCGCTCTGAACCACGCCCAGGATCCCGACCATCAGGAACTGCAGCTCTGACGGTGCGGCGAGGACTCCGAGGAGTGCCAGCGCCACCGACAAACCCAGTCCGGGTGCCAGGATCTTCAGGACGCCGGGACGGCCCGCCAGCACGGGGGCCAGCAAACTCGCCGGTAGCCCCGCCAAGCTGAACCAAGCGAGTAAGGCGGCCGATTCTGCTGCTGCGATGCCCCGGGATACCAAGTACACGGCCAACCAGGACGTAATGGCGAAATAGAGCATGGCTTGGAGGCCAAAGAATGCGGTCACCGCCCACGCGGTCCGCTGCTTTCGGAGCGGCTCTGCGGGCCTTCTTCCGACAATTGTCGACGACGCGTCCCCGGTAGGTGACGAGGTGGCGGCGTCCGCCGCGGCGCCTCCGGACCGGTGAATAAGTATGGCACCCATCAGGGCAGGCACAGCCCACACGGCCAAGGCCCAAGGCAGGCTCCCGCCCAGGACATGTTGCAACGGCTGGACCAGTCCCGCACCGAGCGCAGCGCCCAGCCCGAACCCCATGGTGCACAGCCCGGTCCACCAGCCGGTGCCATGGTTTGCCTTGACGATCTGCGGCACCAGCACGCTGGCGGTCATGATCGACATGCCTGCCAGGAATGTCCCCGGCAGAAGAAGCACCGGCACCAATACCCGGACGACCAGCGCAAGAGCCAGGACCACCAGGGCCAGGGCCACAGCCCGCCCGGTCCCGAAACGCCGGGCCAGCCAAGGGCCGATCGGTCCCGAAACACCAAAAGCCAATACCGGCAGCGTCCCCAGCAGGGGCAGCAGCGCCGGATCCAGGCCGAACACCCCTGGCACCTGGTTCATGACTCCGGCAACGGTGGTGATGGTCGGCCGAAGATTGACGGACACCATCACCAACGCGAGCAACACCATCCCCGTAGCAAGTCGGGCCCCAAGCCCCAAAAGCGCCGTCCCGGCCCGCCGTCGTTCTTCCACGTCATTCCCCTCATAGCCACTTGGTATACCAAGTAAGCCTAAAAGGAGATTGAAGGAAAGTAAATGCGTCCAAACAAGCTGGAAGCATGTGACACCCACAAGGACCCATCAAATTTGGAATACCAAAGACCCCAGCCCCAGCCCGCGTCCACGAGACGCGAGATCGCACGGCCCGCAGGGCCGGAACGCGAGATCGCACGGCCCGCGCAGGGCCGGAACGCGGCAGCGCGCGTCTAAGGGAGGAACGACCGAGCGCGCCGAGCGTTTCGGCCCTGCGCGGGCCGCACCCCGCAGCCTGCGGGCCGCGCCCCGCAGCACACGGGCCGCGCGCCGCACCACGGATTACCCCTAGATGGCCTTCCCCGGGTTCAGGATCCCCTGGGGGTCGAACAGCTCTTTGATCCGCCGCTGCAGCTCCCGCACTGGTTCGGGCTGCTCCAGCCCAAGCCACCGCAGCTTGTATTGCCCCACGCCGTGCTCGCCGGTGATGGTGCCACCCATCTCGAGGCCTACGCGGATGGATTCGTCCAGGGCAGCGTTGAGTCGTTGCAGGGCGTCTGCATCGGTGGCCGGGTCCACACGGTCCATCCAGAAGGTGGGGTGCAGGTTGCCGTCGCCTGCGTGCGCGACGACTTTCAGGCGTACCTGGAACCGTGCGGCCATGGCTTCAAGTTCGGCGACGAAGTCCACCAGCCGTGAACGCGGGACCGCGATGTCCTCGCCGACCCTGAACTCGTCGTCCACTTCCACGCCGCGGCTGTTGCGTCGCAGTTCCACGAGCATCTCTGCTTCGGCGCTGGCTTCGGTGGTGACGGTCGCGCCGCCGTCGGCGAGTACTTGGCGGACGACGTCGGCTTCTGCGGCCGCACCGAATCCATCGGCCTGAATGAGCAGCAATGACTTGCCGCGCTTCTGGAGGTCGCCGCCGTGGAGTTCGTCGAGTTGCACCAGGGTGCCGTTGTCCAGGAGCTCCATGATGGCGGGCTGCACACGGGCCCTTCCGACGGCGAGCACTCCTGCGGCGGCGCTGCGGAAGTCCTGGTAGAAGGCGGCGATGGTGTGGACTTCGCGGGGCAGGTATTTCAGTCGGACAGTCACGCCCACCACGATTCCGAGTGTTCCTTCGGAGCCAACCAGCAGGGCGGTGAGGTCGTAGCCGGCCACGCCTTTGAAGGTTTGGTGGCCAGTGTGCATGAGCGAGCCGTCGGCCATGACGACGTCCAGGGCCAGCACGGAATCGCGGGTCACGCCGTATTTTGCGCAGCGCAGTCCGCCGGCATTGGTGGCCACGTTCCCGCCGATGGTGGACATTTTGTAGCTGGCCGGATCAGGCGCGTACATCAGGCCGTGGCCGGCGGCAGCAGCGTTCAGGTCGGCGTTGATGACTCCGGGTTCGACGACGGCGGTTTCGTCGTCGGGGTTGAGGTCCAGGATGCGGTTCATTCGTTCAAGGCTCAGGACGATGCAGCCGTGGGTGGCGTGCGCACCGCCGGAGACCCCCGTTCCAGCCCCGCGGGCAACGATCGGGACCTGATGCGCTGCGCAGCTGCGGACGATGTGTTGCACGTCCTCCACGGACTCGGCCCACACCACAGCGAGCGGGAGGTGCCTCTCCAACAGCGGACCTTGATCCGCGGAGTAGACGGTGAGGGTTTCTTCGTCCTGCGCTATTTGTCCGCGTTGGAGACCCTCCGCCAATCCGTCCAGGAACGCCTCTTGGCCGGCTGTACGCCTGGCCTCTTCCGCGTGACCGACGGTGCGGTCCTTGATGCGTTCCCCTGATGTTCCGGCCACTGCCGTTTCGTCCGACAAAGCATTCCCTCCACGTGAGCACCGCGGACACGCCAAACCGGCAGTCTTCGCAGTGTTTTCAGTGCTCCCAGTCTAGCCAGCGCCCTCGGCCCAGCTGCGTTCCCGGCCCGCCGTCAAACATCACAGTGGATGCCCGTGCGGTGTCTCGCGTGTTCAGGGCGATGTCGGTGTTTTGTCGCACACCCCGGCTAAATCCCGGGGTAACCGCGTCTCCGCAAGCGCTTCCACAAGATGCACCCGGGTCCTCGAAGTTGAAGAAGCAAACCCTTATCCAAGCCTCAATGACAGTACCCTTAGGACTGGAAACGTTTACAATTTTCAGAGTTCTCTTCTACGATGTGTTCATGTCCGTTGATTCATTGCTCTCGGTTGCGGCCCATGAGCCCACCGCAGCTTTCACGCATCTCACCCCGGTCCACGACGCCTCGACGGCGCACGGGTGGTGGCGTTCCGCTGTGATCTACCAGATCTACCCGCGGTCCTTCCGCGACCTCAACGGCGACGGCGTGGGCGACCTGGCCGGAATCACTGCCGAGCTCTCCCACCTTGCCGGGTTGGGCGTCGACGCCGTGTGGTTGTCGCCGTTCTACCGCTCACCCCAGCGGGATGCCGGGTACGACGTCAGCGACTACTGCGACGTGGACCCCCTGTTCGGCACCTTGACTGACTTCGACGCCCTCATCGCCGAAGCCAACAGGCTCAACCTTCGCGTCATCGCCGACCTCGTGCCCAACCATTGCTCCGACCAGCACATCGCCTTCCAGGCCGCCCTGGCCGCCGGGCCCAACAGCCCGGAGCGGGATATGTTCATCTTCCGTGACGGCCAAGGACACGATGGCAACGAGCCGCCCAACAACTGGCAGTCCCATTTCGGCGGACCGGCATGGACGCGCATCACCGAGCCCAATGGACAGCCCGGGCAATGGTTCCTGCACCTCTTCGATTCCTCGCAGCCGGACTTCAACTGGGACAACCCTGAGGTCCACGCGGAGTTCGAACGCGTCCTCCGCTTCTGGCTGGACCGCGGCATCTCCGGTTTCCGGGTGGACGTCGCCCACGCATTGGTCAAAGCAGCCGGCCTGCCCAACTGGGGTGGGCGCGCTGACGGCAACAGCTCAGAGGGCTTCCCCGGACACGACGCTCCCATGTTTGGCCAGCCCGCCCTCCACGACATCTACCGCCGCTGGCGTGCCCTCCTGGAAGAGTACGGTCCGGACCGCATTCTCTGCGCCGAAGCCAACGTGGATCCGCTCCCCCGGCTGGCGCAGTGGGTCCGTCCCGATGAGATGCACCAGGCCTTCAACTTCCCCTACCTGCATGCCGGCCTGGACGTGCACCGCCTTCGCCACACCATCACCGACTCGCTGATTTCGCTCGACGCCGTGGGCGCTGCCAGCACGTGGGTGCTGTCCAACCACGATGTTGTCCGGCATGTCTCACGCTTCGGGTACGACGGACCAGGACCCCGCGACGGCGACGGCATCGGCCCCGACGACGCACAGCCCAATGAAGAACTCGGACGACGCCGGGCTGCCGCAGCCACCATGTTCATGCTCGGCCTCCCGGGTGGTGCGTACCTCTACCAAGGTGAAGAGCTGGGCCTCCCCGATTCCGTCAGCATTCCCGGCACCATGCGCCAGGACCCTACCTTCGCCCGCACTGGCGGAGCCCGGATCGGCCGCGACGGCTGCCGCGTGCCCCTGCCATGGCGCTCAGGCGAACCGCACTCCGGATTCGGCTCCGGCATGGATCCCTGGCTTCCGCAGCCCGAGTCCTGGCCCGCGCTGGCGAGGGACCAGCAGGAGGCTGATCCGACGTCGCATCTCAACTTGTACCGGGCCATGCTCGCCCAACGCGCCGCGCACCGGCTCGGCCAGGGATCGCTCGCCTGGGCAGAGGACTTCTGCTCGGAGTCCTCGCTGGCGTACCTCAACGGCACCACGTTGGTGATCATGAACGTGGGAACGGACCCACTGCCGCTACCCGCTGGAGAAACGATCTTGCGCAGCTCTGCTGCACCAGCCGCTGATCAACCGGCGGCTGATCTCCTCGACGCTGATCCATTAGGCTCGGGGGAGACAATCTGGCTGACAGTCAGCTGATTTTTCCCGAGGAGCGGCATGACAGGCATCAAGGACGTAGCCGAGCGCGCAGGGCTGTCCGTTGCCACCGTTTCACGGGCACTGAGCGGCAAGGGCAACGTCTCCCCCACCAGCCGGGAGCGGGCCCGCGCCGCCGCGGCCGAGCTGGGCTTTGTGTTGTCCTATCACGCGTCCAGCCTGGCCTCGGGGCGTACACACAACGTTGGTTTGGTGGTGCCCTCGGTCCACCGCTGGTTCTTTTCAGCGGTGATCGAGGGTGCCTCGGCCGCGCTGCTCGAGGCCGGCTACGACCTCACCCTGTACAACATCGGCGAGAACCCCGCGCATCGGCACAGCGTGTTCAACGACTTCCTGCTGCGTAAACGGGTGGATGCAGTCATCGCGGTATCGCTGGAACTGAGCGAGGCGGAACTCCAGCAGCTCCACGCCATGCACCGCCCGATCGTGGGCATCGGCGGTCCCTTGCCGGGAGCCTCAACCATCAGGATCGACGATTCCGGGATCGCGCGGAAGGCCACCAACCACCTGCTGGGCCTGGGACACACCCAGATCGCCCACATCACCGGTCACGAGGCCTACGACCAGGACTTCCATCTTCCAGGAACCCGCCGGAGCGGTTTTGAGGAAGCAATGAACGACGCCGGCTGTCCGGTCAGGCCCGAATGGATCGTTTCTGCGGACTTCACCATTGAAGGCGCTTACGCTGCTGCCCGGCAGTTGCTGGCCAGTGCGCCGGACAGGCCCACGGCCGTCTTCGCAGCGTCTGACGAAATGGCCATCGGCACCATCCTTGCCGCCCGGGACTTCGGGCTGCGTATCCCGGACGACCTTTCCGTGATGGGAATCGACGGGCACGACCTGGGCAACGTCATGGGCCTGACGACAATCGACCAAGATGCCAAGGGCCAGGGTGCATTGGCTGTCCGCACCCTCCTGGGCGCCATCACCAACGGCCTGGTCCTGGAACCGGCCGATACCGAACATCCCACCAGCCTGGTGGTGCGGAGCAGCACCGCCGTTCCGAAGGCCGGCGCTTCCTAACCGCCCTGAAACTGCAGGCGGCGTTCCATGGCGAGCTCACGTTTGGTCGTGTCTTGCGGATACGGCCTACTGGCCCCTGTGGTCTCGAACCCGTGCCGTTCGTAGAAGGCACGTGCCCTCGAGTTGTCTTCGTGGACCCCGAGCTCAAGGTACGTGGCACCGAGATCTTCGGCAGCGGCTTTGCACGCCTCCTTCAGAAGCTCGTCTGCAAGACCCAGGCCGCGGTGTTCGGGTGCGACGTACACGCTGATGAGCATGGCCTGGAGCTCCTTGTGCGGGGCCTGCGGGTGTTTGAGCACCACGCGCATCAGCCCACAGAACCTGCTCCCGTCCACGCCGGCATCAGCCACCACCGTGAGGCTGTTGTCCCCGGACATGGCCGCCGCGCGTTCCTGCCACTGGGTATCGGTCTGCCTGCGCGCCGCATCAAGGCTCTCAATGTAGGCCATGGGTGTATCCGTGAGCATCTCCAGGCGGACAGCCTTGAGCAACCGCCAGTCTGGTGCGAGCAGCCTGCGGATCCTAGGCAACTGCTCCGCCCATGAACCTTACGTAGCGATCCAGAACAGACGGCCAACCCTCGGCATAGGAGGCCCGGGACGCTGCAGGATCCTCCGCACCTTCCCATCCATCATGGACCAGACGCACTTCCGTGCCCTCCTCCACTGCCCGGAAAGCCACTCGGATCTCGGTGGACCACAAAGGTGTGCTGGCCGGGTACCAGCTGGCGTGGAAGGACAGCGGGGGCTGCCAATCATCGATGGTGCCCCAAACGGAAGTCCGGCCGTCTTCAGCCGTTTCCAGGATCAGGTTCTCTTCGAACTCCACGTGGGATCCCGCTCCATAGACGCTCTCCTGCTCCAAGGGCCACCACAGGTGAGGGTGGTCCGTGAACCCCTGGAAGGCGTGCGGGACAGTGGTTGGCACCACGACGGTGAGGATGAGCGGTTCAAGTGACCCACCGCCCTGCTCGGATGACTCGGGCTCAGAGGCCGGGTGGCTGAAGAGGTTTTCCATGACAACCAACTCTACCGGCGGGCGGTGTTCCGCGGGCTGGTGTTGTTTGTGGGTTAAAGGGGGAAGAGCCCCGACCGTGTGGTCGGGGCTCTTGCCTAATGGTTGTCCGGCGGTGTCCTACTCTCCCACACCCTCCCGGGTGCAGTACCATCGG